>NZ_QVTC01000099.1 GCF_003429085.1 Bacillus sp. V59.32b | reverse complement strand
TGTGGCAGATTTTAGCCGAGGTTCCTCTAATGCCAAACCACTGTTTTACTTTAGGAACTGCCTCCTCGCGGTTCGTCTTATGCCTTGTCGGGGGCCCACAGGATGTGGGTCAGAACGACGAAGACATAACGATGTGGCGGTCTTAGTCGTTCTTCTACACTACGTCGTAGCTAGACACCTATCAAAGCTATAAAAGTTATACGGTTCTTATTTTTTAAAAAGGCTCTGTTAAATTCCATTGTTGATTTTCAAATGGTCATGGAATCTACTCGCTTTCCGCGGACGAACTGGCAAGCCTCCTCACTCGTACCTCGCTGCGGGGTCTTGCCAGCCCGTTTTTCCGCAGGACGTTGATTCATCATCCTTGAATAGACACCGCACGAGAAAATGCGTATGCATTTTCGAGGAGTCTCGCAGATTCCCTTCCCAAAAACAACATTATCGTTTAACAGAGCCTTTAAAAAAAGCCAGACCTTTTTTTGAAGGTCTGACTCTAAAGTGGAAGCCGCATGATTAAGGCTTCCGCTGGTAAGTCCAGAGACGATTATGATTTGCTGTTTCAGGAAAATGGTCTCCCGCATTCAATTTGATTTTCTGAGGGTTTACAACCATGCTTCCTGTCTCGCCAATCTCGACATAAAAACCATTGTTGGGAGCTTTTTGCCCCGGCCTGAACTGATGATTTTGTCCCATCGTCTTCCCCCCTTTGCGCGTGGCTCCCCTTATTGTAACCTCTGGGTCTGAATCTTATTTATGACATAAGATCCACTAAAATCGCCTTTTGCGCATGGAGTCGATTTCCCGCCTGATCGAAAATAACCGATTGCGGCCCATCTATAATCTCACTTGTCACTTCTTCCCCGCGATGGGCGGGAAGACAGTGCATGAACATATAGTCTTTTTTTGCATGCTTGACCAGATCGGCATTGATTTGATAGTCCTTGAATGCCAGCAGACGGAGCTCATTCTCTAATTCCTGGCCCATTGATGTCCAAACATCCGAATAAACAATGTCGGCTTCTTTTATCGCCTCTTCCGGAGAAGAATAGACTTCAATAGAACAACCGTGAAAGGCGGCTTCTTTTTGCGCTTGCTCGACAATCCTGTCATCGGGCTCGTATTCTTTCGGGCAGCCGATCGCAAAGTCCATTCCCGTTTTAGCACATGCCATCATAAGTGAATGAGCCATATTATTCCCATCACCAAGATAAGCCATTTTCAAGCCTGTCAGACGCCCCTTCACTTCCTGAATCGTTAATAAATCAGCAAGAGCCTGACAAGGGTGGGCCGTATCAGTCAGTCCGTTAATGACAGGAATAGTCGCAGCGGAAGCAAGTTCGGTTACTTTTTTATGTTCAAATGTGCGTATCATAATTCCATCCACATACTGGGACAAAACTTTCGCTGTATCAGAAACGGTTTCCCCTCTTCCTATTTGAAGGTCATTGCCGCTTAAAAACAGCGCATGTCCCCCCAACTGCAGCATTCCTACTTCAAAAGAAACACGGGTGCGCGTCGACGATTTCTCAAAAATCATACCAAGCGTTTTGCCGGTTAACGGCTGATATTCCTCACCCATCACATGCTTTTTTTTAATCGTTTTTGCAAGCTCAATAAGCTTTATTATATGTTCACCCGGAATATCGGCAAGTGCAAGAAAGTCCTTTTGCTGCAATATATTCTTCTTTTTTAATTGCGCCGCTCTCATACATGTGTCACCCCTTTTGAATGTCTTAACAGCCATTCCTGCAAAGAGGAAATCCCCGGCTCTTTATTTGATAACCCCTCTAAATAAGCCCTGAAGCTTTCTTCTTCTGTAAAAACAGTCAATCGGTACTTTGAAGCCATATGTCTAACATGTTTATCATTTTCACTGTCTCCATAAGCAAGAACCGCTGATCCTTGTTTCGATTTCAGCCATGAGTCAAATTCAACGTTTACGGCCTTATATCCCAATTGTTCCATTTCCCGAAGGATATCTTTTTCTAGAAAGACGGAATCAGCCTGATATACCTCTTTGGCATGTGATAGTTTATTCAAATGAAAAACCTTTGCAAGAGCTTCCGTTCTTTCCTCGCCTATCGCGATGCCTTCACCTGTCGATTTCATTTCCGGTCCGATTTTAGAGTCCAGTCCGCTTAAAGCAAACGTTGAAAATACTGGATATTTGACGACAGTGTATGGAATATCTTCGCTTAATCCGGTTTTTTCGAACAAATTCGACAAAAAATATTTCCCAAGCAATATTTTTGTCGCTGCCTGAACCATCGGCAAATCGGTAATTTTACTAATAATTGGAATGGTTCGGCTGGCCCGGGGATTCACTTCAAGTACGTAAACCTCTTTATTTGTTAACACAAACTGAATGTTCATCAGGCCCTTATAATCAAGTTCTGTCACTATTGCTTTTGCATAGGCGGTGATTTTCTCTTTTTCCTGAACGGATAAGCTTTGAGCGGGGAGTATCGCCATACTGTCTCCAGAATGCACCCCTGCTTTTTCAATATGTTCAGCAATGATCGGAATATAAACATCCTTTCCATCCGCGATTAAGTCAATTTCCGCTTCCCTGCCTGGAATATAAGAATCGATCAAAACAGGATATACATAAGCTGTGCCATTTTTAAGGCGATGCAGCAAACGATCTTTATCAGGGAAGATTTCCATTCCCTGGCCTCCGATTACGTAAGATGGTCTTAATAAAACAGGGAATCCTATTTTCTCTGCATGCTGGATCAACTCCGTTTCATTATAGGCCATCGTACCAGGTACATGCGGGATGTCCAGTTTTCTTAGCAATTGATAGAACCGGTCTCTATCCTCCAGTTGGTCAAGAATATCAAAGGATGTTCCAAGTAAATTCACGCCATATTCTTCTAATCCCTGTGCAAGGTTTATCGCTGTCTGACCGCCGAATTGAACAATTACGTCCGTTATCCCTTCCGCCTCAATCACATTTAAGACATATTCCAGGGTTAATGGCTCGAAATATAATCTGTCTGCCGTTGCGAAATCGGTACTGACCGTTTCGGGATTGTTATTGATCATGATCGTTTCTACGTTTTCCTGCTGAAGAGCGTATACACCATGGACAGAACAATAATCGAACTCAATCCCTTGGCCGATTCGAATCGGGCCGCTTCCGATCATGAGCACTTTCGGCTTTTCCGATTGCTTCTGTTCATTTTCTCCAAAATAAGTCGAATAATAATAATTCGTGTGTGATTCGAATTCGGCAGCACATGTATCAACCGTTTTATAAGCAGCAAGCACGCCTTTTGATTTCCGCCAGTTACGTACTTCAAGCTCCTCCAGGTTCCAAACGGATGCCAGATAGCGGTCCGATATCCCTCTTTCTTTCATGAGCTGCAATTCTTCTTCATCAAGCGAAAGCGGTTTTGAAGCAGCGGCTTTTTGTTCCATTTCGATAATCGATGCAAATGCATGCAAGAAAAAATAATCAATCTCGGTTGCCTGATGAATTTCTTGAACAGGGACGCCTTTACGGATCATCTCAAAAATCACGAAGACTCTTTCATCTGAGCATTGGGAAAGCATCTCCCATAATTCCGGTACCGCTTTTTCTTTTAATGCGCTAAGCTGGAGGCCCACCGTTTTTAATTCAAGGGAATCGACAGCTTTTTGTACGGCGCCTTCCAAATTTCTGTGGAGTGCCATCACTTCTCCGGTTGCCTTCATTTGCGTGCCCAGCTTGCGATTGGCTGTCGTGAATTTATCGAACGGCCATCTTGGGAATTTCACGGCCACATAATCAAGTGCTGGTTCAAAGCTTGCGTATGTGCTCTTAGTTACGGGATTAACAAGCTCTGATAAATAATAGCCGACCGAAAGTTTCGCCGCGATTCTCGCAATTGGATACCCCGTTGCCTTGGAAGCCAGTGCAGACGAACGGCTTACCCGTGGATTGACTTCTATTAAGTAATAATTTTTACTGTTCGGGTCTAATGCAAATTGAATGTTACAGCCCCCGATTATGCCAAGGGATGAAATGATTTTAATCGAAGCCGCGCGAAGCATATGGAACTCTTCATCCGTAAGCGTCTGGGACGGGGCGACTACGACCGAGTCACCTGTATGGATCCCTACAGGATCGATGTTTTCCATATTACAAATGGTAATGCATGTATTGTTGCCATCCCGCATTACTTCGTACTCCACTTCTTTATAACCGGCAATGCTTTTTTCAATCAAGCATTGATTGATTGGGCTTTCCTGAAGGCCGCCGCGGACAAGCTCTTTGAAGTTTTCCATATTGTCCGTAATCCCGCCACCGGTTCCCCCTAGTGTATAGGCAGGCCGAATGATGATAGGAAACCCGATTTGCTCCGCGAATTCAACCGCTTCATCTATCGTGTGGACGATTTGGCTTTCAGGCACCGGTTCATTTATTTCAAACATCAACTGACGAAAAAGCTCCCGGTCCTCTCCTTTTTTGATCGAATCGATGGGCGTTCCCAAAAGCCTTACATGATTTGCTTCCAGAATTCCCTGGTCATGTAATTGGTAGGCGAGGTTTAAGCCAGTCTGGCCGCCCAGGGTGGCAAGCAACCCATCAGGACGTTCCTTTTCGATAATACGCGCGACTACGTCACAGGTTAACGGCTCGAAGTAAACCACATCGGCATTTATCTTATCCGTCATGATCGTAGCGGGATTATTATTGACAAGAATGACCTTATAGCCCTCTTCCTTCAAAGCAAGGCAGGCTTGTGTGCCTGCATAATCAAATTCTGCGGCCTGGCCGATTACAATCGGTCCTGACCCGATGACTAGAATGGTTTGGATCGATGTGTCTTTAGGCATATGCTTGAACTCTCCCGCTATTTTCGTTTATCATCTGTAAAAATTCTTCGAAAAGCTTGCTGCTTTCAACTGGGCCCGGATTAGCCTCCGGATGATATTGCGTGGTCATAATCGGCAATGTCGAATGGAGCAATCCTTCTACCGTGCTGTCATTAACATTACGGAAACGCACACGCAAAGGGGTATTTTTTAAACTTGGTTCATCCACTTCATAGCTATGATTTTGAGAGCTCATATAAACTTTCTTGGTTTGTAGATCGACGACAGGCTGATTTGCCCCTCTATGCCCATAAAGCATTTTTTTCGTATTTCCGCCAAAGGCAAGTGCAGTCAGCTGATGTCCTAGACATATGGCCATCGTCGGGTAGGCTGAAATAATTTCTTTAATATTTCCTAATAATGCGTCTAACTGCTTTGGATCTCCAGGTCCGTTGGAAAGCAAAATGCCGTCTGGTTTTAATGGTTTTATTTTTTCCAATGTTGTCTCATATGGGACGACGGTTACTTTACAATCTTGCTCAAGCAGCGCTTCAAGAATTGATTTTTTGTAGCCAAAATCCATGAGAACAATATGAGTGCTGCCTTTTCCAAAACTTTGGACATTTTGTGATGATACTTTCTGAATCACGTTCTTTGTTTCTAAGGTCAAGTTCGCTGGATCATAATGTTTTTCTCTCGTGATCACAGCCTCCATCGACCCTTCTACGCGGATATTTTTCACAAGCGTCCTGGTGTCGATGCCGGATAGCAGCGGGATATTCCATTTATCGAGATAATCCTTTAAAGAATATTTCGCCTGATAATGAGAATGGTTCAAGTTGCCTTCGTAGACAATCACTCCCGCCACATGCGGTTTCTTGCTCTCAAAATCGTCCTCATTGATTCCATAATTGCCAATAAGCGGATAGGTAAAGACTATGATTTGATCTTTATAGGACGGATCCGTCAGAACTTCCTGATAACCGGTCATTCCAGTAAAAAAGACGACTTCTCCCTGAATCTCCCCATTCATGGGCTTTGTAATAATTTTTCCGTCAAAAGTGCTGCCATTTGCTAAATGTAAATAGGTCTTCATACTTTCACCTCTCTGGATGACGAATATTTAAATAAATGTCAGTATTTTTATACATACCATTCTATAAAAATTCAGCCCTTAATGGCTGCTTTTGTATGGATTACATTTTTGATCATTTCAACGGCAATTCCGAGTTCTTCTTTGTCTGCTGTCAACGGCGGAAGTAAGCGGAGCACGTTAGGACCTGCTGTGAGTATAAGCAGCCCTTGTTCCTGAAGCTTAATCAGGATAGGTTGTGCCTCTTGTTTACATTCAATCGCAATCATTAACCCAAGTCCGCGGATTTCCTTTACTTCCTCCGCTTGATTTAATGCATTTTTCAGTTCGGCAAGCAAATGTTGTCCCTTTTCAACCGTCTCTGCCAAAAAACGGGGATCAAGAATCTCTTGAAGAACCGCTTCCGCTGCTGCCACACTAACCGGGTTTCCTCCAAAAGTAGAACCATGGCTTCCCGGCCCAAAATATTCTGCCAGCTCTTTTTTTCCAATCATTGCTCCAATCGGCAATCCGTTGCCAAGCCCTTTCGCTAATGTCACGATATCCGGTTGAAAGTCAAAATGCTGATAGGCAAACGGTTTACCGGTTCTGCCTATCCCGGTTTGAATTTCGTCAACGATGATCAACGCGCCTGAACTCTTACAAACATCTTTTATCATGTTCAGAAAATCCTGCTCTGCTACATGAATGCCGCCTTCGCCCTGTACGATTTCGAGCATGACTGCAGCTGTGTTTTCATCGACTGCTTCAGCCAGTTGTTTGCTATCGTTATAAGTCACATACTCAAAAGCCTCGAGCATCGGACCATATCCGGTTCTTACCTTTTCCTGTCCCGTAGCAGCCATCGTCGCAAATGTTCTTCCATGGAAGGATTGATGAAACGTAACGATTTTACTTTTGCCAGTCGCTTTCCTTGCCAGCTTGATCGCCGCCTCATTTGCCTCCGCTCCGCTATTACAGAAAAAGACCTGCTGCAAGCTTGAGGACTGCGCCAGAACTTCAGCCGTTTTTTCCTGCCCGCTGCTTTGGAACAGATTGGAGGTATGCCAAAACTTCTCCAGCTGGTTCGTTACCGCCTGCATGACCCCTGGATGGCAATGCCCGAGATTCAAAACTCCGATTCCAGAGGTGAAATCGAGATATTTTTTTCCATCTTTATCGGTTAACCATGAGCCATTCGCCGTTTCAGGTTCGATGTTCCACTTTTGATAGGTTGGGAATAAGGCGCTCATTGATATACCTCCTCCTCACAGACAATTTTTGTCCCGACAAATTGTTCATGATTGAAAAAGCATTCTTTTCCGCTCACAATCATTACTTCATTGATCCCTTTATTCAGGACGGATAACGCTGTTTTTACCTTTGGAATCATTCCGCCATGAATGCTGCCTTCAGTGATTAAGCTTTGAATCTCCGTTTCAGTAAGCTCCTCAAGTATTTTGCCATCCTTAAGTACACCTTTTACGTCGGTCACGAACAGGCACATTTCGGCATTTAGCGCCTTAGCAACTGCTCCCGCTGCCATATCGGCGTTTACATTGAGTTTCCGTCCGGATTCAGTGATGGAAATCGGGGTTAACACGGGTGATATCCCACGTTCCAGAAGCAGTTTCAGAAGTCCTGTGTTCACATTTTTAACTTCTCCTACTGCGCCGAGTGCTGATTCATCGATGAATTCCCCTGTCAACAGCTTTGTGTCTGATCCATTTAAACCAATGGCCTCAATCCCGTTAATCTCAAGCTTATGAACGAGATTTCGGTTTGATTGACCTGAGAGGATCAATTCTACGATATTCAAAACTTCATCCGTCGTTTTTCGCAGCCCGTTTTCAAACACCGGTTGAATTTCGTATTTGGTAAGCATCGCATTTATATCTGGGCCCCCTCCATGGACAAAAACAAGCTGGTAACCGCGGTTCCGCAAATCTTTCACACTTGCAAAAAATGTTGGTGATAATTCATCGATAATGCTTCCGCCGCATTTTATGACCAATATCTTCATCTAAAACCTCCTTACGTCCGGTAGCTGGCATTTATTTTGACGTAGTCATATGTCAAATCACAGCCCCAGGCTGTGCCTTTTTCGTTGCCTTCTTGTAGCAACACGTCGATGATAATATTCTTGTTCTCCAGGTATGCTTTAGCTTCTTCTTCAGAAAAATCGACTGGCATACCATGATCTAAAACTTTGATGTCGCCAAATGAAATGCTTATCGTTTCCGGATTAAAATGAAGACCGCTTCTTCCCATTACGGCAATAATTCTTCCCCAGTTGGCGTCTGAGCCGTAAACAGCCGTTTTCACCAGGCTGGAGCCGATGATCAGTTTTGCCATGGCTTGAGCATCCTTCTTTGTTTTCATGCCATGCACGTTCACTTCGATCAGCTTTGTGGCGCCTTCACCATCCTTGGCAATTTGCTTTGCGAGATCTTCAGACGTCTTCTTTAATAATTCAAGGAAGATTTCCCATTCTGGATGATTTGCTGAAAGCTTCTGGTTCCCTGCTTCGCCGTTTGCGAGAACAAGGACCATGTCATTCGTCGATGTATCGCCATCAACGGTAATTTGATTGAAGGTATCATCCGTAACAGCCGATAAGGCCTTTTGCAAATTTTCTGAGTCTATCGATGCGTCTGTCGTGATGAATCCAAGCATCGTTGCCATATTCGGATGAATCATTCCGGATCCCTTCGCGGCACCACCTATCATCACCTTCTTGCCATCAATCATGGCTTCATAGGCACAATTCTTCGTAACCGTATCAGTCGTTAGGATCGCCGCTTCGAAATCTTCAGCGGCATCCGAAGCTTGGGATGGCTCCAGCATCGATATTCCACTCTTGATTTTATCCATTTGCATATATTCTCCGATTACGCCTGTAGAGGCAACCGCAATATAATGGTCTGGCAAGCCGAATTTTTTGGCAGCCTCGCTTCTCATTTCATATGCATCCTCAAGACCCTTGGTGCCTGTGCAGGCATTGGCACAAGCGCTGTTCACGATCACGCCCTGAAGTGTTTTCTCATGCTTAATGCTCTCCCGGGTTACATCAAGTGGCGCCGCTTGAACGACACTTTGGGTGTAAACAGCAGCACAAGCCGCGGGGCGGTCGGATAAAATAGCTCCGATATCTTTTTTGGAATAACGTAATCCCGCATGGACTCCTGCCGCTTTATAGCCGCGGGGCGATAAAATATTTCCTTGATCAATCTGTTGAACCATTTCAACAGGGTTTAGTGTTTTCATGACTAACCTCCAAGTAGTTTAAGGGTACACCGGAATATTCGAAAGTCCTTCGGTTTCTTCTACGCCAAACAATATATTGGCGTTTTGAACGGCCTGACCGGCAGCTCCTTTCATGAGATTGTCGATGACGGATACGATGGTCGCTTTATTGGTCCTTTCATCAAAGGCAATCCCGATATCACAAAAATTAGATCCATATACTTGTTTCGTGCATGGAAAGTTACCTTGCGGCTGTATCCGGACAAACGGATGGCCTTCATAAACGGTTTTATACAAATCTACTAATTCTGCAGTGGAAGTTTGCCTTCGTAATTTCACATACATCGTTGACATGATACCTCTTGTTATCGGGACCAGATGCGTACTGAAAGAAATAGGCTGAGAACCTTCGAACCACTGCGTGAGCTGTTGTTCAATTTCGGGAATATGCTGGTGTTGATGAACCTTATATATTTTGAAGTTTTCATTCATTTCACTGTAATGGGTTGTGGCATTTGGCGATTTTCCGGCACCGGAGACTCCTGATTTCGCGTCGACAATCACATCAGAACCCACTGCCCATTTTTCCGTGTACAAGGGAGCGAGGCCAAGTAGCGTTGCCGTTGGATAGCATCCGGGATTTGCGATAATCTGTGCCTGTCTGATCACGCCGGCATTCCACTCGGATAATCCATAAACCGCTTTTTGGATGATCTCAGGAGGTGCAGGAGAATGTTGATACCATTTTTCAAAAGCTTCAGAACTCTTCAGCCGTAAGTCACCTGAAAGATCGATTACTTTCATTCCCAGTTCGTTGAATACCGGGGCTAGCTCAGATGATACTCCAGAGGGCGTAGCCAGAAAGACCAGTTCTGATTTCTTTCTGATTTCTTCCGGGTTAATTTTCTCGAGTGTATATTCCTTATGCATCAAATGCGGGTTTTCTTCATAAATCTGACGTCCGGGTGTTGAAGAAGTATGCAGGGAAGCAATTTCGAAATGGGGATGGTTCTCAAGCAGCCTGATCAGCTCCAGTCCTCCATAACCGGTCGCGCCTACAATAGAAACTTTCAAGGGATCATCTCCAGTTCATAAAGTTCACTGTCAATCTTAATTTCTACCATTATATGATTGAATAAAAATAAAATCAATTGTATTTTTATAAATTTTTTCATTTTTAAAAAACCGGCAACAATTTGCCGGCTTTCATTTGGAAAGTATATATTTTTTTGCACACTGCTAATCGCCGTCTCCCGAGTCTAGCCAATCAGTGAGCTTCTTTAAATATCTCAGGCGGCCATGACAAGGAAAAAAATAACCGCGTTGACAATTTCGTAAATACCCACTTTCATCACCGAAAGCTTTCTGCCATAAAAGGCAATGGCTCTTACAAGGCTGGGTGTGAATGCGAGCAATACGAGCCAATTACCGGTAAATGCCCAAAATAAAACCACCAAACCATGATACCCCCAAGAGATCGTTTTAAACGAAGCATTCTTTTTTTCCCTTATCATCGTTTTTACATAAAAGGTGCTGCCCAGAAAAAACAAAAACGAAACTGTGGCAACATGGAAGCCATTGTTATGCATTTCCCCCGCCCCAAAAAAATGGCTTGCTACTCCGGCCAGGCAGAAAACCGCAATGGCACTGATATCATTCGTTAATGCCCGGTCTTTATTTACAGAAGAGTAATACCCATTCAGCAGGAAAAACGGTAAAAAGATAAGCGCGAAAATAAACAGCCCCGGTTCACTGACTAATGGAGCACTAAGCAAAAGCAGGGAGATTCCAAGATAGATTGCGGTCCATTTAGCATAAAACCTTTGCTGCTTCTTCTTTCTTTTACACAACAGCAGCATCGGGTACGTAGCAAGATAAAGAAATACCCAGCCAAGAAAAAGCGGAATATGCAACCACTTAAACTGCGATGCAAACACCCCCAGCCAAAATGGAATAATCAACATGGCCCAGGCACCATGTTGTTTTGGCAAAAATAATTTCATGGTCATCACCCATTTCACAGTTCTCACTTTTAATATACTGCAGGGTAATAAAAGTTTGTGTGAAAGAAATCACAAAAAACCTTTTCTCGAGAAATGGCAAACTGTGAAAAATTTATCCTTCTTTTTTCAAAAACACAGGTGGTTTGTGATTTATATCACCTACTGAGACAACTATTTTGTTTATGTTTGTAGGGAAGAATGATAAGGAGGTAAATAAACATGAATCTACCCTTTACGGAAGAGATTTTGGTAAAAGACGCTGTTACCGTATTTCCTAAATCGAGTGATGTCTTCAAATTGCACCGGATCGATTTTTGCTGCGGCGGCAACATTTCAATCAAAGCAGCCGCAGAAGAACGAGGTTTGGATGCGTCAGCACTAATGGAGCAATTGAGTGATAAATATGCAGGTCAAGAAGATATCGAGCTGCAAACGCCAGAGTGGGAACAAGCCGAATCAACTGATCTGATTGAGACGATTATCGCGAAATTCCATAATCCGACGATAGAGGAATTTAAACAATTAAGCCCTTATGTTACCAAGGTATCTAAAGTCCACGGTGAAAGGCATCCAGAACTGCTCAGAATCCGGGAGCTGTTCTTCGCCTTAAAAGAAGAAATGCTTGAACATATGCAAAAGGAAGAAGATATTGTCTTCCCTCTTATCCTGGACAAGCAGGCACTGGTCCCCAAGGATGTAATTAGCCGCGCGATTCTCGAGCTTGAAAACGAGCATCAGAAATCCGGTGATATTTTAAAGGAAATAAGGGAACTTACCGCCGATTTCACGCCGCCAGAGGATGCATGCGGAACATACAGACTGGTATTCAATCGTCTCGAAAGCCTGGAGGACACCACCTTTAAGCATATCCACTTAGAGAACCATATCTTATTTCCAAGATATACTTCAGTTTGATAATAAAACGGCAAGGGCAGAAATCATTATGCTGCCCTTGCCGTTTTTTTTTAGCGGATATTTCGTTTTTGTCGTCAGTTCGACTGGTTTTGTAGCCGGAAGTTCGACTTTTGTAGCGGGGATTTTCGTTTTGTAGCTGACATTCCAATTATCAAATTTTGTACCTAAACCAAATTCACCCGCTTCTAATAGGAAGGGGTAATCCTCCTTAACTCCGGATTTTTCTCCTGAGATATAAAAAAACCTCTGCCAAAAGCAGAGGTTCAACCGCCTATATAGGACATCTCGATTTTTTCCTGATCTTTATTTTTGCCTTCCGCCCTCTCGTCCGAATAGCGATCGCGGCGATGATTCCAAATAGAAGCAATATGTTTGGTAAGCTCTTCGTCTGACATATCGGAACGAAGCAGCGATTTAATATCGTGACCATTTCCGTTGAAAAGACAAGTATAAATGTCCCCCTTGGCGGATATGCGGGCACGGGTGCAGCTTCCACAAAAGGATTCGGAAACGGAAGTAATAAACCCGACCTGTGTATCTGTCCCTTTATACCGATATCTTTTGGCCACCTCACCATAATAGTCAGGATCTGCCGGTTCCAGCTCAAATTCAGCTGCAAGCATATCAAAAATTTCTTTCTTGGTAACAACATTATCCATCTGCCAGCCGTTCGTGCTGCCGACATCCATGAATTCGATATAGCGCAGCTGCAATCCTTCATCCTTGCAAAAACGGGCCATCGGCAGAATCTGCGACTCATTCAGCCCTTTTTTAACGACCATATTAACCTTGACCCCAAGTCCGGCATCCCTGGCAGCCCGCATTCCTTCAATGACTGGGGCGGTCCCGACTTTTCTGCCGTTAATTTCCTTGAAAAGCTCATCATCCATGCTATCAAGGCTGACGTTTACGCGATGTAATCCGGCTTCCTTTAATTCAGACGCATACCTTTTCAGGAATACTCCATTAGTCGTCAAACCGATATCTTTAATGCCATCTATCTTAGAAAGATTATTGATCAAATGAGGAAGATTTTTTCTGAGCAGCGGTTCCCCGCCGGTTATTCTTAACTTTTCTACACCAAGACTTGCAAATATTCTTGAGACCCGTTCAATTTCTTCATAAGATAAAAGCTCGCTGCGGGGAAGAAATTGAAAGCTTTCGTTAAAGATTTCCGCAGGCATACAATATTGACATCTTAAGTTACATCGATCAATAACAGAAATCCGTAAATCTCTTAAGGGTCTGTCCAAAGCATCTTTAACTTTGATTATGTCGATTGTGCTCACTCCCTTAGAAATTTGATATCACAAAAAACAAATACACTGATATCATCTGATTGTATCATGGTTCGTGCACTTTTAACACCGTTTTGCCACTTCTGATTTATACAGCCGCAATGATTCATTGTCTAACATCCCTAGATTAAGGCATAAAAATTTTCTCCCATTTGTAATACTTATATATAAAGATAAAAGCTTCGAAAGGAAAAGCTGTGTATTTGATCACTTTTCATGATTTCGTCAAAAATAGTTCAAAATATCGCCTCATTATTCCATATTTCCTTCTGCTGTGTTCTTTATAATAAGAGTAAGGAAATGCCTTTTCACTAAAAATATAGTGTTTATATGCTTTAATAACCGATCATTTTCAAAAAAGGTGATGATGAAAAATGCTTGTCAAACAAACTCATTCCGTTCAAATAAAAGAACTGTTAAAGATTGCGGACAGAACCATCCATCTTGAAAGGGATGCTTTCCTTTATAGAGAAGGAATGGAGGCTGCCGAATTATTTGTTGTTTTGTCAGGAAGGGTGCAAATAGGCAAGATAACGATGGAGGGACAGGAATTGTCGCTTCGCATTTGCGGAGAAAATGATATTTGCGGAGAACTTACACTCTTTACAGAGTCGGCAAAATATTTATTAAGTGCGAGAGTCCTTGAGGCAGCAGAAATTGCCGTGGTAAATAAGAACAGATTGGAACAAGGGATGTTCGAAGACCCTGCGCTTGCTCTTGAAGTCATGAAATGGATGAGCGATCATTCCCGCAGGACCCAGACAAAATTTCGTGATTTAGTCTTAAATGGGAAAAAGGGTGCGCTATACTCTACGCTTATTAGAATGACCAATAGCTTTGGGGTTGAAAAAGAAGATGGCATCTTAATTGATTTGCATTTGACGAATCAGGAGCTCGCAAACTTCTGCGCCTCCTCCAGAGAAAGTGTCAATCGGATGCTTAATTCTTTGAAACGGGATCATGTCCTCTCCATTAATAAAGGGCATATTACCATCCATGACCTTCCATACTTAAAGAATGAAATTGGCTGTGAGAACTGCCCAGCTATTTATTGCAGCATCGAATAGGCTAAGAAATGCTGGCAGCAAAAACCAAATTCGCTAGGGTAGCGTCTGTCTATGGTTTGGTTTTTTGTTGCGGGAATTTTCATTTTGTTGCGAGCTCCACTTTTTGTTGCGGAGTTTCCGATTTTGTTGCGAATCCTTGGACTTTTGTTGCCGGAATCCCGTTTTTTGCCATGAAAGAATTACATAAACAAGCCGATGGTAAGAATCCTTATCCATCGGCTTTATCCATTATTAAGTAGAGAATTTATTTAATCCCAAGGGCGATCTTTGCATACCGGGACATGCGGTCTTTTGACCATGGCGGATTCCAAACAATATCCACTTCGGTTTCTTTCACTTCCGGAATATCCTCCAGTGCAAGCTTAACCTGATCGACAATCGTTCCTGCGAGTGGGCAGCCCATCGCCGTCAAAGTCATCGTTATCGTCGTAATGCCCTCATCATCCATCTCAGCATCATATACCAAACCCAGGTTCACGATATCAATCCCAAGCTCAGGGTCAATTACCTGCTCAAGAGCACCAAAAATATTATCCTTAAGATCCTGATCCATTTTTAACACTCCTTTTCAATGTATCCTAATTACATCATAACAGAATTCCATTCGCTAATTAAGCGTTTTGCACAGCCGGACTCAAATGCTTTTCAAACCATTCAGCGGTTTGTAAAACCCCTTCTCTGCTCACTTTATGGTCCGCTCTCTTATCTAAAATAAACGATAGCTTATCTTTAGAATGTTCATATGCCGGACGTAATAATTCATATAATTCATAGGCATTTTGATAAGGAACCACACCGTCCTTTGCGCCATGCCAGAACAACAACGGGCGTCCTGCTACTTTTTCCTTTTGAAGGCTGAGATCGTAGTTTGCCAGCAGATCGAGTGTCTTCTGAATTTCTTCATCCGACATGTCTATTTTCATCCCTTGCTTTCTAAGTGTGTCCATTTGCAATTTCGCATAAGAGACGTAAGCGGGATTCCCCATCAAGCTGACTCCTGTATGGATCCAATCATAAGCGGCCAGTGCACCGAGCGTGACAATCCCGCCCATGGACGTGCCGGCAAGCCCCACTTTCTCAGGATCGATCAGATTCCGTTCTGATAAGTTTTCCTTTATCACCGGTAGATCCTTGATGGTCGAAATCACGATTTTCCAAAAATGACCCATCATTTTTTTTTCGTCGAAACCAGAGGCTCTGTCCCCGTGATATAAGGCATCCGGAAGGACGACGCGAAAACCTTTTTCAGCCATTAAATATGCATAATGCAGATTGTGCTCCTTTGCACTTGTGAAGCCATGATTAAAAATAACTAAAGGAAGCTTTTCCTTCCAGCTTTCCTGTTTTGCCATATGCAGGACTGGGATATCTTGAATGCGCTCATTCTCAATAATAACCAATGCGGGTACCCTCCAGATAGTTTACTTACTTTAATAAATTACTTATAGTTGTAACTATACCTCGAAAGCTGAATGAATGAAAAAGATTTAACTTTCCTTAAAATCAGGGTAATATTAAATGCATATAATAAAACAATATGCTCAGGCATTAATAAACAATGAAATTGAAGGTGACGACTATGACAGAGAAACATTTAATTTGTCTCGATCTTGACGGAACATTATTAACAGATGAAAAAGAGATTTCACCGCGATCCAAGACTATTTTAACAAAATTAAAAAACGACGGCCATGAGGTGATGATTGCCACCGGACGTCCTTTCCGTTCCAGTGAAATATATTATCATGAGCTTGAGTTAAAGACACCGATTGTCAATTTTAACGGCGCGTTTGTACATCACCCTTTGAATAACAGCTGGGGGACATTTCATACCCCCTTGGACATATCCATAGCCAAAGAAATCGTCGAAGCTTGCGATCAATTTGAATACCATAATATTATTGCCGAGGTTCGGGATGATATTTACTTCCACTACCATGATGAAAAGCTTATCGATATTTTTAAAATGGGCAATCCGAGGGTAACAACGGGTGACTTGAGAAACTTCCTTGAGGATTCTCCTACAAGTATGTTGATACATACAGAAGAGCAGCATGTAGCTCAGATTCGCAATCATTTATCAGATGTTCACGCGGAATTAATCGATCATCGACGCTGGGCTGACCCTTTTCATGTTATCGAAATCATCAGAGCAGGACTTAATAAGGCTGTGGGGATTCAGAAGGTTGCGAAATCCCTCAATATCCCGAAGGAAAGAATCATTGCCTTTGGCGATGAAGATAATGATCTCGAAATGCTTGACTACGCGGGAACAGGAGTGGCCATGGGGAATGCGATTTCCCAATTAAAAAGTGTCGCCAATACGACTACATTAACCAATCAGGAAGACGGCATCGCTGTATTTCTTGAGGAAAAATTCAATATTAAAATCGCTTAAACCAATCAGCTCTTCAATTCCCATATTTTAATGCTTTTAAATCCTATTGCAGGAACCACAATATATAGTGACACCTATCTTCAGTGTGTCAAAATGCTTATATGCGCGGAGGGGATAGTAATGGGAAAAAGCAATAAGTCGAAACGTTTTGTACAGCAAGGTTCACATACTGTGTCAAAGCATGCTGAAAAAATCCCTTATCACACAACGTACGCAGAAGCAGAAGCTCAAAAGCTGCAATCCATGTCTGAAGCAAGCTATGGGGGATTCTAATGGGCAATCCCTTATTCCAGCAAGCCAGAAAATTTGTCGGACAATTTTTGAATGGCGGCAATTCCTCCGAGCAGCCGGAAAAACTGGAAGTTGCCAAAAATGCCATCTCCTCGGCTTTTGCCAATTCAACCCCTGCTGAGCAAGCTCAGTTAAGTGAACTGCAGCAACAGCTTGAGGACGAGGATTTTGCATCGAAGAAATGAAGAATGGAGCCGACGTAACTTTCGTCGGCTCTTTTATTTATCCTGTGAAAAGTCATGTCGATTATTGCCGAGAAATCGACATATGAAAAAAGTTGATAATAAAGTCTAAACCTTGAAAATAAGTCTGCGAAACTCGATAATAAATTCAAAAACTTGCAGAAAAAATGAGGATGACTCCAAAGGTACAATTGTATACCTATGGAGTCATCCAGTCTATCCTACTAGTCGTTATTACTAGAGCGTGTATCCCCGCCTTTTTCACCGATTTCCTCATGGAATTCACGGTCATGGTTTTAGGAGGTGGCTTCGCCGCCTTTTCTGCCAATTTCCTGATAGAATTCTTTGCCATGCTTATCAGAAGTAGTTTCGCCGCCCTTCTGACCGATTTCCTGATAGAATTCTTTGTCGTGGTTTTCGGAAGTGGCTGCGCCGCCTTTTTGGCCGATCTCCTGGTAGAAGTCCTTATCATGATTTGAAGAGGTTGCTTTTCCGCCTTTTTGGCCAATTTCTTGATAAAAGTCTTTATCGTGATTTCTTGAAGTTGCTTCACCGCCCATACGTCCCGCTTCTTCTCTGCTCATTTTACCGTTAGTGTTAGCCACTTTAAAATCCCTCCTCTTAAAGATTTTTTGTACGCGCGTACATTGGTGAATTAGCCTTTTTTAGGAGTGCTTAAACGGCAAAATTCCAATTACCATAAAGTGTAATCTTTTTAATCCTTGCGGAATGAACCGAAGATGGCTGCGGTTTCCATAATATTTGTGAATGCTTCAGGATCAACCTCCCGGATGGTTCTCTCTAAATCGTATAGCTCATACCTTGTGATAACGATCATGATAATATCCCGGTTTTCATTGGAGAAGGCACCCTTTGCCGGGAGCATCGTTATCCCTCGCACTAATTTAGCATGGATTGCTTTTTTCAGCTCTGCGCTTTTCTTGGTAATAATCATTGCCGTTAGTTTTTCATGTCTGGTGTGAATCGCATCAATCACACGGGTGGAGGCATATAAGGTCACCAGAGTATAAAGTGCCTTTTCCCATCCATAGAGACTGCCTGCTGTCACAATGATGATAGCGTTCAACATGAAAAAATAGGTTCCGACCGGCCTGTCTTTCATTCTCGAAAGCAGCATGGCTATAATATCCATCCCCCCTGTTGAAGCTCCGTACTTGAGCGTTATTCCCACGCCCACCGCAGCAATGACCCCGCCAAAGACAGCATTCAGCAAAATGTCCGGCGAAACATGTTTGATCGGGATGATTTCCAGAAATAACGACATAAGGACAACGCTTAAAAAGCTGTATATCGTGAATGATTTCCCGACCCGTTTCCAGGCGATGATCGTTACTGGAATGTTCAATAATAACAATAAAATTCCGGTAGATAAGTTGAATGGTGCAAAAGATCCAATTAACCGGGAGAGCAATTGTGCCGCTCCAGTAAATCCGCTTGCGTAAACATCCGCGGGAATTAAAAATAGATTCATCGCAATAGCATTCAAAAACGCTCCGATAATGACAATAATTACTTTTTTGACCTCTGTGAAATACATCGATGTTCCTCCTATCTTCAACATACATAGTATCCTGATACCCTCAAGCGATTATTCTATACATGAATGGATTGTTTTTTTCAGCGAAATGCTACACTAATATACATAGAAATAAGTAGAAAAAATTTTTCAAAAAGAAAGCTGGTGTTAAACATGACTGTACAAATTATTGCAGATAGCGCTTGTGACCTTCCGTTGTCATTCTATAAAGAAAATAATGTTTCCCTTGCGTCATTACAGGTACTTTTAGACGGGAACACCTATGAGGATTTAAGAACGATCCAGCCAAAGGAAGTGTATGATGCGTTAAGGGAAGGCAAGACTGCTACCACTTCACAGGTTTCCCCGGAGGACTTCCTTAAACTGTTTACAGAGATTGCCCAGCAGGATAAACAGGCCGTCTATATCGCCTTCTCATCAGAGCTATCGGGTACATACCAAACCGCTGTCATGATCCGGAACCAGGTAAAAGAAGAGTATCCGAATCTTGATCTGGAAGTGATCGATTCGAAATGCGCTTCTGTCGGCTATGGCCTTGTCGTATATAAAGCAGCACATTTGGCAAACAGCGGAGCTTCCAAGGAAGCAATCCTTAAGGATGTTTCGTTTCGCGCCAAGCATATGGAGCATCTCTTTACGGTCGATGATCTCGACTATCTCGCAAGAGGCGGCCGGGTCTCCAAAGCGTCAGCCTTTGTCGGCGGTTTGTTAAATATAAAGCCGCTCCTCCATGTCGAGGAAGGTAAATTGATTCCGATCGAAAAAATCCGCGGCAAAAAGAAATTGCTAAAACGCGTGATTGAGCTTATGCATGAACGCGGCGTGGACATACACACCCAAACGATCGGAATAAGCCATGGCGATGATGAAGAAACAGCCCTGGAATGGAAACAGGCCATCCAGGATGAATTCGGTACAACAAATTTCGTCATTAACACGATTGGTTGCGCAATCGGCGCACACGTCGGCCCGGGAACGATGGCTGTATATTTCTTAAATGAACTCCCTCCACGGGAATGAAGACTGCATACTCCCTTTTCGATTGACAAACAATAAGAAAACAATCGAGGAAGGGAGTTTTATGCATGGCAGGAACAACAGATAATGATAAAAGGCCTAAAGATAATCAGGCTCTTAATGAACGGAGAAACGAACTTCGTGAAAAAAACAGGCAGGCCGGTAAACACTCTTATTCCAAGAAAACCGACCATAAATAAAACAGCAGGGGCCTCTCCTGCTGTTTTTCATTTAAATGCTTCAGTTGTCATCCCTACAGCGATTATCTATAATAAAGAAAGAAAATAATCGCAGCTGGAGGTAGAGTATGGCAAAGGAAAGTTCATTTGATATTGTCTCGAAGGTTGAGTTTTCAGAGGTAACCAATGCCGTGACCATGGCATTGAAGGAGATCAAAACCCGCTATGATTTTAAAGGCAGCAAAAGTGACATTACTCTTGATAAAGAAGAACTGGTTTTAGTTTCTGATGATGAATATAAGCTGGACCAGCTGAAGGATGTTCTGATCAGCAAGCTTGTGAAACGAGATGTTCCGATTAAAAACCTTGATTACGGCAAAATTGAAGGAGCATCGGGTGGAACCGTCCGTCAGCGGGCCAAGCTCGTCCAGGGAATCGATAAAGAGCAGGCCAAGAAAATCAACACAATCATTAAAAACAGCGGCTTAAAGGTGAAAAGCCAGATTCAAGACGATCAAATTCGCGTAACTGGAAAAAGCAGGGATGAGCTTCAGGGTATCATTGCCGCTATCCGTGAAGCCGATTTATCCATTGATGTACAATTTATAAACTACCGTTAGTTTGGAAACAGCTGCATGGCGATTCGCCGCAGCTGTTTTTTTTAAAAAAGCTCTTCACCATAACTGGTGGTTTAATACTGATTAACGTATATCTCAGTTAAATTTTGCAACAAAGTTGATTGGCGAGGATATGCGAGACTCCTCGAAAATGCATACGCA
>NZ_QVTC01000098.1 GCF_003429085.1 Bacillus sp. V59.32b | reverse complement strand
GCAATCGCGATTTCAGCATGAGAATCATTTGGAGTAACGATATCGATAATATCGATGTTAGGGTCTTCGACTACTTTTCTCCAATCTGATGAGTAGTTTTCAAATCCCAATTTATTCGCCGCATCCTGAGCTAATTGATCATTAACATCGACTAATGTGTGGCGGTTTGGGATCGCAGGCGCCGGCCAAAAGAACATCGGCATTCCTGCATACGCTAGTGCGTGCGCTTTCCCCATAAATCCTCCGCCAATCATACCTACGTTAATTTTTTTCATTTTATTGTCCTCCCTAAAAAGGTTAATTTAATAGTTTAGTAATTATTTTGCAGCATTTTGGATAGGTGATGGAGCATCTTTATGGTATACAAGCTTCCATGAATCCAACACATTTTCTTTTGTTACACTTAATGCCGGAACAGCCACATAGGCTGGCGCCTCTTTACCAAGTAAAGCATATCCGCCTAAGATCGCTTCCGCGATTCCTTGGTCATATGGTAACTGAGCTCCAAGGCCTTTGATGATTCCACCCGAAGCAATATCTAAACCAACATTCGTTCCTAAATCAATCGTCGTTATGACTAAATCATTATTGCCGGCTGTACGAGCTGCCGCTAAAGCACCCTCAGCTGGAACATCCCATACTACAAAAATCCCATCTAAATCAGGGTTTTTCGTTAACATACCAGAAGCAACCTTTTCACCATCATTAGGAACGGCTATACCGCCGCGCGCCTTAATTTTAATGTCCGGGTATTTTTCTTTGATTGTTGCTTCAAATGCTTCTGTACGCTGTTTTGTTACAAAATAGTCTGCATCATGATAAATGACGCCGATTTTTCCTTTTTCATCAAGCTGTTTTGCCATGATATCCGCTGCCGCAACACCATTTCCATAGTTATCAGCAGATACAACGCTTACATAATCTTTTCCGGCTTCCAATCCACTTGGTTTATTATCCATAAACACTACTTTGACTCCAGCGTCAGCAGCTTTTTTAAATGCATCAGCAGTAGATACTGGATCAACTGGAATACCTACGATAAGATCCGGATCTTTAGCTAAAACTGTCTCAATATCGGAAACTTGCTTTTCTGCTTTAAATTGAGCATCTGTAACAGCTACTACTTCAATACCCATTCTTTTAAAAGTTGCTTTTAAACCGTCGATTTGTGCAGTCGCCCAGTCATTACCTGCATAGTGCATAACTAGTGCGGCTTTATACTTTCCTTCTTTAATCTTTTCAACATCCGCTTCACTAAGCTCCAGAGTTTTTGCGGATACTGCTGCTTCCCCGTCTGGACCTTTACTTAATATTTCTTGATCTGGAATTTCAGGATTAATTTTGATTGGACCTTTTGTATTAGTTTCTTCTGGAGTTGTACCTGAATCTTCTGTGTTTTCTCCGCCAGTAGTTGAATTCCCTTGATTACACCCGGCAAGGACCAGCGTTCCTAACAGTAAAATCATGACAAACATAGAAAATAATTTCTTCATAATGTGCCCCCTTTGTTTAATAAACATAAACCAATTTTATGATTCGAATTTTGATAGATATTTGCGGCTAATTTCAGCGCCTTTTTTCGGATCGGCATAGCTATCTAGTTCAACAGTGATCCAGCCGTCATAATTTGCTTCATTTAATATTTGAATCATTTCATCAAATTTTTGATGTCCTTCTCCAAGTGGCAAGAACTCACCATTTTGATAGTCCTTTAAATGAACATATTTGATGCGATCTACATATTTTCTAATGACTTCTACCGGATCTCCACCGCCAGCTTCAATATGGGCCGTATCCGGAACTAAATTAATCCTTGTTAATGGCATTAACTTGTCCAACTGATCAGGTGCTTGAACATTTGTACCCATATGTGGATGATAACTTGCGATCAGGTTATATTTCTCGGCTATTTCAACTATTTGATTTAAAGCATTGCCCATCTCATTGTAATCGCTTTCTAAAATGCCATTCGCACGGATGGCCCCGCCGCCGATAACAAGGTGCTTAGCCTCTAATTCAGAAGCAAGAGATGCCACACTTTCAATTTTGATCAGTTCTTCTTCCAAGATGTCCGGAAAGATGAAGTTCCCGCCTGTATAAACTCCGATAAAATCGAGAGATGTCTCTTTTAGGAGCGCTTTAAACTCTTCTTTTTTATCTTTATATTGCATAAGATTCCCATCAAATAACTCAAAGCCTTTGTATCCAGCAGCACTAATATCTTTTAAAGCTTCTTCTGTTGAACCGTTGGCAAGGTAATAACTATCTTTCACCGATGTAACTCCACCAGGGTGTCCGACTACACCTCCCCAGGTATTTGTCTGGTATCCTAATTTCATGTTTTTCCCTCCTAATTAGTAGAATAGTTTCACAATGGCCGTAATACCTATTAAACTTGTTGAAGGCTACCACCTCCTCAAATTTTTGTAATCGATTACAAAACGTTATAAAAATAGTTTTGGAATTACTGTAAAAATGGCTACAAATCAAAATATACCTTTTTTACACTTTTTCACTATTTTTCTATTAATATTCTTAAAAAAAATGTTTCTAATCTCACTAGAATTGTAATCGATTACATTAACTTATGCAATTCTTTTTTAATAGTTTTTAAATTTAATTCTTAAATTTCATTGAATGTTCAAATAATATAATTTTGCCCGAGCAAAATTTGAATCTATGGAATTATAACTTAAACCGAGAAATAATGGTTTGAAGGTCTTCTGCTAGCTTCGACAGCGACTCGGATGATGCAGTTACCTCTTCCATCGTTGCAAGCTGTTCTTCTGTCGCTGCCGCACTTTCCTGGCCTCCGGCAGCACTTCTCTCACTTATCTCTTTTACCTGGTTAACCGTATAGGAAATTAGATTGCTTGACTCGGATAGCTCTTCGACTGATTCGGCCACCTTCTGTACTCTTTTAACTACTCCTTCGATAGAATGGGAAATATTTGTGAAAGCTTGATTCGCCTTTTCAGTGTCTGCCAATCCTTCTGTTACTTGAGTGTTTCCTTCACCCATGGCTTGAACTGCTCTATGTGTTTCTTTTTGAATTTCTGAAATCATATTCTTAATTTGTTCGGCGGATTTCTTAGATTCTTCCGCTAAAAAATTATCTCATTTTCCAATTTAGGAGTAGAGGATAAAGATTTGATCATCTAAAAAGAGGGGTATTATGGCATCTACCCCTCTTTTTCATTAAACATTTTATAACCTTTGTTTTGCCGAAATACCATTAATCGAATAACTCACCGTAATGTTTGCATTTAATGATTGAGAAACGGAACAATATTTATCCTTTGACAGCTGGATCGCCCGGGATACTTTATCTTCTGGCAGTTTCCCTTCCAGTGCGTAATGAATATGGACATCCGTAAAGCGTTTTGGATGGTCTTCAGCCCGGGCGCCTTCTACTTCCATATGAAAGGAAGTGGGATTTAGACGCATCTTTTGTAATATTAAAATGATGTCTATTCCTGTACATCCTGCCACTGCATGAAGAAGCAGTTCGGTAGGCCTTGCGCCACTGTTCTTGCCACCCGCTTCCTCAGCGGCATCCATTTTGATTTCATGCCCCGAAGGAGTCAGACCTGAAAAAGCGATTTGCCCTGTCCATGTTATTTTTGTTTTCATCTGTTCCAATCCCTTCATTTTTAACTGTAACACCTATTAATATGAGCCAGCTCTAAATATGTATTCTTTGCTTCTATCGTGTTGAATTAACAAAGGGTTTATAGAAAAGTCAACTTATGATTATAAAAAAGGCTGAAACCAAGAAGTTATTAACGTGTCCTTTTGGTCCAGCCCATTGTTTTATGCTTTTGTCCAAGTCGTTTCGAGCGGTATGCCTGCCGCTTCAAGAGTCGTATATACAGGGCAACGTGAGTCAGTTAGCTTTTGGAGCTCATTGATCCGTTCCTGTGATTCACTCGTTGTCACTTTTGCCTCGATCATCACTTTCTCAAAATACGGCTTGACGCCGGGATCACCCATTAGCCCTCTACGGTCAAGGACCCCCTTGATGTCAAACTCAATGGTTTGCAGGTCAAAATTCATTTCTTTAGCCACGAGGTTTGCCACTACATTTTCACATCCAGCAAGGGCACTAAGCAATGTTGTTAACGGATCGGGTCCCGAATCATGGCCTCCCATTACCGGGGGCTCGTCGATTGTAATTGTGTGTTTACTGGATTTCACTATTGTCTGCATTCCTTTAGTAGTTCCCCTCACATGAAAGTTTAGTTTATTTTCCATATAAAGCTCCTCCTTTTATTAGCGTATTAAAATTTACGGATTTCTGAAAAACATCCTTATTATATTCCATTTAAGATAGAGTATTCTTGGTTGCGAAGATACGAAAAGACATCGAGCTAAGCCCGATGTCTTTCCTCATTCAAACCTATTTACGAATCCAAACCATACCGGATGAATTGTCTTTTGCTTCGCCGAGAACATGGAACTTAAGGCCGTAGTTAGGAACCTTGCGTCCCGCGTCATCGATTGTTGTATTCATGTAAGTTCTGGAATCATCGAATGTTGTAACACCCTTGGAGCCTTTGTAGTCATAAATTCCGCGGGTTGGGCTGTCGATATACCACGCAGGTGCTTTGTCATAAGAGAAAGCCGCGTCCGAAACCTGGTATCGTGTACTTTGATTGATAGAATCCTTACCATCCAATTTTCCGACAATGGCTTCAGGATGGGAATCCACAACTCCCAGGAATCCTTCACCAGGGTGGACGCCTGTCCAGTTATCAGTAAACGTATCATCCGCATACCAAACTACCAAACCGGTATTATATTTCACTCCGCGCGAGAATTGCAGCGCTTTATCAGATCCGGAATAGTTTCTCCACTCTAAGTAGTAGTAATGCGGTTTTTTAATGATTCCGTTTGACACTTCAAAGCCATCTAGGGTAACCTTAGCATTTCCTTCCGCATCGTCAGAGAATACAACATTTCCGTCTACTGTCAATTGCAGGTTATCGACGGCAAACCCATTAGGCGCCAATCCTCCATCAGTTACATATTCAAACACGATCTTCACTTTTTTGCCCGCAAACTGGCTTAAGTCAAGGGATTTATCCTCCCACAATCCTTTGCTTGTTTCAAGGCCGCCCTCTGTATTCTGATCACCGATGGTGTCCAGGGTAACAGCGGTTTCACCTTCCGGAACAGCTTTCACGTAGAGATAATCATAATCAAATTCAACCTCATACAATTGCTTATAATCGAATGTTGCAACCTCTGCATTCGTTAAATCAAACTGCGGTGTCTCCATGACTGTATGAAGACCGTCACCTTTCGTACTATAATAATACTTGGTGCCGAAAGCCGGCTGAATTCCCTTCACTTCTTTATCAGGTAGGTTAACCTTTATTATCCCAGGCTTCTTCGACTTAGTGACACTTTGGTCAACAACAGAGGCGAGACCTAATCTGTTAATATCTTTGTAGTTTACTTCTTGGATATTTGCCCAGTTTCCACCCATGACTTTTTGGAAAAATTCTTTGTTTTGCGGTGAGAAGCTTGTCGGTGTTGTGCCGGCAATGTTACCGTTCCAACTGCCACCGCTCATAACTGACCAGGAAGCAATCGGCTCGCCGTTTCCGGTGTACTGTGTGTCATATTCATCAGGAAGACCAAGGTCATGGCCATATTCATGTGCGAATACCCCGACTGCGCCGTCTTCCGGTTGAATGGTGTAATCAAATGCAGCCATTTGCCCGCCCCAGTATGGTACTTTTGCAGTCGTACCAGGAACAGCATACGGTTGATTACCAACTGTCCAGCGGTGTGACCAGATGGCATCGTTGCCCAATTTGCCTCCGCCAGCCTCCTGGCCTACTCCTGCATGGATTATACTTAAGTGGTCAACAAGTCCATCCGGCTCGTTTTGATTGCCATCACCATCAAGATCATACTGATCAAAGAGATCATATTCAGATAAATTAATTCCTGCAGCCACTGCCGCATTAAGTGAGTCCTTTACAAGGTCCCGCGGCCCTTTAGGAGCAAGATTATCATTCCCGCCCTGAGGATTATCGTCCCCATATTCCTTTGCAGTTCCGGGAACCGTCAGCCAATTAGTTACTTGGCCCTTAACAGTATAGCTTCCCCCCGATTGTTCCTCATAGTATTGCTTAAAGGTTTTGATTTTCTCGCCATTAAACAGCGTGAATTCCTCATTGCCAAAAAGCATCTTTTCATAATGCTCGCGGTTAAAGTCTTTCGAATACATATAGCCAGCTTCTTGATCGATATTGTTATGCTTGTAGTCAGCATATTCTACCAACAATACTAATACCTTGTCTTCCCGTACTCCACCTGTGTACGCGGATTGTTTTGCAGGATCTACCTTGACATAACCATTCGGCTTGCCTTTTTGGAAGCCTTCGTCCTTAGACAGATCTTTTGAAAGCTTTTCTTTCTGCTTTGAAACAAAGTCTTTCGTTTTCTTATCGAATTCCTGTTGTTTTTTCGTTAATTTTCCGGCTGCTGCAGGTTTTTCACCCTGCTTTTCTTCAATATAGTCTGTTACCGCTTCATTTATTTCTTTCTCGGAAGCATTTTTTGGTATAATTCCTCTTTTTTGTAAAGCTTTAGCCAGACGGTCCTGGTCGACGATATTCAGATCAATAGGCACTGATGGTGCTGGTGCAGCAGAAACCTGCTTTGGTGCAGCGGTAGTTCCGGCAAAAGAGCCAGCAAATAAAGTAGTGGCTACTAATGTACTGGCTGTAATCTTCGAAAAAACATTCAATGCGGCCTTTTTCTTCAACAGTTTTACCCCCTAATTAATATTAAATTTTTCTGAATTTTTATTAAATTCTAGTAAATTTTATAATAATATAAGGTCTTTATATATAGTAAAAACCTACTATATAACTCTTTTAATTTAAGCGATAAATAATAAATTTTTATTGATTTTATATGCTATTAGGCTGTTATTTTCAAACTATTAATTGAAGTAAATAGGTTAATATATTTAAAAATGAAGCAAAAAACTAATAATTATTAGAGTCCCGAATATTACGAAAATCTAAATATAATTCCAATTACCTAGAGTAGCCTCTTAATTTTGCGCATTTGAAAAGAAGGGCTCTGTAATAAAGTATTGTCGATAAATCAACAGGGATCTTTATCATAGCTAGGAGAATTAAAAAAGCTGAATCCAGAAACACATTTTGTGTTTTTAGATTCAGCCTGATCACTTCTTATTTATTTTAGCTTACTCATACCTATAAGCATACCTCTTCAAGTTTTACTTCCAGAGGACTATTATACACCCGGAAACCATCCTGGTGTATGGACGATTGCCTGCCAGAGCGGATTCGGAATTACAAGCTCCTGTTGGGCATCCTTGTTAATCTTTGTGACAATTTCCGCTTCTCTACCCTGCTCGACTTTTTCTACCCAGTCAGGGTCGATGATGATCTCGCGTCCCAAAGCGATTAATGGCACGCCTGTATCCTTTGCCTTTAGTGCGTCATCTGCCGTATAAATCGAACCTACCCCGATGACAGGCACTTTTTCACCTACCCGCTCCTGGATCATTTCCATACGCGAGCGTGTATCCTCAACACCACGTCTAGGAGTGGACCAGAAATCATTCAAGGAAACATGAAGATAATCGAGATTCTTCTCAGCGAGGGCATCTATTAATGCTAAAGTATCTGCCATGGTGATCCCGGGAGTTTCAGGCTCTTCCGGTGAAAATCTATACCCGATCAGGAACGGCTCCGGGCCCTTCGCATGAGCTGCTGCCACTTTCTGAACTTCATCGATAACCGCCATCGGAAAAGTCATACGTTTTTCCAGGCTGCCCCCGTAACGGTCTTCACGACGGTTGGAATGAGGCGAGAAAAATTGTTGAATGAGATAACCGTTGGCACCGTGAATTTCTACGCCGTCAAAACCGGCTTCAATCGCCCGGCGTGTTGCCTCTCCATAATCGCGTATGATTGATTCAATTTCAGTTTCCGTCAAAGACCTTGGAACCGTCTGTCCATCTCCTTCCGGGGCAACGCTACTTGCACTGACCGTTTCAGCGTTTGGAACCAATTCCGGTGGACACATGCGGCCGCCGTGGAAGATTTGAAGAACGGCTTTTGCGCCTTTTTCTTTAATTCCTGTTGCTAACATTTTCAAGCTTGGAATCAGCTCGTCACGATCTGCGCCAAATTCTCCATGAAACCCTTTGCCGTTTTCTGTTACATATGTACAAGCGGTTACGACCATGCCGACTCCATGTGAACGGCGCATATAATAGTTGACTTCCTCATCTGTCACAGTACCGTCTGGATTTGAAGAAAAGTTAGTCATCGGTGCCATTACGACCCGATTCTTTAATTGAGTCCCATTGCGAAGGGTTAATGACTCGAATAATGGTACGTATTTTGAATTCATCATGTTTGTGTTCCTCCGTTATTTGCGAGATTACTGTTATTGTTTTTACCTAACCCACTCTACAATCTGATCGATATCTTTTCTCGATTTGGAACGCTTCGGGTCTTCAGCCCGGTAACCAAAAGCTACCATGACAGACGGAGCGAGTTGACCGTCTTCCAACAATCCTTCTTCAAGAAGAATTTTGTTAACTGATTCGTATTCAAATCCTTCCATGGGACAAGAATCAATCCCTATTTGGGCCGCCGCGGTCATCATATTGGCCAGGGCTATATAAGTCTGTTTACTGGCCCAATCAAACAAGGTCCTTTCACTTTCAAACAGATTAAGATCGGACTCTTGAAATTCTTTATATCTGACAGAGGCGTTTTCAATGCTCTCATCAGACATTTTCATGACGGTTTTTAAATGATTGCGTACATATCCTGAATCAAATCTCATATTTTTACGGGCAAGGATAATTACAAAGTGGCTGGCGGTGGCAAGTTGCCCTTGTGCTCCCCAGGACACTTCCTTTAATTTCTTTCTTAATTCCGGGTTTTGGACCACGAGGAATTTCCACGGTTCAAACCCGACAGAGCTCGGAGATAATCTGCCCGTTTCCAGGATGAAATTGAAATCCTCATCAGGGATCTTCCGAGTTGGATCGAACGCTTTCGTTGCATGCCTGAATTGAAAGGCGTTAAGAATTTGTTGCTTTATATCTGTCAATGGTTAGCTCCTCTTTCTTGATGTAATTAAATTAGCTAATCTTTTTTGCTTCGTATTTTTCAACTCGTATCGGTTCATGCAATAATGGCGGAAGCTCCTTGATAAAAGTCTTGAAATGAGGTGTTTCCTCATGTTTCTCTATGGCTTTTTCATCCTTCCATACCTCTACAAAAACGAATGTATTTGTTTGTTCTGGATCTTCATAGAGATGGTAGCTGATATTCTCTTCTTCTGCTTTAGACCCTGCCATAACCTGTTTGGTCTGCTCAAGAAAGTTTTCACGTTGTTCCTGATTCACCTTCATATAGGCATGAATGACGATCATGATAGCGCCCTCCCCCTTGTTGATTTTTCTGACTCTCCTGCTAATCTTCCGCTAACATACCTTACTCTTCCCATCAACGAGGCAAAATAATGATAAGTCGTGCAATTAGTATAGTCCTTATTTTTCTTATGCGCACACAAAATGCTCACTTACTCCATCACAAAAAGACGTCTGCAAGGCGTACAGACGTCTTTACCCTAGGTGTATCATTTGTAACCCTATTAGTGTAGTGTCACAAATGCCAGAACATTACCCCTTGATGCTAAGTTTAGAAGCTATTAGTAAACATATGCAGCTCCTACAATGATCAATAAGATGAATAGAACTACGATCAGCGCAAAGCCAAAGCCATTTCCTTTATCCTCGTAACCCATAATGTCTACACCTCCTTTTTGAAGGTTAATACATCTTATGATTTGGATATTTAATTGTTTGGATAAAGAACACAGTTCAACAAAATTAATCAAAGTGTGGAATTGCAAGATGAGGCTTACACATCCTGTCCTTGTTTCATATTTTATAAATAGATATGTTTTCAATGGACAGCGAGGGAGTAGAAATGAATCTGAAAGAAAACGTTCAAACGGAAATACAGCGATTGATAAAAGCTATTAAAGAAGAACAATGTAACGATGGGACTTGGAGATATTGTTTCGAGAGCGGACCCATGACCGATGCCTATATGATTATCATGTTAAGAGTGCTCGAATTCGACGAAGACGAATTGATTCGAAACCTTGTAACTCGCCTGCTGTGCACCCAACAGGATGGAGTATGGAAACTGTATGAGGATGATGAAGGAAATCTTTCAGCAACCATTGAGGCCTATACCGCTTTGTTTTTTTCAGGCTATGTAAATACTTCGGACGAAAATATGAAAAAAGCGGAGAAATATATTCTTGATCATGGCGGCTTGGAAAAGGCCCATGTTTCCACAAAGTTCATGCTCGCCTTAAACAGGCTATATCCATGGCCGAGATTTTTCCCCCTTCCTCTCTCGATTATCCATTTGCCTGCCTTTCTTCCGGTTAATTTCCATACATTCAGTTCATATGTTAGAGCCCATTTTGCTCCCGTGTTAATACTGGGCAATCAAAAATTCTCGATCAGTAACCGCTGGACGCCGGATTTGAGTCATTTATTTAAAAGCCACAAAGCAAATAAATTAAGAGAAACGCCCTTGGATGGATTTTCTACTAATTCCGCAATCAAGAAGGCTGAAAAATATATAATCCAAAGCATTGAACATGATGGGACACTGTACAGCTATGCCAGTGCCACATTCTATATGGTTTATGCTCTTCTCGCACTCGGCTACCGCCATGCATCTCCCCTGATTCAAAATGCGGTACAAGGTCTAAAATCGTTGCTCTATAAAAGCGGAGAAGGATACCATCTCCAAAATTCTCCGTCCACGGTTTGGGATACGGCTTTGCTTAGCTATGCTTTACAGGAAGCGGGAGTTTCAGTTGAAGATCCAGTGATTGAATCTTCAGCGAGGTATTTACTGTCCGTCCAGCACAGAGAGGGAGCGGGCCAATTTGTACAGTCTATTCCAGGCGGATGGGGCTTTTCCGAAAGCAATACGAGCAACCCTGATACAGATGATACGCAGGCGGCATTGCGGGCTCTCTCCTCTTTTTCGCTGCTTGACCCGGAATATCGGAAATCATGGAATTCAGGTGTGAATCGGCTGCTTGCCATCCAAAATGATGATGGCGGATGGAGTTCATTTGAAAAAAGGATCCATACAAACCTGATGGCTTCATTGCCGATCCAAAACTTTAAAGATACGATAATCGATCCGTCGACTGCCGATTTGACCGGGCGTACACTTGAATTTCTAGGGAACTATCTAAAATTGACCATTTCCCATCCGCGCGTAAAAGCAGGCGTTGGGTGGCTGCTCGATCATCAGGAAAAAGACGGTTCATGGTACGGAAGATGGGGAGTGTCTTATATTTATGGAACATGGGCAGCCATAACAGGAATGCGGGCCGTTGGGGTGCCAACTGATCATCCGGCGATTCAAAAAGCGGAACAATGGCTGCTAACGATCCAGCAGATTGATGGTGGATGGGGAGAATCGTGTAAAAGTGACAGCGAAAGGACTTATATCCCTCTTTCCTTTTCGACGATTGTGCAAACCTCCTGGGCTGTCGATGCGCTCCTATCAATCTATGACGATACAACATCTGATGTTGATAAAGGCATAGCTTATATCCTGAATTGGAAGGAGCACCCTGAAAAAATGATGACATACCCGACAGGCGCTGGATTACCCGGACATTTTTACATCCATTATCATAGTTATAATCGCATTTGGCCGTTGCTCACTCTAAGTCATTATCTTAAAAGAATAGATAGATAACTATTTTTCAGCGGTTTTTGCATGATAGTAGTAAAAAGCCGTTTCTGCCCTCAAGAATTTCCATAACATATGGTAAGTTGCTATGGGACAGGGGTGCATCACCTCTGTTTATCGTTGCAACGATAACTATCAATAGGGGGTGAAGTGTTGGCATATATCGACAGAAGGCTGATGAAGGTATTCCGCTCAAAGATGCGTAATCCAAGGAACGCCCGCCGTGTTTATGGCATTTTAAGATCTTACCGGCGTGACGATTTAAAACACCCTGGGCGCTGCTATGGCATGGTAGACCGGTTATCAAGATGTTTAGGAGTACGCATCACGAAAGATGAAAGAGACAACGCCGCACATTGGTTAATGGGTTGTAACGTAGATCCGAATAACAAAGGACACCGGCATAGAATGTGGCGCCTGGTTAATGGCGGGTTATTTTAAAGTGGATGTGAAAATTGAGTTTACGGAAATTGCTTTATCATTTACGGAAAAGAATTAATTTTTACGGAATTAACCTTCACTTTTACAGAAATAACCTTCATTTTTTCAGAATTATCTCCAACTTTTACGAAAAAAATTAATTTTGGAAAATCAGCTTCACCAAAAAAGAGAGATCGCTAAAAACTCGCGACCTCTCTTTTCTATATATTAGCTGTAATCGCCTTGTTTCATGAGCCTTTCTTCCTCATTTACGAATTCAATGAAGCTATTGATCGCGATTAATGGTTGCGCATTTATCATCGAAATGTATTCTTTCTTGCGAACATCCGTAAGATACGAACTCTTTTCAATCCTTTTGATCATATAGTCATTTCCGAGCTTCAGAACTTCCTTTTGCTTTAATTTTCGTTCCTTTGACAACGCGAGGCCGAATGCGCCAATCAGCGCAAAAAAGCCCAGCTGAATCATAGTTGCTTCACTTGATTCAGTAAAAAATAGCAAAGTAATCAGATTAAAGAAGGACACGGCTACTAAAGGAAAAGCCCACATCATATATTTCGTTGTTTTACTCAATATGGGAGAAATGATTTCCTGCAATTGTTCCAATTCTTTTTTTGGCATAGTTGGAAATATTGTTTGTCATAAAGATATTCATGTATTTACCCTATCCTTTCCTAAAAGATACTAAAAAAACCTCTGCCGCTTTGGCAAAGGTCCTCCAGTAAAAAACAAAAGACCTCTACCGTTTTCAGGTAAGGTCTTGCTAACAACGTTGAGTTGCCAACAAAGCCGAGAGACACTGTCTCTGTATTGACGACTTTGCTGTAAAAGCTACTCCCCTTAAAGGAATTAAATTATATAACAATCTTACTAAAGATGCGCTATTGTGTCAAAAGATTCGCTTTATTATAATTCCCCTGCTAATCGTATGTAAACAGATAAATTGAAAGCGCTATCTTCATTGATTATACTGAGTTTGTATAATCCAAAAAAATAAAATGAATTTGGGGGCAATGAAATGGATGCGAAACAAACTGTATTTGTTAATGATTTTACTAATGGCATCTTAGATCCAAAGAATGAGATGCTCGGACCTGTTAAGGATGGCGGCCATATTGTCGCAAATACAGCGCCCGGATGCTGGGGGCCGATGATCACACCCGCTATTCGCGGCGGCCATGAGGTGACCAAGCCTGTTTTCGTAGAAGGAGCTGAAATAGGTGATGCGATTGCCATCAAAATTAAGTCGATCAGGGTCACTTCATCCGCTACCTCATCAGGCAATGATCAACCGGTAGAAGGTAGATTCCTCGGAGATCCTTTTGTTGCTGGAAAGTGTCCCGAGTGCGGCACTGTGAACCCTGAAACGATCATTGAAGGAATTGGCCAAGAAGCTATTCGCTGTGCAGATTGCGGAAAAGATATCGTCCCGTTTGTCTTTACAAATGGATATACGATCGCATTTGATTCCAATCGAAATGTTGGGGTCACATTAAATAAAGAAGCAGCAGAGCATATTGCACATGAAGGCCATTCTTATATGGCCATACCGGAGCAATCCATTCAAAACCCTATTGTTACATTTGCACCTCATGATATTGTTGGAACGGTAGCAAGGTTGCGCCCCTTTTTAGGCCAGCTTGGAACAACGCCTTCAAGACCATTTCCCGACTCTCACAATGCTGGGGACTTTGGTCAGGCTTTGATCGATGCTCCACATGACTACAAAGTGACAAAAGAACAATTAGAGGAAAGAACCGATGGCCATATGGATATCAACCGAGTCCGCGAAGGAGCTGTACTCATCAGTCCTGTTAAAGTCCAAGGCGGAGGCGTGTATCTTGGAGATATGCATGCCATGCAAGGTGATGGCGAAATAGCCGGGCATACGGCTGATGTGGCGGGGGTTGTTACCCTGCAAGTGAAGGTCATTAAAGGACTGAATATCGAAGGACCGATTTTGTTGCCTGTCGCAGAAGATCTCCCTTACCTTGCGAAGCCAATCACAAAAAAAGAGAAGGAAATCGCCGCTAATGTAGCGGATCAATGGGGAGTCAAGAAGTTAGAGGAATCCTTGCCTGTCTCCTTTATCGGCACGGGAGCAAACCTCAATGAAGCTACAGAAAACGGTTTAAAGAGAGCTGCTGATGTTCTTGGCATTACCGTTCCGGAAGTAATGAATCGGGCTACCATAACCGGTTCAATCGAAATTGGCAGGCATCCAGGTGTAGTGACGGTGACTTTCCTCTGCCCAGTGGAATTTCTAAATAAGATTGGCATCACCCAGCTTGTGAGGGATCAGTATATCAACGAGTAGTATAGCGAATTGAAATAAAGAAACCAAAAGGCCGCTTAACGCGGCTTTTTTGGTTTCTGCTGTTACTGCAGATGGAGTATATACTTAGGATCTGCTACTACGCCGGGCTTCGATCTTTATTATTAGTTTGTGTATCACCGTTCGGTTGTGGAGCTTGTTCTGGTTCGCCTTTTGGCTGGTTCGGTTGACTTTGTTTATTCGGCTGTTCTTGCTTTTGTTGCATCTGCATCATTTGTTGTTGCATTTGCTGTTGCATGGCTGCTTGCATTTTTTTCATTTCCTGGGCTACCGCGAGCTTAATCATTTTCTGTAATTCTGACGCTATGACTGGATCCTTAAGCAACGGCAACATTGTCCGGGCCATTTCCGTACGCAATGTCGGATCTTCAGAGATCTCTTTGAATCCCTGTATATTCATTTTTAGCATTTCCGGCCTTAGCTGATCATCCGATAAAACAGCCTTTGATGTATCTATGGAAAGCTCTTTGATACCTTTTGCGGTTCCCGGGTTTTCTAACGCCAGCTGCTGTTCTCTTACATTTTGTTTAAGCATGTTATTTTTCAAATGATTGTTCTTTAAGGCCTGCTGTCTAATGTTTTGTTGTTGCTTCACAAAACGCTCCCGTTTATTCGAATCTGCACTGATTCCATCCGTTACTTCGAGCGTGGATTCCATTAATTGCTCTTTTCCAGCTGGATCCTTTACCATCTGCTTATTTACTTTAATATTAAAATCCAGCAATTGATCACGAAGTTCCTTGTCTGTAAGCATCATTTCCTGCTCTTCCATCGTATTAAGGAGTATATCTTCTTTACTCCCATGATCATTTTTAATCGTATGGATTCGACCTTCAGAGAAGCCACGCTGAACCGATTCATTATTCGCCATATTTTCAATCGATTCCTGCATGCCTTTTTCATTATTACCCTGCTGGTTACAACCGGACGCCAAGACGCAAACCAGCATGAAAATCAAGAGATGGGAAATTCTCACTTTGTCACCTCCTACATAAGCATCAATAGTTATTGTGCATCTTCTCCACCTGACTACATTCGTTGTAAATAGTTACTTTGAAGGGATTTATTGCAACCTCAAATCAGGAAATTTATGAAAGATTAGTCTTTCAAAGTTACAAAAATTATATGTTCTTTGCAAAATGGAAAGGGTGTCCCAAGCTTTGCTTTTGGGACACCCTCAATAATAAAAACTTATTGTCTGTGATCACTTAACCGCTCAATCGTTTTAGCGAGTAAAGCCGTACGTTTAGGAAAAGATTTTAAATCAACATACTCATCTGTATCACTATGGGAGAATTCGCCAAGCGGCCCCATGCCATCAACCGTTGGGACTCCTTCTGTAGATGTATAGGCTGCATCAGAGCCGCCTCCCGTACTCACTTCTCTAATGGACATTCCCAGCTCTTTTCCTGCTGCTTTAATGACGTTTAACAGTTTATCTGTACCTTCGACTTTTTCCATCGGCGGCCTTCCGATTCTTCCGGTAAGCTCTGTTTCTGTGCCCGTGACTTTTTCATCAAGGGCTATTTTGGTTATTTTACCGGTAATTTCTTCTGCTTGTTTCATATTTTTTACCCTTACATCTACCTGTGCCTGGGCTTCAGGTGCTACTGTGTTGGAAGAGGTTCCCCCATCAATTAAACCGACATTCACGGATAACCCCTGCTCATAATCGCTTAAGTTTTGAAGCATGATTACCTTATGCGCCAGTTCTTCAATCGCGCTTTTACCCCTTTCAGGTTCAACGCCTGCATGGGCGCTTTTACCTTTGACATCAAAAATGAATCTCCCGACACCTTTTCGTTCCGTAACAACCCCGTCATCTGGTCTTCCCGATTCAACGACAAGCGAGAAATCCTTACCCTCGGCTGCCTCTTTAATAATCACTTTTGACGTACGGGAACCTACTTCTTCATCACCATTAAAAATGAGATGTACATTTTTATAAGCATCCGAACCTTTTTCCTTTAGAGCTTTTAGGGCATAAAGAACAGAGACATGGCTCGCCTTCTCATCGCTCACACCTGGTCCGTATGCCTTGTCACCGATTATCTTATATGGCCTTTTTTCTGCCTCACCGACAGGAAAAACCGTATCCATATGCGCAATAATAATTATTTTAGGCTCGCTTTTTTCACTACCTTTAATTTCGAGGTGGTTACCGAATTCAGTTTCCCGGTGAACCTTTACATACATACCAATGTCTTCGAACTCTTTTCTGATTATAGACCCTACTTTATCAACACCTTCTTTATGATAGGAACCACTGTCTATGTTCACTATTTTCTCCAATAAGCTATTCATCTCAGGCATTTTACCCTCAAGATACGTTTCTATTTGATCCATAGAGAACGCCTCCTTTTTTTCTATATTTGTTCATTTCCACACTCAGCTTGAAATTAAACAGGGAATTTCGTGAAGCGGGTAACAAATAAGGAAAGAGATAATCCTGAAATGTTTCAGAGCAGGCTGAAATCGTAATATACCAAGAAGAACAGAAAGAGCCTGCAACCCTTATTAAAAAGAGTAGCAGGCTCTTAAAAAGTTATATTCTGTATCGAATTACCAATGCGAGCGCAGCGTAGCGATCATGTTTTTTCTCTAATTGCTCCCTAACTTCACAATCATTCTCCCTCTGGCCTGCCCTTCCAAAATAACACCCAGGGCGTCAGGCAGTTCTTCGAGCGTTATTTCTTTTTGTATCTCTTCCAACAGGTTTGCTGGTTTTAAGTCAGTCGCCATCCTGCTCCATAACGGTTTGCGTACTTCCATCGGGCAATTGACCGAATCAATTCCCAATAGTTTGACGGCGCGGAGAATGAATGGGAATACAGCAGTCGGCACGGATGTACCGCCGGTTAAGCCGCTGACAGCGACCGCTCCGCCATAATTCAGTTTGCTTAAAACAGCCGCAAGCGTTTCACCGCCGACAGGGTCGACGGCACCTGCCCATTCCTGTTTATCAAGCGCCCTCAATTTCCCATTGTATACTTCTTCTCGCGTGAGCACTTCTTTTGCGCCAATCTTATGTAGATAATCATGCTCGGATTCTTTTCCGGTACTGGCTACAACGTGGTATCCTCTTTTGGCAAGCATGGCAACCGCTATGCTTCCAACTCCTCCCGTCGCTCCGGTAACGAGCACCTTCCCTTTTTCAGGTGTCAATCCGGCGTCCTCCAGCTGCTGAACCGATAACGCAGCCGTGAAGCCTGCCGTTCCGTAAACCATCGCTTCTTTTAACGTTAAACCTTCTGGAAGTGGGACAATCCACTCTGCGGGAATCCGGGCATATTCACTATAACCGCCATAATGGGAGACGCCAATCTCATAGCTTGTTGCAATGACTTCATCGCCTTCTCGGAACCGGGAATCTGTAGATGAAACGACAACCCCCGCCAAATCGATTCCAGGGATAAATGGATAGGATTTTACAATATTACCTTTTGGAATGGATGCTAAGCCATCTTTATAGTTGACACTGGAGTAGGCAACACTAATTAATACTTCACCTTCAGGCAGTTCATTTAATGTAAGATCCTTGATGTTTACGGAAAAATCACTCTCCGTTTTATTTACAAACAACGCTTTGAATTGCTCTCCCATCAAAAATCACCCTTCCACTTAGTATATTTTTACGATAGCAAAGTTGAAGCAGCTGGTCAAAAAAGAAACAGCCAGGAATGGCAAGTTTTTCACCGGTCCTGGCTGCGAAATTTAATGGCGGTGGCCATGGCTTTCTTTAGATGGGTTTGTGATTTCAAACCCTGCTTCTGGCACATAAAAGTACTTAATCCAGACTCCATCGAGAAAATCTTCGCGCTTATCAAGAATCACATCGATGTCTTTGTCCGTTTTCACAATCTCATCATGTTCTGTCGGAGTATCTAGCTTCAGGTCATAATGGGCATGATCTACGTGGTTTATCGTTACAAAAACACGAATCATTTTCCCTTCAGCTTCTTCAGTGCTCAACATCTTTTTTATTTCTTTTGCTGCATTGCGATTTATTTTACAGTTCATATCTCATCCTCCAGTCTCTTAGCAAAAACCGTCAATTCCGCAGGCTAGGCCTTCCGGAAAGTCGTCTTGCTTTTGCTTTTTAAGCTCGTCCTCAATGATTGTTTCTAATTTTTCTTTAGAGAGAATTCCCGCGGTCTTGGTTTCCCCGATTATGAATGTCGGAACCGCCTGAATATCCGCATCATTATAAGCATGCTCGAGCGCTCTCTGATGTGCTTCTTTATATTTTCTTGTGTCCAGGATTTGTTTGAACTCGGTTCGATCCAGACCAAGCTCGCCTGCTAATTCGGTAAGCACTTCGACATCCCCAATATCCTTTTCCTCTTGGAAAAAAGCGCGAAGCATCCGGTCATTGTATTCATTGGCCTTGCCTTTTTCCTTCGCATATTGAAACCCTTCAAATGCCAGGTGAGTATAAGGCTGTGGGGATACTTTCGGTAACACGATTTCCACACCTAATCTCTCAGCCGTAGGATAAACTGACTGTTTCCATGTGGTTTGCAGGTAGTCCTCTTCTGGAAGCAAGGTTTTATTTGGAAATGGACGAAGCTCAAAAGGCATCCATTCAATTTCTACATCTTTCCCTTTAGCTGCCTCTTTTAATGGTTCTTCTGCCAGAAAACAGAACGGACACACATAATCGGAGTAGACTTTTATCTTCAGTGACATCGTGCAACCCTTCCATCCATAGTGATTTTTATTGGTATCTATATTTTATACTCTTATAGAGATAGGATGTCTAATAAGTTGCTTGATATAACTTTTAAAGAAGGATTCCTTAACGGTCGCCCGGATAAACGACCCCGATCTGCTTTCGGACTTCATCTAATATCTCCATTACGATCATTGAATTGCTAAAAGTGTTTTTATCCGACTCGGTCTTTCCTGCCTGAATTAAATCAGCAAATTCCTTTGCTTCATAGTGCATTCCGTTACTAACTTGCTTAACAGTAATATCTTCAATCGACCCGTCACGGCGGTGGATTTCAACTTTTTCTTGCGTAGAGATCCGATCAATCCTGATATTTCCATCTTCTCCTTGGATTTCGGATGGCAGAGTGGACTCTGTTATTTTAGAATACATTACGGTAGCTTCCATCCCTTCATAAGTAAGGAGCACACTTCCTTCTCCATCAACACCTGTATCCAAAAGAAAGCCATTTGCCTGGACACGTGAAGGTTTCCCAAATAAAACCACGAGCGGGTAAATGCAATATATCCCGATATCCATTAATGCCCCGTTAGAAAACTCAGGCTTGAATGCGTTCAATACGTTTCCTTCTTTATAAGCATCATAACGGGAGGAATATTGACAGTAGTTCGCAAAAAACTTACGCACCTTGCCGATTTTATGTATATTCTCTTGAACACTTTGGAAATTCGGAAGAAAAGTCGACTTCATCGCTTCCATTAATAGCACATTATTTTCTTTCGCTGTATGAATCATTTGCTTTAGCTCGCGGCTATTCGATGCAATCGGCTTTTCGCATATAACATGTTTTTTATTTCGCAAAAAGATTTGCGCCTGTTCTGCATGCAAGGAATTGGGGCTGGCAATATACACAGCATCAATCAAATCGCTTTTTGCCATACTCTCTAAATCGGTAAAGGTATTTTCCACCCCATATTTCCCGGCAAACTCCTCTGCTGTTTCGCTTTTACGCGAGTAGACAGCACTTAATGTCAAATTCTCAACAAGACTGGCACCATCCAAAAACTTTTCTGTTATCCAATTGGTACCGACTATCCCGAAACGAACCATTAAAAATCTCCTCCTCTTTCATAAAGCAATATCCCTATTTTATTAGAAAACTCGTCGATTGGCGAGCCTTTTTAAAGGCGAAGACAGAGGCGTAGTTGCACTTATGCAGAAATTACAATCCTCTGTCCACACAAATATTGTCTGTTTATTCTTTTCTTTCTTAAAATACTCAGTTTATATAGTACAAAATAAAAAACGACAAGAGCGCTGTTTATCAACGCTCCTGCCACAATAACATTTATTTATTAACTTGTTCAAGCAATTTCTGATTGATTAAGCCGTCAATATCACTGCTGGTCACGTAGCCAGCTTCCTTGCTGATATCCGCCATTTCCTGAATGACTTGTTCATTAACCTCTGTTGTTACTTGCAAGCGTGAAAACGCAGCGGCAACTTCTTCTTTGTTTAACTCTTTTCCGGTTATATCCTTAAGATGCTTAATCACCAGCTCCTGGCTTTCTTCAGGATTATTTTGGATAAAGTCTACTGCTTTCTTATGGGCATTCAAGTAAGCTGTAGTGAGATCTTCTTTTTCAAGAAAATCTTTTCTCGCAGCCACTACCGTATTTGTCGACTCTTTTCCCCATGCGAACTCATCCCAATCCAGCAACAATTTTCCTTTCGCCTGATTTTCAAGTACATAACCCCAAGGTTCCTGGGTAGCTGCAGCATCGACTGATTTTTGAACGAAAAGTGAAGCAGTATCTGCAGGTGCTGCTGCATGCAATTCAACAGTACCACCGTTTGTTTTTGGTTTTAAATCTACTTCTTGAAGTGCCTTTCTAAGCATAACATCCTGAGTGCTTCCGATAACAGGGATCGCAACTTTTTTCCCATCCAAATCTGCTAGGTCCTTAATATTGCTTCCTTCATTTGCAACAAGGACAGCACCTCCATTTACCGCACCGGAAATAAGATGGTATTCAGGGTTTTTCACATAGAAGTTAAGCAAAGGACCAGGACCGACTGTACCGACATCGATAGCCTTTGTCGCCATAGCTTCCATAAATAGTCCGCCATTCGTTACCGTTTTTGTTTCGATCTTTACATCCTCACCAAATTCCTCTTTAAAATAACCTTTTTCAAGCGCAACGATGGTCGCGCTGTGCGTTAAGTTTGGAAAGTAACCAATCTTCACATTTTTTTCGTCGGAACCCTTCGATCCTTCATCTCCCGATTGTGCACACCCGCTTAATATTCCAATAAACAATACGGAAATGAAAAGGTAAAACATTGATTTTTTAAGCATGTTGTTCTCTCCTTATTCTTCTGTAATTTTCTTTGATTGCTGTTAACTAATTCCCCATTTGGTTTGGACATTGCGTTCCAAACGGGAGAAAACGACATTATCTACAATCGTTCCAATGACCGCAATGATGATCATGACCGAAATGACCAGATCCATTTGTCCGAGCGATCTTCCCATTTCCAGCAATTGACCGAGGCCCCCTCCGCCGCCTAGCAATTCACCGGCCATTAACGCACGCCAGGAAAAAGCCCAGGCGATACGCAAACCGGAAATAATTTGTGGAACGGAAGCTGGCAAGATAACGGTTCGCAGAAAATGAAAACCGCTTGATCCATAAGTTTTTGCAACCCTTTGATAGAGCTGGGGGACATTTTTGAATCCGCTTGTCGCATTTACGGTCATCGTCCAAGTCGCTCCAATTGTGACAATAAACAATATAGAGAAATCATTTAACCCAAACCAAATGATCGCCAATGGAAACCAGACAATACTCGGAATCGACTGCAGGGCCGTTACGATAAAACCAAGCGTATCTTCAATAAGCTTATAACGCCAAATAAAATATCCTAAAATAAGGCCGATAATAATCGCAATGGTAAACCCAAGCAGGATGCGACCGAGACTTTTCCCAATCGCTCCTGTTATTTGTCCACTTATTAATCCATTAAACAGTGTTTCGAATACCTGGGTCAGGCTCGGAAACATGAATTCAGGAAGACCGGAAAGTCTAGATGTTACTTCCCATATCACCGCTATCATTCCGATGAATATGATTCGTCTTAAAGCTGTAGTCATTACCGATTTCCTCCTTCAGTACTTTTTCAATTTCCTCCTGCAAAATGGATAGAATCCTTTGTTCGGTATTCAAGGTAACGCTGTCCGGCATGACCCCGTCTTTCATCGATGGTATGGAAATCGTCTCCTTGATTTTCCCCGGGCGCGTAGCAAAGACAATAACCTGTTCCGAAAGGAGAACGGCCTCACGAATATTGTGGGTGACAAAAAAGATCGTAACTTTTGTTTTTCTCCAGATTTCAAGCAGTTCTTTATGCAATACCATTCTTGTTTGTTCGTCAAGTGCTGAAAATGGCTCGTCCATCAACAAAATGTCCGGTTCCATGACCAGTGCCCTTGCGATGGCCACCCTTTGCTTCATGCCTCCGGATAGCTGATGGGGATAGGAATCGACATAGCGACTGAGGTGGACCATTTTTAAAATGTCCATGGCCTTCGCCTTCGCTTCTTCTTTGGGCATCTTCTTTATCTTCAGGCCATATGTGACATTTTCAAGGACTGTCAGCCACGGAAACAATCCTGCTTCCTGGAAAACGACAACCCGGTCCGGTCCTGGCTTTGTCACCTTATTTCCGGCTACACGAATCTCTCCTTTATCAGCCTTTTCAAGTCCCGCGATTAAATAAAGGAGGGTTGATTTCCCACAGCCCGATGGTCCAACAATCGACACAAAGCTGCCCTTTTCAACATTAATATTAATTTCATCGAGCACCTGTACTTTGTCTTTTTTTTCATTTAAAAAGCTTTTTTCAATCCCATCTATCGTCAAATACATATTATTCACCTCGTGTTAAATCCAAGTAGTTTTATAGGTTTTATGTATATATAATGCGGAAAATAGTCGTTTTTGTCAACTGTGATCTAGAAAATATAAATATTTTGCGATTTATATTTCATAAAATTTCAAAGAGTCATAAAACTGTCAATAATTTAACCGTTATTACCGCTTAAATGTTTTATTATTTTAAATATACAGTATTTTCAGTCACAAGCTTATGAAGTATGGAAGGAGTGTTAGTATGCGCCGAAAGTTAACGAAATCCTTAGAAGAATTAATACAAGAGAATAAAAAAGAATTGCTGGGTGACAAGCAAGCATTAGAAAAGATAGACAAACGAATTGAAAAAAGGCATGAATTCAAGAAGCTTGCATAGACAGCAATGTAAAAAAACATCGAAATTCTTTGAAATTGATAGTAAGTAGAGGATGTTCCGAATCTTTCATTTGGAATACCCTCTCATTTTTTTACACTAATGTTCTTTTTGACCAAAATCATTTCGATTACATTACATTTTTTCCTGTAGATTATTTGCCATTGGATAAACGGCATCCCCAGATTCACTTGTAAGTGACTAATTATTTTCGAAACCTTCTAATCTCGGTTTCCTTAGTTTGAATCATTCTGCACTTCTTTACTATTGGCTCTGTTAAATTCCATTGTTGATTTTCAAATGGTCATGGAATCTACTCGCTTTTCCTCGGACGAACTGGCAAGCCTCCTCACTCGTACCTCGCTGCGGGGTCTTGCCAGCCCGTTTTTCCGCAGGA
>NZ_QVTC01000097.1 GCF_003429085.1 Bacillus sp. V59.32b | reverse complement strand
TCAGCGCCGATGGTAGTTGGGGGATCTCCCCCTGTGAGAGTAGGACGTCGCCAAGCTTATAAATGGAGGATTAGCTCAGCTGGGAGAGCATCTGCCTTACAAGCAGAGGGTCGGCGGTTCGATCCCGTCATCCTCCACCATGCCGGTGTAGCTCAATTGGTAGAGCAACTGACTTGTAATCAGTAGGTTGGGGGTTCAAGTCCTCTTGCCGGCACCACTTTTTCGAGCCATTAGCTCAGTTGGTAGAGACGAGCAAAGCTTCTATGATTAAGCTGCGAGTTGCGGAGTTTACGTCTTGCAAAGAGGTAAACGAAGCACATCTTTAAAACAAGAGCAGCTAAGCAATTTTATATACCGAGCCATTAGCTCAGTTGGTAGAGCATCTGACTTTTAATCAGAGGGTCGAAGGTTCGAGTCCTTCATGGCTCACCATTTATATTTGTATGCGGGTGTGGCGGAATTGGCAGACGCACCAGACTTAGGATCTGGCGCCGCAAGGCGTGGGGGTTCAAGTCCCTTCACCCGCATTATTCATGCGGAAGTAGTTCAGTGGTAGAATACAACCTTGCCAAGGTTGGGGTCGCGGGTTCGAATCCCGTCTTCCGCTCCATATTATTTTTTTGCCGGGGTGGCGGAACTGGCAGACGCACAGGACTTAAAATCCTGCGGTAGGTGACTACCGTACCGGTTCGATTCCGGTCCTCGGCACCATTTATACATGTATATGCGCCCGTAGCTCAATTGGATAGAGCGTCTGACTACGGATCAGAAGGTTATGGGTTCGACTCCTTTCGGGCGCGCCATACATACGGGAAGTAGCTCAGCTTGGTAGAGCACTTGGTTTGGGACCAAGGGGTCGCAGGTTCGAATCCTGTCTTCCCGACCATGTCCATATTGGGGCCTTAGCTCAGCTGGGAGAGCGCCTGCCTTGCACGCAGGAGGTCAGCGGTTCGATCCCGCTAGGCTCCACCAATTTTATAAACCATATATTTTATTTTGGCGGTGTAGCTCAGCTGGCTAGAGCGTACGGTTCATACCCGTGAGGTCGGGGGTTCGATCCCCTCCGCCGCTACCATTTATAAAATATAAGGGACCTTTAGCTCAGCTGGTTAGAGCAACGAGTAAAGCGTCCATGAATTTGCTTCGAGTTGTACCCATCGAGCGTCTGCTTGATTAATCTTACTGAGATGGGGACAGACAGTAAGGAAATAGAGATTCGATATAATATCAATCTAAATAGGGACCTTTAGCTCAGCTGGTTAGAGCAGACGGCTCATAACCGTCCGGTCGTAGGTTCGAGTCCTACAAGGTCCACCATTTTTGTTGAATATGGAGGTATACCCAAGTCTGGCTGAAGGGATCGGTCTTGAAAACCGACAGGGGTGTCAAAGCCCGCGGGGGTTCGAATCCCTCTACCTCCTCCATAGTTTTTTAACCAGTAATTCTTAGCTTAGTGCATAAACAAATCTGCATCTATTTTTACCGTCGCGGGGTGGAGCAACGAGCGTTACTTCGTTGATATAACTGCGAGTTGTACCGATCGAACTACTGCTTGGTTTACTTCCTGAGATCGGGACAGTTTTAGAAAGTCTTAATGCATAAGCAAAACTGCATAATTTATATCGTCGCGGGGTGGAGCAGTCTGGTAGCTCGTCGGGCTCATAACCCGAAGGTCGCAGGTTCAAATCCTGTCCCCGCAATCATAATGGTCCGGTAGTTCAGTTGGTTAGAATGCCTGCCTGTCACGCAGGAGGTCGCGGGTTCGAGTCCCGTCCGGACCGCCATTTTTATTTTTAAAAAGTATTTGGCTCAGTAGCTCAGTCGGTAGAGCAACAAGCAAAGCATCCATGAGTGATCACCGAGTTGTACCCAACTTGTTGGGGACAAAGGACAAAATCCATTTAGGTTTAGCTAAACAATATTTTAATATGGCTCAGTAGCTCAGTCGGTAGAGCAAAGGACTGAAAATCCTTGTGTCGGCGGTTCGATTCCGTCCTGAGCCACCTTTTCAACATTTCTCTTTGTGGCGGTTGTGGCGAAGTGGTTAACGCATCGGATTGTGGTTCCGACATTCGTGGGTTCGATTCCCATCAGTCGCCCCTTTCATTATGCGGGTGTAGTTTAATGGTAAAACCTCAGCCTTCCAAGCTGATGTCGTGGGTTCGATTCCCATCACCCGCTCCAATATTTCGATTGGGCCTATAGCTCAGCTGGTTAGAGCGCACGCCTGATAAGCGTGAGGTCGATGGTTCGAGTCCATTTAGGCCCACCATTCCGCAGTAGCTCAGTGGTAGAGCATTCGGCTGTTAACCGAACGGTCGTAGGTTCGAGTCCTACCTGCGGAGCCATATAGAGAAGTACCCAAGTGGCTCAAGGGGCGCCCCTGCTAAGGGTGTAGGTCGCGTAAGCGGCGCGAGGGTTCGAATCCCTTCTTCTCTGCCACACGGCCCCTTGGTCAAGCGGTTAAGACACCGCCCTTTCACGGCGGTAACACGGGTTCGAATCCCGTAGGGGTCATACAGAAAAGCAGCATACCAAGTGTATGCTGCTTTTCTGTATTTATGCGGGAATCGCCGACTATTTTTTATCGTCATCCACATACCCATCTGAGCGCTTGTAAGGCACATCGCCCAATGGTGATTCGATATTTTCTTCATCCAGCACTTCTTCATATTCTTCTTGTTGTTTTGAAGGATAGGCTTTTCTGTTTTTACCGTCCATATCGTTCCCCAGGAAGCTTTCGTATTCCTCGGTAAATCCATCATTTTCATTCTCTGTCTTATATAAGGTATCATAAGATTCATGGTCTCCGGTATAGTCAGAAGGAGTCTCAGACGTTCCAAAGCGGGCGACTTCCCCAAAGCTATCTTCTTTATCGTTAATGTCATCGCCTTTCCGACGGTTTTCGAAGTGATCCCCATGAGAAGGTTCTAACACTTCTTCTTCCACGGGACGGTCCTTGGTCGCATTCTGTTCGGGGGTATGGTCCACACAATATAGGGTCGCTGGCACAGCTTCTAACCGCTCATAAGGGATTTCCTTTCCACATATTTTGCAAGTGCCATAAGAGCCATCCTCGATTGCCTGTAAGGCAGAATCGATTTTCTCAATCTCTGACTCTGCATGATTATCAATGGCCATGTTTCTTTCGCGTTCGAATAATTCCGTTCCCATATCTGCCGGATGGTTATCGTATGCAGACAATTCCCCGACAGCATCACTCTGACTGTCTCCCAGCCAATCCTCTCTATCGTGTGTCACTCTATCTTGCAGTTCTTCTTTATGATTCAACAGCTCGTCTTTTAGAGTAGTAATTTGTTCGCTAGTAGCCATATGGTTTGCTCTCCTTATCGTTTGAATATATTTGAGTTGCTTATACATTCAATACCCGAATTATTAAGGAGAAAAACAAACCACATTTTAGCATCACGTTGTGAAGGTATAGAAAGCTCGTGAATTGACGAGCATCAAAGCGGAGATTAGGCGTAGTTGCATTGATGAAGATAGAAAAGTATAAACTTTTCTATCTCCTCAAAAAAATATCCTTGCCAAAAGCAAGGATAAGAAAAAACTATAAGAAGTAGCTTATAAACAAGCCGATGGATAAAAGAAAACCAAAGAATGTATTCGTTTGTGCTGTTGCTTTCATGGCAGGCATCATTTGAATTGGGACAGTCTTTCCAATAAAACCTTTTGTTGCTTGGAAGGCTTTTGGGACACTGAACAATACTAACAAAACCCAGGGTGATACAGTTTCGAATGCGACAAGACATATAATCCATATATAAGTAAGCGTGAGCATCCAGCCGAGAAGGGATACAGCTTTTTTACGGCCGATTATAATCGCCAGCGTCTTTCTACCGTTTTTTTTGTCGCCTTCTAGATCGCGAATATTATTTGACAGATTTATTAAACCCACTAATATGCCGATTGGAATGGCAACCAATATAGAGAATGTGGTTACGTTTCCGGTTTGGATAAAAAAAGCCAGTTGTATGATAAGAAAACCCATGAAAAATCCGGCGAATAGCTCACCAAAGGGCGTGGATGAAATCGGCAATGGTCCGCCGGTGTATAAATATCCTATCGCCATACAAATCAAGCCGATGAGAGCGAGCCACCAGGAGGATTCCATACATATATACACCCCAAGCATTGTAGCAATGCCGTATAAAGAGAGTGCGAGTTTTAAGACTGTTTTTGGCGCCATGCCGTCTCTCACGATAGCGCCGCCAATGCCAATGGATTCTTCAGTATCCAGACCCCGTACAAAGTCATAATACTCATTGAACATGTTGGTCGCAGCCTGGATAAGTAGGCAGGCGAGCAGCATGGCGATAAAAAGCAAGACATTGATATCATATGACTGGATAGCGAGTGCAGTACCGATCAATACCGGCACAAATCCTGCAGTTAATGTATGTGGACGAGTCAGCTGCCATAAAACCCTCCAATTGGGTTTATTATCTGGAAGGACCGGAGTTGAATCTGTGTGAATTCGAGTTTGCATGATTTCTCTCCTTAAAAGTATATATAGATATTCTGAAATTATATCGTGAAACTAAATGTGAACAAAACGTTACAAAATAAGTGTAGAAAAATGAGAGGGCAGTGTCAATGTATTTTTTACTATAAAAAATGGCAATGTACGGAATCCTGTCAGGTTTTCATGATTCATTATATAATAAGGAAGTAAGGTGGACAAAATTATTCCAAAGTCGTTGGAATAATTGACATAAAGTCAAATCGAGGTGTATCTTTAAATAGGTTTGTAAAGCTTTTTAAAGGGAAAGAATAGGGGGATTTGTTTTGGCAATCTCACATGAAACTGCGTTGATTGAAGGGCTGAAAACAGCACTGGATGAAGCGAAACGAAAACAGCATAACGTCCTGTTCAGTGAAGTTGTAGAAGTTGATCATATCAACCCCTTTTCATTTTATCGGGCAGGAAGAGAACAATACTTGGGTGAACGCTTTTTTTGGCAAGATTCTAATAAAGAAATAATCCTAGCGGGTTTAGGTAAAGTTGAGAAACTTCAGGCGACAGCTGGCAGCACGCGATTTACGAATGTGGAAAGTAGCTGGAAGGATATCATGAAAAGTGCCATAAAGACAGGTGTCTCAAGTAAAGATGCTACAGGGCCGTTATTGTTTGGAGGCTTTTCTTTTGATCACAATAAAAGTGGTTCCCTATTGTGGGATCAATTTGGAGATAATTTATTCTATATCCCCACATTTATGCTATCGATTGTGAAGGGACAAGCATACTTAACCACTAACCTTATTTGTTCGCCGGAAGACCATCTGCAGCTCTTCATAAAGATGATAAATGAACGGGATTCAATCATAAACAGTGTAGTTGAAATTGAAGATAGACCTCAAGAAATTATTTCGAAAAAAGAAATAGCACCTGAGCAATGGAAGGATACCGTTGCAGGGACGATAGACGAAATTAAAAGTTCTGATTTGGATAAATTAGTGCTGGCGAGAGAAATGAGACTCGTCTTCAAAAATCCAATTTATTCAGAACAAGTTTTACAAAAATTAGCGGCCGAGCAGCAATCAAGTTTTATTTTCAGTCTGGAGGTCGGCAGTGATTGTTTTATCGGCGCCTCGCCTGAAAGATTAATTAAAAAGACCGGCAATGAAATGATTTCAACATGCCTGGCAGGTTCAATTGCCCGCGGTAAAGATAAGCAAGAGGATGAAAGGCTTGGACATGAATTGCTTCATGACCAGAAAAATCTCGTCGAACATCAATACGTCGTTTCCATGATTGGCGAAGCAATGAAAGCGGTGTGCGGGACGGTTCAGATTCCGGAGAGTCCTGTGTTAATGAAAAACCGTCATATCCAGCATTTATATACGCCTGTAAAAGGAATATGCGATGAATTTGTATCGATTTTTGAAATGCTTGAGAAGCTGCACCCGACTCCAGCTCTGGGCGGTTTGCCAAAGGAAAAAGCGGTTAAACGGATTCGGGAAGTAGAGCAGCTTGAACGGGGCTTTTATGCGGGACCGATCGGTTGGACAGATTCGTATGGAAACGGTGAATTTGCGGTCGCAATCCGTTCGGCCTTATTACAGGGGAAGGAAGCTTCTTTGTTTGCCGGCTGTGGCATTGTCGAAGATTCGACACCGGAAAGTGAATATATCGAAACAGCTATTAAGTTTAAGCCGATGTTAAGTGCCTTAGGAGGAAATGTGCATGAATGACAGACAAGTATTAACCGCATATATCGCATCTTTTGTAGATGAGCTTGCTCAGACGGATGTCAAACATGTTGTCGTTAGTCCAGGTTCAAGGTCAACTCCTTTGGCACTGGTGCTTGCTGAACATCCGGATATTACCGTGCATTTGAATATTGATGAGCGATCAGCCGCTTTTTTTGCTCTCGGGTTGGCAAAGGCGCTTCACGAGCCAGTTGCAATCGTTTGTACATCAGGGACGGCCACCGCCAATTACTATCCAGCAATAATTGAAGCCTACTATTCGAGGGTTCCTCTGGTCGTGCTGACAGCTGACCGTCCGCATGAGCTTCGGGATGTCAGCGCGCCACAGGCAATCGATCAGGTTCATATGTATGGAAAGCACGTTAAATGGTTTGTCGAGATGGCGATTCCGGAACATTCAGAGGAAATGATCAGATATGCGAGAACAATTGGAGCGCGGGCGGTAGCAACAGCTGCAAATGAACCAGCGGGACCGGTGCATTTGAACTTTCCGCTCCGTGAGCCGCTTGTTCCGCTCATGGATGATGTGAAGAATTATCGAAAAAACAGGGAAAGAAAAGCAACCGCGATAACTGTAGAAAGGGGGAAACTGACGCTAGCTCCTATACAATTGCAAGCGATTGCAAATGTCCTATCAGAATCCAAGCAGGGGATCATTGTCTGCGGTGAGTTAAAAAATGAGGAAGTAAAAGCAGCCGTTATTTCATTAGCGGAAAAGCTTTCTTTTCCAATTTTAGCCGACCCTTTATCCCAAATAAGGAGCGGGAGCCGAAACTCGGAAAATATAATCGACTGCTACGATACATTTCTCCGTGACGACAACGCAGTGGAGGTCCTTAATCCGGATTTGGTACTTCGTTTCGGCGCCATGCCTGTTTCAAAGGCCCTTTTGCTTTATTTAAAAAAACATAGACATGCAAGACATCTGGTAGTGGATGGTGGGGCCGGGTGGAGAGAGCCTGCCGGTCTGGTCACGGAAATGATTTACAGCAATGAACTCTCATTTTGCAGCAGTGTCTTAGAACGAATTGGAAAGAATGAAGACGGTACGTGGCGGGAAAAATGGCTTAAAGTGAATAACACAGCAAAACATGCTCTTTCATCAATTCGTGAGGAACAAGCATTAGATGAAGGTAAATTGTTTTTATTGATTCAAGACTTGATGCCGGAAAACTCAAGCCTATTTGTTGGGAATAGTATGCCAATCAGGGATTTGGATACATTCTTTTTTTCCAATGACCAAGAAATTAGGATATTTGCCAATCGGGGCGCCAATGGCATTGATGGTATAATTTCCACAGCTCTTGGCGTTAGTACCATAATGGAAAATACCGTGTTAGTTATTGGGGATGTGAGTTTCTTTCACGATATGAACGGCCTGATGGCTGCTAAGCTGCAGAAGACCAACATTACAATCGTACTGATTAATAACGATGGCGGCGGTATTTTTTCCTTTTTACCTCAAGCATTAGAAAAAGATTATTTTGAGACGTTATTTGGCACTCCACACGGTTTGAACTTTGCCCATGCCGTTGCTCTTTATGAAGGAAAGTACACGAACGTTAGTAATTGGGATGAATTCACAGAAACATTTGCAGAATCCTTTAAAATTCCCGGACTAAAGGTTATTGAAGTGCCGACAAACAGAGAATCAAATGTCTTAAAACATCGAAACTTGTGGAGTCATGTTTCCCAGGAAATAAAGGAAGCGTTACGTGAGGAATTAGAATGAAAATTGTCAGCGATGGTGTAAGATATCATGTTGACATAAGTGGTGAAGGGGAGCCAATGCTGCTTTTGCATGGTTTTACCGGAAGCCGAGAAACATGGAAATCACTTGTTCCTTTATTAGGTTCCAAGCACAAGCTTATTATGGTCGATCTAATTGGACATGGAGACACAGATTCGCCAGATGACTGCAATCGTTATAAAATAGAAAGAGTCGCAAAGGATCTGCAACATATTATTAAGGTCTTGGAATTGGAAAAAGTCGATATGCTTGGCTATTCGATGGGTGGCAGGCTTGCTTTAACCTTTGCTTGTATGTTTCCGCAATATATAAATAAACTTATCCTCGAAAGCGCTTCTCCTGGACTTTTAACTGCCGAGGAAAGAAGAATGAGGAGGAGACAGGATAAAGAGCTTGCAGAACGGATTTTGCACGTTGGCCTGAATCGATTTGTCGATTATTGGGAAAGCATTCCGTTATTTGAAACACAGCGGAACCTGACTGCTGAACAACTCCGAGACATGAGAAAACAACGGCTTTCAAACTCCGAGACAGGCTTGGCAAACAGTCTAATCGCAATGGGAACCGGCAGCCAGCCTTCCTGGTGGGATGAATTGCCACATCTTGATTTTCCAACTCTGCTTGTGACAGGAGAGCTTGATGATAAATTTTGCCGAATCGCCGGTAAGATGCAAAAACTATTGAAAAATGGTGATTGGCAGATAATAAAAGGATGCGGGCATGCAATTCATGTGGAAGATATCAAAAAGTTTGGTAAAATAATTAGTAGGTTTTTGTTGAAAGCATAAGGAGGAGATGTAATGGCAATAGAGTGGGCGACAGTTCGCGAGTATGAAGATATTTTGTATCAAAACTATAATGGAATCGCAAGGATTTCCATTAATCGGCCAGAAGTACATAATGCATTCCGTCCAAAGACGGTAATGGAATTAATCGATGCATTCTCGAGAGCAAGAGATGACTCGGGTGTAGGTGTGATTGTTTTGACGGGTGAAGGAGGAAAAGCGTTCTGTTCCGGCGGAGACCAGAGTGTCCGCGGACATGGCGGGTATGTAGGGGAAGATGAAATTCCGAGATTGAATGTTTTGGATCTGCAGCGGTTAATCCGGGTAATTCCTAAACCTGTTGTCGCCATGGTAGCAGGCTATGCGATTGGCGGCGGCCATGTGCTTCATGTGGTATGTGACTTGACAATTGCGGCTGATAACGCTGTGTTTGGACAAACTGGTCCAAAGGTAGGAAGTTTTGATGCAGGGTACGGTTCAGGATATCTTGCGCGTATCGTCGGACATAAGAAAGCGCGAGAAATCTGGTACCTATGCCGTCAATATAACGCCCAAGAAGCTTTGGATATGGGCTTAGTGAATACAGTTGTGCCGTTAGAGCAGTTGGAAGCAGAAACAGTGAAATGGTGTGAAGAAATGCTTGAGAAAAGTCCGACAGCTCTTCGTTTCTTGAAAGCAGCTATGAATGCTGATACCGATGGACTTGCCGGACTTCAGCAGTTTGCGGGAGATGCAACGCTTCTTTACTATACAACAGATGAGGCGAAAGAAGGCCGTGACGCATTTAAAGAGAAGCGCAAGCCGGATTTTGGGCAATTCCCTCGCTTCCCTTGATTCAAGAAGAGAAAATGAAAGCTCAACGGGGGTGACTCCGTTGAGCTCTTTTCTTATAGTTAGGCTCTGTTAAATTCCATTGTTGATTTTCAAATGGTTATGGAATCTACTCGCTTTCCGCGGACGAACTGGCAAGCCTCCTCACTCGTACCTCGCTG
>NZ_QVTC01000096.1 GCF_003429085.1 Bacillus sp. V59.32b | reverse complement strand
TCATCTTCTTCAGGCTGCCTGACCTTTTTTAAAATGTCCTTTACATAGGGTACAGTTTACATTGGGAATTGCCTTTTCCTTTTATTTATCTTCCTGATTAGTAGACTTTAGAAGAATCATAACAACAATAATGATAGAAAAGGCTGATAACGCTAAGAAAGGAATCGTGATAAAACCATACCAATTTATATATTGTGCACTACAAGGAACACCACTTACACAAGGTTTAATTTCCGAAAACGCTGGTACTTTCTGTACTAAGTAATGATAGAAAGAAATACACCAGCCTATTATTGCCATCGGAAGCACAAACTTCTTAACAGACGAGTCATTTTGAAACGTCCCGATTCCCAATATTAATGCGAGTGGGTACATCAAAATCCGTTGATACCAACATAGTTCACAGGGAATAAAACCTCGTATCTGACTAAAGTATAAGCTTCCAAGTGTTGCTACAACTGAAACGATCCAAGCGAAATACAGATATAACTGTCTCATATTTACATCTTTCATTATTAATTTCCTTCCAATTCTTCATCTATAAGACTCTTGATTTTTTCATAATCAAAAGGATCATCAAGCATCGTGCCATTCACCATGATACTAGGCGTTTGTTCTACCTTAAATTCTTCTACTAATTTAGTATCTTTTTTAATTTCATTTATCCCCGATTGATTTGTAATATCCTCTTCAAGCCGTTTTGTATCAATCCCTGGAATGGTTTTTGCGACTTCAACTATTTTCTCGTTAGTTATCCATAAGCTATCGTGGTCTTCTGTTGGTTGTGCCTTAAAAAGTTCCTTATGGAATTCCCAATACTTATCTGGGTTTTGTTTAAAGACCGCTTCTGCTGCCATTGATCCAAGCACGGATTCTTCTCCATGAAAAACGACATTAATATAGGAAAATTTCACTTTTCCACTGTCCACATAATCTTTTACTAATTGCGGATAAACAGTGTCTCCCCAAGCCTTGCAAGCAGGACACTTAAAATCACCAAATTCTACTACTGTTACAGGAGCATCTGATTCCCCTAAGGTTGGTTGCCCTTTTATAGGAGGTTGTTTCTCATAAGAGGCTGTCTCCGTTTCTGCGTTCATCTTGTTTATAACAACTAATGCAGTTATAACAGCAAAAACAAGCAAGGTTATGATTACTAAATATTTAAACGAAAAAGCTTTATTCTTCATTTCACGTCCCCCTAAACTATTATTAATCTTTAATATGAATGATTGATTTCATATAACCAACCTAAAACTATTTGACACGATAATTGGTCATTGCTAAGATTTGATGATATCAAAACATAATTATTCTGTCTAATATGCATAAGCATGACTTTATGTTAAATTCCTATGTAGAATGATGGTTAAATCGGATGTGTATAAGAAGGTAGTTTTGTATGAGGGATATCATTTTTTAAGTAGAGGTTTGCTGGCTGCTTAGAGAATGATATCCAAAATATCGAGAAACACAATTGAGAGCGCTTCCTATATTGGTGGAACCCCATGCCCGTTTGTTGAGTATGCCCTAGGTAAAGTAGAAGTGGAGCACTGCACACTAAATAATTTCCACACAAGCATTATACCATCGGGCACCATGGAATTTATTTGGATATACGAACAAAGCATTTCTGTTCAGCCTGTTTGGGGACACCGTTCAGTAAGTTAGAAGAGTTTAATAAATAATCAATATCCTTAACATTACTCCTGTTTTTCAGTAGCAAATCTACTGATATATACCATATCAGCCATTGCGTATTTTTGCCCACCAAGCTGAGGGATCCAGAAACTGGTGATCGGTTATTTCACAAATATTCTTTAGAGCGTAATAAATCCTAGTCCACACTTCTGGAACTATCGTATTCATATTAGTACCAAGGGGCTAATATGGATACGATTAAAAACGCACACGTCACAAAAAGATCACGATTAGCAGGAAACGACTGGAAACGTTTTCGGAAAATGGTTTAATTGTTTGCGTATTCATTTAATTTATGAACCTTTATTTTTATGTCAATATAGTATTTTAATATTTATTCTCTTAAAAAAATGGCTCTGTTAAACGATAATGTTGTTTTTGGGAAGGGAATCTGCGAGACTCCTGCG
>NZ_QVTC01000095.1 GCF_003429085.1 Bacillus sp. V59.32b | reverse complement strand
TTTCGAAAAACAATCCTATCCAGCGAGATCAATTAGAGATGGTTACTTTAGACCAGCTTATCCCACAGGACCATTTGGTCCGTAAGATGGAAGCAGCCCTTGACTTCTCATTTATCTATGACTTGGTGAAGGATGTCTATTCGGAAGTGGGCCGCCCAAGCATTGACCCTGTTATCCTGATTAAACTCACTTTCATCCAATATACATTTGGCATTCGCTCTATGCGGCAGACAATCAAGGAGACGGAAACCAATATGGCCTACCGGTGGTTTCTAGGCTATGGGTTCCATGACAAGGTGCCCCATTTCTCCACTTTCGGCAAGAACCGGATGCAAAAGAAAAGCATGGCATGCGTTGGACAACGTTAAGGGGACTTAAAAAATTGTCGATGTAGGCGATGCTTACTTTCGTTGCCATGAATTTGAAGAAGATGGAAAACTGGACATAGCAAGGTAGAAATGGCCTAATAAATAAGGCTAAGTGAGGTCCATTCACACTCAAAATAAGCAAAAATAGAAATAATCACTAAAAAGGGGTTCGGAATGAGACCATTCCGAACCCCTTTTGTCGACAATCTGACTCGCCACGCGGCGAGTTTTTTTAAAGATCAAAAAACTATAACTTTTTTAACTTAGAAAGGTGTCTATCTACAGCGCCCAGCGCCTCGGGGTCATAATCCAAACCGCTGTATCGCTTTAGGAACTGCCTCCTCGCGATTCGTCTTATGCCTGTCGGTGCTTACCAGGGCGCTTCCGCTTTTCTTACTTAAATCTATTCTGAACCTTATTTTTCTTACGGTCCCGATGAAGTACAAAGCCGGCGATAAAACCGATTCCACCGATACATAAAACAAAACCAGCCAAAAATTGAACCCATAGGGCGGGATAAGGAGGCTGGGAAATCCCAAAAAGCATATCTCTCATAATTTTAATGCCATATACAGCGAGAGCTCCCGGTATGAAGAGAATTAAAAATGCGATAGTCCGTCTCATTAAGGTGTCCCCTTTGAAAAATTATCATCACAAAAATCATAAGTCATATATAAAATTTGTCAAGCGAGCGCATCTTTAATACAATAAGAGAAAATAATGAAAGACATTGCATGCCGTACGGAATAAAATGTGAAATTTTTTGCAGAGTAACAGTAAGGGGGCGTCATCTTGCAAACAGTTTTGCTGATTGGGGCCGGTTCAGGCGGGACCGCTATTTTAAAAACGTTAATGGAAAGTGAAAGTTTTTTAATCGAATGCGTGGTAGACAGAAATAAAAACGCACCTGGAATAAAGCTTGCCGAAAAGCTTGGAATTAAGACCGAAGCTGATTGGGCAAAACAGCTCCATGATCATATTGATATGATTATTGAAGCTACCGGAGATGATCGGGTCTTTGATGAAATCCGGGCTAAGAGAAGCGGGAAGGCTATACTTATCCCGGGTAGTGTCGCCTATTTCATCGCAAAGCTCTTCGAGGATAAGAAGGAATTGATCGAGAAGCTCAAAAACGAAAAAAATAAGCATGATTTGATATTTAATACGACGAGTGACGGGATGATTGTTGTTGATAGAACTGGCCATATCATTCTTTTTAACAGAAGTGCGGAGAAGATGGTGGCGGCCAAGCAAGAGGATGTGATTGGCAAACACGTCAGCAAGCTGATTCCTGGAAGCCGTCTCCCACATATAATTGCGACGAAACGGGTGGAGTTGAATCAAGAACTAGTTTTAGAAAACGGACGGAAAATTATTACGACACGCATACCGCTGCTCGACGAGAATGATGGAGTGGTCGGGGCTTTTGCAGTCTTTAAGGATATCACCGAAGTCGTCCATCTTGCCGAAGAGAACACGAATATGAAAGAAATTCAAACGATGCTTCAGGCAATCATCCAGTCAAGTGATGACGCCATCTCGGTTGTCGATGAACAAGGACACGGCATTCTGATAAATCCGGCCTATACGAGACTAACAGGCTTAAGCAAGGATGAGGTGATTGGGAAACCGGCAACCACTGATATTTATGAAGGCGAAAGCATGCATATGCAGGTACTGCAGACAAGGAGGCCTGTCAGAGGGGTAAACCTTAGGGTCGGCCCAATGAAAAAAGATGTGATCGTCAATGTCGCTCCGATCATCGTTGATAACAGGCTGAAGGGGAGCGTCGGAGTCATCCATGATGTTTCTGAGATCCAACAGCTGACGAAGGAGCTTGATCGAGCAAGACAAATCATTCGGACGCTTGAGGCAAAATACTCATTTGAAGATATAATCGGGCAGTCTGAAGAAATGCAGCTGGCTATTGAACAGGCGAAATTAAGCGCTAAAACGCCGGCAACAGTGCTGCTTCGAGGGGAGTCCGGGACTGGAAAAGAACTGTTTGCCCATGCGATACATAATGCAAGTGAAAAAAAATTCAATAAATTTGTCCGGGTCAACTGTGCCGCCATTTCGGAATCATTGCTGGAAAGCGAGCTTTTTGGTTATGAAGAAGGAGCTTTTTCAGGAGCGAAACGTGGCGGTAAACGGGGGTTTTTTGAGGAGGCGAACAAAGGCAGCATTTTTCTTGACGAGATCGGAGAGTTAACTCCTAAAATTCAGGCCAAGCTGCTCAGAGTTCTCCAGGAAAATGAAATCGTCAGGGTCGGAGGGACCAAGCCAATCCTTATCCAAGTAAGGGTCATTGCCGCGACCAATCTGAATCTGGAAAAAGCGATCACAATCGGCAGTTTCAGGGAGGATCTTTATTTCCGCTTGAACAGAATGCCGATTCATATTTCTCCGCTCAGAAAAAGAAAGGAAGATATCGAGGCTCTCTCTCGGCATCTCATTCAGAAAATCAATCAGGAATACGGACGTAACATTGAGGGGATCACAGATCAGGCGATTGCCAAACTGGAACAGTATGATTGGCCCGGTAATGTAAGGGAACTGGAAAACATTCTTGGACGAGCCATCATTTTTATGAAAATCAACGAAGCGGTGATCGAAGCCTTTCATATCCCTGATTTTATTGAAGGTGATGAACAGAATGTAAATGATAGGTCTTCTTCAGGGAAAAAGATGACTCATCAGGAAAAGTCTTTAGGAGAATTGCTTGACCAATATGAAAGGGACTTAATTAAGCAAACGTTGATTAAGAATAACGGCAACAAAACCGCAACCGCGAAATCTCTGGGAGTCTCTGTAAGGAATTTATATTATAAAATTGAAAAATACAATCTTGAAAAATCTAGCATGCAATAACTTTCATACTGTGCAATATATTTCGATGAATTCACACGGAAAATAAATAAATGGCTTATTTTCCTGTCGTAAATATTTGGCATGAAAATTGCATTAAGTAAATTGGTTGCGAAAACAGATTATATAAAACGGAAGGATTGGACAGTTAGCCATGAAGTTACACTCACTAATTGAGCAAGCAACCCAACGTGAAGAAATGAAAGTGGCGGTAGCCGCTGCCGGAGATGAAGAAATTATCAAGGCAGTCGCGGAAGCGGTCAAGCTGAAAATGGCTTCCTTTATCCTGTTTGGCGATAAAGAAAGAATTTCGGAGCTTCTTGAAAACCACCAGCAGGGACTCGCAAAAAGCGAAAGGATTCGCATTGAACATGCCGTAAATGTTTCGATGGCTGCTGAAAAGGCTGTGAAATCCGTTAAATTGAACCAGGCAGACGTGTTGATGAAAGGACAGGTTGAAACAGCCCGGCTTCTAAAAGCTGTATTAAACAAAGAATACGGGCTGCGAACCGGCCATATCCTTTCACATGTGGCCGTGTTCGAGGTACCTGACTATGATCGGCTTATCGTTGTGACGGACGCAGCGATGAATATCGCACCTGATCTTCAGCAAAAGGTTCAGATCGTCATAAATGCCGTAAAGGTGGCTCGTTCAATTGGAATTGAAAAACCAAAGGTAGCTCCGATTGCAGCTGTTGAGACAGTAAATCCGGCGATGCAGGCAACTCTTGATGCGGCCGCCCTTTCGGTCATGAATGCAAGAGGCCAAATCTCCGATTGTCTCGTCGATGGCCCGCTTGCACTCGATAACGCGGTTTCCTTATATGCTGCCCAAACTAAAGGAATCAACAGTGAGGTGGCTGGCAAAGCAGACATATTGCTTGTTCCCTCAATAGAGATCGGCAATGTGTTATACAAGTCACTCATGTATTTTGCGAAAGCAAAGGTCGGAGCTGTAATCGCAGGGGCTGGAGCACCAATCGTCTTAACATCCAGAGCTGATTCTGCTGAAAGCAAGTTATATTCACTCGCACTCGCGTTATGTACTGCATCTAAAAAATAAGGACTTCTTGGGGGGATTATTCATGGGAATTTTTACGCATTTGGAGAAGTATGATTACGAACAGCTTTTATTTTGCCAGGATAAACAATCTGGTTTAAAAGCGATCATTGCCATTCATGATACGACTCTTGGCCCGGCGCTTGGGGGCACGCGCATGTGGACATACGAATCGGAAGAAGCGGCGATCGAGGACGCCCTGCGCCTTGCACGTGGGATGACTTATAAAAATGCAGCTGCGGGATTAAACCTCGGTGGCGGGAAAACCGTGATTATCGGGGATCCACGGAAGGACAAAAACGAGGAAATGTTCCGGGCGTTTGGACGCTTCATTCAGGGGTTGAACGGGCGTTATATAACCGCGGAAGACGTTGGAACCACCGTAGCTGATATGGACTTAATTCATGAGGAAACCGATTTTGTAACGGGCATTTCGCCTGCATTCGGCTCATCGGGTAATCCGTCTCCGGTCACGGCATATGGTGTTTATCGCGGCATGAAGGCGGCGGCCAAGGAGGCATTCGGAACAGACTCTTTGGAAGGGAAGGTCATTGCCGTTCAGGGTGTTGGAAACGTAGCTTATAACCTCTGCCGCCATCTTCATGAGGAGGGTGCTCAGCTCGTCGTTACGGATATCAACAAAGAATCGGTCCAGCTTGCAGTACATGAATTCGGGGCTAAGGCTGTCGACCCGAATGAAATATATGGGGTGGAATGTGATATTTATGCACCTTGTGCTCTTGGTGCTGTCATCAATGACCAAACGATTCCGCAATTAAAGGCTAGGGTTATTGCCGGTGCGGCGAATAATCAATTAAAGGATACAACACACGGAGACCTTATCCATGAAATGGGCATTGTTTATGCACCGGATTATGTAATAAACGCGGGCGGGGTCATCAATGTCGCTGATGAGCTATACGGCTATAACAGTGAGCGCGCTTTGAAAAAGGTGGAAACCGTATATAACAATATTGAAAAAGTCATTGAAATCGCCAAGCGTGACGGGATTCCCACTTATGTGGCGGCAGACCGCATGGCTGAAGAGCGCATTGAAAGAATGAAAAATTCACGCAGCCAATTCCTGCGTAATGAAAAGCATATACTAAACCGTCGTAAATAACCGGTATAACAATCTTTTGGAAAGAAATCTTTCTGCGCACTTTTAATGGAGGGTCAAAATTGCAAGAAACAAAACATCGAATTCTCGTCATCAATCCTGGCTCAACTTCTACAAAAATAGGCGTCTTCGATAATGGAATGTCCATTTTGGAGCGGACCATCCGCCATCCAGCAGAAGCGATTAATCCATTTGAACAAATAATCGACCAATACGAATTCAGAAAGAAAACAATCCTTGAAACACTCGATAAAGAAGGAATCAATCTTTCGAAATTCGATGCGGTTTGTGGCAGAGGCGGTTTATTAAGAGCGATTGAAGGCGGAACCTACGTTGTCAATGAACAGATGCTAACCGATTTAAGAAATGGCTATAACGGACAGCATGCATCAAATCTCGGCGGGATATTGTCCTTTGAAATTGCTTCCGATTTAAATATACCGGCATATATCGTGGATCCCGTCGTTGTCGACGAACTGGACCCTTTAGCAAGAATATCAGGCTTTTCGTTGATTGAGAGAAAAAGTAAATTCCATGCTTTGAACCAAAAAGCTGTCGCCAGAAGAGTTGCCGCCGAGTTCGGGAAAAAATATGAAGAACTGGATTTAATCGTTGTCCATATGGGCGGCGGAATCACTGTCGGTGTCCATAAGAACGGGAAAGTAATCGATGTCAATAACGGTTTGGACGGGGACGGTCCATTCAGCCCGGAAAGAGCAGGGACTGTTCCTGCGGGCGACCTCGTCAAATTATCCTACTCCGGTGAGTTTTATCGGGATGAGATGATGAAGAAGCTAGTTGGAAATGGGGGACTTGCTGGTTATTTAGGGACTAGTGATGCAGTCAAGGTTGAGAAAATGATTGCAAAGGGCGATGAAAAGGCAAGGCTTGTATATGATGCCATGGCTTATCAGGTTGCTAAAGAAATAGGCGCTTCCGCCGCAGTCCTATCTGGAAAGGTGGATGCGATTATCCTGACAGGCGGTCTCGCTTATGGTAAAGAATTTGTTGATAAAATTTCCGAACGGGTAAATTGGATTGCCGATTGTATCGTCCATCCGGGGGAAAACGAATTACAGGCTCTGGCAGAAGGAGCCCTTCGGGTACTCCGCGGTGAGGAAGAGTCAAAAGAGTACCCAAATCAACAATCGTCCAGACAGGGATCATTCATCCTGCATTAATATAATTCCGGTAACAATTTATTTAGGAGGCAAGAAAATGGCTCAAGAATACGATCTGGTCATATTAGGTGGCGGAACAGGCGGCTATGTAGCGGCTATCCGTGCAGCTCAATTAGGCTTGAAAACGGCTGTCGTTGAAAAAGGGAAACTGGGCGGGACTTGTCTGCACAAAGGATGCATTCCTTCAAAGGCGTTGCTACGAAGCGCTGAAGTGTTCAGCACCTCGAAAAAAAGTGAGGAATTCGGAGTGGTAACTGGTGAAGTTACGCTGGATTTCTTGAAGGTGCAGGAAAGAAAAAGCAAGATTGTCGACCAATTACATAAAGGTGTTCAGCATTTAATGAAACAAGGGAAAATCGACATTTATGAAGGAATCGGAAGAATACTTGGTCCATCGATCTTTTCACCAATGCCAGGGACGATTTCTGTGGAAATGAATAACGGAACGGAAAATGAAATGTTAATCCCGAAAAACGTCATTGTTGCGACCGGCTCCAGACCAAGAACATTGCCGGGCCTTGATATTGATGGTGAATTGGTCATCACCTCGGATGAAGCCCTCCAGCTTGAAAGCCTGCCTAATTCAATCATCATTGTAGGAGGAGGCGTTATTGGAATAGAGTGGGCCTCGATGCTTAACGACTTCGGTGTTGACGTGACCGTAATCGAGTATGCCGACCGGATCATTCCGACCGAAGATAGAGACATTTCCAAGGAAATGTTCCGTCTCTTGAAGCAAAAAGGAATCAAGCTGGTTACAGGAGCCAAGGTTCTACCGGAGACGTTGAAACGGGGAGAAACCGTATCGATTTCAGCTGAAATAGACGGGGAAGCTAAGGAGTTCACGGCTGAAAAGATGTTAGTATCCGTTGGCAGACAGGCAAATACAGAAGGAATCGGACTGGATAATACAGATATCAAGGTTGAGAATGGCTTTATCGCGGTTAATGATGTCTATCAGACGAAGGAATCCCATATGTACGCCATTGGCGATTGTATTGGCGGACTGCAGTTGGCACATGTCGCCTCACATGAAGGCGTGGTCGCTGTCGAGCATATTGCCGGAGAAAAACCGGACCCTATTGATTATTCGCTAGTCTCAAAATGCATTTATTCAAATCCTGAAGCGGCCAGCGTTGGTTTTACCGAGGCTGAAGCGCTTGATAAAGGTCATAAGCTTAAAATTGGCAATTTCCCATTCAAGGCGATTGGAAAGGCCCTGGTATATGGCGAATCTGATGGCTTTGTCAAAATCATCGCCGATTCAGAAACGAATGACATCCTTGGCGTTCATATGATTGGTCCACATGTGACGGATATGATCTCCGAAGCGGGACTTGCAAGAGTGTTAGACGCGACCCCTTGGGAGGTCGCACATACGATTCATCCGCATCCGACATTGTCAGAGGCGATCGGTGAAGCCGCACTTGCGGTAGATGGATTGGCAATACATTCATAATGTATTTGGATAAGGAGGGGAAAGAGATGGTTCAAAATCGTCATAACGAATTAGGCCTTAGTGATGAAAAAGTATTAGAGATGTATGAAATGATGCTGCTTTCACGCAGAATCGATGAACGAATGTGGCTGTTAAACCGTTCAGGGAAAATCCCATTTGTGATTTCCTGCCAAGGACAGGAAGCCGCACAGGTTGGCGCTGCTTTTGGCTTGGATAAGGAAAAGGATTATGTACTTCCCTATTACCGGGACGTCGGTGTCGTGCTTACCTTTGGGATGACCGCTAAGGATCTCATGCTTTCGGGCTTTGCGAAATCAGAAGATCCGAACTCCGGAGGGCGTCAAATGCCGGGACATTTCGGGCAAAAGAAAAATCGAATCGTGACGGGGTCTTCGCCGGTCACCACACAGGTTCCACACGCTGTTGGCATCGCGCTTGCCGGAAAAATGGAGGGCAAGGACTTAGTAACCTTTGTCACGTTTGGAGAAGGTTCTTCCAACCAGGGAGACTTCCATGAAGGAGCAAACTTTGCCGGTGTACATAAACTTCCGGTCATCTTCATGTGTGAGAACAATAAATACGCGATTTCCGTGCCAATCGAAAAGCAATTGGCCTGTGAGAAGGTATCGGATCGCGCCATAGGATATGGAATGCCGGGTGTAACCGTTGATGGCAACGATCCGCTTGAAGTATACAAAGCGGTAAAAGAAGCTGCAGACAGAGGGCGTCGCGGGGAAGGACCTACTCTTGTTGAAACCGTATCATACCGGCTGACCGCTCACTCTAGTGATGATGATGACCGCAGCTATCGTGCTCCTGATGAGGTGGCAGAGGCAAAAACGAAGGACCCGATTATTACCTTCGGAGCCTATTTGAAAGAAACAGGCGTTTTGGGCGATGCATTAGAGAAAGGAATCAATGATAAAATAATGAAAATTGTCAACGAAGCTACGGATTATGCGGAAAACGCCCCATATGCCGAGGCGGAAGAGGCATTAAAATATGTATATGCTGAAAAGTAAGGGGGAGTATGTATGCCGGTAATTTCATATATAGACGCTGTCACAACGGCGATTCGCGAAGAAATGGAAAGAGATCCACGCGTGTTCGTTTTGGGCGAAGACGTAGGGAAAAAGGGCGGAGTATTTAAGGCCACAAACGGACTTTATGATACATTCGGCGAAGAACGTGTCATCGATACCCCCCTTGCTGAATCTGCGATTGCCGGTGTCGGGATCGGAGCGGCGATGTATGGAATGCGTCCGATTGCCGAGATGCAATTCGCTGATTTCATCATGCCTGCAATCAATCAGATCATTTCCGAAGCGGCGAAAATCCGTTATCGCTCCAACAATGATTGGAGCTGTCCGATTGTCGTTCGCGCTCCATACGGGGGCGGTGTTCACGGGGCGCTTTACCACTCGCAATCAGTGGAATCCGTTTTCGCGAACCAACCAGGCCTGAAAATCGTCATGCCGTCGACACCCTATGATGTGAAAGGATTATTAAAAGCGGCGATTCGTGACGAAGATCCAGTCTTATTCTTTGAGCATAAGCGGGCCTACCGTTTAATAAAAGGTGAAGTTCCCACCGATGACTATGTATTGCCGATCGGAAAAGCGGACGTCAAGCGTGAAGGCAAAGACATCACGGTTATTACATATGGCCTTTGTGTGCATTTTGCGCTACAGGCAGCAGAAAAGCTGGCGAGTGACGGCATTTCGGCCCATGTACTTGACCTTCGCACGGTCTATCCATTGGACAAAGAGGCAATTATTGAGGCTGCATCAAAGACAGGCAAGGTTTTGCTTGTGACGGAGGATAACAAAGAAGGAAGCATCATCAGTGAGGTCTCGGCGATTATCGCAGAGAATTGTCTGTTTGACCTTGATGCCCCAATCATGAGACTGGCCGGCCCGGATATTCCGGCGATGCCTTATGCGCCGACAATGGAAAAGTTTTTCATGGTAAATCCTGAAAAAGTTGAAAAAGCAATGAGAGAATTGGCTGAATACTGATATTTCCGTAAAATTGAGTCGAGATCCTGTAAAAGAGAATAGGAATTCCGTAAAAGTGAGCGGGAATTCCGTAAAACTGGATCGTTTTTCCGTAAAAGAGATTGAGGATTCCGTAAAACTAAACAGGAATTCCGTAAAAAGTGATTCAGAATGCCTCATGAAATCTTATAAAAGGAGGTCTGCGCATTGGCAATTGAACAAATGAAAATGCCGCAGCTCGGAGAAAGCGTCACCGAAGGCACAATCAGCAAATGGCTGATAAAGCCGGGAGACCATGTCAATAAGTACGATCCGATCGCTGAAGTCATGACTGATAAGGTAAATGCAGAAGTTCCGTCCTCATTTACAGGGGTCATTAAAGAACTTATGGCCGAGGAAGACCAGACACTGGCCGTCGGGGAAGTGATCTGTTCTATCGAGGTAGAGGGGACAAAAGCGGACGAAGCAGGGATTAACAAAGACGTTCATACTGAAGAAAAGAAAGAAGCTCCGCAGCAGCCTGACTTTGACAGTGTGAATGAGACGCGAGGAAAAGCGAGGTATTCTCCTGCTGTTCTGAAAATTTCCCAGGAACACGGGATCGATTTAAACCAGGTGCAAGGAACTGGTAAAGAAGGACGGATTACCAGAAAAGATTTACTGAAATTAGTCGATTCCGGAAATATTCCGCAAGCAGGGAGCACCAGAACGGAGCCTGCAAGGGAAAGTGCACCGGCTGGTAAGCAGTTAAAACCAGCCGAACCAAGTTCTGTTCCAACTGCTGCCGGAGATGTTGAAATCCCGGTGACAGGTGTCAGAAAAGCGATTGCGGCAAATATGCTGCGCAGTAAGCATGAAGCTCCGCATGCGTGGACAATGGTCGAAGTGGATGCTACCAATCTGGTGGCTTACCGTGATTCTCTTAAAAATGAATTCAAGCAAAAAGAGGGCTATAACCTGACTTATTTTGCTTTCTTCGTAAAAGCGGTCGCACAGGCTTTGAAAGAATTCCCGCAAATTAATTCCATGTGGGCGGGCGATAAAATCATCCAGAAAAAGGACATTAACATCTCGATTGCTGTCGCAACAGAGGATGCACTGTTTGTTCCTGTAATCAAAAACGCCGATGAAAAGTCGATCAAAGGGATTGCCCGTGAAATCCAGGAGCTTGCTGGGAAAGTACGCAGCGGTAAGCTGAAGTCAGATGAAATGCAAGGCGGCACTTTTACTGTGAATAATACGGGCTCATTCGGTTCTATTCAATCGATGGGCATCATCAATTATCCGCAGGCAGCGATCCTGCAAGTCGAATCGATCGTTAAACGCCCGGTTATCATCGATAATATGATTGCCGTCCGTGACATGGTGAACCTGTGTATGTCACTTGATCATCGAATACTTGACGGACTTGTTTGCGGGCGTTTCCTTGCCAGGGTGAAAGAGATTGTTGAACAGACATCGAGTACGCATACGCTAATCTATTAACAGAAAACGACGCCGAAATTACCGGCGTCGTTTTCCTGTTTTTTTGTCAAAATTATCGTTTAGACGTTTAACATAACAGGTTGGTGGCAGTATGGAAAGGAAGGATATCTGAACAAAGTGAAGAGAGGAGCAGGCAAATGAAGAAATATTGGGCAAAGCTTCTACTGCCAATGTTTGTCGTTCTGTTATTGATCGGTTGTGGCGGTGATGGTGAAAACACGGAGGGCGAGGACACGCCAAATATGGATGACACGGCTCAAGTCAATGAAGGCACAACAGAACAGACTAGTCCTCAGGCTACGGCTGAAGTCAAGGGTGTGAATAATGAGACCGTGGGAACGGTTAATTTTTCCGAGAGTGATGACCAAATAAAAATTGAAGCCAACATGAAAGGCCTGGTGCCGGGGCATCATGGTTTCCACATCCATGAAAAAGGAGTATGTGAACCTGACGCGGAGGATGGTCCATTTACGACAGCGGGGGGACATTTTAATCCGGATGACAAAACCCACCCGGGACATGCCGGTGATATGCCATCGCTTTATATAAATGAAGATGGCACAGCCGAGTATTCAGCAACCTTTGACCGTATTAAAATGGAACATTTAATGGAACAAGAACTTGCTGTCATGGTTCATGAAGGCCCGGATAACTTCGCGAACATTCCTGAGCGTTATCTGGAAAATGGCGCCTCCGGTCCTGACGAAGATACAACGAAAACAGGTGACGCAGGCACAAGGCTTGCATGCGGTGTCATTGAGAAAGTAGATGCAGATAGTAATTGAAAACCAGAGGAGAAGCCCTTCAGCATTGTGAAGGGTTTTTTTGACAGAAAGGAAGTATAAACTTTCCTTTCTGCATAAAGCAGAATCACAGACTAAGTGCGCCACATCCTTATGTCTTCGCCTGTGTGACCCACATTCTGTGGGCCTCAACTACGTCTAATCTCCGCCTTATGGCTCGTCAATCGACGAGTTTTCTTTACTCATGAATTCATGATTATCCACATGATTGCAGGATTGTACGGCATTTTCTAGAATATTATGTTGTGAGAATGTTATAATTATTTTAAAAGACATGGAGGGAGGGGAGCTTTCACATTCATACTGAGCGAGCGTTCGCTCTGCTTATAAAAAAGGGTATGAAAGAAAGCGATTACAGTGAAGTTAAAAGAAGTAAAAAAGCTCTCGTTTCCCGGTCCTTCTTTGGAAGACTGGAAAGAAGCTGCAGAAAGCAGTTTAAAAGGAAAAAGCATTGAAAAGCTGACGACAAATACATATGAGGGCATTGCTCTACAGCCGCTATATACAGAAAAAAGTCTGTCTGAGGATACCCGTGGGGAACTCCCTGGATTCTATCCGTACACGAGAGGAATTCATATAACAGGCTACTACCAGAACCCATGGCTCATCTGCCAGCCTGTTTTTGCAGCATCGGAAGCAGAGACAAATATAAAGATGCATGACGCATTGTCCCGGGGCCAAAATGCGATTTGTTTCCCGGCAAACATACTGGACGGTTCGCTAGAACATCTCTTTGAGCGTCTGCCTTTAGAGGAAGTGCCACTTTTTATAGACTTAGAGGGAAATGGGCAAACCACCTTGCCATTATTAATAAATTATTTTGAGAAACACAGATTGTCAATAAACGGGGTTCTTGCAGAAGATCCGATAGCGGAATGGGCAGTCTCCGGAAAGCTTCCGGCTCATACAGACGGTTATTTTCATGACTGGTTTGCCGGAATACGCGAAATGGGTGAAAAACTTCCACATATTAAGAGTATTTTCATTAAAACATCTGTCTACCATAACGGCGGTGCCCATGCGCTTCAGGAGCTTGCTTTTGGATTCGCCGAAGCGGTTCATTATTTGAATGAAGGCCAGAAACACGGCCTATCTCTCGAAGAACTGACCAGCAAAATCGTGTTTTCGTTTGCGATTGATTCCAATTACTTTATGAATATTGCCAAGCTGCGGGCGGGAAGACGTTTATGGGCTTTGCTTGCGGAAGCGTATGACGTGCCTCCTGATTATTTCAAAATGAATATTCACGCGGAAACTTCTAAGGTCACGGAAACATTGTATGACAAGCATGTGAATATCCTGCGCACGGCCAATCAAGCTTTCGCTGCCGCTGTAGGTGGTGTGCAATATATGCAAGTCCATCCTTTTGATCAGATCCAAGAAGCGGAAAACGCCTTCTCCGAAAGGCTTGCCCGCAATACACAGCTCGTCTTAAAGGAAGAAAGCCAGATTACGAATGTTGCCGATCCTGCGGGGGGCTCCTTTTATGTCGAAAAGCTTACAGATCAATTAGCGGAAGCTGTCTGGGCAAAATTCCTTGAAATCCAGAATCAGGGAGGGATTATCGAATCGCTTAACAAAGGCATCATCCAGTCGGAAATTTCCAAGAGCTATAAGCAAAGACAAGATAACGCAGCTTCACGGAAAGAGAGCATCATAGGGACGAATGTCTACCCGAACGCAGCGGAAAAAGTGAAAAAGCCTAAAGTCGATATGGCTCATTCAAATGAAAAAACATCTTTCATAGAGATTACTCCGATTCCAATCAGGAGAATCTCTGAAGAATTTGAAAATATTCGCCTTCGTGCAGAAGCCCATGGGGCCCAAGCGAAATCTCTTAAACTTGGATTGATCAATCTCGGCGAGCTTAAGGCAAATAAACCGCGAGCTGATTTCATCAAAGGAATAGCCGCAGCCGGTGGTATTGCGACGGTCGATAGCAAGGGCTGCAGTACGAATGAAGATGTTCTCGCTTTTATTAAAGATACGGATTTGAAGAGCTATTGCCTGTGCGGAAGCGATGCCGACTACCTGGAAACGGCTGTATCATTCGTTCAAGCTGTCAAGGAAAGCTATCCTGATAAGAATATGTATTTGGCTGGGAAGCAAGACCGCGATCTTGAGACAGCATTAAGCCAGGCTGGCGTAAACGAATATGTGCATGTGAGAACAAATGCGGTTGAAATATTGACTCAATGGCTGACGGAGATGGGGGTGGAATAACGTGAAAAAGCCTGATTTTACTAAAATTAAGCTTACAACAATTAAAGCAGACGGTTCTTCTGAACAATGGAAAAAAGAAGCTGAGGCAGCGATTCACGGCTCCATTGACGAGCTTTTATATGAAACGAATGAGCAGATTCAGATCAATTGTCTTTATCAAAAAGAAGAAGTGACGGAATTCGAGCATATGAAAGGTGTTCCAGGCCTTGCTCCATACACTCGGGGACCATATCCGACGATGTATGTAAACCGTCCGTGGACGGTGCGCCAGTATGCCGGTTTCTCGACGGCAGAGGAATCCAATGCCTTTTACCGCAGGAATCTGGCAATGGGCCAAAAAGGTTTATCCGTAGCGTTTGACCTGGCGACACACAGAGGATATGACTCGGACCATCCCCGAGTTGTCGGCGACGTCGGCAAAGCGGGTGTGGCGATTGATTCAATTCTTGATATGAAACGGTTATTTGAAGGGATTCCCCTCGATCAAATGTCTGTTTCAATGACAATGAACGGGGCAGTCCTGCCGATTTTGGCCTTTTATATCGTGACAGCCGAGGAACAGGGTGTAACCCAGGAAAAACTCTCCGGTACGATTCAAAACGATATTTTAAAAGAATACATGGTGCGGAATACATATATCTATCCGCCGGAAATGTCAATGAAAATCATAGCCGACATATTCGAATATACGTCCAAATATATGCCGAAGTTTAACAGTATCAGCATCTCAGGTTATCATATGCAGGAAGCGGGCGCGCCGGCTGACATTGAACTTGCCTATACGCTCGCAGACGGACTTGAATATGTCCGCACTGGGCTTGAGGCTGGCATACCGGTAGATTCATTTGCCCCTCGCCTTTCTTTTTTCTGGGCAATCGGCATGAACTATTTCATGGAAGTGGCTAAAATGAGGGCGGCCCGTTTTATTTGGGCAAAGCTGATGAAGCAATTCGAGCCAAAGAATTCGAAATCAATGGCACTGCGGACCCATTCGCAAACCTCGGGCTGGAGCCTGTCTGAACAGGATCCATTCAATAACGTTGTCCGTACGTTACTGGAAGCCCATGCAGCCGCACTGGGGCATACGCAGTCGCTTCATACGAATGCCCTTGATGAAGCCATCGCCCTGCCGACTGATTTTTCGGCGCGGATCGCGAGGAACACCCAGTTATATCTTCAGGAGGAAACAGGAATCACTAAGGTGATCGATCCGTGGGCCGGTTCGTATTATGTGGAATCGCTGACGAATGAATTGATTAACCGGGCGTGGACCCATATCGATGAGATTGAAGAGCTTGGCGGAATGGCAAAAGCGATCGAGACCGGGCTTCCTAAAATGCGAATTGAGGAAGCGGCCGCGAAGCGCCAGGCTCAAATCGACTCCGGCAAAGAAACGATCGTCGGTGTGAACAAGTACCGTCTTGAAAAAGAGGATCCAATTGAAATCCTGGAAATTGATAATACCGCTGTACGCGAAAGCCAGCTTCAAAAACTGGCCAAACTAAAGGAAGCAAGAAATCAGGAACAGGTTGAGGCTACACTCGCGGCGCTTTCAGAGGCGGCGATGAGCGGTGAAGGCAACCTTCTGGATATGGCCGTCCAGGCTGCAAGGGGAAGGGCAACGCTGGGTGAAATTTCGGATGCGATCGAAAAGGCAGCCGGGCGCCATAAGGCAACGATCCGTTCGATCAGCGGCGTTTACAGCTCCTCTTACTCGAATGAAAATGAAATTGATGAAGTCAAGCAGATGACCGATGACTTCCTTGAGCATGAAGGCAGAAGGCCTCGTCTTCTGATGGCCAAAATGGGCCAGGATGGCCATGACCGCGGCGCCAAGGTTGTTTCGACCGCCTTTGCCGATTTGGGATTTGACGTCGATATCGGCCCGCTTTTCCAGACGCCGGAAGAAACGGCCCTGCAGGCAGTCGAAAACGATGTCCATGCGATCGGCATGAGCTCGCTCGCCGGAGGACATAAAACACTTCTTCCCCAGCTTGTGAATGAACTGAAGAAGCTGGGTCGGGAAGATATCATTGTGATTGCCGGCGGCGTAATTCCAGCGCAGGATTATGAATTCCTGCAGCAAAATGGCGCAGCCGCAATTTTTGGCCCTGGTACGGTCATTCCGCAGGCCGCCAAAGGCGTGTTGAAGGAAATCTACCGCCGCCTCGGTTATGAGGAAGTGTCGGGTTGATGGAGAACGGAAAAAAACCGGAATGGTCAGAAGACAGCGAAGGCTTTGCTTCTATTGTAAGAAAAGGGGTGGACATGTCATCCACAGCCGCTAAACCAGGCAAGGGCAGGTTTGTCAAAAAGGAAAAGCAGAAGCTGGTTCTGAACGATATAAAAGCAGGTCTGCTTAGGGGAGAGCGAGCAATGCTTGCGCGTGCGATCACGTTGGTTGAAAGCAATGCCCCACATCATTTCGATGACGCCCAGCAGCTTTTGCAATCGATTTTGCCTCATGGAGGCGGTTCAATCCGGATCGGGATTTCCGGTGTGCCTGGAGCAGGGAAAAGTACATTTATCGAAACCTTTGGCACCTTTTTATGCGATTTGGGTCATAGGGTTGCCGTATTGGCCGTAGATCCGAGTTCTTCCGTCAATGGCGGGAGCATTCTTGGCGATAAAACGAGAATGGAAGAGCTCGCCAGGAACCCAAAAGCCTTTATTCGGCCTTCTCCTTCAGGAGGGACGCTCGGCGGCGTTCACCGTAAAACCCGGGAAACGATGCTTCTTTGTGAAGCTGCCGGTTTTGATATCATCCTCGTCGAAACAGTTGGCGTCGGACAAAGCGAGGCGTTAGTCCGGAGCATGACGGATTATTTTATGCTTCTTGTCCTTACCGGTGCCGGGGATGAATTGCAAGGAATGAAAAAAGGGATTATGGAACTCGTGGATGCAATTGTCGTGAATAAGGCTGACGGAGACAATAAGCCGCTCGCCTTGAAAACAAAAGAAGAATACGATCGAATTCTTCATTTCCTGCAGCCTGCCACAAAAGGCTGGCCGGCGAAAGCATATACTTGTTCATCATTAACCGGTGATGGAATAGACCCGCTATGGAAGACCATGGAACGGTTTATGAAAGAGACGAAACAAACGGGTGTCTTCCAAGAGAGAAGGAGACAGCAATCCAAAGAGTGGCTATATTCTTTGATTCAAGACTCGCTTCATAACCTGTTTTTTAAAAATGAAAAAATCAAAGATATGCTGCCTGTCCTCGAAAACCAGGTGATGTCAGGCAATAAAACAGTTACGATGGCGGTTCAGGAAAGCTTTGAGATATTTAATGAAGTGTTGAGCAGTTCCAGACCAAAAGAAAATGGATAGCAGACATCTGCTATCCAAAACTAGGGAGTTAGGGGTATGGATCTAGTTGTATTGTTATCATACCCGGTGTAACCCGGAATTAAACTCTTTTTTTCGATTGCATTTAGATTGAATCTGATATCGCACACTGTTATTATGAAATTGTAGAAAAATTATAGAGGGGGCACGGCCATGAGCATGGATTTTAACTTTTTAATGAATGATGTAGTCCGTCAAGCTCGCCAGGAGATCACGACTGCAGGATATAAAGAATTAACAACTCCAGAAGATGTGGAAGATGCTTTCGCACAAAAAGGAACAACCCTTGTCATGATCAATTCAGTTTGCGGTTGTGCAGGCGGGATCGCACGACCAGCCGCAGCTCATTCCGTTCATTATGATAAGCGCCCGGATCACCTTGTAACGGTTTTCGCCGGCCAGGATAAAGACGCAACTGAAAAAGCACGTGACTTTTTTGAAGGCTATCCGCCATCCTCACCATCATTTGCCCTGTTAAAGGATGGAGAATTCATCACAATGGTGGAAAGACACGAAATTGAAGGACATGACCCAATGTCCGTCGTCAACAAGCTGCAAGGCTACTTTGACCAATATTGCGAAGAATTGTAAGACTCGGGAGTTCCCGGGTCTTTTTCTTTGTTTTCACGGTTTCTTCAAAAAGTGAAAGATTTATTGGTGAAAACCATTGTCCAAATGAAGTTTTTCGTATAATCTTGTCCATGCGTGAGTCCTTTTTAGTGGATTTGGACGGGTTACCACCTGACTTATCCATTATAAGGACTTTTTCTTTGCACGAAATGAAATTATTGAAGATTATGAGTGTTTTTAATACTTAGGCTCTGTTAAACGATAATGTTGTTTTTGGGAAGGGAATCTGCGAGACTCCTCGAA
>NZ_QVTC01000094.1 GCF_003429085.1 Bacillus sp. V59.32b | reverse complement strand
TGGATCATCGCTCATATATCCGGGGCATCGCTCATATATTTGGATCATCGCTCATATATTTGGATCATCGCTCATATTTCCCGGACACCGCTCATATATTTGGATCATCGCTCATATATTTGAATCATCGCTCATATCTCCCGGGCATCGCTCATATTTCCCGGACACCGCTCATATATTTGGATCATCGCTCATATATCCGGCTCATCGCTCATATATCTGGCTCATCGCTCATATATCCGGCTCATCGCTCATATTTCCCGGACATCGCTCATATATTTGGATCATCGCTCATATTTCCCGGACACCGCTCATATATTTGGATCATCGCTCATATATTTGAATCATCGCTCATATATTTGAATCATCGCTCGTATCTCCCGGGCATCGCTCATATATTTGGATCATCGCTCATATTTCCCGGACACCGCTCATATATTTGGATAATCGCTCATATTTCCCGGACTGCGCTCATATATTTGGGTCATCGTCATATATTTGAATCATCGCTCATATATTTGGATCATCGCTCATATATCCGGCTCATCGCTCATAAATTAGAAAAAACAGCCTGCCATTCAAGCAGACTGTTTCTGTAATTCTATAGTACAAATAGATATATAATTCCCACCAGTATAAAAACGCCGGACAGCACCAGCAAGATTTTAGCGAGTTTCTCCAAAAAAAATCTCCCCTTTATTCTATTACGAAATGCCCGCACCAATTACATAGGATAATCCGATGGAAATGATCATCGATATCAAACCTATCGCCCGATTATCCTTCTCTATCTCTTCATCAATCTTAAAGCCAGGGGTTAAAAACTCAAACAAAAAGTATCCCACCAGCAACAAGAAGAATCCGTATATTCCCCAGCCAATCATTGTCAGTAAAGAATCATGCTGCAGGATTGAATGACGGAATATATTTGAGATTCCAAATATTTTTCCGCCGGTGGCCATGGCAACTGACAGGTTTCCCTTTTTAATTTCTTCCCAGTTTCTATATTTCGTGACCAGTTCGAATACCGCTAAAAATACAAAAATACATAAAACCACGACACTGTAATAGGCTGCTATATAAACATACTCATTTTCCCAAAAATTCGCCATAATTTTAGCTCCCCCGGATCTGAGGCTTATTTGAATTCAACAATGGTTACCCCTGAACCGCCTTCACCTGCTTCACCAAACCGTACCCGTTTTACTGCACGGTGATTTTTCAAATATTCCTGGACGCCTTGCCTTAACGCGCCCGTTCCTTTACCATGAATGATCGATACGCGGGGATATGCGGCCAACAAAGCATCATCGATATATTTTTCGACCCTTGAAAGGGCATTTTCGTAACGTTCGCCTCGCAGATCAAGCTCAAGGCTGACATGATAATCCTTTCCTCTGACCGTAGCAAGATGCTTAACCTCTTTTGGTTTCGGACTGGCTGTGAATTCCAAATCAGTTTCTTTTACTTTCATCTTCATAATCCCCATTTGAACCTGCCATTCATGATTAGAAACCTTCTCAACCAGGTGACCTTTTTGATTGAAAGAGATGACCTTTACTTCATCACCCGGCTGCAGGGTACGGTCGGTTTTCACATTCTGGATTTTCTTTGATTTTTTCACCGCTGGGGCAGACTCTTCCAGCCGTTTTCTTGCATCGATCAATTCGTGTTCTTTTACTTGTGCATTTTGTTCTAACCGCATCCTGCGTAAATCGGAGATGACTTCTTCCGCTTCTTCTTTCGCCTTTTCCACTAGCTTAGCTGCTTTGTCTGCGGCTTTTTCCATCATGGTATCTCTTTCTTCATAATAATCCATGGTCTGCTTTTGAAGATCTTTATGAAGTTTTTCGGCCTGTTTCAAATAATCGCCAGCCTCGTGTCTATCCTGTTCAGCCTGGCGTCTGCTTTCTTCCAAGGAAGCGATCATGTTTTCCACTTTGTTTGTATCGGCACTGATATGGCTGCGTGCATTTTCGATGACAGCATCGTTCAGACCAAGCCGTTTGGAAATCTCAAATGCATTGCTTCGCCCCGGTACACCAATCAATAATTTATAGGTTGGCCTAAGCGATTCCACATCAAATTCGACACTGGCATTACTTACGCCCGAACGGTCATATCCGTATGCCTTTAACTCGGGATAGTGGGTGGTGGCAATAACTCGTGCGCCCCGGCTGTATACTTCATCAAGAATGGAGATGGCGAGCGCGGCTCCTTCCTGAGGATCCGTTCCTGCACCCAGTTCATCAAATAAGACAAGGCTGTCATGATCGACAGCTTTTAGGATTTCTACAATGTTTACCATATGAGACGAAAACGTACTCAAGCTTTGCTCAATGGATTGTTCATCTCCAATATCTGCAAAAACAGATTGAAAAACAGCCGTTTCCGACCCATCGAGCGCGGGTATTTGAAGACCGGCCTGTGCCATCAACGTACAGAGACCGATCGTTTTTAGTGTAACCGTCTTACCGCCTGTATTAGGGCCTGTGATGACAATCGTCGTGAAATCTTCTCCAAGATAAATATCATTAGGAACCACTACACCCGCCGGTATAAGCGGATGTTTTGCTTTAAACAGCTTCACCCTGCCTTCATTGTTCAAAGCAGGCTTAGAAGCCTTGATGTCCTTTGCGTATTTTGCTTTAGCAAATATAAAATCCAGATGTGCGAGCACCTTCACATTTCCGAGCAATTCATGGGTATGTTCTGCGACCGCCGCTGACAATTCTACCAAAATCCGCTCGATTTCCTGCTGCTCTTTTACTCGGGTTTCCTGAAGGACATTGTTCAACTGGACAATGACCTGCGGTTCAATGAATAAGGTTTGTCCTGATGATGATTGATCATGGATGATACCGCCGTAGCTACTTCGATATTCCTGTTTGACAGGGATGACAAAGCGGTCATTCCGGATCGTAATAATCGCGTCAGAAAGCATTTTCTGGGCGTTGGAAGAACGGATCATGTTTTCCAGTTTCTCGCGCACCCGGCTTTCATTCGTTCTCAATTGATTGCGCAACGTCCTCAGTTTTTCGCTTGCCGAATCAAGTACCTCACCATGTTCGCCGATGCACCCGGTGATCGTTTGCTGCAGCTCCTGCAGCGGAACAAGGCCGCTTATATATTCATTGATCAAGTCCAGTTCCTGTTCTTCTTCCCCCATCTCTTCAAAAAAACGAGTGAGAATCCGGCCAGCGCGAATCGTGCTTGCGATTTCCATCAATTCCTGAGGGCTTAACATCCCGCCAATCTGCGCTCTCTTTGCATGAGGACGAATATCAAATATCCCGCCGAGCGGCACATTTCCTTTCAGGCGAATGACCTTTGCCGCTTCATCCGTTTCATCCTGCCACTTGATAACCTCTTCCAGATCTGAAGAAGGCTTTAATTGCTGCGCCTTCTCCCTCCCAATTCCTGAGGAAGTGAACGCTAAAAGATGTTCTTTAATTTTATCGAACTCCAATGTTTTTAACACTTTATCATGCATGGAGTGAAGTTCCTCCTAACTGTTAGTAATCATGCGTCGTTTCTCTTTAAGAAGGCAAGCAGGGCGTCGGTATCTTTTGCATTCAAGACGGATTCATGTTTAATCCAGCCCTTTTTAGCGGTAGAGACTCCGACGTTCATATGTTCGAGCATATCTATACTGTGGGCATCCGTATTGATGACGATAGAAACACCCGCTTCCTGGGCCTTTTTTAGATAGGGTGAGGCCAGATCCAAGCGATTAGGGTTGGCGTTCAGCTCAAGCGCCGTGTTCGTCTCTTTTGCCAGTTCGATCAGCATGTCCATATCTACTTCGTACCCTGTGCGTTTACCGATTATTCTTCCCGTTGGATGGGCAATAATATCGACATTAGGATTATCCAAAGCATTTTTTAACCGTTTCATGATGGTTTCCTTCGGCTGAGTGAAGCTGGAGTGTATCGAAGCGATAACGATGTCCAGTTCTGCCAATAACTCGTCATCGTAATCAAGCGAACCGTCAGGAAGGATGTCCATCTCGATTCCGGACAGAATCGTAATATCATCATATTTATGATTCAGTTCATGAATGATTTTCTTTTGTTCACGCAGTCTTTCGACACTGAGTCCGTTTGCTACCTTTAAATATTGGGAATGATCGGTGATGGCCATGTATTTATAGCCTTTGGCTCTGCAGGCTTCGATCATCTCTTCAATTGAATGGGCGCCGTCGCTCCATGTAGTATGCATATGCAAATCCCCTTGAATGTCAGCCAAGGAAACCAATTTTCCGGCTTCATTAAAGTGGTCCACCTCTGTACCATCTTCACGAACTTCAGGTGGAATGAACGGCAGGCCAAAATGAGCAAAGAAATCTTCTTCTTTATCGAAGGTCAACACTTCGCCTGTTTCTGCCACCTCAACACCGTATTCACTGATTTTCTCTCCCTTTTCTTTGGCAAACTGCCTCATTCGGACATTGTGATCCTTAGAACCGGTGAAATGATGAAGGGTTGTAATAAATTCTTTGTCTTCCACCATGCGAAAGTCCACCGAGACATCGTACTGAAACCCTAGGGTGACAGACACTTTTGTCTCTCCCGCCGCAATCACCTGTTTAACGTCGGGTAGAGCAAGCAATTGTTCTTTTACTGACGTTGGATCGTTTGTCGATATAATAAAATCAAGATCCTTTATCGTCTCTCTCATCCGCCTGATGCTTCCTGCTCTTGAATATCGGATTATATCGTCCATGTTTTCAAGTCGTGCCTCAATATCTTCAGCAATTGGCATCATGAATGCAAGTGGAAGCCTGTCCGGCCTTGAGCCTGCTTCCTCAATCGCAGCAAGGATCTTTTCTTCGGTTTTTTTGCCAAAACCCGCTAGTTCTCTTACCTTTCCTTCTTCACAAGCAAGTTTTAAATCGTGGACATCGTTAACGTATAATTCTTTATGAAGCTTGGCGATTTTCTTTCCGCCAAGACCTTGAAGCTGCAGGAGCGGGATAAGTCCTCTTGGCACTTCCTCCTGCAGTTCTTCTAAAACCGAAGACTTTCCTTCTCTGATATACTCTTCTATCACAGCGGCCGTTCCTTTGCCGATTCCATTTAAGGCGGTAAAATCATCAATGGAGGGCAGGCTTCTCTCATCCGTTTCGAGAGCGGCAGCTGCCTTTCGGAAGGCAGAAACCTTAAAAGGGTTCTCCCCCTTTAATTCCATATATATCGCAATCCGTTCAAGTAATTTAATCACATCTTTTTTATTTACAGCCATTGTATTCACCTGCTATTTGGTATTTTATTTCCATCTATTCTAATACGTTTGATTCATGATAAAGTTTCAGTCCGCTTACCTATAAAACAAGGCCGCTCTCTATCTGTACCTGCACGTTACTGCCGGATAATAGAGAGTGGCCCTGCATCTTTTACTTAGGAGGCTCCATGTATTGGAACCAGAGTTCTTTTACCATTTCCGATAGAAACGGAGTATTTTTTACCATTCCCTCTGCCAGGAACGAGTTGTTCATTGCTCCTTGAATCGAACCAATTGGCACAAGGGCGGCTATGTATAATACAATAAACATGATAAGATATACTTCAAGAAAGCCCAAGATGCCGCCGCCCCATCGATTCAGTTGTTTCAGGATTGGCAGGTGGGCGATGAAATCTAGCATTGAGCCAATCATTTGCCAAAGGATCTTCGCCGCAAAGAAAATGATGGCGAATGCGATGGCATTATAATAGGCCATATCAAGACCGGTACCGTCAAAAAAGGTTTTGATGGCCGAAGAATCGCCAAATGTTGGGTATGGAACCCACAGCTTCAGCTTTGGTGCCAGTTCATCGTAATATACATAAGCGGCAATGAATGCGACTACAAAGCCGGTCAGGTGAATCAATTGAAGAATGAAGCCTCTCCTTAATCCGATCAGAAACCCGATCACAAGGATGGCTATTATTGCCAAATCAAGCATGTACTCAGTCCTTTATATTCTTTAATTCAAGTTCTAGCTGGTCAATCTCATCTTTTAATTTCAAATACTCATGCATGGCATTCACCGCTGTCAAAACAGCCAGCTTGCTAATATCCAATTTTGGGTTCATGGAGCTGATCTCTCGCATTTTGTCATCAACCATGGATGCGACAAGGCGGATATGGCTGGAGCTTTCTTCACCCAGGATGGTATATTGTTGTCCATATATATCTACTGTAATTTTATTTTTTCTATCGCCTGACAAGATGATATGCCCCCAATCTAAACAATCCTAATCTATATCATACCATGAACCTTTTCGACGTGAAAGAGTGATGGTACCATTAGCAACTTTTTTTAAACTTTCGCAACATGCGATTATATAAGCAAGGAGTTTTGCCGTATATGTCCAACGTCGTATTAGTTCTCAGCCCAAGTAAAATGGAAGAAATGAAAAAGTATTATGCTGCCAGTCTAGTAGAAAAAACGCCGCCCGGAAGCCTATTTGCCGCGAAACCAGCAAATTGTATGATTACCGCTTATAAATCAGGTAAAGTGCTGTTTCAGGGGGCAGCTTCTGATGCAGAAGCCGGAAAATGGTCAGCTCCTGCCTCTGCCGCGAATAAGACCGCAGCCAAGGTTTCCTCGGTGAAAACGCACCGCTACTCACCCCCTGCCAATATTGGAGAACTCTCTGTTGTTGGCTCTGATGAAGTGGGGACGGGGGACTTCTTCGGCCCGATGACCGTGGTGGCGGTTTATGCCAAGAGAGAGCATATCCCTTTATTGAAGGAGCTCGGCGTAAAGGATTCCAAGAATTTAAAAGATACACAGATTATCGAGATCGCTTCCCAAATCAAGCATGTCGTGCCATTCAGCCTGCTTGTCTGCGATAACCCCAAATATAATACGATGCAAGCAAAAGGAATGTCCCAAGGAAAGATGAAAGCTTTGCTGCATAATCAAGCTATTAAGCATGTGATCGATAAGATTTCTCCTGAAACACCTGAAGCTGTACTGATCGACCAATTTGCCCAGCCGGATATCTTTTTCAACTATTTAAAAGGCCAGGAGCTGTTCAAGTCAGACTCCATATATTTAAGTACAAAAGCCGAGGGAATTCATGTCGGTGTTGCCGCCGCTTCCATTCTGGCCCGCTATGCATTTGTGAAGCGTTTTGAAACATTAAGTGAAAAAGCCGGATTCACCATTCCAAAAGGTGCTGGCCCAGCTGTCGATGAGGCTGCCGCCCGGCTGATCCATGAAAGAGGAATTTCAGCGTTGAATGAATTTACGAAGGTGCACTTTGCGAATACGGAAAAAGCGAAGGGGATTTATCAGAAAAAATATAAAGGTGACAGAAACCATCCATAAAGTGGATGGTTTCTGTCACCTTTTAGTTTAGCCGCGCAACTCCGCGCCCGCTTTTTCCTTCACTGCGTGCAACACTCGATCATGAGCTTTTGTTACCTCTTCGTCTGTGAGTGTACGCTCCGGATCAAAGTATTTAAGAGAATAAGCAATGGACTTCTTGCCTGGTTCCATGCGTTCGCCTTCATATAAATCGAAAACGCCCACTTCTTTCAATAGCTTGCCACCGGCTTCTGTTATCATCTTCTGGATGTCTCCGGCGACCGTTTCCTTGTCTACCACAAGGGCAATATCCCGGGTAATCGATGGAAAACGGGGAATCGTTTCATACTGGATTGGCCCTGTTTCCGCTTCACCAAGCTCTTTGAATGAAAGCTCGAAAGCATATGTCTCTTTTAAGTCGAGTTCTTTTTGAACGATTGGATGAACCTGGCCGATGAAGCCAATCACTTCATCATCCAGCAGAAGCTCAGCTGTACGCCCTGGATGCATGCCCTCGATCTCTGCCTGGCGATATACGATTTTATCTGTCAGTCCCAATGTACCAAAAACAGTCTCTAACACACCTTTGGCCACGAAAAAGTCTACCGGTTTTTTTTCGCCCTGCCACAGGTGAGACTCCCATAAGCCGGTTATAGCTCCTGCCAAATGCTCTCTTTCCTCAGGCAGGTCAGCTCCATCTCTTTTCAAGAATACTGAGCCGATTTCATAAAGCGCAACCGATTCGCTCTGGCGGGCAATATTATACTTGAGCACTTCCAAAAGCTGTGGAACGATGCTTAAGCGGAGCTGGCTGCGCTCTTCACTCATCGGCATCGCAAGGCTGATCGATTCTTGTTTTTCCAAAGCAAATTGGGATGCTTTTTCTTTACTCGTTAATGAATAAGTGACCGCCTGGTAAAGGCCTGCGCCTTCGAGCACCTTACGTACCTGGCGTCGTTTTTGCTGATAGGCTGTAAGCTTTCCCGGTATGGCAGCCCCAATTGGCAGCGTTGTTGGAAGGTTATCATAGCCGTACAAGCGAGCCACTTCCTCAACTAAGTCTGCCTCAATGGTAATATCGCCGCGACGGGTTGGAACTGTTACCGTAAATTCGTCCTGTTCCAAACTTACCTCGAATTGTAATCTTTTAAATATATTCTCGACCTCTGAAACCGCAAGCTCTGTTCCGAGAAGCGCATTGATTTTATCCAGGGTAACAGAAACAACGGCAGGTTCGATTGTCAGTGTATCCACTTCTGCAGCACCCGCTAGAACCGTTCCGCCTCCGTATCGGGCCATTAAGTCAGCTGCGCGTTCGGCTGCCTGGCGGACTCGATTCGGATCAACACCCTTTTCAAAGCGTGCGCTCGCTTCACTGCGCAGTCCGTGATCCTTAGAAGCTTTTCTTACAACCGCTCCGGCGAAATAAGCCGCTTCCAGCACAACGGTTGTCGTATCGCTGCCAACCTCTGAATTAGCTCCGCCCATGACACCAGCTAAGGCGATTGGTTCCTTGCCGTTTGTTATGACTAAATGATCCTGGGACAATGTTCTTTCCGCATCGTCGAGTGTCGTGATTTTCTCTTGATCATTTGCTCTGCGGACAACAATTTCCTTCGTACCGATGCGCTCATAATCAAACGCATGGAGCGGCTGTCCGTATTCCAGCAAAATATAGTTCGTGATATCGACAATATTATTATGAGGCCGAATCCCGCTTGCCATGAGACGCGCTTGCATCCATTGCGGCGAAGGTCCGATTTTCACATTTTTAATCACTTTTGCTACATACAGCGGGTTATCTTCTTTCGCGTCCACTTTTATGCTAATATAGTCTGAAGCTTTTTCGCCAGCCTCAGAAGAAATGATTTCTGGCCACTGCACTTCACGCCCGAGAATCGCGGCAACTTCATATGCTACGCCAAGCATGCTTAAGCAATCAGACCGGTTCGGAGTGAGTCCGAGTTCGAGCACCTCATCATTCAAACCAAGGTATTCGAGAGCATCCTCGCCCACTTTCGCATCATTCGGGAACACATAAATGCCCGTGGAAAATTCTTTCGCCACCAGCTTTGCTTCAATTCCAAGCTCCTGAAGCGAACAGATCATTCCGTGAGATTCTTCGCCGCGCAGCTTTGCTTTTTTGATTTTGAAATTGCCAGGCAGGACAGCACCGACCGTTGCCACCGCTACTTTCTGGCCTTTATCTACGTTCGGTGCGCCACAGATGATTTGCACGGGCTCATCCTGGCCGATATCAACAAGGCATTTATTTAATTTATCAGCATTCGGGTGCTGTTCCCGTTCCAAAACGTGGCCGATGACGACACCTTTCAAGCCTTCACTTTTCTTTTCTACCCCTTCGACTTCAATGCCGCTTTTGGTGATCTTTTCGGCAAGCTCATCCGCAGTAATGCCGGAAAGATCCACATAATCCTGCAGCCATTTATAGGAAACAAACATGGTTGGTCCTCCTTAAGGAAATTACGTTTTTGTTTTTATGGTTTACTCATGACGTTGAAATTGTTTCAGGAAACGAATGTCGTCTGTATAGAAATGACGGATATCATCCACGCCATATTTCAGCATCGCAATACGTTCTGCGCCCATACCAAAAGCAAATCCTGAATATTTCTTAGGATCAAATCCTGCCATTTCAAGAACATTTGGATGAACCATGCCAGCGCCTAGAATTTCAATCCAGCCGGTACCTTTACAAACATTGCAGCCTGATCCGCCGCAGATCTTGCAAGAAATATCCATTTCTACAGATGGTTCAGTGAATGGGAAGAAGCTTGGACGAAGCCGAATTTCCCGGTCCTGGCCGAACATTTTCTTCGCAAATACTTCGAGCGTTCCCTTAAGGTCGCTCATGCGGATGTTTTCATCGACCAACAGCCCCTCAATCTGCATAAATTGATGAGAATGTGTCGCATCATCATTATCACGGCGGTATACCTTGCCAGGGCAGATGATTTTAACCGGCCCTTTGCCTTCATGCATCCCCATAGTTCTTGCCTGTACAGGAGATGTGTGAGTGCGCATTAAGATCTCTTCCGTAATATAAAAGGAATCCTGCATATCACGCGCCGGGTGCCCTTTTGGAAGATTGAGGGCTTCGAAGTTGTAGTAATCTGTTTCCACTTCAGGGCCTTCAGCGACTGTATAACCCATCCCGATGAATAAGTCTTCGATTTCCTCGACGATTCTTGTCAGCGGATGATGGTTCCCTCTTTTGACGGGACGCCCCGGCAATGTAACATCAATCTTTTCTGTTGCAAGTTTTTCATTGACTGCCGCCGCTTCAAGAGCGTTTTGTTTCCCCCCGATTTTAGCCGCAATTGCCTCGCGAACTTCGTTTGCCAAGGCACCAATTTTTGGACGTTCTTCTGCGGAAAGCTTACCCATGCCACGGAGCACCTCGGTAATCGGACCCTTTTTTCCTAAGTAAGCTACACGAATATCATTCAAAGCTTTCAAATCAGAAGCCGCCGCAACCTTCTCCAGCGCTTCTTCCTGCAGTTCATGTAGACGTTCCTGCATGTTAATTCCTCCTTGAAAAGTTATTTAAGTGAACACAAAAAAACCCCGCTCCCTAAAAGGGACGAGGTATATGTATCGCGGTACCACCCTTATTGGCACATTAGAAAAGCGCAAGAGCCTTGGTCAAAAGAAGTACGACTATGATCGCCACTTCAATCGTAACGTCGTCCTGACCCGCATCCTGCGGCCCCCGACTAGTTAAGACATCTTTGCTTTTTAAAAAAACTGTGCCCGCTTCATTTCGATAACGGTTTTTCACCGATGCATCTTTCGATTGCGCGCAATCATCCCGATGCCGACTCGAGAGGTGAATTCACTTAAACAGCGCCGTAAAAATGCTTGCAGTCGGGGCATTTTTTCCCTGTAACGGATAGCTTAAGCTACTCTTCTCTGTCAACGTCTTTCCTTTATAAAAATGTATGTTTTATTATAGTATACTTTCATTTCATTTTCAATTTTCACTTTGGTATTTATATGAATGAATTTATTATTTGTTCCTATTTTCGAAGATGATACAATAATATCCCAGCCGCTATCGCTACATTCAATGATTCACTTTTTCCGTAAATCGGGATATACAGGTTTTGTGTCGTTTTAGTAAGCAGGTCAATACTTACACCCTGCCCTTCATTGCCCACAAGCAAAGCAAATGATTGAGTTTTGTTCACATGTTCAAAAGGCACCGAATTCTCGAGCGCCGTGCCATACACCGGGATATCCCTGTTTTTTAGCTGGTCAATCATATCGACTAGATTTCCTTTTATCACCGGCATGTGAAACAAGCTGCCCTGTGTTGAACGGATCACCTTCGGGTTGTAAGGGTCGGCACAGCCTTCTCCCAGGATCACAGCATCTATTCCGGCGGCATCCGCCGTCCGGATCATCGTGCCGATATTACCGGGATCCTGAACCGCGTCAATAATCAGCACCTTTTCCGGATTAATATCTGCAAAGGTTACGTTTCTTTGTTCACAAATCGCCGCAATCCCTTGGGGTGTCTCGGTATCGGAAATGGCTTTCAGGACATCATTTGCCGCATAAATCACTTCTATGCCTTCAAGCTTGAAATGCACGGGTAATTCTGTATCCTCACCTACAATGACTTCCAGGACAAGATTGCCTTCGTTTAACGCTTCTTCAACGAGATGGAAGCCTTCGACTAAAAATTGGCCTGTTTTATCACGTTCTTTTTTCGTTAAGAGCTTTTTCCATTGCTTAACCTTTGGATTTTTAGCACTTTCAATATACTTCAACGGTGGACTCTCCTTCATTCCTTCACTGATTTCCCTATTATAACGTAATCCAGATACATAATACATGCCGAATCGTGAAATGATAGTCATATGAGTCAATCATGATTTATTAGGAGGAAAGACAATGAACTTAAATCTTCGAACTGCGATTATCCACAACGTTTCTGGCAATACCCAGGAACAGCTTGAAGATACGATTGTTGATGCGATCGAAAACGGCGAAGAAAAAATGCTTCCCGGTCTGGGCGTTCTATTTGAAGTAATCTGGCAGCATGCATCCGAACAAGAAAGAGATGAGATGCTCCAAACCCTGGAAAATGCTTTAAAAAAGCAATAGCCGCTGGCGGCTATTGCTTTTTTTACAACTTGTCCGTATCGATTCTGTTTTTCAATTGTTCATCATAGACGATCGGATTTCCGTCTTCATCTAATTGTGTACCTTCTTTTCCTGCCAGGTCACCAGTTGTCTCCTTAATTGCCGCTGTTCCATCAGGGAACAAGTTAGGGTCCGGATTATTCGTTAATCCGGACGTATCAATTCCGGTCATTCTTTCCGTTTCAAAAATCGGTGGAGAAGGATGGTCCGAATAAAAGCTCTCCCGGACAGCCCGGTCTTTATCAGAATCTAGCAAGACTAAAATCTTGCCGTTTTCCACGTCATTCACATATTCCGAAGCTTCAGTATCCGAGAAGCCGTAATCTCCCAGCCTGTCCTCAAGGTTTGTCGTTCCTTCATTCATAAAGAATCTCATCACCTTATCCATGAACGAGTCCTCTTCTGTTGTAGTGGTTGCGGTTTTCACATCTGCAGTTTGGTTATAATCGGCAAATTCCAGTTTCTCTTCCTTGTCCGCGACAACGGTAATATCATCTCCGTCGTAACCTTTCGCCTTAAGAGCATTAATAGCTTGCATAACCTCATGGCTTGATTCAAAAACTCCATATACTGTCTTTTCCATATTTAAGCTCCTCCTTCATCGGGTTAGCGTAATGTTTAGTGTTATGTATAAAATATACCCTTCTCGTGTTCTCTTAAACGGGGAAAAGACGATAATAATCATTTCCTGATTATCTATACGCATTAAAAATGGGCCTATTAGTTAAGAGGCCCATTTTGCAAAAATTATTCAAATGTAATCTTATCCACCGTTTCACGATCAAGCTTTTTAATGACTTCCACGATCAATCTAATGGTGTTCTCATAATCATCGCGGTGGAGCATGGCAGCGTTAGAATGGATGTATCTTGTCGGAATGGTGATGGCAAGTGACGGCACACCATTCGCTGTTACATGAATCGAGCCAGCATCTGTTCCGCCTCCCGGCATGGCCTCGTACTGATAGGGGATATTATGTTCATCCGCTGTGTCCGTTACAAAATCTCTCAAACCTTTGTGTGATACCATGGATGCATCATAAATGACGATTTGCGGACCCTTGCCCATTTTCCCTTGGGCCTCGCGCTCCGAAACACCCGGAGTATCCCCCGCAACACCGACATCCACCGCAAAACCAATGTCAGGCTGAATTTTAAAGGTGGAAGTACGTGCCCCGCGAAGTCCCACTTCTTCTTGGACGGCCCCGACACCATACACGACGTTTGGATGATTTGTTTCTTGCAATTGTTTTAATACGTCAATGGCAATCGCACAGCCGATACGGTTATCCCATGCTTTTGCTAACAGCATCTTTTCGTTGTTCATGACCGTAAATTCAAAATAAGGTACAACCATGTCTCCCGGACGAATTCCCCAATCCTCAGCTTCTTCCTTGTTCGTTGCACCGATATCGATAAACATATCCTTGATCTCCACCGGTTTTTTTCTGGCTTCCGCTGTAAGGATATGAGGCGGCTTGGAGCCGATGATACCGGTGATATCCCCTTTTCTAGTAACAATTGTCACGCGTTGTGCAAGCATAACCTGAGACCACCACCCGCCCACAGGCTGAAAACGTAAAAATCCTTTATCGTCAATCTGGGTCACCATAAAGCCGACTTCATCGAGATGTCCGGTTACGACAATTTTCAGGCCGTTTTCCTGCCCGCTCTTTTTCGCGATTAAGCTTCCCAGGCCATCTGTAATCATTTCATCCGCATAAGGTGTTATGTATTCTTTCATTACCTCTCTTACTTCGCCCTCATTGCCGGGAATCCCCTTGGCATCAGTAAGATCTTTCAACATCGTTAACGTCTCATCTAATTTCGTCACCAAAATGCCTCCTTATATATATTCCATTACTATTATTATACACAATGGATATTAATACCCCTGTCTTTGCCTTTCGTAATTGACCCGATTTTTTTCTAAATAGGCCGTTTCCACATCGTTTGCCGTAAAGCCAAGCAATTCTCCAAGATTCATATACTCGGTAAACACCTTCTGGTACGTTTCCGGCTTTTGCTTTGCGCGATAGGCAGTAATCGTCTCATACAAAGTCAAAAACTGGGCGGTTAAATCCGTCCTACTGGCGCCGTTTGATGATATTTTTGAGACAGTTTCCTGAAAGCCTCCTTCGTTACCAAGCGACAGGATAAAATGAATTCCATCAACATATTCCTCTAAGATTGTTTCGAGCACAGATGGTCCTTTCAAACTCCAAAATTTAAAACATCTTGTTTCATTCGCCAATTCACCGAGCTCCACTAAAAGGGCGAGGATTTTTCTGTCCACCAAGTCCTCATTGCCCAAATCATGCCCTGACTCAATATACCGGTCTAGCGCTGCCTGCATTTCAAATAATTTAGCTGTATCCATATCATCACTACTCTCTATTTTTCTCTCCCTGAAATTATATCAAATAATTGAAACTAATTAAAAAGAGGAACGTATATAGAAAATAACGAGTATATATAAGAAGGTGTGCCTATGGTCTTATTCATGAGATTGTTCATTTTCGCTTTGATTATTTTTTTAATATATTCTGCTATCAGGTATTTTCTAAACCCCAAACACAAGCTCAAGCTTGCCCATGCGCAAGGGAAATTTTATTTTCTCGATGACATCTCAAATGCCCGGAAGAATTTCCTGCTCACCTATCGCGGTATCCTCTTTGAGGGCGAAAAATATTTAAGTACCCCGAACCATTCCTTCGAGGTCGTTTCCATCTCCATCTGGCTAAAAGATCCCTCAGTTCTTCATGAAGTGGATCAAGAAGAACTATTGAAAATAGAATCCGCGATCAACCAACACTATCCAAACGCGAAAATAGAGTGGAAAAATCACCTTAACAAAGTTAAATAAGCATGTAGATAACGCTTGGACGTGGGAATCCAAGCGTTTTTATTTAAGGCTTTGTTAAATTCCATTGTTGATTTTCAAATGGTCATGGAATCTACTCGCTTTCCGCGGACG
>NZ_QVTC01000093.1 GCF_003429085.1 Bacillus sp. V59.32b | reverse complement strand
CCATTGGGAGAAGTAACTAGGATTCGTAATGACACGGAAAACATCTTCGGGTTTATAAGAGAAAAAGCGTTCAAATCTTAGAGCATAACGACCATTTGACTTATGTAGTGTTCCAAATTGATTCATCATATCATCCTCCCTTACTTTTATATCCTTAAAGTCTTGCTATTCACCATTAATTCAAATAAACAAATTAGGCTCAGAAAAAACTAACAATACTCATATTTGTTTTCATGCTTTTATAGTACCAAACATTTATATAACTAAAAACAATAATAAAATCATTTTCGTGTTCTTCAACAATCTGGCCCGTTTGTGGAAGAACAAGAATGGAGTTTTATAACATTAACAAAAGCAATAAAGAAAAATCCTATCTAAATTATAGGATTTTGATCAAACTTTATTACAAAATTATCAATCTTTTTTATAAATTATCGAACTTTTTTTAAAATCAACATTTGAAACCAAATTGCGGTTTTATACCATGCTTCTTTACAATTACTATGTATTTTTTCAAAAAATAACACGGTACCCAAGTTTACAGGTACCGCTTTTCTGTTAACTATTTAAATCATACCGTCTTCCCTTAACAAGGTAATACACACTTTCCGCGATATTCGTACAATGGTCTGCAGCTCTTTCCAAATAGCGGCACACAAACAACAGCTGGGTGACTCGCGGGAGTGACTCGGGATTGTTCTCATTTTTGGAGAGAAAATCTCTGATTGTTTGGCCGTATAACTCATCCACTTCATCATCCATGTCGGCTACCTTTTTTGCTTTGTCAATATCTTCTTCATTGAAGGCTTCCAGCGATAATCTTAGCATTTCCAATAAGATCCCATGCATTTTCCGGATGTTTTCGACCGGTGCCATTTCGGAATCCTGGCCAATCCGGATTGCCGATTTCGCAATGTTTACCGCGAAATCTGCTACTCTTTCAACATCCGTAACGATTTTGATCGCGCCGATAATTCTGCGAAGATCGATAGCGACCGGTTGCTGGCTGGCTATGAGCCAAATCGAAAGATCATTTATTTCTTCATCCAGTATATCTGCCTTCGTATCATCTTCCATGATTTCAAGCGCCAATTCTATATTTTGCGTTTCCAACGCCTCCAATGCTCTCGTCAGCGCCTCGTTTGTAAAATTTCCTAGTTCTTGCACTTTATTTTGAAGTTTTGTCAGTTCATCCTCGAAGCTTTCCCGTATTGCCATATTAACACTCCCCAATAAATTAATAAGGGACATGTCCTTATTAATTCCTATTATTTTTTATCCGAATCGGCCGGTTATATAATCTTCGGTCCTTTTGTCGGATGGATTGGAAAACATCTTTGTCGTATCAGCGAATTCCACCACTTCCCCATTCAGAAAGAAAGCCGTCTTATCCGAGATACGAGCTGCTTGTTGCATATTATGGGTGACAATGATGATGCTGAAATCTTTTTTTAACTCCTGAAGCAGTTCCTCGACTTTTAAGGTGGAGATAGGATCTAAAGCGGACGTCGGTTCGTCCATAAGGATGACATCGGGTTCGATTGCCATGCATCTGGCAATACAAAGCCGTTGCTGCTGACCGCCAGATAGGCCGTATGCATTCTGGTTTAAACGGTCTTTCACCTCGTCCCAAATCGCAGCTGCCTTCAGACTCTTCTCCGCGATCTGATCGAGCATCTTTTTATCGCGGATGCCATGGATTTTTGGCCCATACACGACATTCTCGTAAATGGATTTTGGAAAAGGATTCGGCTTTTGAAATACCATACCTACTCTTGTTCGCAGCTCTTCTACATTATATGATTTGTCAAGGATGTTTCTGTCGCGATAAACGATTTCTCCTGAGGTTTTCACCCCGGGCACCAATTCAATCATTCTGTTCAATGTTTTAATATACGTAGATTTCCCGCACCCTGAAGGGCCAATAATAGCTGTTACTTCATTTTCAGTGATATCTAAATCAATGTTTCTTAATGCCTGGTTGTCACCGTACCATAGATTCAACTGTCTCGTTTTATAGACAGAACGGTTTTCGGTAGGTTGTTCACCCGGCTGGTTTTCTTTTCTGGATTGGTTGCTTTCAATCATTTTATCCATTGTGTAGCCTCCTCCATTAAGTATTCTCCGCCGCAATCAATATCTCCTTTGATATTTATTGCGAATTAGAACGGCTATCGTATTTAATAGAAGTAAAAGCACGAGTAATACAATGATACCCGCTGCAGCGATCGCATGAAACTCCTCCTGAGGCCTGCTGGTCCAATTATAGATTTGCATCGGAAGAACCGTGAAAATATCAAATACAGTTCTTGGCAAAAAGGCTACGAATAAAGGCAAACCGAGGACGACAAGCGGCGCAGTTTCTCCAATCGCCCTTGATAAGGCTAAAATTCCGCCGGTTAATATACCGGGGATGGCTGCCGGAAGCACAATCCGGATGATGGTTTGCCATTTAGTTGCCCCGAGGCCAAATGAAGCTTCCCTTAATTCTTTAGGTACAGCCCGAATCGCCTCCTGGGAAGCAACGATAATGATCGGCAATACAAGCAGACTCATGGTTAAACCGGCTGCCAAAACGCTTGTACCCAAAGCTAACGCGCGAACAAAAACAGTTAACCCTAATAAACCAAATACAATGGACGGTACTCCAGCCAAATTTGAAATATTGATTTGAATGAATGTAGTCATGGCATTTTTCTTTGCATATTCCTCTAAATAAATCGCAGTGCCCACCCCTAAAATCAAGGCAACCGGGGCAACGACCGCCATGAGCCAAATCGAACCAATCAACGCGGTGAGTACCCCAGCCTGTTCCGGCCTTCTCGATGGCAGGCTTTGCAAAAACTGAAGGTCCAAATAACCAATTCCCTGGAAGATAATTCGATAAAGCAAGACCGCTAAAACGAGCAACGCAAATAGTGTAGCCAAGAGAAACAAAGTACGAAAAAAGATGTTTGAAGCAAGTCTCGGCTTCATTCTATTCTGGATTCTTCCTTGATCAATGAACTTCATCAATATTCCTCCCTAAACCGGCGTGAGACAAATTGCGCGATAAAATTCATCACAAGCGTGAACAGGAACAACGTCATTCCAACCGCATAAATACTATAGTAAATCGTAGTGCCATAGCCTGCATCGCCCTGGCTCACCTGGACGATATAGGCGGTCATCGTCTGGATCGAGCCGGTTACATCCCATGAAAGGTTAGGGGTCGAACCGCCCGCGACCGCGACAATCATCGTTTCTCCAATCGCCCGCGAGATGGCAAGCACAATGGAGGCAATAATTCCGGAAATTGCTGCTGGCAAAACAACTTTTATAGCAACTTCGAATTTGGTTGCACCTAATGCGAGGGCGCCTTCGCGCATGGCCATCGGAACCGATGACATCGCATCCTCGGATAAAGAAGCAATCATTGGTGTAATCATAATGCCGATGACAAGTCCCGGGCTTAACGCATTAAAAATTTCTAGCCCAGGGATGATATCCCGAAGCAACGGTGTGACAAAGGTTAAAGCAAAATAACCATAGACAATGGTCGGGATCCCTGCCAGCACCTCTAATATTGGTTTAATGATTCTACGGGAACGCTCTGTAGCATACTCGCTCAAATAAATAGAGGTCGCAATTCCAATCGGTACCGCCACTAAGACGGCAATGGCCGTCACCTTCAACGTTCCAGAAACGAGAGGCATAATACCATACGAAGCATTAGTTGCCGAAAAAGGATACCATTTGTCCGCCGTCAAAAACTCTTTAATCGAAACGGTGTTGAAAAATATAAATGTTTCAAATATAAGGGTAAGCACGATTCCAATTGTTGTAAGTATGGATATAGCAGCTGTGATAAACAACAAAATCGGAACGATATTTTCAAATGAAAAACCTTTGCCTTTCTTATGTACATTTTCAGAAATCATTTCTTGCACCGACGAAGTTTTTCGATTATTATTCAAACATTTAAAACTCCTTTCGATCCACATCATTTTCCATTATTTCACAATAAGAGAAGATGGGAAGTAAGCAGTCACTTCCCATCAAATAACAAACAAGTCTACTTTAAGGCTTCCAGTTTATCCTTATCTGCATCATATTCTTCTTTCGGAAGGCGGACATACCCCACGTCCTCGGAAAATTCACCAGCATTTTCGATTGTGAAGCGGAGGAAGTCATACACCTCTTTATTTTCTTTTACCTCAGCATTATTCGCATAAGTGAATAATGGACGGGATAGAGGTGCATATTCCCCCGATTTAATGGTTTCATTGTTTGGCTCGACTGGTCCTTTGCCGCCGTCAATTGGAACAACCTTTAGATCATCTTTATTTTCAGCGTAATAGGCATATCCAAAGAAGCCGATTGCATTTTTCTCCCCTTTTACACCCTGTACAAGGATATTGTCATCCTCGGAAAGGGTTGCCCCTTCTACCATCGGTTTCTCTTCTAATACAATTTCATTGAAATAATCAAATGTACCGGAGTCCGTTCCAGGGGAATAAAACTGGATTTCCTCATCTGGCCATCCTTCACGGATATCTGACCATTTTTGAGGACTGCCATCTTCAATCCACATTTTTCTTAACTCCTCAATCGTTAAATGGTCCACCCAATCATTGTCTTTGTTAACAGCGACAGAGAGCCCGTCAAAGGCCAGCCTGAATTCTGTATAATCAATTCCGTTTTTCTCGAGTGCCGCTTTTTCTTCCTCTTTAATCGGACGGGAAGCGTTTGCCAATTGAGTTTCCCCTGCTGCAAATGACTCAAAACCGCCACCTGTACCAGACGTCCCAACAGAAACTTTTACTTCTGGCTGTTCGGCCATATATTCTTCAACGATGGCTTCCATTATTGGATAGACCGTAGATGAGCCGTCCACACTAACATTGCCTTGCAGCTGGTCTCCACCGCCTTCCCCGTTTCCACCATTGTTGTTCTCTCCCTGATTTCCACATCCAGATACGGAAATAAGAAGCAGCGCCAATAGCGCAAAGTATTTAAATGTTTTCATTTTTGAATACCTCCTAAGTTTTGAAATAAAACTGATATTTTAAGATAAGATTTTCCGTTAGTATGACCCATTCATAAAATAATTATGGATTGAAAATATTATAAGCAGGAGATGGATTTTTATTAATTTGAGAAATGAGGGATAATAATTGGACGATGAAAAAGTTTTTTCCGAAGAATCGGTAAAAGTGAATATTGAATTAAACAAAAAATTGGAAGATATTAAAGTAAGGGCTTCCACTGATGGCCTTTCTGAGGCTGAAAGTGCCAACATTAAGCTACAGGAAGCTTTTTATGGAAATGACGAGGATCCTCATACTTTTCCACCAACCTATATTTATAACAATACACCCGCAATTAAAGTAACTGGGGATGAAGATTAAAAGCTGATTTTAACGCGAACAAACCCTGCTAAAATCTAATCAAGCAGGGTTTGTTGTTATTTTCAAATCGGATGGAAGGAGCAACAAATCATGACACTGTCCAGCGTTGGCAAAAAGATATGTATTGTTATATGCCAGATGCTTTTTTCACTTTTTATCATTTTATTGATCAGTGGTTGGCCTATCTTATTTAACGATATGAAATTTAACGAGCAGGAATATTGGAATCATACGTGGATGCTAGTGAATAAACTTATTCATTTTAATAATGGCACTTTTCTTGAAAATGGGAAATATGGCCAACTGTTTCCATTTGCTTTGGAACAGGCGGCGGAAACCTACTATATTTTATCCTTGGCTTTGTTAATTTCTGTGCTGTTTTCCGCAATCATTGCCTACTTGTCGTTTATTTTTTTAAAAAATCGAGTTGGAATCATTCACAAAATCGTTACGGTCCTTGAGTCCATACCGGATATTTTCACAATCGCTTTACTACCCATTTTAATCATTTATCCAGGTGCTGCTGTTGATGGCCCATCTGGGAGTATTAAAATTATTCTTTGGTGGAACCAAGGTCGAGGAAGGCACAGTGAGCTCGATTTCCAACGAATGGTCTGGCTTGATAGGTTTTTCCTATCAATTTTTACGGGCGTACCCATGGATTCCGTTGACGCCTATCATTTTCTTCGCTTTGACAAGCATTGCTTTAGTGTTGATTTTGGAATCGATCAAGAAAACCCAGGTGATACAAAGCCAGATGATCAAGTGAGCCATAACCTGCCTTGTTTGTGCCATAACCTCCGCTTCAGTTCGGAAGCTGGTTTCTATTACCATTTCATCTGTCACACTCCTCTCAATTTATCGAATCTCTATCATAACTATGTATTGGGAATCACTTATTTATAAGTCCATTAAAAAACTACTAACTAACTGTTTCATTTTGTTTTCCCATCTTTTCCGGGATTTCCACGTACAACTATATATTCTACCGAGGTTCTTTTCAAAATAATAAATATGTAGAATCTTCGGTTGATAAACACTGTTTTTCAGCATAGTTATATAGCACAAATCCTATATTTTCTGAAAAATACTTTGTGTTTTTAAATTTTACGATATGATTTCCCTAAGGAGATGGTTTGTTTGAAGTTTATAAATGAAGTGAAATCCGAAGAAGAATTGCGTTCCTTATTAGGCAATCCCGGCGTACTGGCAAAGAATAAGGTGATAGATTATCTAGATGACAATTGTATCGAGTTTCTCCGCAAATCTCCTTTTCTCATCCTGTCATCTGCTAATTCTTCCGGGCATTGTGATAGTTCACCACGGGGAGATGCCCCCGGTTTTATTCATGTAATCGATCAAAAACATTTCGTCATCCCTGAAAGACCAGGGAATCGTCGTCTGGATTCCATCCTGAATGTATTGGAAAACCCTCAGGTCGGCGTGCTTTTTCTCATCCCCGGCTTGGATGAGACGTTAAGAATAAACGGAAGCGCAACAGTAATTCGTGATGAACACATCCTTGAGAATATGAAAGCAAACGGAAAAACTCCCTTACTTGGGATTGCAATTGAGGTCGAGGAATGCTTCATACATTGCGGCAAGGCGTTTAAACGCTCTGGATTATGGAACCAAGACACATGGATTGAGGAAGCAGCCCTCCCGTCTGCCGCGAAAATGTTGGCGGTCCATGCCAAGTTACCGGACATGACAGAGCAAGAAGTCGCCGCATCGCTTGCTGAAGCGTACCGGAAACGGCTTTATTAAAATAAAAATAGCATGCCGCAAAGCATGCTATTTTTGCTTATCATTGTTCCGTTAATATCAAAGGCCCATCTTTTGTGATCACAACGGTATGCTCATATTGGGCAGACAGTTTGCCGTCCACGGTCCGTGCTGTCCAGCCGTTATCATCCATCTTGGAATGCCAGGTTCCGACATTCACCATCGGTTCGATCGTAATGACCATTCCTTCTTTAAGACGCAGCCCTTTACCCTCCTTGCCATAATGCAGGACTGTCGGTTCTTCATGCATCGTTTTTCCGATGCCATGACCAGTGAAATCACGTACAACTGAGTAATTCTCTCCTTCTACATAGGATTGAATCGCATGGCCAATGTCCCCAAGACGTTTACCGGGACGCGCCTGCTCAATCCCTTTGTAAAGGGAATTTTTCGTTACTTCCAGAAGATGTTCTGCCTTTTCTGACACTTCCCCTACTGCATAACTCCATGCTGAGTCTGCAAGACCACCATTCAGATTGACGACCATATCGATCGTAACGATATCCCCTTCCTTCAACGGCTTGTCGGAAGGAAAACCATGGCAGATCTCATCATTGACGGAGGCGCATGTCGCATATTCATAGCCATGAAAGCCTTTCTGTTCAGGTGTGGCTCCATGCTTTGCCAGGTATTCTTCCACAAAGTTATCAATTTCTTTTGATGTGATTCCCGGCTTAATCATTTTGGCAATTTCTCTATGGCAGGCAGCAAGAAGTTTTCCTGCTTCCTGCATCATTTGAATTTCACGTTGACTTTTTATTGTTATCATGGACAAATCCTCTTCCTTTATTTCATAATCGTTGAAAAAACAGATAATCCAATTCTAGACCTTTTGTTTCATATTATGCAAGAAAAAGGTCCGGTATATAACCGGGTCAATAAATCGATGGCTTCATCCAAGTTCCTCACTGGATTGTGACAGACAAAGTTTTCACAAATATAGATGGTTGTCTTACCTTCCTGCTTCCGGTAGTCCGCAGTAAATGGCGCCAGTTCTGATAGTTCTTGATTGCCGGAGCCGATAAGATAGGTAATTTCCGGATGAAAGTCCCGCTGAATTTTTTGGATGAACAACTCACTTTCAGGTTTTTCATTACTACTTCACACGTTATCTATAAATTGTTGAAAGGAAAATGTAACTATTTCTGGAAAATAAAAAACCCGCTAATTAAAGCGTGTGTCTTAGTTTAAGATTAGAATAATGGATTCTTGTATTTATTATATGTACGGCTGCTCAAAAACCTGAGTAGTGATTGATAAGCAATGAAACCAAGTGATCTCCTTTTAAATAGTAGTCTTCCATCTTTAATAAAAGGAAACTACTTATCATGGGGCTTTCAAAATTCTTTGCGATAGTTTTTTATCGTATTAATATATCCTAACGGTAAGTTGATTTTGTCTATATCTTCTTTATTAAACCATCTTCCTCAATAATAATTACTCCTTTTATAGAAATCGAATATTTATTAAGCACGAACGACCCCCTTCTTATTAGAAAGGCTCTGTTAAATTCCATTGTTGATTTTCAAAATGGTCATGGAAGCTACTCGCTTTCCGCGGACGAACTGGCAAGCCTCCTCACTCGTACCTCGCTGCGGGGTC
>NZ_QVTC01000092.1 GCF_003429085.1 Bacillus sp. V59.32b | reverse complement strand
GCCAGCGTTCGTCCTGAGCCAGGATCAAACTCTCCGAAGAATGTTTGACTTGCTCATTTGCTTTTATAGTGTGTGCTCACTATTAAAATTAACGTTGGCGCTTTGTTTTGTTCAGTTTTCAAAGAGCAATTTCGTTGTCGTTTCTCTCAGAAGCGACTTTATTATCATAGCATTTCTAGCTTGCTATGTCAATAACTTGTTTGAAATAATTATTTGATGTTTTTTCGAAACTAGCAGGCCGCTTACTTAGCGACAAGAGATAATATAACACGTAAAAAATATGTTTGCAATATATTTTTTGCTCATTTTAAAATATAAATTTATCATCATATAAATTAGCAAATCGCTTAAAATAATTAAGAAGTGAAGCAATCGACTTCAGGTTTTCAGCATACTCCCTCAAAAGCAGAATATTGAATAAAGAAGAAGTGTCAAAATTGGTCTAACCGTTTCTTGATTAATGGCATTCAGTATCCGCGCTTTTCTTATATCCTTTCACGAATGGAGCAGTAGGCCAGTCCCAGCTTACTGCTTTCTCCACATCAAAGTGAACTCTCCGCAGCTTCCGTTTTCTTTTTATCCCTAAGGAACAGCATTAACCCGGCAAGGACGACAAAGCCGCCTAATGCTTGAGTCCAAATGATTTTTTCATCCAATATAAAGTAAGCTAAAATCGAAGCTCCCACTGGCTCCATTAAAATTGCCATCGAAATCGTTGTTGTGCTCAGCCATTTCAGCGACCAGTTAAACAGGGAATGTCCTAAAAGGTTCGGGAACACGGCAAGCAGGATGAAATAAATCCAATCTATGGTCGGGTATGGACCAAAAGATTCTCCCGATACAAGAACATAAAGAAATAAAGTAATCGTACTGATTCCATACACAACAAAGGTGTACGTCGTCGATGAAACTCTTTTCCTGACTGCTTGTCCAAATAAAAGGTAAGCCGTAATCAATGCACATGCTGTTAAGGCAAGAATATCTCCCCATAACGCGAGCCCGCTGATTTGGAAATCTCCCCAACTGATGATGAGACTGCCCGTAATAGCAATGATTCCGCTAATGATGACCGTGACCGAAAACCGTTCTTTAAAAAACAAAAACGCCCCGACAAAAGCAAATAATGGCTGTAGCGTAACCAGAACAGTCGAACTGGCTACAGATGTGTAGTTCAGCGATTCGAACCACAATATAAAATGAAATGCTAAGAAAACACCCGCTATAATAGAAAGAAAGAAATCTTTTTTAGTGAGCATCTTTAATTCGGAAAAGTTCTTTAATAAGAAAAAAGGCAGCATAAGCAGCACGGTAAATAATAAACGATAGAACGCGATGACCCCTGATGGTGCCGATGAAGCCTTAACCAAAATGGCTGAAGCTGAAACGGATGCGACTCCTATTGCTAACGCTGCATATGGATTAAATTTAGGCTCTTGCATACAACAATCCTTCCCCACTATTCCATAAAAGTCTATATATAAGTGTACAACAAGTATTGTACAATGTAGCTTAAGATTATGGATTTAAGCATTTCTTTTTAGGGTATTAAAAAAAATGCAAAATCAGCAGAAGTCATTAATATTGCGAGATGGACGGTGTTTGTTATGGATATGAATTGGGCATTTAACCCTCAATTAGAAATTCAGATATTATTAAAGCTTGGCATTTCTGCTATTCTAGGTCTAATTATCGGACTCGAGCGGGAGATGAAACGAAAACCCGCCGGATTAAAAACAACATTAGTTATTTCTATTGTAAGTTGTTTATTGACAATTGTCTCAATTGAATCAGCTTATATGTTTCCTGGGAGCGATGATGTAAATATAACGATGGATCCTTTACGTCTGGCTGCCCAAATTGTGTCAGGCATTGGTTTCTTGGGAGCCGGGGTTATTCTTCGCCGAGATAATAATAGTATCTCCGGATTAACGACGGCGGCGATTATCTGGGGAGCAGCTGGAATTGGGATTGCGGTTGGCGCTGGTTTTTATATTGAAGCAATCGCCGGGGTAATCCTGTTAATGCTTAGCGTTGAATTTATTCCGTATAGCTTAAAAATAATCGGACCCAAGCAATTACGGCAAAAAGAAATTATGCTAAAGCTGATCATTCACAAGAAGGAAGATATCGCAAAGGTAATGTCCAAAATCAATGAAGAGAAAATTTCAGTGAAAAATATCCGGATCAAGGATCTTGAAGAAAACCGGCATTCGGTTCATCTGCGCATAACAGTAGACGGAAAACGCAAAACGACCGATGTCTATTATGCCGTATCCAAATTTGCTGAAATCGCTAAGGTGGAAATAGAAAATCTGTAAAAATAAAAGAATCCGTTTGAGCAGTTTCAAACGGATTCTTTTATTTTTTAAAGAAGCTTATTGACTTTTTCTTAAAAATGACTAAAATAAATCTTGTGACTTATCCGGGGCATTAGCTCAGCTGGGAGAGCGCCACGCTGGCAGCGTGGAGGTCAGCGGTTCGATCCCGCTATGCTCCATACTTAAAACTCTTAGAGCCTTAATGGTTCTAAGAGTTTTTTTAATTATTGGCAGCTTATAAGCCTACAGGACAATAATTTTAGAAATCAGAAAAAATTTCATTATAGCAATGTGTCCGCTCCAACAATCTCCACTGTTAAATGATCTTTAGCATACAAATCAATTTCATATGGTTTTACTTGCTGGCCTTCTTCATCACTAATAATTCTAATGTTAGGCCGCCCAACTGCATTGAAGCTATATTCAGTTACGATTCCAGTCCTGCCATCATTTAATTTCACGGTCATACCTTGAGGATATATCGCAATACAACCTTTAAACAATTCAAGCTGTCTGCTGTCAAATTGAGTCCCATTCCCAGCATATAGCAGCTCCAGGCCTTTATGCGGCAAGATGGCACGTCGATATGGCCGGTGACTTGTAACGGCATCAAACACATTTGAAATACTTAGGATTTTTGCGTAACGATGTATCTCGTCTCCCTCTAAACCTCTAGGATATCCGGATCCGTCGATTTTTTCATGGTGTTGAAGTGCACAATGAGATACAGGTAAAGGGATTTCGTGAACCTTTCTAAGAATATCGAACCCTAAATCAGTATGCGATTTAACATGTTCGTATTCTTTCTCCGTTAACTTCCCGGGTTTATTTAAAATCTCCGGTGCGATAAACAGTTTTCCGACATCATGCAACATTGCGCCCAACCCTAGCTCTTCAATGTTTTTTAACGGGAAACCATTCTCAATTCCCATCTGACAAGCATATATGGCCACGTTTACACTGTGGGTATATACATGATTTTCTTGAGCTTTTGTCGTGGCCAATAAATTTAGCGCTTGCCGATTTTCCGTTAAAGAAGTCAGGATATCTTTAAATATCTTTTGAAAAGTTCTTATCGCCCTTCCTGTTTTAATCATACCCTTTACATTTGATGTATTTAACTCAGCGATTGTATGCAATCCTTCTGTTACCACATTTACAGCTTCTGAACGCAACTCTTCAGGTATGGACTCAATTATTTCTATTCCTTCTGATACTTCATCCTCTATGTAAATGGTAAAGATGTTTAATCGTATTAACCTTTCTATTAAATGGTCTGTTAGTTCAATTCCTTTTGTTAATAGTATTTGTCCATTTTCATTGTAAATCGTTTTACCTAATTTAACCCCGGGTTGACAGCTGTCTAAGTTTATTAAACGCATCTTCTATATCTTCTCCTATCAAAAGTTATTTAAGGAACTGATATGTACGATTTACTTTTATTTTCGGTAAGTTTCTCCAAGTTTTAAGTTATTCCAAGAAATCTTCCTTTTGTCAGCTTATTTTGAAATATAAAGAAGGAATCTTTTTTTCGAATTTTTCATTAATCCCTAATCATTTTTCCTGGTCACCCATGGTGTCTGCTCCCCTTTTAGATACTGAAATTGATTTCTAGAGGGTTGAATCGATAGTTCAAATATACTATATCTCTATAAGAATTCATGGTAAAATAGAACCAATACAGGAAATAATTATACATAGTTACCAAAGGCACTATCTTCAATGAACAGACTTGCAAGGGGTGGATTGAGTGGGATTTCTAGGAGACTTCCTTTTTACCGTATTGAAATCGATTGATGACACTTCAAATGACGGGAAAATAGGAAAATATTTAAAAAAAGAAATGAAAGAGAAAAAGATCGAGGTAAACAAACAAAAACGAACCGCGAACAGAAATATAGATATGTATTATAATAATCTGCAAAACAAATCAGCTAATGATTTAAAAGAAATATACAACAATGCAGAGATTCCGATTGAAAAGCGATATGCGGCACAAAAAGCTTTAAAAAAACAACGAGACGGACAATAGAAAAGGGGGATTTTCATAATGGCAAAAGAAAAATGTGGATACTGCGGCGGTAAAGGAAGGGTAGAATGCGATTGTACCGGGGGTGTCGGCAGGAGAGCCGCAGACGATGATTGCTATGCTTGCAGTGGAAGCGGCGAACATACCTGTCCAGCATGTGATGGCAAAGGCTGGACTAACGAAGATTATTAATATTTTATTTTAAATATGTTTTTATTTCCCTGTATCAAACCGAACGTCTTTCCATTGGAGAGACGTTTTTTTAGACACCTTAAGGAAAGAAAAGAGCAACCAAATAGGATGCTCAGGCAAGATTTCACTGTACGAGGTAATAGTGAAAGGTATGTTTATGTTTCCTTTTATAGAGAGCGATAATCTCCAGGAACGACTTTTTCCCGGTTGTTAAATCGAGTTCAATAATAAAGACCATGCTGCTTTATTAATTATGTTCCGCTTCTTCGTCAGTTATTTTCTTTCTATTATATCAAAACCATTTTGTTCGAGAGCGAATTGAACACCGTGCTGCAAAGTAGAAAAGAATGTAATGCCGCTCATATCAACATTCGAATTGGTAATGGCCATGCTGAGAGATGGAGATACGCCTACAAGAATAGAGTTTCCTCCGATTAAGCTGATTGCTTGTATCGTTTTTTGTAAGCCCTGTATGGTGAATTCGTCAAAGTGGTTAATTCCCGTCAGATCGAAAAGCATATATTTAGCGTGATGTCCGGAGAATTCATAAAGAGCTTTTTGCATCAATTCTTCAAAACGCTCTTCATTAAATTTACCGACGAGCGGAATGACAAGAATATCCTTTAATACCGGGATGACAGGTGAGGATAGGTCTCTAACAAGTGCTGATAATTCTTCCGTTCTTTGTTCAACCTTGGCCTCCAGAGCGTTTATATGCTCTTGTTCCTTTTGTCTCGTTAAATTATGAATGTTTTTTGATGGCGTGGTTGATGATGCATAAATTTCAATTTCATCATAGTCATGGCCCGTTAACTGGCTTTGATTTATTTTATACCACATGTTTTCTTGAAACAGCCCGCTGAAAACCCCCGCCCAATGGCTTGGCAAAAGCACGCCTGCCTGGTCTTTATCCATTAATTTAAAAATTCGGTGCTCCCAGCTATTTTTTAGCTGAACGATCACTTTTTTCTCTTCTAAAGAATAATATGCGATCTTGACATTACCCCAACCGGCGTTTCGATATATATCTTTATATTGTTCAATGATTTCTTCAATGTCGAACCGACCCGTATAATACGTACTAACAAGATGTCCCATACGAAAACCGGTAGCTTCAAATACCGTAGTGGAAACGTCACTGCCTGAGACTTCTTCAATCGTTTTCAAAAACAATTCAATCGCAGAATCCCAGAATAACAGGGCAGGTGCTCCGTCAAACGTAAATAAGCCTTCGTTTTTATCCCAAATAAACTCATTAGTATTAACCTGTACACGTACTTTTGAATCCGACATGCATCTGTTCCCCCTGATATATTTCGTTCATATAAATGATTATAAAAAATAATATATGATACCGATTAATAGTTCAACTATTGAAGCTTCTCTCAGAAAAATATAAAAGCCAGAGTTTTATTACACCCTGGCATCACCATTACACTACATAATTTTCCCGTCAATCTCAGATGTGTCTACGTCCGTTCCAAACCATTCTGCAAGTTTCGTTTTTGCTTTATCTTTCGTATCCTCATCAATGTACATCGCCACTTGGATGAGTGCTAGTCCCAACGCGCCTAAATCGTCGGTGAATCCAATCCCTGGCGCAAGATCCGGAATTAAATCTAGCGGGAGAATGAAATAACCTAATGCCCCGATAATTGTCGCTTTTACCTTTGCGGGGACTTCCGGTTTTTGCAAGGTATAATAAAGAAGTAAAACGGCGTAAACCACTGATGAACCGGCTTTCTTTCCAAATCTCTTTAATTTACCCCAAAATTTCTCGTCTGAATAATGCTTTTCTGACTTCTTGAGTTTATCGATTGTTTCTGGTTCATTAGCGTTTAACATGAAAATAAGCCCCCTCTAACTAACAAATAGTATAATCATCAACTATTTTATCATCTTTAAAACTTATATGGTCAATCCATAGCATTAAAAGTAAAATCCGGACTTTGCCTAGGTTTACCAATCAAATAGCCTTGTAAAATGTAGCATCCAAGTTGAATGAGACGATCCATTTGCTCTTCTGATTCAACCCCTTCGGCCACTACCTGAAGACCCAAAGTCTCAGCCATATTCACAATCGCCTTCACTACCGCATAATCTTCATTTTTGGTCAGCATATTTTTAATAAACATCTTATCGATTTTAAGGCTTGTAATCGGTAATTTCGTTAAGTAACTTAGTGAAGAATAGCCTGTGCCGAAATCATCAATGGAAATTTGGATTCCTGCTTCTTTTAATCGATCAAGTTTTGCATTCACTTTTTCCACACTATACATAAATATGTTTTCTGTGATTTCCAGGTTTAAGCTTGAAGGTTTAAACTGCGTTTCTTCCAATATGTCCATAATCTCTTGATCGAAATCCTCACGAAAAATTTGACGCGGGGAAATATTTACACTGAGAGTCAGATCCGGCTGCTGCTCTTGCCAATCCTTAACTTGTTCGCACGCATTTCTTAATACCCACTCACCGATTGGAACAATCAAACCAGTTTCTTCAGCGAGATGTATGAAATCCATAGGAAAAACCCTGCCTAGCTTCGGATGATTCCAGCGGACCAAAGCTTCTAGACCAATTACTTTCTTCTCCAGCATATCCATTTGTGGCTGGTAATGAATCTCAAGCTCATTCCTTTCTAAAGCTTCATAAAGATCATTTTCCAAAACGATTTTGAGGGAATTGATTGAATCGTCTCCATCTTTATAAAACTGAAAACTCCCCTTCCCCAGTTCTTTTGCTTTATACATGGCGGTATCGGCTTTTTTCAATAACACCTTAATCGTTTCTCCATGATCAGGAAAAATGGAAATCCCGGTGGTCGTTGCCGTTCTAAGCTTATGTCCTTCCAAAAGAAAAGGCGAGCTTATGCATTGCTGAATCTCTTCTGCCAGCTTTGCTGGATCATTTTTTTCAATATCAGGAAGGATGACTGTAAATTCGTCCCCGCCTAATCGGAAAACCATCCCTCTTTCCCCTAAGCAATCGCTCAGACGGGAGCCTATCTCTTTAAGCAACAGATCTCCCATCTCATGTCCTAATGTATCATTAATCGTTTTAAAACGGTCCAGATCCAACAAAAGTAGAGCAAATTTCCTTTTTTCTTTTCTTGCCACCACGATTGATTCCTCTAGCTGCTCTTTAAACTTCCTTCGATTGGAGAGACCTGTTAGCGCATCGTGATAAGCGACATGGGTTAACTCTTGAATCGCTTGATTCAGCCGCTGATTGGTCCCGTTCAGCTGTCTTGTTCTAACTTCCACCTTTTGCTCGAGTTTTTCTGCCAGATCACTTAACTGATCGAGCAAATGATGATTTTCACGAATGGTTACGACCTGCCTTATTATGATTAATAGAATGACTAGAGCAGATCCGGTAACCAGACTGTTCATGACTTCATTTTGAATAACCATAACGATAAACAGTAAAACGGTACTAAAATACGGTAATAGTAGTTTTACTGTATTTAACGTATTGCCACTTATATGGTCTTCCTTTTTTTGGCTTGATGCATTCTGCCCAGAAAACCCTACTAATAGAATGGCCATGGAAAACAATGGGTCGATTAAGTTTCCTGATGAGTATTGTTGATTTGTTGTTAAAAAGCTATATATGGAATTAGTGCCTACCATAATAATAAGGCCGAAAAAAATATAAAAAAACTCTCGTTTGTGAAAAAATGAGTTGCTTAGATAAATACTCATAGCGCCAAATAGAAGAATTAAATTGCCAATTGGACTCGCGACGGAAACAAGCAATGAAAAGACTGATGAATCCACTTGCGATACGATAGGCAAGATAGCAAAGTGCCAACATAAAGAAAATGCGGCAAACATAATGATACTAATATCAAATAAAAAACGGATAAAACTAAAAGTGTTTCTATTTTTTTGTAATGTTGTCATAATAGCAATAAGAAAAAGAATAAGATACAGTAAATAAAACAAATCTGCCCATCCAGGAAAAGGCACATCCTCTTTTAAGATAAGTTCATAATAATTCCACACAGCCTCTGCAATAAAGTAATGAAAGTAAGCCGCAGATAATAAAAGCCAAAAATTTTTCCTGGTTTTATTTAATTCGTTCTTATAACTATAAGCTAAACACACAGAAGCAATAAGCGGGGCTAATAAAGAAAAATGGTTTCCACCCCATATGCTTACTGATTCGTCTCCTCGCCAGACAAAAAGCCACGTATAATAACTCAATACATAAATCATAGTAAAATACAGCCAACGATGTGTTTTTAGTTTCTCCATAGACAGCACCTATGCTTTCAATATAATAATGATTCCAGTTCTCTATCAGGCTGTAAGTCAATCAATTTTCTTGGAATAATAATACTTGCTCTGATATAGGTCTTATATGACAATAAATAGGAAAAATGACCTATTAAATATATCGGTTATACTTTCTTTTTTTCAATATAGCGATATTTTTTTATTGCGAACGATATCTCTTTTTATGTAGAAATCTTTATCATATCTAAACAGAAAAAAGTATTTGTATTTAATATGAACGGCATATAAGATTATCTAAAAGTCTACTCCCCGAGGTGAGATGATCATGTCAATTGAATCCCAGGTTAAAGGTATTTTAAAAAGAGTGGTCAATGAAGACCCTGACCTCCGTTATGAGGCATTGGATGAATTGAATGGGCTAAAAGAAAATAATCATAACGGATTGGATAAAGACGTACTTATCCAAGTTATTGAAACCGCTGCAAACCCTTTTCCTAAGCCTGTAGACAAGTGGGATGAACCGAGCTTCTACCTGATCGACTTTGTCTCTGATTTTCGCGGCCCTGAATTAAGTGATGCCATCGTGAAAAACTTTGCTGATTTTAGCTTATTTGGAAAACAAAGAGCCGTGGATTTTTTACTTGAAGTCGAGGAAGAACGAAGCTTCGCGGCATTCTTTGAAATCCTGGAAAGAAATCTAGACGTAAACACTGCAATCATCCCTGTAGATTCATTAATGGAAAGACCAATGCTTGCAAAAAGGGTCATGGAGAAGTTTTATACCTATATCAACAATACGACTTACAAAATAGATTTCTATCACCTACTTTCCTACCTGCATGCCCAGGATGTTTTTTATCAGTTTAAACAAAAAGAAATTCTCCCTATCCTTGTTGCAGATTATCAAGTGGCCTTAAAGCAATATAAAGAATATGAATCTGACTATAATCCAAAGCATGTCTACTGCTCATGGAAAGACAAATATCTTGAGATAAGGGAAAGGTTGGATTTATTACTAGATTTATTTGTTTATTATTTTTCAGATGAAACGGAACAATTTCTTAAAGATGCCTTGTTTTATAAAGATCCAACCTTGAACGCAAGAGCGGCTATCTCCTGCATTCAAAGGGACTTACCGGTGACAAAAGATGTCCTTACGCATTGTGCCACTAATATTGAATCAGCTGGCACTTTTCATTCCAATCTGTTAGATATCCGGAAAGATCATCTTAATCCGATTATGGATAAACAAACTCACGCTGCAAAGAGCCGTTTATTTTTTCATTTGCTTTATGAAAACGATCAAGAAATATACGCAAAAAAAATAGAGTTAATGGATCAGCTCGAAACGGAAAACAATTATGGACAACCGGTCAGATACTACTTAGCGCAAGTAGAAGCAAACGACGACCAGTTTGCGGCATGGGTAGGCGCCTTTAATCTGGAAGAAGGTGAAGATTCAATATTTATGTGGGACGAGACATACACAGAGTTAGAGCCTTTTAACGCCTATACAGTTGAAGAACATAAGCAACGATTCTTTGACCGCAGTAACACAGAAAAAGAAAAAGATGAAAATGAAATCCATTTTGAAGTGAACCATCAAAAGCACCACGTCAAAATACAAGGAAAACAGCTTTTTGTTTCAACACCGAATGAAACAAAAACCATTCCTTTGCACAAAATCAAAAAAGTGACGATTGAATCAATGAAAGGCGGGCTTTTTGGGCTCGTTAAGAAAGAGCATATTGTCATTTATGACATTCAAGGCGAAGCTTCGATTGTTTTTCCTATATATGTACTGGATTACGGTGAGTTTTGTTATACGATCCTTGAACAAACCGACCATTTAAAAGAGCCGCCATTTTTGGAATATATGGAGTTTGAATAAATGAAAAACCGCCAGAATTCCAGGCGGTTTTCTTTATTTATAATGGGGCTGCCTGGAACAACTATTGACTGGCTTCATATCCAATCCAGTCCGATCCATTAATTTGATTGGACAGATTAATGATTTTCTTCTTCACTCTTTCGGCTTCAAAACCGTGTAATCGTTTCGGCTGATAGTTATTTCTGGAGGTAACGGATGAAATAGAGAACGGCACAATTTTAATCTCTTTTCGATTGGAGAGTTCACCATTTTTCAACTGGAACGTTTGCTGGAGCACAAATGTATCCTTGTCACTTGAATTGCTGTGACCGCCGAACATAAAGTTGCCAAGGCTATACACTATAAATTTATCGTTGTATTCTTCTATAACCTGAACGACGTGGGGATGATGCCCTAAGATAAGGTCAGCCCCGCTGTCGATCGCGAAGCGGGCCAATGACTGCTGCGTATCGTTCGGCACGTAACTTTTTTCTGTGCCCCAATGAAAATGAACAAGGATGATGCTTACATCTTGTTCTCTTAATTCTTCAATATCCTCTTCGATGATGCTGCGCAACTCTGGCGTATCTTCCCAGCCCTGATACCCTAAGGCTCCTAGTTTAACTCCTTTAATTGCCGTTACATACTGGGTTTCATATCCGAAAAAGCCTATCTTATGGTTCTGCAATGCAGCAAGTGTATCATCATAACCTTTTTGCAGATAATCGAAGGTATGATTATTTGCCAGATTTACGGATTCAATGCCCGCAATTTCAAGAATTTCAGCATAGGACGGGTCTCCTTTAAAGCTGAACCTCTTTTCCGCTCTTTGCGTGGCATTCGTCAGTGTGGTTTCTAAATTAATGGTCGACAGGTCATCCTCCTTGAAAATATCACCCAGTTCTTTCACGAAATAAGGAAGTCCATTTGTCGAAGCCTCATCCGGGAAAGAATCTGTATAAGCAAAATTCTCATCCGTTCCGAGGGTAAAATCACCTGCTGCACTTATTGTAATGGATGCTTCTTCCGTTTTAGTTTTCTTCTTTCCCTCAAGCTCGGTTTGCCTTGTACCAACTCCATTGGTGACAGTCTTAACATTTTTATTGTTATTGTAGAAAAAAAGGCACAATACAATCATAAAAATAGCAAAAAGAAAGCGCCGAACTGATTTTTTCAATCGCCTTCGCTTGCGTTTTACTCTTGTCTTTCTTCTCCCGTTCTCTTCACTGCCCATGATCCTCCAGACCCCTTCATCATTTAAACTAGCCATCACTTTTTTCCCGATGATTGGCAGTTTTACTATACTTGTTAAACGGGGGATCTGTTCATTTTGTTTCGCCTTTGTAATAAGATTGTTGATAAAATGTCTGACTTTCTTTAAATAGCTATCGACTGAAGCCAGGCCAAACAGGTAGCACTATATGCTAAATCTTTATAAGGATGAACTAAACGAGGGAGGTTAATGATGGAAAAGTTAATCTTAATTACATGCGTTTCAATTTTAGGCCTTTCGATACTGGCTTGCAGTCATCAAGAGGATAATGAAGCAGCCGAGTTCAAACAGACAAAACGAAAATTTATCATGATGGATTCCGTTAACGAGCCCCTTCCACCCGAGGTGAAAAATATCGATAGTATGCTTAACAAACCGGAACCCCAGCAAATTCCAAACGCCAACATAAATGACCTAATCGTGATTACAAAAATGACAGCCCTCTAGAACGGGCAAGCCGAAATAAATTCTCTTTACATGGTATAGCGAGTGACAAATGAACATCGGTGATATTATTTCAGCCACTTGCTTTTGGTAATATCTAAAAGAAAGATAGAAAAAGCTCGGCTTTAATAGCCCAGCTTTCTTTTTCATTCTAAAACAATTTAATAAACAGACACTTTCTCTTCAGAAGTTTCAATAACATCTGCAATAGCCCTGTAGATATTGGGAGGATATTCAGCGATTCGATGGGCCAGGTACAAATACCACTCTGTTCCGTAAGTGATGTATACTCTGGCATTATGGCCTTCGTTTTTCACTTTTTTAATTGGCTCTGTTAATTCCATTGTTGATTTTCAAATGGTCATGGAATCTACTCGCTTTCCGCGGACGAACTGGCAAGCC
>NZ_QVTC01000091.1 GCF_003429085.1 Bacillus sp. V59.32b | reverse complement strand
GCCGGAGCTGGATTTGGCGGAGGCCAATCTAGTATGCAATCAGGCTTTGGAGGCGCTCAGAATATCATGCAGCCAGGTATTGCTGGAACTGATGCACAACAGGTGAGACAGGAAATCGCTAGAGATCTTCAAAATCAAGGCATGATGAACGGCGGAAGCATGTCTGCTGGAGCAAACGGAAGCAGCATGATGAACCAGGGCAGTTCCATGGGTTATATGCAATAATCCTACGCCCAAAATAATAGAACAATGACACCCCTCCAGTCAGGAGGGGTGTCATTGTAAATAAATAAGGACCTTCAAATGAAGCAAAATCGTGGGAGTTGAAGAAAAAGTGGACTTAGGAATCTTTATTATCAGACTGGTTGTTGGACTTTATTACGCAGCACATGGCTCTCAAAAATTATTTGGCTGGTTTGGCGGCGGCGGTCCTCAAGGGACAGGCGGATTTTTCGAACAAATTGGCATAAAACCCGGTAAAACGATGGCCCTTTTGGCTGGTTTAAGTGAGTTTGGTGGTGGTATCCTTTTTCTTTTAGGATTTCTTACACCGCTGGCAGCTATTTTAATTATTATCCCGATGATTGTCGCTATTGTGAAGGTTCATGCAAAAAATGGTTTGTTTTCCGACAATAGCGGTATTGAATATAACGTAGTTTTGATAGCTGTTGCATTAGGGATCTGGTTGACTGGTCCCGGAGCTATTTCATTGGATGCGGCAATTTTTGATTTGTATTGATTTAATTAGTTATAAGTGGGCAAAACCTGTTTAGCAAGAAATTGAAAAGCTAAAGCAGTAAATAGGCTTTAGCTTTTTTTCTGATTTTGTAAATGTTTAGTCCCCCATTCACCCATACTATCCAATATTGGAATGAAGCTTTTACCTGTAGAAGTTAACGAATATTCCACTTTCGGCGGGACTTCTTTATACACTTCCCTGTGTACCAGTTCATCTTGTTCTAACTCTCGTAATTGGCGGGTCAATATGCCTTTTGATATACCGGGTAACAGCCTTTGGAGTTCATTGAACCTTCTTGTTTGTTTACTTAAATGCCAAAGGATGATGATTTTCCATCTTCCCGCAATCATATTTTGTGTATGTGTAACAGGACAAATCCCTTCTTGGCCGGGGGGAAGTTCTCCTTGCAATATAATTCGAGCCATGAAAATTCCTCTCTCTCTTAACGGTACTATTTTTATGACTATGTCATAAAAATGTGCCTACTTTTAAAAAGTAACCTAATAACATAATATAAGATTATGCTTGAGAATTAAAGCAAGTAATTTTTAAAAACTTTAATTATCTAAATAAGAGGAGATGACTAACTTATGTCAAAAATTGTGATTACCGGAGCAACCGGTGAATTAGGTCAGCTTGTTGTCGGACACTTGCTTACTAAAGTGCCTGCCAGTGAAATAGCTGTCAGTGTGCGAAATCTTGAGAAAGCGTCCATGTTTGCCGACAAGGGAATTGAAGTCCGCTTTGGCGATTATGAGGATCCCGCGTCACTGGAAAAAGCTTTTGCCGGGGCTTCAAAGCTGCTTTTAATATCAACACCAGAAGATGACAGTGTAGCTCGGATTCGTAAGCATGTTGATGCGATTGAAGCGGCTAAGAAGGCAGGAGTAAAACATATCGCTTATACAGGATTCGCTTTTGCAGATAAAGGGGCTTTTCCTCCATTAGGCAATGTACATTTAGCAACTGAATATACTCTCCGTGCTTCAGGTGTTGCCTATACTATTTTACGAAACGCATTTTATCAAGAAGTGTTTGTCAATCCGGGCCTCCAAACGTTTATTGACAGCGGAGTGATCGTTACTTCAGCCGGGACTGGAAGGATTAACACGGTCACACGTGATGATTTGGCGTTAGCAGCCGCAACAGTGCTTGCAGAGGATGGACATGAAAACAAAGTCTATGATCTGGCGTCTTCCGAAACTTGGGGCTATGATGACTTGGCTCAAATTCTTTCCGATGTTTCCGGAAAAACAGTAACCCATCAATCCGTGACAGATTCAGAAGCTTTGGCCGGAATGATCGATGCCGGACTTCCTGAAGGGCTCGCCCAGTTCCAGGTTGCCCTTTACCAGACGATAGCAAGCGGAAAAGAAGGCAACACATCCACGGATTTGGAGAAACTGATCGGTAGAAAACCAACTACCATCCGTGAAAGTATCACAGAATTTTTGAAAAAGTAAATAATTTTTTAAGAAAGGGGGCCTGTTCGGCTCCCTTTTGACTTATTAATAGGTCTCTGTCGAAAAAATCAGAAAGGTTGTTTACTCAAATTGTAAACCAGCCTTTATTATTATCTTTGGAGTATAATATCCTTAATTAGAATTTTTCAGAAGATAAGGAGATTATAGCCTGTGAAAATCATTTTTCCGTTACTAGCGTTAGTCGGTGGAATGGCGGTTGCCTTTCAAGCTCAAATAAACGGTGGGCTGGGCAAGAAAGTGGGTGCGATAGAAGGATCTTTTATATCTTTTGTAATCGGCACTCTTGTCTTGTTCTTCGCCGTTTTGTTTTTGGGTAAGGGCAATATCCTGGCCGTTTCGAGCGTGCCAAAATGGCAATTGATTGGAGGGATATTGGGCGCTTTCTATGTGTTTGTCATGGTGCTTGTCGTTCCAAAAATCGGTGTCGCGCCAGCCATGGTAGCAGTCATTGCCGGACAAATTCTAATCGGGGCGATTATTGATCATTTCGGCCTATTAGGAGGCGTAAAAGTCCCCATTGACGTAAAGAAATTAACAGCAATCCTTTTGCTATTCGTTTCCCTGTACTTGTATAACCATAAATGAAGCAGAAATATTTAATGGAATATCACTCTTTAATAAAAAATTCCTTATCAAATCCTCCTTTAATTTTTCCACTTTAAACCGATAAATTAAAGATAGGATACAATTAAAGAGGAGATACAGCGATGGGAATTAAAGAATTAATAACGAAAATAAATAAGTCTGTTGATGAGCTTGATTTGGTTACTACAAGAAGGTACATCGAAGAGAATATGGATATACTCCAGGCAAACAGAAATCTGCTGAAAGGCAATGCGAGGGAATTGCTTCAGATTTTGACAAGCAACACTGAATCTGGTTATGTACCTTTAACAAGGGCAGAGATGGCGACAATCAGCGCAATTAATACGTATGCCGCAAAGTTTGATGTGCGATCCATTAAAGTTACAATCAAGGGAAAAGAACAATTGATATTAAGAAAAGATTTTGTAGATCAGTTAAGTGCCGATGCAAAAATCATTTTAGAAGGAATGGGAGCCATCCCAAAATAAGCTGTAAAAAGACAGGAATTTCGCTAATTCCTGTCTTTTATATGAGTTTATCCATTCTGGACCAATGCATGTTGGTAACAGCAGTCTCTGCTAACTCAAAAGTCGTCCGGTACGCTTGAAATTGCACATGGCGGTTCACTGCGTACAGTTTTTTTGGTGCAACCAGGAAAAGTGCCAATGATTCATTATATACGTATGTGTCAATCTGTTTAGCTTTTTGGATTAAATCGTCCGGGATGGTCTGAGCAGCCATTTTGGCGAATAATCGGTCAAATGTAGGTAAAGGTGGACCTGTACGATAGGAACCGTCAAATCCGAAAAACTCCCGATGGATAAATGCAGGTGTTCCTTCAGAAAAGCTAGCAAATACATCTGCAAGCATTATGTCCCAATTAGGGTGCAATTTCTTCTCTGCTGATACACGAAGCCAGCTGTTCTTGTTATACTCGGGGATCATTTTTATCTTTACGCCAATATCTAAAGTATTCTCTATATCATATCCAATCAATCTTGCTGCGTCAGTATATCTTTCAGTAGCGGCAATCTCCAATTTTCTGCCGGATGGCCAGCTGCCGGCTTCTTTAAATAATTGCCTCGCTTTGGCAGGATTATATGGCTTTGGCTCGAGGTCTTCTGGGAAATCCTTTGCCCACGAAGGTGTCATGGCGGCGATTGGATTTGCATAGCCCAAGAATCCTTTTTTTATTAAATGGTCCCGATTTACTGATAGATTGAATGCCTCCCTCAAACGCTTGTCATGAAAAGGAATATCTTTTACAAAAGGTTGAATGTGCCGGCCAGAACTTGGTTGGCATCCACGGCAATCAGTTTTGTATAAGAGGATGAAATGACTCGAGAGGAAGCGGAGGGAGCTACATCTGTGACGATATCCACTTGACCCTCTGATCGGATGCAAAGCTCTATAGCCTCTGCAGGGGATAGATCATTTCTGAACACAACACGCTGCAAACGCGGTCCCCGTTTTTTGTTCCAATAATGTGGATTGGCCTCCAAGCGTACATATGGCGTCCGGTCTTCGGCTTCGGTAAGCCAAGTACAAGCAAACGGCTTCTTGCTTATAATGGCAATCTGATTATCTATTGAAGAAAACCCTTCTGTTAATACAAATGGTGCGGTACCCCACGGGCCCGGAGCGTCAAGGACTCACCAATGACCTTCCCCACTTCCGTTACGGGCATATCCGAATCCAATAGAATTCCAAAAAAGCTCATTTCCGATATGAAAAGCGCGCATTTTACTGACAGCTAAACCATCAGGAGATGGAAAAATGAAATGAACCGTATCGTTATCAATTACTTCACACCGTGTATCCTCGTGGAAATTCAACCAGGTACCGGGTGGGTGCGGCGCTGTCCAACGCTGGAGTTCCTCAAAGTTTTCTTTCACATGTTTTGAGGTAAAGCGAGTTCCGTCATGAAAGAAAACATCTTTTCTCAATCGCAATTCAAGTGTATAAGGATTCAACCAATTTGCTTCTGTTGCTAATGATGGTATGATATTCCCTTGTGGATTGGCCCGAACTGGTTCCTCCATTGTGTTAAACAAAACAAAAAGCCAATTTAGCGGAGAAGGGTCAACTACATAAATCATCCCCGCAGGAATTTGATCCGGTACAGCATCGAGCTCATTCATTTCTTATCCTCCTTATTTCCGGGGTACCCGAGAGTATGCTTAACACCACATAAGCCTGCAGGAAAATAAGTCCGGCAGGCAGTTCTTTTTATAGATTGCTCATTAACCTTTTTAGAATTTTTTCATAATCATCTCTGTCAATGCCAGGAGCAAATTCTTCAGGCTTTTCTTCAAAGTCAGGAACAGGTGCTCCTTCCGGCATTCCGTCAATCACCCTTAATGGCTCGCCGGTTTCAGGATTCCTGCCTTTCCAAATCATGCTGATGTCTCGATACTCAGGTTCACCCCATGTGTAAAGAACATTGTACAAGCCTTGATCCATGAATTTTTTAGCCGCATCAAATTTGTAGTTATCAGGTCTTGGAACGGGCATCATTTTTCCGACATCAACGCCGGTCGCTACTTCAAGGGCTTTGGCATATGCGAGGATATGTGTGCCGCCGCGAACCAAGAGGTATCCTGTCAGTTCCCTTACGGTAGGGTTATCGGTCATTTCATAAACCCGCATTTTATGAGTCCGGGCGCCGATTTCCAACAGATAGTTAGCCAGTAAATCCGCAACTAAAACTCCTGTATTATTAACATACTCTCCGTTCCATGGCCTGCCCATCGAATCACCGGGATAAGCTGTTTGAGCAGTTGTCGTATAGTAGAGAGAATATCGTTTGTCTAAGCCCTCTTGCAGGGGTGCTGTGTCTGGATCTCCCGGATAAGTTTCTCCATATGATAGGAGATTAATCGTATTGGCGACGAGTTCCACATGCCCGAACTCTTCGGCAGTTATGCTTGCTACTAAATCATAAAACGGTTTTAATTTTTTCTTGCCCCGAAAGTTAAAGGATTGAAACATATAGTTATTCAGCGTCGACATTTCCCCGAATTTTCCGCCCATTAATTCTTGTACGTAAGACGCTGCATTCAAATCACCATGTTCTGGTCTTGGTAGCTCAATTTGGATTCTGTTGACGCGTTTAATCATGAAATCCCCCCGATATTTTAGGTTACGCCTACATCAATCACTATGTCGGGGGAAGTTTGTATTATTCCATTTTTAGTTTAGGATTAGGAACAACCCAGATGATTTGCTGGGTTCGAATGAAAAAAGAATTGCCTCCCATTTCAACGACAATATGATCCGGCTGTACATTCTTTAAGGTTCCTCGTACAGAACCGCGTGTTGTTTGAACGGCAACCTTTGCACCTACAATTGACGATAAAGTTTGAAAAACGTATGGATCACTCAGGTTCCAGGTAGTATCATTCATGTTAACCGCTCCCCTATATTTCTTTTGCTCGGTGCATTATATGACTGGGCTCCTGCATTGGGGATTTGTCTAGTTCAAATTCATGAAAAGGAATCAAGCCCCTGAGAATTAGAAAGCAAGAATTTGAATGTAATAATCCTTTTGTAATGATATAAATGAAGAGAAGGGGGAGGTGAAGGGATGCACACTTTCGATGAGGAATTACTTTGGGATGCTCTAAGATCCTTTGATAAAACCTATGACGGTGTCTTTTTTTATGCTGTGAAAAGCACGGGTATTTTTTGCAAGCCTTCCTGTAAATCAAGAACGCCGCTTAAAAGTAATGTGCGTTATTTTTCAATTTCTAGTTTGGCGATGGAAGAAGGGTTTCGCCCATGCAAACGGTGCAGGCCGGATTTAGTGCACCCTTATGAGGAAGCCGTCGTGGAAGCGGCTAAGACAATGATTGAACTCGAATACACTGCATCCATTACCCTGGATCGCCTTGCTATAAGCGTTGGGGTGAGCAAGTACCATCTTCAACGGGTATTTAAAAGAAAAACAGGCATTTCTCCATTGGAATATCTGACAGACAAAAGGATGTCGCAAGCAGTGAACTTGCTTTTGAATCATACCGATACAGTCACAGAAATTGCGCTTTCTATAGGATACAATAGCTCATCTCATTTCTCGGTTGCATTTAAAAACCATTTTGGCTGCTCTCCGACTGAATATAGAAATGAACATAAAGAAGAAATCCGCAATTGACATTCGATGGAGGTTTTCAGATGACATATACAACCTATTATGAATCACCCATTGGACTTCTTGAGATTAAAGGAACAGAAGAAGCGATCATATCGATTCTGTTTTGTGAAAACTGTGATGCAATGAAGGATGATACTCCCTTACTCAGGGAGTGCTGTACCCAAATAGATGAATATTTTAAAGGCTTGCGTAAAGAGTTTACATTCAAATATATGACGAATGGCACTGCCTTTCAAAATAAGGTATGGGCCGAATTAGGTGCAGTACCTTATGGGAAAACCGTTTCCTATAAAGAAATCGCCGTCTCTATCGGAAATGCTAAAGCAATCAGGGCAGTGGGTGCTGCCAATGGAAGGAATATGCTCATGATCGTCATTCCTTGCCATAGAATCATTGGCGTGAGCAGCGGCTTAACCGGCTATGCAGGAGGTTTGTGGAGGAAAGAGTGGCTGCTTCAGCATGAAGATCGTTTTCGCGAGTGAGTTGTCACACAAAAAACTGCACCTCCAATTGTTAGTTGTGTCTAACAATTGGGGTGCAGTTCAATTCTGCCTGTTTTTTGTGTGCGATAACATCTTACAGCTTATACGATCGTGTGAAAAAGTGGTAGATAATAATTTATTATCCAAGCCAGAAGGTTTATTATCCAAATCGGGTCATTTATTATCCAAACTAGTGAATTTATTATCCAAACCTAATCTGCACTACTCGATCACATTGCCTTCCGCGGGAATGGGATGTTCTTTTAACATCTTGGCGAAATGAATTAAGTTGTAGGCCATTATTTTCACATGCTGCATCGTAAATTCATTTTCGTATCCTTTCGCTTCAATGAAGGAAGGTCCGGGTCCTGCTTCCCCCACCCAATAGGTGTCGACATTTGGCGGGATGGTAAACCCGATATGCGATAAGGAATAAAGGACATAACGAGAGACGTTCTTGGCGCCGTCTTCATTTCCGGTGACGACAACACCGCCTACTTTGTTGTAATACATATATTGTCCCTTTTCATTGGTCAAGCTGCTGCCGCCATAAAGTCTCTCAATCGTTTGTGTAGCAATGCTGCTTTGTTCCCCGAGCCATATAGGCGATCCGATGATCAGGATGTCGGCTTCTTTCACTTTCTCAAAAATCTCCGGCCATTCATCTTTATCGCTGACAGCCTCGGCTGTAATTCCATAATCAATCGTATAATCGGCCATCGTTAAAACCTCTGTCGATACTCCATTATCCTCGAAAATGGTAATGGCTTCATTAATAAGCGCGCGTGTATTCGATACTTGCGGGCTTTTGTTTAACGTACAATTTAGCACAAGAGCCTTTAGGGTCATTGTCATTTCCACTCCTTCAATTGGTCTACCCTTTATCTTCCCTTTTGTTTATTCTGAAAAACTATAATTTGAAAAGGCCATGCCCTAGCAAAGCGGGCATGGCCAATAACTGCAACTATGAAACTTCTACATCTGCTTCCTCTACCGCCGGGACTTCGCCGCTCAATCGGCTGAGCGCCATTCCGATGCCGGTTCCCACAAGCGCTGGCACAATCCATTCCAATCCTACAGAAGAGAAAGGAAGGATATCACTCATAGTCTGAAGCGGTCCTAATTTCAATCCGAACGCGCCTAGTCCGTCCATCACGGCAAAGACACCGGTAAACAACATCGCACTGCCATATACTTTTTTAGAACCCTTAAAGTACCGGTTGAAGAATGTTAAGACGATTAACACGATGGTCAACGGATAAGCCGTAACAAGGAACGGTACAGATACTTTAAGGATTTGAGCCAAGCCCAGGTTCGAAAGCGTGAAGCCGACAAGGGTAACGGCGAGAACAACAGCTTTATAGCTTGCTTTTGGGATGAGGTTCGAAAAATACTGGCCGCACGCTGTGGTTAACCCGACAACGGTCGTGAAGCAAGCCAATGTGAAGATAAAACCAAGGAGTGTTGTCCCGCTTTGTCCCAATAATAGTGTAGCAGCAGCTGACAGGATTTCGGTTCCATCATCAAACGAACCGTTTGCCGCCATCTTGCCGCCAATCAATCCAAGGCTGATATATACCAATGAAAGCAGCACACCGGCGATTACTCCAGCTTTTAACGTATAATTTGTTAATTGCTTTCTGTTGCGTACGCCTCTTTGTTGAATGGAAGTCAATATGACGATTCCAAAGGCCAAAGCGGCCAGGGCATCCATTGTATTGTAGCCTTCGATAAAACCTTTGGAGAATGCTCCGGCTTCATATGCAGCAGTTGGTGATTGCAGTGGCGAATCTAATTTTACAAACCCCACGACACATAAGACGACCATTGCTAAAAGCAGGGCAGGGGTGATCCAACGTCCCATATACTTTTCCATTTTGGATGGGTTTAAACTGATGACAAATGAAAGGCCAAAGAATGCTGCTGTGAATAAAAGTAAGAATAAAGATGAGTTCATTGATTCGCCAAGGAAAGGTGTAACACCCATCTCATAAGCGACATTGGCGTTCCTCGGAATCGCCAGGAAAGGTCCAATGCTTAAATAAATAACAACCATAAAGATTGTGCTGAATATCGGATGGACACGGTTGCCGATTGTTTGAACGCCGCCCTTTACAAGTGAAACAGCCAGCAACACAGCGAATGGCAGCCCGACGCCGGTCAGGATAAATCCAGCCATTGCTAACCAATATGAAGTGCCGGATTCGGCTCCCAAAAAAGGCGGGAAGATTAGATTTCCTGCACCAAAAAACATCGAAAATAACATTAAGCCAATAAATAAAGTGTCCATTTTTCTCATTTGAATCTCTCCTTATATTATTATACAAAAACAAAAAAACCCGCCCCTGTGTACAGGGACGAGTTTATAGCTCGCGTTACCACCCTTATTCCGCAGCATCTATTAAAAAGACGCACGGCTCTCAGTCAACGTACAATCATACGTGCTCCAAAGTAACGGCGGAAAACCCGTCAAAGCCTACTGTAATTCAGCTTTGCATCTCAGAGATGATCTTCGGATAAGTCCTGGACACCGACTTTCACCAACACACCGGTTCTCTTTGGTACAGGGGTCTTATCTTACTCTTCTCGTCATTGATTTTTATTATTACAGATAATCTATCAGAGAAAAAAAGTTATGTCAATATATTTTGATAGTTTACATTATTCGATTATTATTAGCAGTATTGGTATAAAATGGACACTGTATTTATTTTGGATAAAGTATACACATTTTTAATTTGGATAGATATCTAGTTACAGCGCCCAGCCCCTCGGGTCATAAGTCAAACCACTGTTTTACTTTAGGAACTGCCTCCTCGCGGTTCGTCTTATGCCTGTCGGGGCTGACCAGGGCGCTTTCACTTTTCTTATATGTTAAGATGATTTATATGTAAATGGCTGTTAAAATGCAACTATATACAAAAATCGTGGAGGAGTATGAACGTGACACAACAGAATAAACTTGGATTGCTGGTTGATGTTGAAACGACAGGTTTAGGTCCGGCTAGTGATGAAATCATTGAACTGGCTGTGAAACAATTTTCCTTTCAACCGGATACTGGAGAAATTTTAGAGATTATAGATGAGGATTCTTTCTTAAGAGAACCCCTGTCGCAGACAGCAAGGAGAAACTATAATAATGCCTATCAAATCCACGGAATCCCTTTCGAATTAGTGGAAGGCAAAAGCTTTCTGGACGAAAAAATCAAAGCCTACTTTAATCAAACTGATGCTGTTTTTGCCCATAACGCCTCTTTTGACCGCAGTTTTCTCTACCATATGTATCCGGAAATAAATGATGCCAAATGGTATTGCACGATGAGAAATGTCCCGTGGAAAAGCTATGGCTTTGCGAATGGCAAGCTTCTAACGCTGCTGCAATCACATAATATAACCAATTACCAATCCCACAGAGCCATGGATGATATTACATACCTAATGGAATTGCTCAAACAAACCAATCCGCAGGGAGATCCTTATCTTAAAGAAGTACATGCATATGGCCATATGAGAAGATACCAGCCAGCAGCAAAACGAGAGGGCTGGAAGAAAAGAAAAGCTTAAATTTTGATATGTAGCTAAACAAGAGGTGAATCCCGTGTACCTTTCGATACAAGAAACAGCGGAATATTTATCGTTACCGGAAGCTTATACAGATGCCTTTTCCAAAATAGAATAGTGTTTGTTGTATTTGAAAATCCTAAAATATGTTTCTTTTTGTACCATTTTTGTAATAGGAGGATTAGAATACATGCTAAATAAACATTTTAATATAATAATTAGAATACTCCTTATGTCTATGCTGGGTATAAACAACAATTAACATTTTTTCGGTAGTTCCTTTATTACTGTGACTAATTGTATAATTGCAATTTCATTTATTATCTTGGCTTTTTTTAAGATAAAGGCTCTGTTAAACGATAATGTTGTTTTTGGGAAGGGAATCTGCGAGACTCCTGCGG
>NZ_QVTC01000090.1 GCF_003429085.1 Bacillus sp. V59.32b | reverse complement strand
GGCTTGCCAGTTCGTCCGCGGAAAGCGAGTAGATTCCATGACCATTTGAAAATCAACAATGGAATTAAACAGAGCCTTTATTTGAAAAGATAAGTATAAATCTTTAACATGTATTGATGTCTAACTACAGCGCCCAGCCTCGACGCTCAGGACGTGTCGTTCTTAGCCGATGTTCCTTTTACAGGGCGCTTGCGCTTTTTTTATCTGAAGAAATTTAATTTCTATTCGTGTAGATTCTTGAAGCGTAGATAAAAATGTACAACATTAAAGAGGCGATAGTGATGATCGGTCCGTATGACACGAAGTATTCATAGATGTTTATATTCCAGCCGGAGTCCCATGGAGCAAACACCGGATAGGAGTTTGAATTGCGTTCCATCCAATCAATTTTTTCATATACGGGCTTCCACAGAAGCAGGGTGAAACCCGCAGAAAAAAAACCTTGCATCACTCTTGAAATAAAGAATGGGAGGAAGCGGATGTCCGTTTCGGCCAGAATACTGGCAACCTGCGCCTGTATGCTGAGTCCGCTGAAGGCGAGAAGGAACGAAATCATCACAGCCTGCTCTAGCAGTGTTACACTTGGGATTTGGCTCGTCATTTGGGAGCCCATCGTCATTTCAAATATTCCGGAAATAAAAGGCACGCTTAACGATTCAGGAAACTGAATGGCTGAAAGAATGTATTTAATTCCCGCTGCCAGAATCTCGGTGACATATAAATGATAAAGCATTTTATTAATCACTGAAAAAAGAATGATAAAACCGCCGATCATTAGTAAAGTATGGATGGAAGAGGTAACGGCGTCCCCTAGCTGCTTACCCAGGGGTCTTTTTTCTTTTAACCTTGTCCGGTGCATTTCAGCAAGGGCTGCTCGAATCGAGACTGGCACCGTTTTTTCATTTACGCTTACAGCTTCTGATTTTCCGTGAAACCTCATGATCAGGCCGACACAAATATTCCCTAAATAGTGGGACAAGGCTAGCATGATTCCTAAATGTTGATTATGGAAAAAGCCCACTGAGACAGCTCCAAAAATAAATAAAGGGTTTGCGGAGCTTGTGAAAGAAACGAGCCGCTCCGCTTCAATTTTTGTGATTTGTTTTTCCTGTCTCAATCGTGCGGTATACTTTGCTCCAGCAGGATTCCCCGAAGCCATGCCCATCGCCCAGACAAATCCGCCAACACCGGGCACCCTGAATAAAGGTCTCATTAATGGCTCCAACAAGATGCCGATGAATTTAACGACTCCGAATCCGATAAGTAATTCGGACAGGATAAAAAAAGGCAATAAAGAAGGAAAAACGATTTCCCACCATATATTTAATCCCCTGATGGAAGCTTCAAAGGATTCTTCGGGCAATGAGATGAGCGCTCCTGCCATCACTGTAGCCGAGGCAGCAAGCAAGAATGATTTGATTTTAGATTTTAACAAGAACTAGTCCTCCTCATGAAAGGAATCTGCTGGGCATCTATCTTCTTAAATGATAAAATGGAAATACTATGAATGAGTGGCGAATGTATATCGTACTTAAAGTGGCGGATTTAGCCGGCCTTGTCCTGTTATACACAATATGCTTATACAAAAGCACTTTAGACCATAAGATTGGAAGAGAGTTATTTAGGTAGGGAGGGATTCCGTTGCAGGAGCCGAAAATAGGGCTAGCACTCGGCTCTGGAGGAGCAAGGGGCTTTGCCCATTTAGGTGTTATCAAGGTTTTAATGGAAGAGGGAATCCCAGTCGATATGATTGCCGGAAGCAGCATGGGTGCCCTCGTAGGTACTTTTTTTGCGGCCGGATCGAATGATATAGAAAGGCTATATAAATTATCCCGTGTATTTAAAAGAAGATATTATTTAGACTTTACCGTACCTAAAATGGGTTTTATATCTGGAAAGAGGGCAAAGGAACTCATTAGGGTTTTTACCTATGGGAAAAATCTCGAGGATCTTGATATACCTGTAGCCGTCGTGGCAACGGATATTAAGGCTGGTGAAAAGGTCGTCTTTAAAGAAGGGTCAACTGCCGATGCAGTAAGGGCGAGCATTTCGATACCGGGAATATTTGTCCCGGAAAAGATCGGAGGGCGCTTATTGGTTGATGGGGGAGTCGTTGATCGGGTGCCCGTTTCAGTCGCCAGGGAGATGGGCGCTGACATTATTATCGCTGTGGATGTCGCACATGTAAAACAGGATCAGGAAATTTCATCGATTTATGATGTGATCATGCAAAGCCTGGATATTTTGCAGATGGAACTAGTGGAAAGCAGAAAAATTGCTTCTGATGTGATGATCCGCCCGCGTGTCGAACAGTACAATTCTAGATCGTTTACAAACATTCTCGAGATTATTAGTATTGGAGAAGAAGAAGCTAGACGAAGTATTAAGCAGGTCAAAGAATCAATCGAAAAATGGAAGGAGTCTCACCGAGATGAACCGTAAAACTTACATTCGCTCTTTCCTTATCGTTGTTGTCCTTCTCATCGCATCATCTTTCTACTATTTGCCTTACTACGTATCCAAACCCGGAATGGCAAAAGATTTGGAACCCCTTGTTGAAGTTGAGGGGGGCGATGATGCTTCCGGAAACTTTATGCTGACAACCGTAAGAATGGGCAAGGCAAATATCTATTCATATGCCATGGCGAAATTTAATAAATATCATGAAATTTACCCGGAGGCTGAGATCCGGGGTGAAGGTGAAACGGATAAGGAATTTAATGTCAGACAGCTTCACCTGATGGATGGCTCCAAAAACAATGCGATTCAGATTGCTTATGAAAAAGCCGGGAAGCCGATATCGTTTGAATATTTGGGCGTGTACGTGCTTAATGTGCTTAAAGGAATGCCGGCAGATGGAAAATTACAGCCAGGAGATCAGATTATAGAGGTGGACGATCTCAAATTTCAATCGTCTAAGCAGTTTATTGATTATGTAGGTGGAAAGAAAGCGGGTGACACCGTTACCCTTGTATATAAACGAGAATCAGAAACGGAAACGGTGGTTTTGAAGCTTAAACAGTTTGAAGAGGATAACAAAAAGGTCGGAATCGGCATTTCTCTGGATGATGACAAAAAGGTGATTACAGATCCCGCTATTTCAATGGATACCGATCAAATTGGCGGTCCTTCCGCTGGCTTGATGTTTACCCTTGAAATATACAATCAGCTGACAAAAGGAGATATTACAAAAGGGTACCAGATTGCCGGTACGGGAACGATGTCAGAGGATGGGACGGTCGGCCCGATCGGTGGCATCCAGCAAAAGATTGTCGCAGCTGATAAAGCCGGTGCTGATATTTTCTTTGCCCCAAATGAAAATGGCGCTGAGCGGTCCAATTATCGGCAGGCACTTATTGCGGCAAAGGATATAAAGACGGATATGGAAATTGTCCCCGTCGATACAGTAGATGATGCCTTGAAATATCTTGATAAATTAAAGTAAAAGATCAAAGGACTGAACAAGCCGCTTCTGGTGAATCTTCACCGGGAGCGGCTTGTTATATTTATCCTCTTCATTTATGATAATTGTTATGGATTATCCGATTTCTGCTCGATTAATCGAATTTGTGCTCGGTGATCCGGATTTCAGCTCGATTAATCGAATTTGTGCTCGGTGCTCTGGATTTCTGCTCGATTAATCGAATTTGTGCTCGATGCTCCGGATTTCTGCTCGATTAATCGAATTTGTGCTCGGTGATCCGGATTTCTGCTCGATTAATCGAATTTGTGCTCGATGATCCGGATTTCTGCTCGATTAATCGAATTTGTGCTCGAGGCTCTGGATTTCTGCTCTTTATCAAGATTTGAATCCACTATTCAAATTTGTCCAGCAATATCGGTGCTTCAAAATCCCGATTCATCAGTCTGCTTTGATATGGATCAGGCAGTCCGAGGGCGTAAATCCGTGATGCACGAATATCGGTTTGAATTTTTTTGGATTCAAACGATGACAGCTTTGAGACTAATGGAATCGGCACTTTCTTTTTGATATTTCGTAAATAGCTTCTTCCGACGGGTGACATGCCTAATAGCCGTAAATAGGAGGGGCGTTCCTGCAAGGGAAACATCTCTGCCTTTGTTGTGTTAGTCAGAATATGCACACACATTCTTTGGAGTCTTGTCCAGGTGTAGCGCTTCGTCTTTATCGCTGTCATAAATTCATGAAAATTTTGCGCTTGTCCGCTAGCATCCTTTAAACGATGCTGTATGCCTTCCTCGATTTCATATATTTGTTCTAACTCGTCTGCTGAAGCAGAAAGAATGCGGTATTTCAGATGCGGCCAATATAGATCCCAGCTATGGAAATGTTGATACTGATAAAGGTATTCCTTTAAAATGGTACTCGAAGCAGCGGGAACATATCCATCGATAGCTTCGGCTTTTTTTTCATTTTCAAAAAGTGCCTTTCGGATAGCTGTTGCGCTGGCGATAGTGTTTTCAGTAAGTGCCGGGTCATGATATTCAGCCTGGATGCGTGGAATTGTCGCGGGCTTGATGGCGAAATCATTCGATAAAGCGGCACGAATGTATTCCATGCCAAGAATGTTATTTGGCTTTGATAAATCGAGTGCAGCATCGACCGATAGTCCTCCGAAAGCAAGGGAAGCCGCACGGGGATAACTGTATCCCTCTTTTATATGCTCTTTAATTAACCCATTATACTGTTCCCGATACTCTTCAAGCAGCTGATAGGTACCAAGGAAAGGTTCGATCTTCCCATTTTCGCTGCCAAAGCAGAATGAATCGCATTGCAGTGCTTCTAGAATGGAGATCGCACCGCGAGCAAAAATTTCCGCCTTTTGCGAGGCGAAAGGATAGGGAAGTTCAATGACTAGATCGACACCTGCATGGAGAGCCATTTCCGTTCGCGCCCACTTACTTATAAGTGAAGGCTCGCCGCGTTGAAGAAAAGGGCCGCTCATAACGGCGATAACTGTGTCTGCATCCGCAGCTTCTTTGCTTTTCTTTAAGTGATATGCGTGTCCGTTATGAAATGGATTGTATTCAACAACTAATCCTACCGCTTTCATTGCTTCACCTCCTTATTATTTTGTTTTTTTAAGTTCTAATGGTAAAATAGGCTATCGTAAAACCTCTTGTTTTATTGATGCGAACATCAGGATTTTCATAACTTTTAATTAGGCATGAACCGGCCGCAAAGCGGGTATAATGTTTAATTATAGTGTAAAGAAAAAATATTGACAAACGGTAGATTGACAGCTATAATTACCTTTGTTGCCTTGAGGTGATTCATTTGGAATGGACAATTAGTCAACTTCAAAAAATACGGGAAAAAGAACTACAGCTTGATGAAACGGTAGATGTTTCAGATCTAAAGGAGCGAGACAAACAAATTCGTGACGTCTCTCCGATAAAAGTGACCGGCAGAGCTGACATCAGTTCTTCAAAGGTTACCTTCCATCTGCATTTATCCGGACAATTCATTTTGCCTTGTTCCCGAACGCTGGTAGATGTAAAATATCCGATTGATATTGACACAACGGAAACCTTTCTATTAAATGCGGCGAGTTATGATCTGGAAGATGATGATGTAACTGTATTGAAAGGCGATGTTGTAGACCTTATACCGGTAATTAAAGAAAATTTATTGCTCGAAATTCCGATGCAGGTATTTTGCGAGGATGCCCGCAGCGAAGATGCTGCTCCTCAATCAGGGAATGACTGGGCTGTTGTGACCGAAGAAGAAAGCAAACAAAAAGTCGATCCCAGGCTGGCAAGTCTTGCGAACTTTTTTGACAACAATAAGGAATCTTGATTGTAAACTCCGAAGACTACATTTTTCGGTCTTCACTGCTTCTTCATCTATTTTTTAAGGAGGTGGGAATAATGGCTGTACCTTTTAGAAGAACGTCTAAAACTGTTAAAAGAAAGCGCCGTACTCATTTTAAGCTTCAAGTACCAGGTATGGTAGCATGCCCGAACTGCGGTGAAATGAAACTTTCACACCGTGTATGTAAAGAATGTGGAACTTACAAAGGAAAAGACGTTGTGAACAACTAATTCCTTTCGTGTAAAGCACAGAGACCTTGTCTCTGTGCTTTTTCTTTTAATCTTTCCTATCTGCATAAATGCAGCTACGTCTAATGTCCATCTGCCAAAGGCACAATCGGCGAGTTTTTTGATATTAAAAGCAGGATATCGACCTTACATTCGAGAATGTATAAAAGTTCCTATCAGGATAAGAGAGTGTTGGTGAATAGAATGAATGATGCTGTAAAACTTGAGAAAAATGAGAATGGTTGTTTATTGGTGACGATAAACCGTCCGGACAAGAGAAACGCAATAAATGATGACGTGATGAACGGTCTGCATAATGCATTCATTCTAGCAGAAGCTGATGATGCTGTTAAGCTGGTCATATTGACCGGAGAAGGAGATGCTGCTTTTTGTTCCGGTGGGGATCTTAGTGAGTTTCATGTGCTGAAGACAGAAGAAGATTCATTTAAAATGTTATCAAAAATGGGAGAAATCGTATACAAGCTAGCGACGTTTCCTAAACCAACGGTTGCTTTCCTGAATGGAAGCGCGGTCGGAGGAGGCTGTGAGCTCGCAACGGCATGTGACTTCCGAATAGCCAGAGAGAAAGCGAAATTCGGTTTCATCCAAGGCCGGCAAGGAATAACGACAGGCTGGGGCGGGGCCTCTCTATTATATGAAAAGCTTCCGTATCAGGCTGCGATCAAGCTTTTATTGGAAGCGAATGTCTTACCTGTAGTAGAAGGAAAACAAATCGGTTTCATTGATTACATCGTGGGGGATTCTGCATCGGTCTGGGACAGTCCTATCAATGAGCTCATCGGCCTTGAAACAGGCGTTATGTTAGCATACAAGCAGCTGATCGTAAAAAAATGGGAGCAGCTTGGGCTAAAAGAGAGAATAAACCAGGAAGTCGCAGCTTGCGCAAAGCTATGGGAAACGGAAGCCCATCTTGTTGCTGTTGAAAGCTTCTTGAACAAGAAAAAATAATCCGGATTTTTTTAAGAAACACCTCTATCTCCCTTCTATCTACTCTAGCAAGTGCATATGTATGAAATAAAACTTGCTTTGGGGGTATAAAGATGTCGATAGCGAGACAGGATGCATGGACGCAAGATGAAGATTTATTGCTAGCAGAATTAGTATTGAGGCATATCAGAGAAGGAAGCACTCAGCTCAAGGCATTTGAAGAAGTAGGAAGAAGATTGTCCCGGACATCTGCAGCCTGTGGTTTTAGGTGGAATTCCTACGTGAGGAAGCAATATCAATCCGGTATTGAGCTCGCTAAAAAACAACGAAAAGAGAATAAGAAAGAAAATGGGGAAGAAATAGATAGCATTCCTGAGTCTTCTCAGGTGCCCTTACCTGCTGCCGAACAGATTGAACCGCAAGCTCCTACATCTTCAACAGGGGTCACGATTGAGGAAGTTATTCAATATTTAACGAAGCTCGATGAATTTTCGAAGCTTTTCAACAAAGAGAGAGATCAACTGACAAACGGGTATAATGAAGTGAAAAAAGGATATGAAGTCCTGCAGGAGGAAAACAGCAAACTAAAGGAACAACTTAGAGCTGTTGAAGAAGATTATCACTCGTTGCTGCAGATTTTGGAAAGGGCGAGAAAGCTAATCATTTTGGAAGAGGACCAGAAAAGCACGAAGGTGAAATTCCAAATGGACAAAAACGGTAATCTGGAAAAGGTAAATAAATAAAGGGTGTGCCCTGTTTGTATAAAGGGCACACCCTTGTAAGTTATGTTGATTGTTCGCCTGGCTGCCATAGGAGAGGATTTTCTCCAAGATCTCTTTCCATATCATATTCAACAGGCTGAAAGTCCATTTTACTCCAGAACTCGTGGGACCGTACCCTCGGATTTGTTTTAATGGGAAGGCCGAACCCTTTCGCGAACTTAACAAGGGCTTCTCCATAACCTTTTTTCTGATAGTTCGGGAGCACTTCCAGTTTCCATAACTCAAGGAAATCCTGCTTCGGTTCAAAATAGCGGTCAAACTTTGCGCTTCTTTCATATAAGCTCATCCGGGCAACTAATTTATCGCCGAAATAAATGCCGTAAAAAGGCGACTGGCTATCATTTTCAATGATGTTTTCTTCTAAATCATCCACCATTGATAATTCCTGAAGGCCGTATTCTTTAAACTTTTTGAATTCTTCCAGTGTTTTATAATTCACAAGTAAGCGTTCCACCTTGTATTCCATAAAGCTCCCCCTCACGTCTGGCAGTAATTTTATTGTAAACAGTATATGAGCGTTGATTCTATATAGAAACCGCTTTAATTCATTATATAATAAATCATCCAATTATTCTGCTAAAGATAATCTAACAAATGATTTAAATTCTTTCATGAAAAGCGGTTGTTTGCTACAATATAAAGATAATCATACTGGAGCGGGTATAATGAAAATAGGCATCATTGGCGGGGGAGCTGTCGGTCTGCTTTTTGCGTCATATTTAAGTGGTTTTCATGAAGTTGTGCTATATACGAGGACGAAAGAACAAGCGGACCTAATCAATGAAGAAGGTGTAACTCTCTTAGAGGGAAACGAACGGTTTTTAAAAAAAGTGCGCGCCATGACTTCCGGGAATATTAGCCGTCAGGAAGAGCTTCTGATTATCGCAGTAAAGCAATACCATCTCGAAGGACTTATGGAAAAAATCCAAAAAACCCCTTCGCCAATCTTGTTTATCCAAAATGGGTATTCCCACGTGAAGATGCTTAAAGAGCTACCGCAGGACGATATTTATCTGGGCGTAATGGAGCATGGCGCTCTGAAGCATAATGGGAATACTGTTGAGCACACCGGCGAGGGAGTCACGAAGATAGCGCGATACCGCGGGGAAATAGACCACCTGCAGCTATTACATAAGAAGATAGAAAGATTTCCAATTACTGTGGTTAAAGACTATCGCCAAATGTTACAGGAAAAGCTGGTCGTCAATAGCGTCATCAATCCATTAACAGGTATCCTCGGCATTAGAAATGGTGAATTAGTGGAAAATCCTTATTATTACGGCCTGTTCAGAGATTATTTCAATGAGATCAGCGAGATTCTTGAATTGGAAGATGCCGCTGCATATGAAGAGCATGTGAAACAGGTATGCCAAAAGACAGCAAACAATCGATCCTCTCTTTTAAAAGACTTAGAAAATGGAAGAAAAACTGAAATTGACGCGATTTCAGGCTATTTGATTTCAATCGCCAAAGAAAAGAACAAGAGCCATCTACTTACAGATGCTGTTTATCGGATGGTTAAAGGGAAGGAATATCAGGGGGGGGATCGTATGTGACGACTTTATTTTCAGCAATTGCCGCTACAATTATCACAATCCCCTTCTTCGCGTATCTTATTTTTTTCGTAATTGCTAAACAGATTACGAAGAATCATCGCCGGGCTGTTCATCTTTCCATGGATTTCAGCACGCTTTTATTTATTTTATCCGTCCATTATTTGATTCTGGCAATATGGGGGGAGTCTGTGTTTTGGCTGCTCTTGCTTATTATGATTGCGCTGGCTCTCTTAGTGGTGATTGTACATTATAAAGTAAAGGGAGAAATCGTGATACATAAAGTGGCCAAAGGGTTTTGGAGAATGAACTTCGCCTTTTTCTTCTGTGCTTATTTTATTCTCGTTCTATGCGGTCTTGTATACCGGGTTACAAGCGTCTTCATATAGGATAAAAATAATTGCCCGAGGTGCAGGTTGTTCCGGGCAACTTTTTTTGTTTTCTAAACACACAATGATATACTACTTAAGAATTAAAAGCTTGAGAAAGGGAGTACATAAATGGAGATTAAAAATCTCATGTTGCCGTTATTAAATCAGTTCGCTTCAGATTATACACAAGGTAATCTGCAAGTGGAAGATTACTTTCATTATAACCTGTCAAGTTCTGACCTTTTTCAGGCAAGATATAACGAGCTCATGACCCGTTCCTTTCTGCGCGATGAATTGGCAGATTACATACAGAATTATATGTCCAGATTCAATCCGGGACCTGAAGTGCTGAAAAATATGGAGGATCTCCGAAAACAAGATTCGGTAGTCGTCATTGGTGGACAACAAGCGGGCTTACTGTCAGGACCGTTATATACCATCCATAAAGTCATTTCTATCATTAAGCTTGCCGAGAAACAGGAAAAAGCCCTTGGTAAAAGAGTCATTCCTATATTTTGGATTGCGGGTGAGGACCATGATTTAGCCGAGGTAAATCATGTGTATACGATGCAAGGCAAAAAAACCTATCCGTTATATCATCCTTTTAAAACAATGATAACCGATATGAAATTAGATGCTAGGTCGGCAATGGCCTGGATTGACGAAGTTGTCGAAACATACGGAGAAAGTGAATTCACCAATGATTTGCTTCATCAAGCAAAGGAGATGCTTGAAAAGGGAGAGACATTCGTCGATTTTTTTGCATCGTTAATTCTTGACTGGTTTAACAAATATGGCTTGCTGCTGATGGATGCCGGAGATCCCGAACTTCGCAGAATTGAGGCGGATTATTTTAAAGAACTGATTGAGAAGAGCGGCAAAGTGACTGATGCTGTTTTATCCCAGCAGGCATTCATGCTGGAAAAAGGCTATAAACGCACAATCGAAATGGATGACAGGGCAGCCAACCTCTTCTATTATGATCGGGAAAAACAGGAACGTACCTTGCTTGAGTTGTCCGGATCAAAATACGTTGGAAAAAATGGCAGCGTTTCTTTCACTGAAGCCGAGCTTATCGAAATAGCCGAGAATCAACCGGAGAATTTAAGCAACAATGTTGTGACCAGGCCGATTATGCAGGAAATGCTTTTTCCGGTGCTCGCTTTTATTTCGGGCCCCGGCGAAATAGCATATTGGGCAGAATTAAAGCAAGCCTTTGAACAATTTGGCTTGAAAATGCCGCCTATCATACCGAGATTGAATATCACCTTTTTAGAGCGTGGCATCGCAACGGATCTGGAGGAGACCAGACTTGATTTGGAGACTGTTTTAACAAAGGGAACAGAGTCTGCAAAACAATCCTTTATTGATTCTGTGAAGGATCAATCGCTTGAAGCTGAATTTAAGTTAATGAGAACCATACTGGAAGAAAAGCATATAGCCTTAACTAGAAAAGCAATTGAAGTTGACAAAGGATTACAGCCATTGCTTGAAAAAAACCGGAACTTGTTGATAGGGCAGCTGGATTTTATGTACGATCGAATCATAAACAGCACCAAGGATAAACATTCGGTAGTACTTGAAAAATATAATAGAATTGAAACATCCCTATTTCCGCTCGGTTCACCACAGGAACGAATCTGGAATATTTTTTACTATCTTAATAAGTATGGCCCCACTTTCATTGAAGATATCATGAAAATGGACTATGAATTTGATAATAAACACAAGGTTATCTACTTATAATGCTTATAATTTAGTGAAGTGGCAGGAATTATTTCCTGTCTTTTTTTTATGCAAAAAACAAAAAATGAAAAAAAAATTACTCCACAAAGCCCTATATAAAAGCGTTTTTAATGGATGAAATCCCTTGTTGGGAAATAATTTTAAAAAGTGGTGGTGAAAAGTGGGGGATTGTGGTACATTTGAAAGGGAAAGTGGGGTTAGTGGCTATGTTCATGGGTGAATACCATCATAACATTGATAATAAGGGCCGTTTAATCGTACCTGCCAAGTTCAGGGACAACCTCGGTGAAGAGTTTGTGATTACCCGCGGACTGGACCAGTGTTTATTTGGTTACCCAATGGACGAATGGAGACAGCTCGAAGAAAAGCTGAAAGCCCTGCCTTTAACTAAAAAAGACGCCCGCGCTTTTACACGTTTTTTCTTTTCAGGTGCGACGGAATGTGAATTGGACAAGCAAGGACGGATTAATATCCCTGCTCCGCTTACTTCCTATGGTCAGCTTGAAAAAGAATGCGTCATTCTCGGAGTTTCCAATCGAATTGAGATTTGGAGCAAGTCCCTTTGGGAAGACTATTTTTCAACCTCAGAAGATTCTTTTGCTGAGATTGCAGAGAATATGATTGGCTTTGATATTTAATCTGCAGTCTTTAAAGGAAGAATCAGCTTCAAATAATCACCGATTGGAAGGGTGTTATCATGTTTCAACATACAACTGTATTACTCAGGGAAACGGTGGATGGACTAAACATTAAGCCGGATGGCGTTTATGTCGATTGTACTCTTGGAGGCGCAGGACACAGCGAATATTTACTATCAAAACTTTCGGACACTGGCAGGTTATATGCGTTTGATCAAGATATGACCGCGATAAGAAATGCCGAAGAAAAGTTAAGCAGCTATGGGGAACGTGTCACCCTTATTCAAAACAATTTCAAACATATTAAAGAAGAGTTAACAAGCAGGGGAATACATAAGGTCGATGGGATTCTGTATGATTTGGGTGTATCGTCTCCGCAACTAGATACACCGGAGCGTGGCTTTAGCTATCATCATGATGCGCCACTCGATATGAGGATGAATCAAAGCGCGCGGATATCCGCCTATGACGTTGTAAATACCTGGTCATACCAGGACCTTACCAGGATTTTCTTTCAATATGGAGAAGAAAAATTCGCTAAACAAATTTCAAGAAAAATAGAGGCTGCAAGAGAAAAAAAACCGATTGAGACAACCTATGAATTAGTCGAGCTGATTAAAGACGGAATTCCAGCACCGGCAAGGAGAAAGGGAGGACATCCCGCAAAGAGGATTTTCCAGGCGATTCGCATTGCCGTGAATGATGAACTAGGCGTGTTTGAAGATTCGCTGGAGCAATCGATCTCGATTTTAAAGCCGGGAGGAAGAATTTCAGTCATCACCTTTCATTCGCTGGAAGACAGGATTTGCAAATCTGTCTTTAAGAAATACAGTGATTTACCGGAGCTTCCGCCGGGACTTCCTGTCATTCCCGATGAATTTCAGCCGACACTAAAGTTGGTAAACAGGAAACCGCTCTTGCCAAGCGACGAAGAACTGCAAGAAAACAATCGATCAAGATCAGCTAAATTACGAATTGCAGAAAAAATTAAAGAGATGAATTAGGGGGGAATTCCGATGAGTTCTATCGCGAAGAGAATCCAAGAACAGCAACAATCCGAACAGCAAAAAACAGTCCAGACAGTCATTATCCATAAAGCAAAAATATCCTTTGGTGAAGTGGTGCTTTTATGTACGTTGGCTTTGGCCATTGCCTTTGCCGGGGTGAAAATCATTTCGAACCAAAGCGCCATTTATCAAACCAATAAAGAGATCCAACAGACAGAAGCATCCATTGATGAACAAATAAAAGTAACGAACGATTTGGCGGTCCAGGTAGATGAGCTAAGTACTTATGAACGCATCTGGAAGAAAGCTGCTGAGCTTGGCCTCATGTTAAACGAAAATAATGTGAAGGTTGTGCAGGAATAATGCAAATCAAGCAAAAAAATATGAAAACAGGAGCAGCGCTATTATTTGTATTATTCGCTCTGCTCTTTTTTGTATTAATCGGCCGCTTTCTCTATATTCAAACTACGGGTAGGGCTGGCGGTGAAGTGTTGGCTGCCAAAGTCGAGGAAAAGTATGAAAAGCAAAGAGTCATTGAAGCGGAACGCGGTACGATCTTTGACGCAAAAGGCGAAGTGATTGCCGAGGATACATCCTCCTATTCGCTTCAGGCGGTGCTGGATAAAAAGATGACAACTGATCCTGATAATCCCAAGCATGTTGTGGATCCAGAGTTGACCGCCAGGCAACTGGCGAAATATTTAGATGAGGATAAGCAGTATTTTTATGAACGTCTGACAAAAAAAGGCTCAGATCAAGTAGAATTCGGCACAGTCGGAAGAGATATTTCTCATGAAGTAAAGGGGAAAATTGAAAAACTGAATTTGCCAGGCATTACCTTTAGCCGCGATACAAAGCGATTTTATCCGAATGGCGTATTCTCATCGCACTTAATCGGTTATGTGGAGAGCGATAACAAAGGAAATGTAGTTGGCAAGCTGGGTGTAGAACGATTTTTGAACAGTGAGCTTAAGGAAGAAGATGGCGCTCTGAAATACGACAGCGATTTCTGGGGTGTTCTGCTTCCGGGCAGTGAAGAAAAGATTACGCCTCCCAAAAATGGAAAAGATGTAAACTTGACGATTGATAAAAAGATCCAGACATTCCTGGAGGACTCGATCACGAAAGTCCAAAATCAATACAAGCCGGAAGAGATCATTGCGATTGTTTCTAACCCAAAAACGGGCGAAATCGTCGCCATGGCACAACGGCCAACCTTCCATCCACAGACGAAGGAAGGGTTAACGGATACTTGGCATAACCTTGCGGTGGAAGAGAGTTTCGAGCCGGGTTCGACGATGAAAGCATTTACTTTGGCAGCTGCTGTGGAAGAAGGGAAGTTTAATCCGAATGCCACTTTCACGACCGGATCCTATAAAGTGCCCGGCACTAAACCGATAAATGATCACAGCGGCATTCCTGATGGAAAGCAAATATCTTTCTTGGAGGGAGTGCAGCGATCCTCGAATGTGGGCTTTGCAACCATAGCCATGGAGGGAATCGGTTCCGAAATATTAAGAAAGTACTTAACAGATTTTGGCTTCGATAAGCCTACAGGAATAGACTTACCGCATGAAGCAACCAGTAAAATACAATACAAGTATAAACGTGATAAAATTTCCACCGCATTCGGGCAGGCCAGTGCGATTACACCCATTCAACAAATCCAAGCCGCATCTGCGATAGCCAATGACGGAAACATGATGAAGCCTTATGTCATAAAAGAAATCAACGAAGCAGGCAGCGATAAGGTAATCAAAGAGACAAAACCGCATGTGGCCGGTAAGCCAATATCGGCGGAAACAGCAAAAAAGGTCCGTGAATATTTAGGTACCGTCATTACAGCAAAGAATGGGACGGGGAAAAAATATCAAATTGACGGCTATGAAGTTGCCGGTAAAACAGGCACGGCCCAGATGTCCGGACCTGGAGGGCGCTATCTCACTGGGTTTGAGAACTATACGTTCTCATTCCTCGGAATGGCTCCAAAAGATGACCCGCAATTGGTCATGTATGTTGCGGTCAAACAGCCGGAGCTAAAAGGCGGCAAGGTAGGTGCTGATCCGCTCTCGGAAATCTTCAATCCTGTTATGAAGAGCAGCCTGCAGTACCTGAACATAAAGCCATCTAATTTTGATAAAAAAGAATTGAAAAAAATCGGCGAATATAAGGGTCAGTCTGTCGGGGAAACTGTTCAGCAATTAACGGAAGCGGGATATGAGGCCGTCACCGTCGGGAAAGGGAAAACGGTAGCGGATCAAGCGCCAAAAGCGGGAAGCGTGCTCCTCGAGGGCGAAAGGATCATCATCAAAACTGACGGTGAAATGACGATTCCGGATATGCACGGATGGTCCTTAAGAGATGCGATGAAGGTTGCGAGTCTTGCGAAGCTGGATTTAAACACCGCAGGCAGCGGATATGTCAGCAAACAAAATCTAAAGCCGGGAAGCATCGTTAAAGAGGGAGATTATTGTATCGTCGAACTGACAAAACCAGAAGATTTATTAAAAAAGCCAGCGAAAAAAGATGAAGTACATGATTAAACTAACAAAGGAACCCACTTTTAGGCGGGTTCCTTTGTTTTAGTTGAAGAAAGTATAATTTATTACTTAGTTAAGTAGAGGACTTACAGAATTAGTCTTTCTTCCTTTGGTACCGAAATTAAGGACCGGCAACAAAAATAAAATTCCGGCAACGAAAGTCCCTGTTCCGGCAACAAAATGAAAAAAGCGGCAACAAAACGG
>NZ_QVTC01000009.1 GCF_003429085.1 Bacillus sp. V59.32b | reverse complement strand
TAAACGAGCACAAATTCAGATAAACGAGCACAAATTCAGATAAACGAGCACAAATTCAAATAAACGAGCACAAATTCGAATAATCGAGCACAAATTCAGATAATCGAGCACAAATTTTTTTAATAGAGAGGAAGATTCTATGCGTGAGGTAGTCATTGTTGAAGGAATCCGTACACCGGTTGGGAGAAAGAACGGGGTGCTTAAAGACATCCGCCCTGATGATTTGGCAGCGGAGGTTTTAAAGGAATTAGTGAACCGCACCGGCATAAAGCCAGAAATCATCGATGATGTCATTTTAGGCTGCGTCAGCCAGGTAGGTGAGCAGGCTGGTGACATTGCGAGGGTAGCTGCTTTAATCGCCGGATATCCGATTGAGGTTCCGGGTACAACGGTTGATCGTCAATGCGGTTCAAGCCAGCAAGCCGTGCATTTCGCAGCACAGGCGATTCTTTCAGGAGATATGGATGTAGTGGTCGCCGGCGGAGTGGAAAACATGACCCGCGTTCCGATCGGTTCCAGCTATCAAGGAGCAGGCTTGAGCGAGAAATTAACAGACCGCTATGAAATGATTCATCAGGGTCTGTCGGCTGAACGAATTGCCGAGAAATATAGCATAACCCGCGAAGAATGCGACCAATTTGCTTTGGAAAGCCATCAGAAAGCTTTGCGCGCGCAGGAAGAGGGGCGTTTCGAACGTGAAATCATCCCGATAACAGGTAGCTTGGATGGGGAAACGGTTGAAATCCGTCAAGACTCCGGGCCGCGTAAGGGGACTTCCCTGGAAGCGCTGGGCGGGCTTAAAACCGTATTTAAAGAAGATGGCCTGATTCATGCAGGAAATTCAAGCCAAATCAGCGATGGTGCAGCTGCCCTTTTATTGATGGAACGAGGCAAGGCAGAGGAGCTGGGCTTAAAGCCGCGTTTCCGAGTGCATACGAGAGTGGTGGTTGGTTCGGATCCAACCCTGATGCTTACAGGACCGATTCCGGCTACGGAAAAAGCGCTTGAGAAATCAGGTCTTTCCATTGATGACATTGACATATTTGAGGTAAATGAGGCGTTTGCCCCTGTCGCCCTTGCCTGGTTGAAAGAGACCGGGGCAGATCGGGAAAAGCTGAATCCAAATGGCGGTGCGATTGCGCTTGGCCATCCACTGGGAGGAAGCGGTGCCAGGTTGATGGTAACCATGATGCACGAACTGGAGCGAACAGGTGGACGCTACGGTCTGCAAACAATGTGTGAGGGTCACGGCATGGCCAATGCCACGATCATTGAACGTATACAGTAATCATGATATTGAAGGAGGGAACGAATATGTCAACAACAATTGGAAAGATTTTTGATTTGACGGTAAAAAAATTCCCCAACAAAGAAGCGCTTTATGATGAGCGTAGAAATGTCCGCTATACGTATCAGGAATGGAATGAGAGAGTAATATCTCTTGCAAATGCTCTATTGGCTGATGGCGTTAAAAAAGGCGACCGCGTTTCCACATATTTATATAACAATGAAGAACTTGCCACTGCTTTTTTTGCTTGTGCGAAGATCGGTGCCGTATTCAACCCGATCAACTTTCGCCTGATGGCAGAAGAGCTCGCCTATATTTTAAGTGATGCCCAGCCTAGCGTCGTTCTTTTCGAAGAAGCTCTCGAATCAACAGTAGCTGATGTAGAAAGCCGTTTTCCCGAAACCGCCTTTTGGTTTATTGATGAAGATACTCCTTCATATGCGGCCAATTATCAAGAAAAAATGGCTGCCGCACCTCTGCGAAAATTGACGGATGACATTAAAGAAACCGATCTTTATGCGATCATGTATACGAGCGGAACAACAGGCAGACCAAAGGGCGTTCTGCATTTGCACCGGGACATGGTTGAGCAAAGCATGATTTTGATTAACGGCTGCAAAAACAACAGTACGGATGTCGGATTGATTACCGCTCCGATGTTCCATTGCGCTGAACTGCATTGTGCTTTTCTTCCGCGTGTTCATGTCGGTGCAAAAAACGTCATTCTTCACCAGTTTAACCCGAGAAAGGTATTGGAATTAATTGAAGAAGAAGAGATTACTAAGTTTTTTGCAGCTCCTACCATGTGGAATATGCTCCTCCAAGAAAATCTGGAGGAGTACAATCTTAAGAGTCTTAAGCTCGGTTTATACAGGGCTGCCCCAATGGCACCTGCTTTAGTGAAAGCATGTAAGGAAAAATTGGGTATCGACCTGGCCCAGGCATACGGAATGACGGAAATGGGACCGGCGATAACGGTCCTTTCAGAAGAGGATCAAATCAGAAAGGCAGGTTCAGCAGGTCAGGCTTGTTTGAACCATGAAATCATCATCGCCCGGCCTAGAGAGGATGGTCCATCTGATCCGGATGATGTGATGCCGCCAGGGGAAAATGGAGAAATTCTCGTGAAGGGACCTTGTATGATGAGCGGTTATTTCGGGCGTGAGGAAGCAACTGAAAATGCCCTTTACAAAGGATGGTACCATTCAGGCGATATCGGTTATCTTGATGAAGAAGGATATTTATGGGTGAAGGACCGTGTAGATGACATGATTATCAGTGGTGGAGAAAATGTCTATCCTAGAGAAGTAGAAGATACTCTTTACGAGCATGCGGGAGTTCTGGATTGTGCTGTCCTCGGTCAACCCGATGACCATTGGGGTGAAACCGTCACTGCTTTCATTGTGGCTAAGAATCCTGATTCCGTAACTGAAGCAGAACTTGAAGAGTGGTGTAAAAACAGCAAGACACTAGCAAATTATAAACGTCCGAGAAAGTATATTTTCTGCAATGAGCTTCCAAGAAATGCGAGCGGCAAGATTCAAAAATTTTTGCTGCGAAAGCAATTGGAAGACATGTTTTCTGTGTAAATCAGTAAGATAATTCGGTCGAAAGCAGCCATCATGGAAGAGGGGCTGCTTTTTTTTCTTATCCTGTTACACAAGGCTGGTCCTGCCGGATGCTTGGATTGGTATAACCGTATTTGTTCCGGTAGGACAATGATATTAATCATCCGGGGTTTTTGATTTAAACGAAAAATCTTATGATTCAAACGAAAATTGAGTCGATTCAAACGAAAGTCCTTCCCATTTAAACGAAAGTCAATTTAGCACCTCCCTCTCGAATTCAAATCTCCAAATTCGCGAATCTCAGCAGACTAATCTATCCACAGTTGCAACCAATGAATAACAGGGACAAAAACCACTTATCCACATAATCCACATAGTTATCCATATTTTCTTGGGGATAAAAGAGGATCTATAAATAGCTAAATGAAAGGCTTTTCGCAAAATAGTCCACATTATTCACATACCTGTGGATAACTTGTGAATGATGACAGATTAAGGAGTAATTTAAAATGTGAAAATATTGTGAAAAGGATTGCATATTAAACAGTGGGGGAGTATTATAAAAGTGTAGAAAAGATAGTGAAAAGCTTCACAAACTATCTTGCTTCTATAAAACAGCTGGCTGTAGATTAATCTAATTAAATTTTTTTAAGAACATTTGTGAATAATTTCACAAGAAGCAATCATATTTTATAAAAAAATTAGGAGATGAGTGAAATGGAAGTAAATTGGAAAAACGGTCCGATTATTAGTGGGTTTTGGGCGATATTAAGAATTTGGTTAGGTATTCAATGGTTAGAGGCAGGATGGCATAAAGTGATGGATGGATTTGACGCGGGAGGCTTCATGCAAGGGGCTATCGCGCAAGCTGGCGGAGAACATCCGGCAGTCGCAGGCTGGTATGCCGCATTCCTGGAAAACATAGCTTTGCCGAACGCTGGAGTATTCAGCTTCCTTGTAGCATGGGGAGAAGTGCTGATCGGTATTGGATTAATCCTTGGTGCAGCCACTATTCCAGCACTTCTTGCAGGAGCATTCATGAACCTTAACTTCATGTTAGCAGGAACAACCAGCACAAACCCGGTTCTTTATACAGTAGCAATCATCCTTCTCTTTGCAGGAGCAAGCGCTTATCAATATGGTGTAGACAGATTTGCCATTCCTTACATTAAAGAACATGTTGGGAAAGGGAAAGGTACTGGCAAGTTTGATCGTAAAGCAGCGGCACACTAAAAATATAAAATGTTAAAACAGGGAGAGAATTTTCTCCCTGTTTTTTCGTTTTACTTATTTTTTTGACTTTTTGCGCGTCGGTCAGCTGAATCAGAACGGGCCATCGCTTCTAAATCTTCATGGTCCGCAAGGTCAGCGGAGAATTCGACGTCAAGCCCATCTCTTTTTAAATCCTTCGGCACTTGTGGAAGTTTTTGCTTATTCTTATCCCGGTTGTGGTGAATATTGTTTCTGCCCATGTCAGCCGCCTCCCAAGAAATAATAAGAATGACTCGTGAAGGGTGAGTCATACAGTATTATTTTTCACGGAAGGAGTCACATTATGTATGCAAAATAGACTGCATATTAAATTTTTCCTCTTTTCATAGTATACCCGGCCGCACGGTCAGCTTTTTTGAATTCGCGCGCATAAAGGACTGCCTGCGTGCTAGTCAGCGTGTTTCTCATTTTCTCCCGTTTCTTATTATCCATCGTTCGTCAGCTCCTTAAATCAGTATATCCCCATTTTTTCCTTACCGGCTAATTCCATACCTTAGCAAAAAAAATAAACCGGTTATTGCCGGTTTACTAAAAGATCTTCGAGTGCAGAGGATAAATCAGGATAGCTAAATTCAAAATGATGACTTAACAGCTTTTCAGGAATAACCTTTTGTCCTTCCAGAACTAACACGCTCATTTCGCCAAGTAACGTACTAAGCATAAATGCCGGTACCGGGAACCAGTGGGGTCTATGCAGCACTTTTCCGACAGTCCGTCCAAATAAGTCCATATGTACCGGGTTAGGCGAGGTAAAGTTAACTTGTCCCTGTATGTCTTGATGATTCATACAAAAGATTATGGCACGAGTGACATCTTTGATATGAATCCATGACATCCATTGGCGGCCGCTGCCAATTTTACCGCCCCCAAAAAGCTTATAGGGCAAGACGATGCTTGATAAAGCTCCTTCTTTTTCCCCAAGGATGACACCGAACCGGGTTAACACGATCCTCTCCGTATAGGAACTAGCTTTCATCGCCTCTTTTTCCCAAAGTTGTACCGTACGGGACAAGAAATCGTCTCCGTCGGAAGCGGTCTCCTCGGTGTATGTGTTCACTTCAGAAGTTCCATAATAACCAATTGCGCTGGCGTTTATTACGGTTTTGGGTTTCTTCTGCAGCTGTGATAGGATACGCACCATTTCTTTTGAGGATTGCATCCGGCTTTCGACAATTCTTCGCTTGCGATCATCTGTCCAACGTCCGCTGTTCAACGATTCTCCAGATAGATTCATGAAAACATCAATGCCTTCCAAATCCTTTTCCGGATGTGATCCGTCCCTCAGCCACCGTACATAGCGGACAGCATCATCCGGTATGTGCTTATCGGGATTTCTCGTCAGGATATATACTTCGTGCTTTTCTTTTAGAAGTTCACCAGTTAAAGCAGTACCGACAAATCCGCTGCCACCGGCAATCGCGATTTTCATGAAAATCCCTCCTTCATAAAAGTATTTCGGTTTTTTATCCAGATAACCTTCTTTTAGATGTGTTACATTATTAACAGGGGTGATTTTATGCCGCATATTACAAAAATAACAACTCAAAAAAAACGCAAAGATCGCTATAATATTTACTTAGACGAAGAATATGCCTTTAGTGTTGACGAAGAAGTCCTTCTTAAGTTCCAGCTGAAAAAGGGGACAGACATCGACGAATTCAACCTTGCAGATATCCAATACTATGATGAAATACAAAAAGCCTTTACGCTCTCATTAAATTATTTATCGCATCGAATGCGATCGGAATCTGAGATCCGAACGTATTTAAAGAAAAAAGAGATGGTAGAGCCGGTTATCCAGGAGGCAGTCCATAAACTGTACAATTATAACTACTTGGACGATTTAGCATTTGCCGAAGCCTTCGTTAGAACACAAATCAATAGCGGAAATAAAGGACCAATCATCATTCGACAAGAATTGAAGGAAAAAGGAGTCAGTGAAAAAAACATCGACCAGGCCTTACTCCAATATCCTTTTGATATTCAGGAAGGGCACGCCCGAAAAATGGCAGAAAAATCAATTGCAAAAGAGAAGAATATCTCTGAACGAGCATTAAAGCAAAAACTGGAACAAACCCTGCTACGCAAAGGGTTTTCTATGGATGTCATCACAGAGGCATTGCTTAACGTAAGCTTTGAAAAAGACAGTGATGAAGAATGGGAATCCCTTTGCCATCAGGCTGATAAAGTAAAGCGACGACTGCAAAAATACACAGGCTACGAGTATGAACAACGTATGAAGCAAACCCTATTTCAAAAAGGATTCCCTATTGACTTAATCGACCGGTATTTATCTGATCGTGATGAGCTTATGTAAGAGATTCAATGATGATCTCTTTTTCCTTTTGATAGCCATCAATGATTAGTTGAGCCACCTCTTTGGCAGTTCTAAAACGGGATTTATCTTTCACATGATCACTGTAGTCCCAAAAAGGTGTATCCATGCCGCCCATATAAACACCTGTAATCGAGACAGCCGTATCGTCGTATTCCTTTTGTAGGCTTTCTGTAAAGCCTCTGATGGCGAATTTACTGGCACAGTAGACAGCCTCATGTTTTTTGCCGCGCAAACCGGCAGTGGAGATGATCTGAATGATAGCGCTGTTCTCCTGCCGCTCTAAACAGGGCAGCACGGCTTGAGTCAGTTGGATTGTCCCGATTATATTGGTGTCTATCATTTCTCTCCATTCTGTATCCGGCATCTTTTCGAATGGTCCAAAATAGCCAACTCCGGCATTATTGATTAAGATAGAAATGGAGTAGACAGCCGCCAATTCAGTAACGAGGCGCTTGATTTCTCCATTATCAGTAAGATCAAGGATAAAGCTGTCGGCGCTTCCGTTTACATCATGAATTTGTTTTTTTACAACTTCCAGTTTATTTCGGTTTCGGCCGAGCAGAATGATATGATAGCCCTGTTTTGCGAATCCTAGAGCCAGTTCCCTGCCAAGCCCGGAACCTGCGCCGGTAATCATAACTGAAGACATCGTGGGACCTCCCTGGGTGATTATTTTTTAGAAAAATAGAGGTGCTATAAATGAATGATATAAGATACAGCAAAATGACACAATATGAATTGAATCAGGAAATCGCCTCGCTTAAAGAAAAGGCTCGAAAAGCGGAACAGCTTGGAATGGTCAGTGAATTTGCCGTGCTTGAACGGAAGGCTGTCATGGCGAAAGCCTATTTATTGAATCCTGATGATTTTAAATCAGGTGAAATTTATCAAATTGAGGGGGACCCGGGCTCCTATTTCAAAGTGGATTATTTAAACGGAGTGTTTGCTTGGGGCTTCCGTATGAATGGCGATGGCAAAGAAGAGGCGCTTCCGATTTCGATGCTCACGGAACTTAAATAATAAAAAAACAGCCGACACTACTGGAATGAATGATTCCTGTAGCGGCTCGGCTATCTCAAAGGTTACAGTATCTTCTCACAACAATTAAAGCAGGCACCAGTCTAAAGTGTATCGGAGGTTCGGTGGTTTGATGCCCGCATTCTTTCCTGAGGATGGGTGTTTATCGATCCGTCTGTCCGTTTCGAATTGTACTCGGCTTTAGCACGAGGTTCTCCCTCGAATTTATTGCCGTTTTGATTTGGGAAGTTTCTCGCTTTATTCCTCATTGTTTCCCTCCTGAAACCGATGTACGAGCGCGCGTTTCCGCGCATTACTAGTATGGGTAAAAAGGGTAGAAATATGATGTGCCGAATTCATCAAAAAATGGCAAAGGAGTGATCATCATGAATGAACATCATGAAAGGCTGACAGATTTATTATTAGAAAAAAATAATACGATTACTTTTGAAACGGCCCGTACCTGGATTGAGCTTTTGTGGGAGGATTTTGAAGCAACCTATGCGAAAGCAGGGCATGAGTATGCCGGCCCGGAAATGACAGCACGCGTCGTGAAACAATGGATCGAAAATTACGGAGAGAAGCTGCATGAGTTTGTGGAAAATAATTCAAAATATAAACATCTATTAAATAAAAAAGAGGATCTCCATTGAAAAAAGCTGGCCTCCGATGATTATCCTGATTAAAGCAGGGAATCAGGGGCCAGCTATTTTATTTTCAGGAATTTTATAGATGTTATCCCGGTAAGATATCTAACTTTTTACGAAGTTTTGCTTCACTGAAAATCCAGCCGGTATAGGAATTCGTGATTTTTAAGTCACGGTCGAGCTGCACGACAGCGACAAATGGATAGTAACCGTTGCTTCTATACCTCAGGTCGATAAAGCGAACCTCGTAAGAATCGTCTGACATATCGATTTCCCAGCGATACACCGGGGAAAAAGAAAGGAAAGCCGCCAGATTTTTGTCATGCTTTGCGGCATCAAGAACAGGGCTTACCGGCAGTGGTACGCGTTCAAATTTGTCAAGGATGGTCACATATCCGTTGCTGGCTCTTGCGACGTAATAGTGTTTTTCTGTAATGACGGCAACCTTCCAGTTGTGGTACTTCATCGTAGGTAACATGATAATTTTCCTAGCCTCGGGTATTTGTACCTTAACAGACGCCTTGATAATATGCTGTTCTCTGAAACGGGCAATGTAGTAAATAAGCAAAATACCATAGATGGATAAGAATGTATACCCTGGCGGAAAACCGAAGCCCCATAAAAGCAATCCTGCAACATGGATACCGAAAATAAAAGGATCAAAGGTATTAATGACTCCAAGTGCCACCCATCTTGACGAAATCGGACGAATAGCCTGAGTGCCATACGCATTGAATATGTCCACGAAAACATGCAAAAATACAGCAAGAAACGTCCAAATCCAAAGGTGGAATAAATCGGAAGCCGGAAAGAATACGTAAATCGTACCGGTAATTAAAAGCGGCCATAAAAGAATTGCCGGCAATGAATGGGTAAGCCCCCGGTGATTCCGTATATAAACTGCATTATTTCTTAATTTTAAAACCGTATCTATGTCGGGAGCCTGGGAACCAATAATCGTACCCGCCAGAACGGCTGTTGCGGTAATAGTACTGTCTGCTACAGCGGGATCTAAAGTTGCGAGTCCTCCAAGTGCAATTCCCATGACAAGGTGAGTACCAGTATCCAAAAAGCTTAAACCTCCTTTGGAATCTACTTCTAAGTTGTGTAAGACAATATAAAAGAGACATATGACTCAATCATAAACCAAAGCTGTGGATGGACCAAAATAAATTACTTTACTTATATTGTCACGTATTACAATATTGATGATGGAACGGATCATTTACTTTATGATTCTTAGGTAAAGATGGTATAGATATTTTTCCTGAAAAGATTGGATTTCAACCATTGTCCTATTAGTTTATCGAGAAATTGAACTTATAAGTATATTCCCTTCTTTGATACGATTTTAACATCCGGAGGAACAAAACGTGAAAAAATATGAAATTCAAAATTTGCCCAAGCTTCATATAAAAAATTTCCGGAACGATTTAATTTCCTGGTTTGAGCAGGAGCAAAGAGACCTACCGTGGCGAAAAGACCAGGATCCTTATAAGGTGTGGGTCTCTGAAATTATGCTGCAGCAAACAAGGGTGGACACGGTCATTCCTTATTTCAACCGATTCATTGACTGGTTCCCAACCCTTGATGAATTTGCAGAAGCCGATGAAGAGAGAATTCTTAAAGCGTGGGAAGGATTAGGATATTACTCAAGAGTGCGAAACCTCCACAGCGCTGTAAAAGAAGTCCGCGAAAAATATAATGGAATTGTACCAAATTCTCCGGAAGAAATCTCAAGATTAAAGGGGGTCGGTCCCTATACGGCTGGTGCAATTTTAAGCATTGCTTACGGAAAACCGGAGCCTGCCGTAGATGGAAACGTCATGCGGGTATTATCAAGGATCCTTTTAATCGAAGAGGATATCGCGAAGCCGAAAACCCGGAAAATCTTTGAAGATGCGGTAAGAGAACTGATCGACCACGATAATCCATCGTTTTTCAACCAAGCTCTTATGGAGCTTGGAGCATTAATCTGCACTCCCGGTGTGCCCGCTTGTCTGCTTTGCCCGGTTCGCGATCACTGTGTTGCTTTTCAGGAAGGGATGCAGGCGAAGTTACCGGTTAAAAACCAAACGAAAAAAAGCAGGAACGTTCAGCTTGTGGCCGGCATTCTTACAAATGAAAAGGGAGAATTCTTAATTCATAAACGTCCAGCTACAGGACTGCTCGCTAATCTATGGGAATTCCCCAACTTTGAAATCCATAATCAGCTTTTGACAAAGCGCGAATTTTATCAAGAACAATTTGAAGGGGAATTTGGAGTGAAACCTGATATTGGCGAGTTTATCGTTAAGATAGATCATGTTTTTTCTCATCTGGTTTGGGATGTCGATACATTTTCGGGGAAGCTGGAAGCGGTAATCTCGGAAGATGTGATGTCACGCAACAAATTAAAATGGGTTGGCATCAAGGAGATGCAGGCCTATGCATTTCCTGTATCGCACCAGAAAATGTTTGCGGCTTACAAATCCATGAAGGAAACGTAAACAGTCAATTTTCGTATGTGCCGCAGGACAAAACACTGCGGCCGATAGAATGGATCAGAATTTATGGAAAGTACAGTGGTTTATGGCGATTATTGAAGTTTACGAGCGATTACAGGAATTTATGATCGATTATTGAAATTTACGAGCGATGGCAGAAATATATGAGCGATTATCGGAATTTACGAGCGATTATCGAAATTTATGATCGATTGTCGGAATTTACGAGCGATGACAGAAATATATGATCGATTGTCGGAATTTACGAGCGATGGCGGAAATATATGATCGATTGTCGGAATATATGAGCGATGACGGAAATATATGATCGATTGTCGGAATATATGAGCGATGAGAGAATATACGATCGATTGTCGCAATATATGAGCGATTCCAGAAATATATGATCGATTGTCGGAATTTACGAGCGATGGCAGAAATATATGATCGATTGTCGCAATATATGAGCGATGCCAGAAATATATGAACGATTATCGGAATTTACGAGCGATGCCAGAAATATATGAGCGATTATCGGAATTTACGAGCGATGGCAGAAATATATGAGCGATTATTGGAATTTACGAGCGATGCCAGAAATATATGATCGATTGTCGGAATTTACGAGCGATGGCAGAAATATATGAGCGATTATTGGAATTTGCGAGCGATTATCGAAATTTATGATCGATTGTCGGAATTTACGAGCGATGACAGAAATATATGATCGATTGTCGAAATTTACGAGCGATGACGGAAATATATGATCGATTGTCGCAATATATGAGCGATGACGGAAATATATGAACGATTATCGGAATTTACGAGCGATGGCAGAAATATATGATCGATTATCGGAATTTACTAGCGATGACGGAAATATATGATCGATTGTCGCAATATATGAGCGATGAGAGAATATATGATCGATTGTCGCAATATATGAGCGATTACAGGAATTTACGAGCGATGGCAGAAATATATGAGCGATTATCGGAATTTATGAGCGATGCCAGAAATATATGATCGATTATCAGAATTTACGAGCGATCCCAGAAATATATGATCGATAACGTAAATAAATGAGCGATGACACAAAAATACGAGGGATGACACAATTTATAATCGACTATCAAAATTTACGATCACGATGTTTTAGCGAACAAAAATCAGTCGTAGCTGACTTCACTTCCATGCGTATAATCCGCTTCATGCCGGTTCAGTCCGCCGCGGTTTTCAATTTCTTTAACAATTTCGCGGTGGATGGTCTGTCCTTCTTGGTTCAAATAAGGTACCATTTGTTGCAGGGAGTGATGAAAATAGGCAAGTTCGCTTTCTTCCCACTCAGATTTTGCTACCATTGAAAGTTCCGTCATATCACGGCCTACATACATACATAAACACTCCTTTTCTTTTCGCTTTATTTTTCATTAGAAGAACGTACTTTATTCATTATTTCAATTGAAAGGATGACTGACACATGTCACAGAAAGTAGCTTTAGTTACCGGCTCAAGCCGTGGAATTGGACGACAGACGGCTTTGCGCCTTGCAAAAGAGGGATTTGATCTTGTAATTAATTATGCCCGCAGTAAATCAAAAGCTCTCGAAGTCGCTGAAGAGATTGAGGCTCTCGGCAGAAAGGTGCTTATTGTGAAAGCCAATGTCGGGGATGTTTCCAAAATAAAAGCGATGTTTGAACAAATTGAAGAATTTTATGGAAGATTGGACGTCTTTGTTAATAATGCGGCATCAGGTGTTTTGCGTCCTGCCATGGAATTGCAGGAAACACATTGGAATTGGACAATGGATATCAACAGTAAAGCATTTTTGTTTTGTGCTCAAGAAGCAGCCAAACTCATGGAAAAGAATGGCGGAGGGAAGATGGTGAGCATCAGCTCATTGGGCTCCATCCGGGTCCTGGAAAATTACACGACTGTCGGAGTATCGAAAGCGGCATTAGAAGCACTGACCAGATATCTGGCCGTTGAATTATCACCGAAGAATATATGCGTGAATGCCGTTTCGGGAGGAGCCATCGATACAGAGGCATTAACCCATTTTCCAAACCGTGAAGAGCTATTGGCTGATGCTGCGCAAGCCACACCGGCAGGCAGAATTGTTGAAATGGAAGATATGGTGAATACGATTATGTTTTTGATCTCGGAACAATCAAGTATGATCCGCGGGCAGACCATCATCGTTGATGGCGGACGTTCCCTGCTCGTCTAGCATTGAGTTCAACAAGTAAGACAATAAAACCGGGACAAGCTGAGCAAAACAAAAAGTAACTCATATACCACGAAAAGGCACCCTGCAATGGGTGTTTTTTAGGTTTTTTGGAGTCATTGATTTTCCTTAAGCAACTCATTCGACAAAACTTCTTCCAACTCAACAATATAAGTCAAAGGAATAGTCCTGCTTAACAAGAATACATAGACAAAGAGAGGAAAATACCAATTGGCGAGGTGCGAATAGATGGAAGAGTTTGATCGGCTCATAAATGAACAGTTGAAAACAATGGAAAAGCTTTTGTTCTTGCAATCAGAAATTGAAAGATGCCAGGAGATTGAACAACAGTTGCGGACCTTACAGGAACAGACGGAATTGGAGTCGATCAACGAAGAAATCGTTAGGATGAAAAAAGAGCTGTCCATGATTCAAGATACGTTTGAACAGCAAACCGATGAAGTAATCCGGTATTACCAAGAAGGTCAAGCAGCGCTTCTGTAACGGGTGGCTATGTTATATATATCGGCGCATTTAAGTCTAGGTTCCTACAAGACCAGAGAGAAAGCAAGCTTTCTCATAGTCTCGTAGGAACTTAAGCTACCCTTTAGCTTTGCTGAGAGGCATGAATTCAAGGTTTCAAACGAATGAGCCCAAAATGCTTTTTTAACAATCAAGTTTACATAGCCATTCAAATGAAAATGATTCAACGATCAGGGTTAATCTGGTCAGTGATGCTCGAGAAGTCTGAACGTATCATCCTTTTCCTTTCAGGATAGGATCATACAAATACAGCCTTTTTGGAGATTTCCACTGTCAGGTTGACCCTTTTGTTTTAAATTTAGGGATAGGCTATAATAAAGAAATAGAAAAAAGGCGAGCTTTATTCATTTGACACGTACTGGAAATTGATTTTTTATAGCCGTCGTACAGAGAAAGTAGGGAGAAAATATGGGGATTCCCACTGAAGGAGGAAAAATCCAAATTCACAGCTATAAACACAACGGGCATATCCACCGGGTCTGGGAAGAAACCACCGTTTTAAAGGGGACGCAGAATCTTGTCATCGCGGCAAATGATCGGACCATGGTAACAGAATCGGATGGGAGGACATGGATAACCAGGGAACCGGCGATCTGTTATTTTCATTCAAAATATTGGTTCAATGTAATCGGAATGTTGCGGGAAGACGGGGTTTACTATTATTGCAATATTAGCTCTCCGTTTATCTGTGATAATAATGCATTGAAATATATTGATTATGACCTGGATATTAAGGTGTTTCCCGATATGACTTTTAATTTATTGGATGAGGATGAATATGAACGGCATCGGAGAGAAATGAATTACCCCGAAGTCATTGATAAGATTCTATACCGGAATGTCGATTATTTGATTTATATGATTCGCCAGCGGAAAGGGCCTTTTTCCGCAGAATTTATCGACTCGTGGTACGAACGCTATTTAACCTATCGTTAATAGTTGAGAGGAGAGGCCTGTTGTCACACCAACAGGTTTTTATTCTGTTTTAAATGTTTCAAAATAATATTATTCAAAAACGGGGGATTTATGTGGACAGCGTAAGAAGGTATCTGCAGTTTGTGAAGCCGTACAAATGGCAAATCATCGGGACGATCTGTATCGGCTTGCTTAAATTTACCATTCCACTGTTAATTCCTATCTTAATTAAATATGTTCTGGACGATATCGTGAATAACGATGATATTTCAAATGCAGTGAAAACGGAGAATCTTTTTTGGGTAATGGGAATTATGCTCTTCATATTTGTCGTGCTAAGACCGCCAATTGAGTATTACCGCCAGTATTATGCGCAATGGACCGGAACGAAAATCATCTATGACATTCGTAATCAGCTTTTTACACATATCCAAAAGCTCAGCTTTAAGTATTATTCCAACACTAGAGTCGGTGAAGTCATTTCAAGGGTTATTAACGATGTTGAGCAAACGAAGAATTTTGTTATTACAGGATTGATGAACCTTTGGCTTGATATCGCAACGATTATTATTGCGATTGTGATTATGCTGACGATGGATGTTACTTTAACAATTGTTTCGTTAGTCTTGCTACCGTTTTATGCGTTTTCGGTCAAACATTTCTTTGGAAAATTACGGGCAATCACGAGGGTCCGTTCCCAGGCACTTGCGGATGTCCAAAGCCATCTTCATGAACGGGTGCAAGGGATGCCTGTCATTAAAAGCTTTGCGATTGAGGATTATGAGCAGGAGCGGTTTGATAAACAAAATAAAAATTTTCTTAATAAGGCACTAGAGCATACGAGCTGGAACGCAAAATCTTTTGCCGTTGTGAATACAATAACGGACATCGCCCCGTTACTTGTGATCGGATATGCCGGCTATCGGGCCATTCATGGTGATCTGTCTATCGGAACGATGGTCGCCTTCATCGGTTATATAGATCGGCTATATAATCCATTACGAAGGCTCGTAAACTCGTCGACGACGATGACCCAGACGATTGCTTCGATGGACAGGGTATTCGAATTCATTGATGAGAAATACGATATCGACGATAAACCGAATGCAAAGGAACTTACGCATGTTGACGGAAACGTCCGCTTTGAGAATGTGACGTTTGCTTACGATGAGAAGGAAAATGCTGTTTTGAAAAATGTTAACCTGGATGTTGAACAAGGCGAAACAATTGCGCTTGTCGGTATGAGCGGCGGCGGCAAATCCTCTCTTGTCAGCTTGCTTCCCCGTTTTTATGATGTAAACGAGGGGCGAATTTTACTGGATGGCACCGATATTCGGGAATTTAAAGTGCGCAGCTTGCGTGATAAAATCGGAATGGTGCTCCAAGACAATATTTTATTCAGTGAATCCGTCATTGCGAATATCTTAATGGGAAATCCAGAGGCTTCGAAGGAAGAAGTAATCAAAGCTTCAAAGGCAGCCAATGCCCATGAGTTCATTATGAATCTCCCGGAAGGCTACGAGACAAAAGTGGGAGAGCGGGGCGTCAAGCTTTCCGGAGGACAAAAACAGCGTGTGGCGATAGCGCGGGTGTTCTTGAAAAATCCGCCAATCCTTGTAATGGATGAGGCCACCTCTGCCCTTGACCTCGAGAGCGAGCATCTTATCCAGGAAGCACTCGAAAAACTGGCCAGGGACAGAACGACCTTCATTGTAGCCCACCGTCTGTCAACGATCACCCATGCTGACAGAATCGTTCTGATCGAGCATGGAGAGATAGCTGAAATGGGGACGCATGAAAAACTGATGCAAGAACAGGGACATTATTATAAGCTATTCCAGGTTCAGCAGCTTGATTCATGATTGTAAATTAATATGTTATAACCTTTAAAGAAAACTCGCCGATTGGCGCCAAAGCGGAGATTAGACGTAGGTATAATGAAAAGGCAGTCCCAATAATTCGGGACTGCCTTTTAAATATCCTCAATATTTTCTTTAACCGACACTTCATTTTCATCTTTATGGAAGGATTGAAAGCTATTAATTAGCTTTTCAAGATGCTCTAATTGTTCATCATACTCGATAATTGCTGAGATTAACGGGAGCAGGCGTGTTGGCACATTTTCTTCGTCTTCTTCACTGGTATGTTCCATTTTTTTGATTTGTGTAAAGAAAAAGGACAGGAACTCGTTTCGGCTCAAAGATTGACCATTGTATTCGTCTATGCAGCTGACGATTTTGATTTTCCCGATATACTTTAACAATATCTGTTCATGCTGGTGGATTAAAGAATCAAGCTGCAGCTGGATTTGTGTTTGGAAGTCTTCAGGCATCAAATTAATTTCATTTTCAAATTTATGAATTCGTTTTAATGTTTCATAGGCTTTCTTAGTTGTCGTGATCATTTGCCTGTAAACGACCAGTTTTCGTGATTTAGAAAGGCTTTCTTTCTTAAAATAATCACGTTCTTCCTTAAACATGGAATACGTCTGTTCAAGCTTTAAAAGGGTATCCTTGATCCGGCTGATATCCTTTTTCAGCAAGGTATGCTCTGAAGCATGCCTTGTACTTATACGGATCCATTTGAAAATATCTTCCGTTACGTTGTTAATTCGATTATATAGCTTTGTTTCATATTTTGGCGGAATAAAAACAAGATTCACGATAAACGATGAGAGAATCCCGAGCAAAATAGTAGAAAAGCGGATCATCGAGAACTGCAGGAAATCTCCTTGCTGGCTTTCCATGATGGCAATAACCGTTACAATGGAAAGAATGAGACTCTTTTCCATGTTCAGCTTCAAATTGATCGTAATGACAATGACAACAGCCAAACCGATAATAAAGATATGATTGCCAAACAACAGGACGAACACAACAGCTATAATCGCTCCAACCAGATTGCCTTGTATTTGTTCCATGACTGATAGGTAGGAGCGGTAAATGGTTGGCTGTATGGCAAATATCGCGGCAATTCCGGCAAATACCGGAGCAGGCAGCTCTAGAAGTTGTGCCAAATAAAGAGCAAGAACAATAGCGATTCCCGTTTTGATTATGCGGGCACCAAGCTTCATAAGTAAGACTCTTCCTTTCTTTGACAGATAGGAGGTATCCACTTTCCTATCTGCACCAGCAACTACGCCATCTCTGCCTTTAAGGCTCGACAATCGGTGAGTTGCTAACTTTATATGGTTACAATATGCCATATACAAATGAATGTATATCTAATTTACACTAATTGAAACAGAAGTAAACAATTATGAAATATACAGGGTTTAGAGGAAAGTTACAAGGGGTAAATGGAAATATTCAAGAAATTGTAAAATAAAAAAGCGGGCACTCGAGGAGAGTGTCCGCTTCTTCAGTTTAAACCAATATCATTCTGTAGATACAGATGGATCAGCTTGTTCTTTAACAGGAACGACCTGTACAAAGTGCTGTTCAGGGTTTGCAAGCAGTTTTTCTAATGAAACTGCTTCATCATTTTGGCCCTGTTCCTTCAGCAAGGATACATATGTGCCCAGAAGCTCTGTAATGTCTTGTAATCCTGATGCGGAAAGCTTATCAATGGAAACCTTAGCTCCCTTTGCAATCCGTCTTTGGATGGCGTCTTTCGTTAAACCGGCTTCAGGCTGATGGCGTAAATAGACTACTCCGCCTGTCATCCCTGCACAAATCCATGGTCCTGGATCTCCTAGAACCAATCCTCGTCCGTTTGTCATATACTCAAAGGCAAAGCCTTTAATGTTTGAATGAACCGCAAGATTTCCGGATTCTTTTTCAGAGATAGGCTGTTTTAACTGACCGCCGATAACCATATCCGCACCGGAAAGTCTGATTCCGGCACGTGCGTCAGCATCACCTTGCGCGACAAGCAAGCCGTGCTGTGCCCCGTAACCGAAGCCTTTACCAACTGAACCATTATAGAACTTTCCATCCTTGCCCGGCGATTTAAAGATTAAAAGATTGCCACCGATAGATGTTTTACCAGCGCCATCCTGAGCGCCGCCATTTACACTGATCTGAATACCTTCACTGTTATACGCGCCAAGGCCGTTACCAGGAATGGATCCGTCCTTGTATGTCAGCTTAACTTGCGGAAGGGCTTTGTAGGAACCGTCTAATCTTCCGCGAACGCGGTGGCATGATACCCGGCTTCCAAGTACACGCTGTTCGGATGTGACGGCGCTATATGCCCGCGATTCATGGAGTTCATCAACACGTGAATCCAAATATTCAGCTCCGACAGCAACCTGCATAGCGCCTTCCTTGACGGAAGCAGCTGCTTCTTTATGGGTGAATTGGCTAATTTCAAGTGTTTTTAACAGGTAAGTCAGATCAAGCATTTCTTTACCTTTTGCTTGAACGAGTAAATCTGAACGTCCAACAATATCCTGAAGGTTCTTGACGCCAAGAGAGGCAGTCAGAGCTTTAAGTTCGCTTCCAAACGCTGTGAACATATTCATTAATCCTTGTACGGACGGATTAAACTGGCGCGGAACGAAACGGCGCAACCCATGTTCTTTTGCCTGGGCTTCTGATTCAATCTGGGTAGCGATACCTACATGGCATGTATCCAGGTGGCAGCCGCGGCAAGCTGTACAACCTACAGCAATCATAGAAAGGGTACCGAAACCGACCCGGTTCGCCCCAAGGAGCATCACTTTCAAAACGTCCATGGAGCTCTTTAAACCGCCGTCTGCCCAGATTTCCACGGTATGGCGGATGCCTGCTTCAAGCAGGGCATTATGGGCCGCTTTTACTCCTATTTCTACAGGAAGTCCAACGTGCTGAAGAGCATGGATACGTGCAGCACCCGTACCGCCGTCAAATCCTGACAAGGTGATAATGTCGGCCCCTGCTTTGGCAATACCAACCGCAATCGTTCCGATGTTAGGAACAACCGGGACTTTTACAGCGACTTTTGCTTTATCGTTTGCCGTTTTCAGTTCATGAATCATTTGCGCCAGATCTTCAATGGAATAAATATCATGGTTGTTCGATGGCGAAATTAAATCCGATCCGATTGTAGCATTACGAGCTTCCGCAATCTTCGCGGTTACCTTGGATCCTGGAAGGTGGCCGCCTTCTCCTGGTTTTGCTCCCTGGCCGATTTTGATTTCCAGCAGGTTAGAAGAGTTAAGCAGCTCTGCATTTACTCCAAATCGCCCTGATGCGATCTGCTGGCCACGGGAGTTCGGGTACTTGCCAAGCATATCTTTAATTTCTCCGCCTTCTCCATTCATACTGATCATATTCAACTGATCAGCTGCTTCAGCATAAGCGCGGAACGCCGTTTCATTTTGCGATCCAAATGACATGGAGGCAATGACGAATGGCAGGCTATGGTCACCAACGGAAATATCAACATCCTGTGCTGGCAGAGGAGTATCTGCTGTTTTCAGACTTGTTAAATGCCTGATCGTCGTCGGATTCGCTTCCTCCTGTTCCGAAATCTTTTCACCGTAGGCAGTATAGTCACCGGTTATGGCTACTTCCCCAATCGCTTTCCATATCCTTGGGAACAGATGGAATGTCTTTCCGATTCTTTCGGCTTCGTTGTTATAATCCAAGACGCGTTGTTTAGCGTCTTCTTTCAATACTTCGAAGTTTTGTGCCAGCTCGTTAGACCCGAAGAAGTTCACCACATTTAGATATTTTCCCACTTCTTCATGAAGGCCTATGCTTGAGAATAGACGACCGTAGCCTCTAAGCTCATGGATGCCGATGGTGGAGATAACTTTCTCAAGACCCTTCGTTAATGCATTGTATAAATTGACTGTCGGAACATTTGTTTCAGTCGATAATGACAAGAACATATAATATGGGCTAATAAGATTCGCACCAAGACCGTACGCGACGATGATATCATGCAAAGAGCGAATCGAAGCTGATCTTAAGAGCAGGGAACAATCGCGTCTTTTTCCTGTAGTGACAAGTGCCTGATCGACAGCTGAAACAACTAAATGTGGATCCAACCAAAGATTTCCGTTTTGGTGAGCTGCGGCATCGTCAAGGACAATCAGTGTTTTCCCGTTATCCACGGCTGAAACAGCCTCAGCTGCAAGTCGGTCCAAAGCTTCCTGCACGCCTTCTTCTTCGGTAAAGGTCATGGAAACGAAATGAGCAAGCTGAATACCCTGGAAATGCTTGATAAACTGGTCGTAGCTTGGCTGTAATACAGTGCTCGCACAATCATAACCCATTTTCCCTTCAATCAAAAGCGGGGTCAAAAGTTCAACAACTTTGCCTGCCTTTTCCCGTTCGAATAGTGAAGGACGCTTACCGATAATCGTCCGCGTAGAGAAATGTTCGGCTTCCCGGTCGCGGTCAATTGCCGGGTTGGTTACGACTGCAACGCTTTCCTTAATATAGTCAGCGAGATTTTTTCTGTCCGGGTTTAAGGCTGCCAAAGGTGCGTCATGGCCCAATGAACGGATAGGTTCCGCGCCTTTTTCCGCCATTTGTTCTATAAGCTGAACGTGATCACGCTCCCAGCCGAATGCTTTATATTGTCCGTTGTGAATTCCTGAAGGCTGTGTGTTAGATACAACCTTTTCGAACACAGGAGGATTGAGACGCACATGGTCATTAGAGAGTATAAAGCGCTGATTGTATCTTTCATAGACTTCTTCCTGATAGTTTTTGTAATTATATAGCTTGATAGAATCTCCATCCCATTTCAAGCCGACCTTTTCCCCTGGTCCAAGCGGCTTTGGGTCACCGGTATATTCAGAGGAAGGAATAATCCCAGGCTCTGAAGAGAATAAATAGGAAGTTTCTGTTTCAATCTTCCAAAGCGGGCGCAAGCCTAATGCGTCTACTGAAAACACAGCTTCATCGCCAAAACGAGAAATGATCCCGGCAGGACCTTGTGCGAAATGCCCCCATGCTTCCCGTAAATACGTATATAAGTTTTGCAGATGCTCCGGGTACACTTTCATTTCATTGACGATTGGCGGGAATAATAGATCGATAGCTTCAAATAAAGAATAACCGTGCCTGGCGATAAACGTTTCAATCGTCCGGCTTAAATCCTGTGAGTCACTGCCGTCCTTTACAAGCGGGACGCCTACCATTTTAGCTTCATCACGGAGCTTGCTGATCGTGTTGATTTCCCCGTTATGCCCTAATACACTGAAAGGCTGTACACGGAAAAAGCTGGACAGGGTGTTGGTTGAATAACGGTTATGCCCGAGTGTCATTGTGGATGCAACGAGCGGGTCAGCAAGATCAGGGTAGTAGTGCGGCAGAATGTCTCCGGCACCCATTACTTTATAAACAGCGTGATACTGGCTAAGAGATGCCACGTGAATATGATCGTCTGTTTCAATTTCAGGTGTCAATTCAAAAAGTGCTTTTGACAATGCTTGTTGGTCAGGGAAATCAGAGGTGCAGGCAAATTGCCAAAAAACAGGGTTTTCCTGAATGGCGATAGGGCCGAGTGCAGCGGAATTGTAGGCTTTGTCCGTTTCGAAAAGCAAGGAAAGACCGTGCTTTTGCAATTTCGCTTTTATCTCTTTCTTAAGCGTTTCCGTTTCAGCTTTTCTGCTCAAGAACAGATGGCCTACGATAAAGGAATCCTTATCGACCACGGATGCATCAACGCCCTCAGCCGTAAGCTTTTGCTTCCAAAGTGCTCTTGGAATGTCGATATGGATGCCAACGCCATCGCCTTCACCATTAATAAAACCAGCGCGGTGATTCATTTTTACAAGCGCATCAATTACGGCAAAGATATTTTCTCTCGTTGGGATTTTCTTCTTTTCAATGCTGGATACAATCCCACATGCGTCATGCTCCTGTTTATAAAATTCCTTAAATAAACTCGGGGTCCATTGTTGTGTCATTTTTTTCGGCGCTAAATAAGGGTAGACCTTATTGGCTGCCTTCACCTCCTATATGATTTTTCGTTTTTTTTTGAAACGTTGCGACGAGGGATAAAACGTAATAACAGTACACTCAGAGGTTCAACCTTCTGATATTGTGAGAAAAAAAGAGAAGAATGGACGGTATCTAAAATTTAGAATAGTAACACAATAATATCATTTAAATATTCAGAAATCAATTATTTATACAGTAAGATGGATAAAATTATTAATGAAGTGAAATAATTAATCACGCAAAAATCTAGTTGTAAACGCTTTCAATTATAAAATAATATTCAAACCCAAGACAATAGTATATCTTGGATTTGAATATTATTTGTATATTTATACGGTTATTGATTGATTTTCAATGATTTGAATGCATGTTCAACCGTTTTTAAAGTATGAAAAATATCTTCCTCGGTATGTGCGATTGTTAAAAACCAAGCTTCATATTTGGACGGTGCAAGATTGATGCCTTGGTGAAGCATCAGCTTGAAAAATTGAGCGAACATTTCACCATCCGTATTTTCCGCCTGCTCATAGTTTTCCACTTTTTCCGTTGTGAAGTAGATCGTCAAAGCGCCTTTCAACCGGTTGATTGTAATCGGGATCTGATATTGTTCCGCCGCTTTTGTAATTCCTGCTTCAAGGATTGCGCCTAGCCTATCCATTTCTTCATAGATCCCTTCTTGTTTCAGAACCTCTAAGCAAGCGATCCCCGATAAAATGGATGCCGGGTTACCGGCCATTGTACCAGCCTGGTATGCAGGGCCAAGCGGAGCGACTGTTTCCATGATTTCTTTTTTACCGCCATAGGCACCGATTGGAAGACCGCCGCCAATGATTTTTCCGAGAGCTGTTAAGTCAGGCTGAATGCCAAGCAAGTCTTGGGCCCCGCCATACATAAAACGGAAAGCTGTAATGACCTCGTCAAAAATGACAAGAGCTCCTGCTTTGTGTGTCAGGTCAAGTACGGATTCCAAAAATCCGGGGTTAGGCTCCACGATACCGAAGTTACCTACAATTGGTTCGACAAGAACGGCGGCAATTTGATCTCCCCACTTATCCAGAGCTTCTTTAAAAGGCCCGATGTCATTGAAAGGAACAGTAATGACTTCCTGGGCAATGCTCTTAGGTACTCCTGCTGAATCAGGCGTACCCAAAGTGGCAGGTCCTGACCCTGCCGCGACAAGAACCAAGTCGGAGTGTCCGTGGTAGCAGCCGGCAAACTTGATGACTTTATCCCTTCCCGTATACGCACGGGCTACTCGGATGGTTGTCATCACAGCTTCGGTACCGGAGTTCACAAAGCGAACCTTTTCCATAAAAGGCATCGCTTCCTTTAGCATTTTTGCAAACTTCACTTCATGTGGGGTCGGTGTGCCATAAAGAACCCCGGTTTCCGCAGCTTGCTTGATCGCTTCCGTTATATGGGGGTGGGCATGACCGGTGATGATCGGTCCGTAAGCCGCTAAATAGTCAATATATTTATTTCCGTCAACATCCCAGAAATAAGCTCCCTTTGCGCGCTCCATCACTACGGGTGAACCACCGCCAACAGCTTTGTAAGAACGGGACGGGGAATTGACACCTCCGACAATATGCTTCTGAGCTTCCTTATGTAAATTCTCTGAATTGGTAAATTTCATTTTGAATGGCCTCCTAAATTTATTGCAAAGTTACCATTCATTATTCTAGCACTTTTCATCTGAAAAAGCTGAGCGCAGGCATCTGGGATGTCTATTAAAAGGGGAACGTGCTCTAGACGTATTAATTGTTTTAATAAGCGCAATTGGATAAAATAATTCTTTAGGGCAAGCAGAAATTTGGAGGAGTAAAACGATGAGCAATGCAATCGAAGTCAAGCAGCTTCGCAAAGAATTCAAGATGTATTCCAGCCGCTCCGGATTAAAAGGAGCTTTTCGCGATTTGCTGACAAGAAACTATAAAGTGATTCCCGCTGTCAATGACATAAATTTTACCGTAAAGCAAGGCGAAATGGTTGCCTATATTGGTGAGAACGGAGCCGGCAAGTCGACGACCATCAAAATGCTGACAGGCATCCTGACGCCGACATCAGGCGAGGTGCGTGTTAATGGCATGGATCCTCACCGGGAACGGGAGAAATTCACGAGAACAATCGGCGTGGTCTTCGGGCAGCGTTCACAGCTTTGGTGGGATATCGCCGTCCAGGAATCATTCCGGCTGCTGAAGAAGGTTTACAAAGTTCCGGATGCACAATATGAGGAACATATGAAACTTATCATTGAAACACTTGATATTGGACCGCTTTTAGATAAGCCGGTCCGTAAGCTTTCGCTTGGACAGCGGATGAGATGTGAGCTTGCCGCGGCATTGATTCACAATCCGCCACTGCTTTTTTTAGACGAGCCGACAATTGGTCTAGATGTTCTGGTGAAAATGAAAATCCGCAAGTTCCTTAAGGAAATTAACGAAAAATACAATACAACGATTCTGCTTACAACACATGATTTAGCTGATATTGAAGCCGTTTGTGAAAGGGTGGTCATGCTTGATGAAGGCAAGATCATTTATGACGGCGGACTGCAGGATCTTAAAAACAACTGGGCGGAAGAAAAAGAGATTCATTTTCAATTCTTAGATGAAGTTTCAATGGCTGAGCTGGAATCGCTGCCGCTTTTATTTGAAACAAGCTGGGAATATGAGGAGAAGAGTCAGACCTATATCGCAGTTATTAAGGAAGAAAAAGATAATATATCTCAGCTGATTTCCTCCGTGGTTTCGCATTTCAAAATTAAAGATGTCAAAATTCATGAGACGTCTATAGAGGAAATCGTCCGGAATATTTATGAAGAGGGGATGGTTTCCACAGGACGCTGACATTCCTTATAAGAATGGCTATTTAGATTGGAAGTAAGGAGAGAGGGCCTTGGATAAATATATTGAGATGATTCGTATCCGGTTTCTAATGATGCTTGCTTACCGGACGGATTATTACACAGGAATCATCATTTACAGCATAAATATCGGGGCCTATTATTTTCTTTGGAGTGCCATTTACGGTGATAAAGGTTCCATTGAAGGGTTAACAAGTATACAGATGACTACATATGTAGCGATAGCCTGGATGGCCCGTGCATTTTACTTTAATAATATCGACCGTGAAATAGCTGCAGAGATTAAAGAAGGCAAGGTCGCGATTGAATTGATCAGGCCTTATAATTATCTGGGCATGAAAACGATGCAGGGGCTAGGCGAAGGTATTTTCCGTTTCTTTTTCTTTTCGATTCCGGGCATGGTGGTCGTTTCCTTTATGTTCCCTTTGGAACTTCCTCATGATCCTGCCCTGTGGGGTTATTTTGGGATATCTTTGCTGTTCAGCTTCATCATTAATACCCAGATCAACCTTTTGACCGGCATCACGGCCTTTTTTTTCTATAACAATACAGGGTTGATCAGAGCGAAACGGGTTGTGATCGACCTGTTTTCGGGATTGCTTTTGCCGATCAGTTTTTATCCATTCTGGGCGCAGGAGATCATGAAATATCTTCCGTTTCAGGGGATCAGCTATATCCCGAGTATGATTTTTACGAACGGCTTCAGGCACGGAGACATTCTTCAGGCTTTGCTGCAGCAATCACTCTGGGTGCTGATATTGATGGTGCCCATCCAATTTCTTTGGATAGTGGCTAAAAAACAGCTGATTATTCAGGGAGGTTGAGGCTGTGTTTTATGTTTCGATGTTTTTTCAATACGTAAGCCAATATATGAAAACCAGGCTACAATACCGTGCGGATCTGGTCGTTGAAATTTTGTCCGATCTTCTGAATCAGGCTGTCAATTTAATTTTTATCCTGGTGGTTTTCGGACATACACAATTGTTGAGCGGATGGAGCAGGGACGAAATCATTTTTATTTATGGCTTTTTCTTAGTGCCTTACGCGCTATTTTCTGCTTTTTTTAACATATGGGATTTCAATGACCGCTATATCGTCAAAGGAGAAATGGATCGGATTCTAACGCGACCAATCCATAGCTTGTACCAAGTCATTATTGAACGGATGGAGCTGGAATCGCTATTCGGTTTGATTACCGGTCTCGTTGTGATTTTCTACGCGGGTACTTCACTGAATTTGGAGATTGCGTGGTACGATCCGATTTTGTTCATTCTGTTTGCGATTGGCGGAGCGCTTGCCTATGCGGCGATTTTCATCGCCATCGCAAGCATCGGTTTTTGGTCGGATGCGAAAACCTCGATCATGCCGATGATGTATAACATCGGAAACTACGGCCGTTATCCGGTTGATATTTATAATAAGGTCATTCGGTTTGTGCTCACCTGGGTTTTGCCATTTGCGTTCGTTGGCGTCTATCCGGCAGCGTATTTCCTAGGAAAGAAAGAATGGTACACCTATTCCTTCGCCACACCTGTGATTGGATTAGTGTTCTTCAGTCTTTCTGTGCTGATTTGGAACCAAGGTGTGAAGCGGTATAGAGGGGCGGGCAATTAATACAGATGAGCACTCTTGCCAATATTTCATAATGTTGTATAATGGGCATGGAAAATAAGTGAATATATCTAAAGTTTTCTAGGGTTCCGCGGCAATAAGCCGGCCTGGTCCGAGAGAAAACGGCAGCTATTTGCTGTTACACGGAGGGATAAAAGCCTGGGAGAAATACTGATTCATAGTATTCTCCCAGGCTGTTTTCATGTTTACCCTTTTAGGAGATGGATGAAGGAGTGAAGCACCATGAATAGGGATTGGATAAAAGTTGTGATAGCAGCTTTCTTTGAAGTGCTTTGGGTGATTGGGCTTAAGCACGCTGATGGTTTTTGGTCCTGGACGGGAACGGTCATTTCAATCATTATTAGTTTTTATGTGATGATTATGGCCGGCAGAAGGCTGCCTGTTGGGACTGTTTACGCTGTTTTTGTTGGCTTGGGGACCGCTGGAACTGTACTTTCTGAAATCCTAATCTTTGGCGAGCCGTTTAAGCTTTCGAAGATATTGTTGATACTGCTGCTTCTGACGGGTGTCATTGGCTTGAAGACGATCACGAAGGATAAAAATGCGGAAGGAGCTGAATCTTAGGTGGCATGGGTAGCATTGGTTTTTGCGGGTGTTTGTGAAATGTTTGGAGTTGCTATGATTAATAAATTTCACCGGGATAAAAACTGGCAATCTTTCGTCCTGCTGGTGATTGGATTCGGGTCGAGCTTTATCTTTCTATCCATGGCCATGAAAACTTTGCCGATGGGTACAGCGTACGCCGTATGGACGGGAATTGGTGCTTGTGGCGGAGCTCTTTTAGGGATGATTCTTTATGGGGAGTCGAAGGATTGGAAGAGGATTCTTTTCATTATGATGATCTTAGGTGCTGCAATTGGGTTGAAGCTTGTGGCATAGTGGTTGATGAAAGTACTGCATAAAGGATGGCTTTTTCAAAGTACAAGATATAGGGAATAAAAGTTAGAGACCTTTTAATAACCCATATTTTTTTCTGTTTTTCTATGATATTTTATTATAGTAATAAAGTATCAAAGAAAATAGGGGGCAACTATGAAGTACATAAAAAGCATAACTCTTGGATTATCATTTTTACTTATTCTGTTCGGTTTACTTGGTTGTGGTTCAGAATCTTCAACTAAAAAAACCGGGGAAGCAGGTAAGATTGAAGTAGATAACAGTGTAGAGGGCGATAAGGCTAAGAAAGAACTAATAGACAAAATAAGTCTTATTTCTGAACAAAACAAAGATGCTACTAATAAAGTAGGTTATTTAGAGTCTGAAGCATTTATCACATTAAAGGGTGATTTTAATCTCATTGCAAAGGCGACTGGCAGTGCTGCAATAATTGATATGAATGATGGTGAACATATTGAAGAAAATATTGAATTGTTAACAAAAGATGTGAATGCATTGTCGAGCGGTGAAGCATTGAAAGCAAGCAAACTTTTAAACTCAGGTAAAACTATATACGAAGCAGTGCTTATGGAAGATTTGCATCAAGTCATGGAGAGTATTGATGTTTCAAGTTATGACAATGATTTAAGTACGTTTATTAATTTGAATCAAGATATCACATCAATAGATGAAATCTCTAATGAGGCAAACGAAACTGAGGACTATATTAAAGACTATACATATAAAGAACTTGATAGATTAGGTTTGCTTATTAAAGAGCATGAAAATCAGTTTAGTAGTACAGAAATAGACAGTCTTAATTCGGTCATTCAAAATTTAAAATCTTCTATTCAAATGCAAGTAAATATATTACAAGAATTTAAGGCATTTTATATAGACGATGGGCTCGAGATTGAGGATAAATTAAATAGTGCGCAGACAGACTTTGATGATGCTGCGAATGAACTTGAGGTACTAGAATCTGAAATGGGTGTAGAATATTTAGAAGAAGAATAGATTTTTCAACATTTAGTATGGATATGTTAATTATCATTATGAAGCATCTCCCTGGGATGCTTTATCTATTTCTCAAAAGAATATAGATAAAGTAGGTGATGACGATGACAAAGTCACCGAAGACGTTTAGTGTTTCGTAATGAAGGAAACTACATATTTTAGAAAATCTATTATTACGGATAAATAGAAGCGGCCGACTCAAAGTCACATTTAGTGAGCCTTGAGTCGGCCGCTTTTTCACATATTTTCTTTACTATCTCTTTTAGCTTGGTCTATATCCTTTTTTACATCACCGGCGACATCGTTCGTTACATTGGAAGCTGCCTTTTTGAACTCGCGAAGGGAACTTCCTACAGCGCGTCCGATTTCCGGCAGTTTGTTAGGGCCAAATACGATAAGGGCTACAATGAGTATTAAGATTAAACCAGGGACACCGATATTTGATAGCACGGTTTCATCTCCTATTTAGTTCAAAAGTGGCATTTACATTATAGCTCTATTTCCTTTTTAAATAAAGGCTCTGTTAAACACTTATGTTGATATTTGAATTAAACGAACTGTTGTTCCATAATGATATATAAATATGGACAAAAGTGAGTGGTTTCAATGGCTTTAACGGACATTATTAAAGAGATTCAAAAACTTAATACCGCAGACCAACTTCGTTTGAAAGAGTTTTTTACAAAATCTCTCGCCGCATCTTCTGTAAGTGAACCTATATTTAAAGAAGTGTCTGAACAGAAGCATAAAGATGGCTACACTTGCACTCACTGTCATTCGTATAATGTTGTCCGCTTTGGCAAGTATTCCGTTAAAGCTGCTTGTTATCCACCAATGCTACTTATAAGAAATTAAGATTATCGACATTTAAGTTATAGTTGAAAAGAGTTGGATAAAATGAATGAGTTTATTATTGCAGGTAAGCAGGGATTCATACGAATTGAATTAAGTGAAGTGTATGGTTTTCCAAATGAAACAAGTTATTTAGGCGGTTATGATGTGAAAGGCATAGTCGAAATTAAGAGTGGAAATTATTTCGTTAAAGATGCTGAACTATGGTTTTCAACTGGTCAGGTATATCAGTTCTTCAATCAGCTACAAAAATGCTATAACGATTTAAAAGGTTGTGTTACCTTTTCGGAATCAGAAAATAATCTTAAAATTGACCTTAGTTTTAATAAATTTGGTCAGATAAATATTCAAGGGTATTTTCAAGAAGTAGCACATCAAGAGAATATTCTCCAATTTGAGTTTGAAAGCGAACAAAGTTATTTGGTATCAACATTACATCAGTTACAAAATATTGTAGACCAATATGGTGATTTAAAAGGTAAAAGGTAGGCTCTTACTAATTATGTCACCTTCGGATTAACTTCAATAAGAATGCAATCAAGGACCTGATATGAGGTCCTTGATTTTTACTTGAATATCAACAATATTATTTAACAGAGCCTAAATAAATGATACTATCCACCGTACATAACCTGTAACCTAAACTCTCCGATGTATACGGTTGTCTACATAAAACCGCAAATTCAAATTTTCCACATATAACGTAACGGACAGGAGTAGAAATAGAAGTATACAAGCCTCTGGGAAAGAAGGAAGGACATGACGTTTTATCTTCTGATGACATTGATTGTATTTTGCATGGTTATGAGCATTCGGGCTATTTTTATAGAAGAAAAAAGCGATAAGAAACTTTCCATGGAGAATCTGATATGGATAGCCAATATTTATGCAACGATCCTGATCGGTTTCGCTATGATTTATTTATTATTCGAGTTAAATCACTATGCGGTAATCCTTGATGATGGACAGCGCGTGACAGAAGATTTCTTTCAGCAGCTGGAGACATCCTTCTACTTTAGTGCGATGACCATGTTTTCGGTTGGCTATGGTGATGTCAGTCCGGTCGGGATAGGTAGGATTATCGCGGCTATCGAGGCATTTATCGGATACAGTCTGCCCGCGGCCTTCTTAATCAGGGCTGTGATTGACTTTGAACCGTATGATCGCAAGGATGTATGATAGTTGTGTTTGTCCGGATTATTGGGTACGCTTACCATGAAGAATTGTTATGGAGGTGGGCATAAATGACCACGGTAATCGGAAAAAAAGCGCCTGAATTTACATTGCCTGCAAGCAATGGCGAAAGAGTCGCGCTTGCGGATTTTACAGGAAAGCATGTTGTTCTATATTTTTATCCAAAGGATATGACACCAGGTTGTACAACCGAAGCATGTGATTTCAGGGATCAACACGAAAAGTTTGCAGCGCTTGATGCTGTCATTCTCGGAATCAGCCCAGACCCGGCTGAAAGCCATACCAAATTCATTGATAAGCACGGATTGCCGTTTTTGCTTTTAGCTGATGAGAACCATGAGGTCGCCGAGCTTTATGACGTCTGGAAGCTGAAGAAAAATTTCGGCAAGGAATACATGGGCATCGAGCGGTCTACTTTTTTGATCAATAAAGAAGGCGTACTTGTCAAAGAGTGGCGCAAGGTGAAGGTAAAAGGCCATGTCGAGGAAGCCTTAGAGTTTCTTAAAGAACAGCGATAACGGGGGTCAAGATGAAGGACGCGAGACTAGAAAAGTTAGCTAATCTGTTGCTCAACCATTCGGTGAAGCTGCAGGCGAAGGAAAGAGTTCTTATCCGCGGGCATGTTCATACAAAGCCGCTGCTAAAAGAGCTGGTGGATGGAGCCTATCGATTGGGTGCCTACCCATACATCGAATTAATCGATGACGAAATCAACCGTCATTTATATATGGGTTATGAAAAAGAACAGCTTCAAACCTATGCGGATTGGATGTTGAAGGAATATGAAGATGTGGATGCCATCATTTATGTTACCGGAGAAGAAAATGATGCCGAGTTTTCGGAAGTACCTTCTGAAAAGCATCGCATCTGGGGCGAAATCATGAATCCGTCCACATTCTTCTATGTCAACAACCGCCGTTGGGTACTGCTGAATTATCCAACCCAAGGCTTGGCTCAAAAGGCAGGAATGAGTTTAAGTCGTTTCGAGGATTATTTGCTGGACGTCTGTACGGTCGATTATGAGAAAATGGGCAAAGCGATGCAGCCGCTTAAGGAATTAATGGAGCGGACTGATAAGGTTCGGCTTGTTTCTCCCGGAACGGATCTAACATTTTCGATTAAAGGCATTCCGGCTGTCGTCTGCGCCGGTGAAAACAATATCCCCGACGGTGAGGTTTTTACGGCACCGGTAAAAGACAGTGTCAACGGAACGATTTCCTTTAACACTCCTTGTACTTATCAGGGAACAACCTTTCGCGATGTTTCATTAACCTTCAAGAATGGCAAGCTGGTGGATGCAAAAGCGGATCAAACGGAAAAAATCAATCAAATTTTCGCGTCTGACGAAGGTGCCCGCTATATCGGCGAATTTGCTATTGGCGTCAATCCGATGATAAAAGAACCGATGGGCGATATTTTATTTGACGAAAAAATCTGTGGAAGCCTTCATTTTACACCGGGCGAGGCCTATGAGGAAGCGGATAACGGAAACCGCTCTGCGATCCATTGGGATATGGTGCTGATCCAACGCCCGGAATATGGCGGTGGAGAGATTTATTTTGATGATGAATTAATCAGGAAAGACGGCCTTTTCATCCTGTCTGAATTAAGAGGACTGAACCCTGACGCATTAAAATAGGTATCAGTGGATTTTCATGAGAGAAGGCTATTGTCCAACGCAATCGGGATATATCCGAATATACTCTAAGTAAGGGAATACCTCCTCAATGTTATTCTTTCGCGGGCCTAGTGCCCGTGTTTTTTATTAATGTTTCAAAATTCAAAAGCTGGTAATATGAAAACTACATAAAGGATTATATAAAATTTGGAGGATATATTGATGCAAATACTTTCGACACTGATTCCGCCAGAGCATCTTCAAACTGACATGAATAAAAAATTCCCCTCCCATAAGTTCCACTATCAAAAAGGAATTGCAACAGAGGATCCTAAACTGAAGGAAGCCGAAATCATCATTACTTATGGCGAAGATCTGACGGACGAGCATATCAAGAAGGCCGAAAATCTGAAATGGATTATGGTAATGTCCGCAGGTCTCGAGAAAATGCCGTTTGAGGCAATCGACGAGAAAAACATACTGGTCACGAATGCGCGGGGAATTCATAAAATCCCCATGGCAGAATATACAATCGCCATGCTTCTGCAATATGAAAAACAATTGAAGCTGCTTCTGGAAAATGAAGCGCAGGAAAAATGGGATCGAAGGATAAAGGTGGGGGAGCTGAACAACAAGACAATATTGATTATCGGCACCGGGGCGATTGGAAGTGAGGTGGCCCGTCTGGGGAAGGCGTTTCAGATGAAAACGCTTGGGGTGAACAGGAGTGGTAAAAGCGTCGAATATATCGATTCCATCCATAGTCAGAACGAGCTGTCAGAAGTGCTGCCGCAAGCCGACTATATTGTGTCTGTCCTGCCGAGCACCGGGGAAACGCAGAACCTGCTTATGATGGAACACTTTAAGGTGATGAAGGACAGCGCTGTATTCATGAATATCGGGCGCGGTGACCTTTATAAAGAGGAAATATTGCAAGAAGCCCTTCACAATCACGAGATTGCGCATGCTGTATTGGACGTTTTCGGGCAAGAGCCTCTTCCTGAAGGACATCCATTTTGGGGTCTTGATAACGTCACAGTAACACCGCATATCTCGAGCATTACAAAGAATTATCTTCCAAGATCTTTTGAGATTTTTGAGCGCAATTTTGAGGAATATATAAAGGGTGGGAACGAGTATCTTAATGTAATCGATCCGAAAAGGGGATATTAATAAAATGAAAATTTATACAAAAACGGGTGATAAGGGGACAACCTCATTAGTGTACGGACAGCGCGTCCCGAAGACAGACCAGCGGGTTGAGGCATACGGAACATGTGATGAAGCCAATTCAATGATCGGCCTGGCCTTAAGCTATCTAAATAACGAGAGCTTTTCTGGTAAAGAGAATATCCTGGACGTGTTCCATAAGGTCCAGACGGCATTATTCCATGTCGGTGCCGAACTGGCAACTCCAGCTGGCAGAGATGTTAAGTGGAAACTGGAGGAGAAGAATATCGGCGACATGGAGGCGGCCATTGATGCATGGGATGCCTCACTACCGCCATTGACCAACTTTGTCCTTCCTGGAGGACATCCGGCGGGAGCCGCTTTTCATGCCGCCAGGACAATTGTCCGGAGAGCTGAAAGATGCGCCCTTACCCTTGAAGAAAGTGCGGAACCTCTAGTGTTGGCGTATTTGAATCGTTTATCCGACCTATTATTCGTAACGGCCAGGCTTGTCAATCATCAATTAGGCAGGCAAGAACCGACACTTCATCAAGAAAAGGATTAAATTCCCAGCGAGTTTATTCTATTAAGATAGTAGAATTATTGACAAAGTGTATTAATGGAAGGTACACTATTTATAAATATTCTAATGTAAGAATATATTCATTCTGAGGAAAAGAGGTGCATGACGGTGTCTCAACTACAGCTTAAAGAAGCGTTGGATTCATTAAAGGATACCGGAGTCAGGATTACTCCCCAACGTCATGCTATACTTGAATATTTAATACAATCAATGACCCACCCGACTGCCGACGATATATATAAGGCATTGGAAGGGAAATTTCCTAACATGAGTGTGGCAACTGTTTATAATAATCTGAGAGTATTCCGGGAAGTTGGCTTAGTCAAAGAATTGACATACGGAGATTCTTCCAGCAGATTTGATTTCGTTACGACCAATCATTATCATGTGATTTGCCAGAACTGCGGAAAGATTGTTGATTTTCATTACCCAGGATTGGATGAAGTAGAACATCTAGCCTCTCATGTTACCGGCTTTACAGTGAGCCACCACCGTATGGAGATTTACGGCAATTGTCCGGACTGCTCAGCTAAAGAAGCGCATTAAAAAAGTTCCGCCGCTAATGGTTGGAACTTTTTTTCTTTTTATATTCAATTCCGCAATGAATTAAATTCCTTTACGGTTGTACTTTTCGTCAAATTCCTTGCCTTCAAGATTCTTATCAAGCGTTAATGGTTCGTTGCAATGCATACATATATCGACACGTCCCAAAATTTTAGTAGCTTTGCCGCAGTTCGGGCATTTCACTTGAACGGTCTTTGTAGAAAGCATGCCAATCCAAAAATAGACGACTGTGCTTGCCACGATACATAACAGCCCTAAGATCATGAAGATGGTCATAATGATTGGGGAATTTCTGAAAAATATCCCTCCATACATAACAATGAAACCGATGAAAATCAAACTTAACGCAAATGTGCGTATCTTATTTATTTTGCTAGAATATTTCGCCATAGTTGTCCCTCCCGAGATTTAACTATATCATATCATAATGGTGAAGATGAATATTTAAAAACAATACATATATATCAACTAACCGTTAAAAGCAGGGACATTCATAACGATTGTCGAAGTACATAAATATTAAGTTTTTGGAGGAGTTAATAATGGAGGATATCCTTCGTCCGATCTATCAAGAACGGGCCAGCATGCAATCAACACTTGGGATTTTATCATTTGAAAAAAGAATAAACGCAAGTTCGATAACAGATACGTTTGATTACGTTCTGTTTGTCATTGTCAATGAAGCGGACGAATCCGTATTTGTAAAACATTATACATATAACGACCAAAAGGCTGCCCTGCATATTGTAGAAGAAGCTCAATTAAAGGACTGGCTTTTGTTGGGGACCAATCGAAAGGTTGTAGAGTGGATTCAAAACGGGAAAATTTTATTTGATAAGAATGAATATCTCTCCAATTTAAAAAAGGAGTTAAGGGAGTTTCCTTTTTACGGACGTAAGGTCAAAATGGGGATTGAATTTGCAAAGTTAATCAGAAGGTATATGGATGGGAAAGCTTTTTTTGAAAATGGACATTTTCTTGATGCATACAACAATATCGTTCACTCCTTGCATCATCTGGCGCGATTAGAAATTATCGATCAAGGCTTTTATCCGGAAGTAACGCTTTGGAACCAGGTGAGACATATGGAACCGGAAATCTTTAAGCTATATGAGGAACTGGTTAGCAGTGAAGAACCATTGGAAAAGCGGATCGAGCTTCTATTCTTAGCCAGTGAATTTCTGATTTATTCAAGAACCAACCTGGGATCTCAACACTTACTGGAGATTATGGATACGAATGAAGGTTCATGGAGTATAGCGGAGTTAATGGAACATCCAGAGCTTACTCACTATTCTGTCGATCTGAGTGTCTTATTAGAATATCTTATAGATAAGAATGTTATTGAAGAGATTAAAGTAGAAACAAAGGGTCATGAGGTTTATCATCGTTATTATCGAGCATCAAAGTTATTTTAAAAAAGTTATTGACCTATAGCTTGGTTAGGTGTTATATTAATAAACGTCGCTGCGGGACGAAAGTTATCGTAGCTGCGAAATAACCAAATAAATTATTTCAAACAAGTTATTGACATAGCAAGCTAGAAATGCTATGATAATAAAGTCGCTTCTGAGAGAAACGACAAGGAAATTGCTCTTTGAAAACTGAACAAAACAAAGCGCCAACGTTAATTTTAATAGTGAGC
>NZ_QVTC01000089.1 GCF_003429085.1 Bacillus sp. V59.32b | reverse complement strand
GTGCTCACTATTAAAATTAACGTTGGCGCTTTGTTTTGTTCAGTTTTCAAAGAGCAATTAATTTGTTGTTCTTTTAAAGAAGCAACTTTTATATATTAACAAACTTTTATTTGTTCGTCAATACCTTTTTTAAATTTTTCTGGTGGAGCCTAGCGGGATCGAACCGCTGACCTCCTGCGTGCAAGGCAGGCGCTCTCCCAGCTGAGCTAAGGCCCCGATAAAAGATGGTCGGGAAGACAGGATTCGAACCTGCGACCCCTTGGTCCCAAACCAAGTGCTCTACCAAGCTGAGCTACTTCCCGTAATATATATGGTGCGCCCGGCGGGAGTCGAACCTACAACCTTCTGATTCGTAGTCAGATGCTCTATCCAATTGAGCTACGGGCGCATATTAAGATGGTGCCGAGGACCGGAATCGAACCGGTACGGTAGTCACCTACCGCAGGATTTTAAGTCCTGTGCGTCTGCCAGTTCCGCCACCCCGGCAAAAAAATATATGGAGCGGAAGACGGGATTCGAACCCGCGACCCCAACCTTGGCAAGGTTGTATTCTACCACTGAACTACTTCCGCATGAATGGTGCGGGTGAAGGGACTTGAACCCCCACGCCTTGCGGCGCCAGATCCTAAGTCTGGTGCGTCTGCCAATTCCGCCACACCCGCATCCAATAAAAATGGTGAGCCATGAAGGACTCGAACCTTCGACCCTCTGATTAAAAGTCAGATGCTCTACCAACTGAGCTAATGGCTCGATATAAGTAATTCTTTCTGCTGCTTCATCGTTAAAGATGTGCTCAATTTACCTCTTTTCAAGACATAAACTTCGCAACTCGCAGCTTCGTCACTGATGTAACGCTCGTCTCTACCAACTGAGCTAATGGCTCGGTCTATGAGTAATTCTACTGCCTTGGTGCTTTAATAAAGATGGTGGAGGATGACGGGATCGAACCGCCGACCCTCTGCTTGTAAGGCAGATGCTCTCCCAGCTGAGCTAATCCTCCATCATGGACAGATATATTAAAATGACTGCTTTCCCAAGGATACATCTATAATAAATGTACTTGTCTTTCCTCAAAAGCGACTTTATTAATATATCATTTTGCTAAAGATAAATCAAGAGACTTTTAAAACCTTTTTAGTTAACGAATCTCCATCCCTACAGCAGGTATGGAATATAATTCGTGATTAAAACATATAAAGATATCCCATGAAATTATTTCGCGATAACATTAATCAATTAATAGTCACTACTAAAACGAGATTCGTGGTCGAAAAGTTTATCTTATCTGCTAAAAAAACCGACTCTCTAAAAACTTTGAATGTTCAGCGGTCGCTAGCATTCAAGGCTTATGAAGAATCGGTTCTGTCTATTTAACGATGGCGCATTAGCGGGAATAACAATACGTCCCGGATGGATGGCGAATTGGTCAGCAGCATCACAAGACGATCTACACCAATGCCGAGTCCGCCTGTCGGAGGCATGCCGTATTCGAGGGCTTCGATGAAATCTTCGTCCATTTCATGAGCTTCATCATTACCCTGTTCCTTTTCCCTTAACTGCGCTTCGAAGCGCTCGCGTTGATCAATCGGATCATTAAGTTCCGTAAAGGCATTTGCATATTCACGGCCTACAATGAACAATTCAAAACGGTCCGTAAAGCGAGGGTCTTCCTCATTTTTCTTGGCAAGAGGTGAAATTTCCACGGGATGGCCGTAAATAAAAGTAGGCTGAACCAGTTTCTCCTCTACGATTTGCTCAAAAAACTCATTAAGAATATGTCCGAACTCCATATTTCCTTTTACTTCAACACCATGTTCTTTTGCAAGGGCGTGAGCTTCTTCTTTGCTCATTTGCTTCCAGAAATCTACCCCTGTGTATTCTTTAACCGCATCAGCCATATGGAGTCTCTTCCATTCCGGCTTCAAGTTCACTTCATGACCTCCATACTGGACGGTTGTAGTTCCGAGCACTTCCTGTGCAATATGCGCGATAAGGTTTTCAGTGAGGCTCATAATATCGCTGTAGTCAGCATAAGCCTCATACAATTCAATCATGGTGAATTCCGGGTTATGCCTTGTTGACACACCTTCATTACGGAAGACCCGGCCGATTTCATACACCTTCTCAAGTCCCCCCACAATTAACCGCTTTAAGTGGAGTTCAATCGCGATCCTCATGAAGAGTTCCATATCAAGCGCATTATGGTGTGTAATAAAAGGACGCGCTGCTGCGCCGCCGGCGATCGAATGCATCAGTGGAGTTTCCACTTCAAGATATCCGTGGTCATCTAAGTAACGGCGCATAGCCTGAATGATACGACTGCGCATGATGAAGGTTTTTTTGCTTTCTTCATTGGTTATTAAGTCGACATACCGTTTACGGTATCGTTCTTCGACATCCTTTAACCCATGGAATTTGTCAGGAAGCGGACGAAGAGCTTTTGATAAAAAGATAAAGTCGTTCGCTTTAATGGAAAGTTCCCCAACTTTCGTTTTAAAGATCGTGCCGCTCACACCGACTAGATCGCCAAGGTCAGTCTGATCAAATATTTTATACGTGTCTTCTCCTACGGCATCCTGACGCACATAAATTTGAATCTGACCGCTAATGTCTTGAATATGGGCAAATCCCGCTTTTCCTTTGCCGCGTTTAGTCATAACACGCCCAGCCAAAGTAACCTCTATGTTTTGTTCATCTAACTCTTCTTTACTTAATTCCCCGTAAGCTTCTACAAGCTCTTGGGCAAGGTGGCTGCGATCGAATCTGTGGCCGAATGGATCTTGTCCATTATCGAGCATGGCCTGCATTTTTTCGCGCCTTACTTTGAGCTGGTCATTCAATTCCTCATGACTCATGAAATCATCTCCCATTTTATTATCGGTGCTATATATTCGTTCAATTTGAGTGTTTACATTCCTTATCTATTTTGGCACAAAGCATATAAATCGAACAGGTATTTATGCCGAAAACTTGGAATTGTCCATATAAAAACTGCCAGCAATACTGGCAGTTCAATTTAAGCGTATTATAGGTAAACAGCCAAAGAATGTCAACCGTTCTAGACTGCTAGAATATTTTGTTCGCTTGCTTCCACTTCTTCAACTAGTCCATATAAAAGGGTTACAACATCTTCTCTTGTGTTGCACTCATTTATGCCTTTTCTTGCTTTTGCATTTCCACGAATTCCTTTTAGGTACCACGCAGCATGCTTGCGCATTTCACGAACTGCCACATTTTCGTTCTTCAAGGCAATCAAGCGGTCCATATGCAGAACGCAGACATCGATTTTTTCGCGTGCCGTTGGCTCTTCAATGATTTCGCCCGTTTCAAGATATTTCACCGTGCGGTAGATCATCCACGGATTACCGAGTGCGGCACGGCCGATCATAACTCCGTCCACGCCTGTTTCTTTCAACATTCTTTCCGCATCCTGCGGCGTTTCCACATCACCATTACCGATGATCGGGATGTTAACGGAATTCTTTACTTCACGAATGATATCCCAATTTGCTTTTCCTTCATACATTTGCACCCGAGTTCTACCGTGTAAGGAAACGGCTTTTCCGCCTGCACGTTCAACAGCTTGGGCATTTCTAACGGCATATATATGGTCTTCGTCCCAACCCATACGCATTTTCACAGTAACCGGTTTATCAACTGCATCAACGACAGCGGATACCATTTCGTAAATTTTGTTCGGGTCTAGAAGCCATTTTGCACCTGCATCACACTTCGTGATTTTTGGAACCGGACATCCCATGTTGATATCGATAATGTCAGCGGTGGTGTTTTTATCAACGAATTGAGCCGCCTCTACCAAAGATGCCTTTTCTCCTCCGAATATCTGAAGGCTGAGCGGCTTTTCTCGCTCATCTATATAAAGCATATTCATCGTTTTTGCATTTTGCAAAACAATTCCTTTATCGCTGACCATTTCGGCACATACCAGACCCGCCCCAAATTCCTTCACCGTTAAACGGAACGCCGAGTTGCAGACCCCGGCCATCGGCGCAAGGACGACACGGTTCTTCATTTCTATATCGCCAATCTTAAACACGTTGCAGTCCACCTTTAATAAATATTGATCTATTGTTCATCGTCAGGCGGCCGCAGCTCATCAACTGTAACATCGAGCATTTCGGCTACCTCCACCAAAAAGTTGTTTGTCGGCTTTCGGTTTCCTCTTTCGACTTCACCTAAAAGTGTGACGGAAACTCCGATCTCCTTTGCGAACCCTTCCTGTGTATATCCTTTCAGCTTTCGAAAAGCGCGAATGCGCCTGCCCCAGTTTTCCGCTTCCATAATCGAACTCCTTCTTTATCCTTAATCTTTTCAAGAACATCAATCAAAGGTGTTTCCATCTTCGGAAGCATGATGTCGGGGTTCAATTCCAGCAAAGGAATGATTACAAATGCTCGTTCTAGCATCCTAGGATGAGGAACAGAAAGATTCTCTGTTTCAATATTTTCTTGATTATAGAGCAAAATGTCAAGGTCTAATGTACGAGGACCCCAACGAATTTCCCTTTTTCTCCCAAGCGTTCGTTCAATCTCTAAGCACTTTTCCAATAATTTCTCAGGCTCATAAAAGGTTTCAATCTTGAAAACAGCATTTAGAAAAAGAGGCTGATCGGTAAATCCAACTGGGTCTGTCTCATAGAGGGACGAAATATCAACTACCTTTATTCCTTCATCTCTATCTAAAAGCTCATTCGCTTTTTTGAAAAAATTAACACGGTCACCCATATTGGACCCGATGGAAATATATGCGCTGTTTTTCAAAATTACCGTCCCCTTTTAATTTCCACCGCGACTGATTTATAATGACCGGGAATTGGAGGGTCCGGCTTATAGACCTTTATCGTACAAAAATGAATTTCTTTATACTGTCTTAATATTTCCGAAGCGATGTGTTCAGCGATGGATTCTACAAGCTTAAATGTCTTACCTTCGACAATGCCTTTGCAAATTTCGTATAGCTCGCCATAATTTATCGAGTCTTCAAGATTATCGCTTTCGCCCGCCCTGGATAAATCCAGTTCGATTTCCAAATCGACGGCAAACCGCTGCCCAAGCCGGTTTTCCTCAGGAAATACGCCGTGGTAGCCGTAAAACTCCATCTGATTTACAAAAATCTTATCCACTATATTCACCCTTTCCGACAAGAGCATCCATCATTTTAGCCATGCGGGATATCTCTTTAACATCGTGAATCCGGACGATTTGGCAGCCTTTTTGTATCCCGTAGCAGACTGTAGCGCCTGTACCCTCCATCCGTTCTTCTGCCGGCAAATCGAGAACATGTCCGATCATTGATTTCCTGGACGTACCGAGCAAAACCGGATAGCCTAATGATACAAGTTTATCAAGGTTACGCATCATTTCCAAATTTAATGCAAAATCCTTAGCAAAACCGATCCCCGGATCAAGGATAATATTTTCATCCGTAACCCCAGCCTGCTTTACGAGTGTGATGCTTTCATATAAGTCATAAAAAATGTCACGGATAAAATGGGTATAGGATTGGTTGTCACGGTTATGCATCAGGATGATCGGAACCCCGTACTCAGCCGCTACCGATGACATGTTATCGTCGGCTTTCGCCCCCCATACATCGTTAATTATATGGGCGCCTGCTTCCAGCGCCAATCTCGCGACGTTCGCTTTATATGTATCGATCGAGATAGGGACATCTATTCTTTTCGACACGGCTTCAATAATCGGAAGCACCCGCTCCAATTCCTCTTCCTCTGAAACAAACGTATGATTCGGGCGGGTCGACTCGCCTCCGATATCAATAATGTCCGCTCCATCCTTGACCATCTGTTCTACCTGCTTAAGGGCAGCATCCATCCGGTTAAATTTGCCCCCGTCCGAAAAAGAATCAGGAGTCACATTTAAAATGCCCATGATTAACGTTTTATTTCCATAGTCCAATGTATGTGATCCGCATTGTATGGTTGAAGTGCCCATCTTTTTCTCCTTAAATTAGATTTCATTTATGCCAAAAAGCGAGGTCCGATATGTTTGATATTGACTAAATAACAGACGGGTCACTTTGCCGCCCGCTCCTTGATATACTCCGATATTTTCAACTTCCCTAAGACTGAAAATCTCTTGTATGGAATTCGTGCAAAAAACCTCATCCGCTTCGCTCATATCTTCTATTTTATAGAACCCTTCGTGAAACTGTAAACCGGAACGCTTGGCAAGCTGAAGCAGAAATTGACGGGTGATCCCATTCAGAATTCCTGTCTGAATAGCCGGCGTATACAGAACATTTTCTTTTACCCAAAACAGATTAGAAACAATTCCTTCAGCCAAATAGCCATCTTCAGTCAAAAAAATGCCTTCTGCATCATCAATATCTTTGATCTCCCGTTTTGCAGCAATGTTGTTTAAATAGTGATGGGATTTTAACCGCTCGGATGTTTCCGGTGTATTTCTGCGCGTCCTCAAAAGAATGCCCTTCTTTTCCTGCAGCCCTTCCGGAACCGTCATTTTCTGCATGAATATAAGAATGTTCGGCCTTTCAAAGGGAACCGTTTGAAGCCCGACCGGCTCAGCGCCTGCTGAAATGTTCAATCGGACGCGGGCATCTTTCAATTTATTCGCAAGCAGAAGTTTTTGCAAAATATCTTCTATTTCTTGTCGGGAACAAGTATGGAGAATGTTCAGTTCTTTTAAACCTTTATTTAGGCGGCTTATATGGTCATCCAGTAAAAAGGGATGTCCATCATAAATACGGCACGTTTCAAATACACCAAGACCATATAAAAACCCATGGTCAAACGGTGAAATCACCGCTTCATTCTCTTTTACAATTTTCCCATTCACAAACATATACATATGTCTTCCTCTACAATCCGGATATATTTTAAAAAACAAACTATGCCTGTTGCCAAACCCGGCTCACCTTCAGGAAATTCCGCAATAGCTGTTTGCCACTTTCAGTCATGATCGATTCTGGATGAAACTGAACTCCTTCAATAGGCCATTCTTTGTGCCGGATCCCCATGATCTCTCCTTCTTCCGTCCAAGAGGAAATCTCAAAACAATCCGGTATGGATTCACGCTCAAGGATGAGCGAATGGTAACGGGTAGCAAGGAATGGATAAGAGATGTTTTCATAGACCGTTTTGCCGTCATGGTATATCTGCGATGTTTTCCCGTGCATCAGCCTTTCAGCTCTGACAACCCGGCCTCCAAACACATGGCCGATCGCTTGATGTCCCAGACACACCCCTAAAATAGGAATCTTCCCCGCAAATGCCTGAATCGCAGCGAGGCTAACGCCCGCTTCATTTGGGCTGCAAGGCCCCGGTGAGATCATTAAAAAATCCGGTGAAAGCTGTTCGATCTCCTCGATTGTAATTTGGTCATTGCGCCTTACAACTAGCCTTTCCCCCATTTCTCCCAGATGCTGGACTAGATTATAGGTAAATGAATCATAATTATCGATCATGAGAATCATCGTGTTTCCGCCTTTTCTAGTTCTGCCTGTTCTTTAGCCTTGTGAAGTGCCATTGCTTTTTTCAATGACTCCTTATACTCAAATGCTGGATTGGAATCTATGACAACCCCGGCCCCGGCCTGGATATGCGCGATTCCATCCTTCACGAGCATCGTTCTAATCACAATATTAAGCTCCATATCTCCAGAAAAGCCTATCCACCCGATTGACCCGGTATAGATGCCACGGCGGACTGGCTCCAGCTCTTCAATAATCTCCATCGTTCTGACTTTGGGTGCACCGGTAATCGTTCCTCCCGGAAACACGGCATCGATCACATCAAAAGCGTCCTTACCATCTTCAAGCTTTCCTTGTACATTGGAAACGATATGCATGACATGGGAATATTTTTCGATAGTCATGAACTCGTTCACTTCGACAGTTCCGTATTCACAGACCCTGCCTAGGTCATTTCGTTCTAAATCGACGAGCATTACATGTTCTGCGCGCTCTTTTTCATTCTCAATAAGTTCTCTGGCAAGCCGCTCATCATCATCCGCATTTTTTCCTCTTGAGCGGGTTCCAGCAATCGGTCTGGTGCTCACTTCATTATCTTTTTTCTTTACCAGAAGCTCTGGTGACCCACAGACAATTTGAAAATTCGGGCTCTGAATATAAGCCATATAAGGCGATGGATTTAAGAGTCTTAATTGTTCATATACATCAAGTGGGTGTGCTTGAAGCGCACTAGATCGACGCACCGATAGATTCACTTGAAAAATATCTCCGTCGGCAATATATTCCCTGATTTTCTCCACAGCTTCTTTGAATTGCTCTTCCGTCAAGGACACATCTTCTTTTTGCTGTTTCTCCGATCCTTTTATAGTTAAGCTTTCAAGCTCTTCCGTGGCAGATATCCACTGATTTTTCATCGTTTGCAGCTTTTCATCCGCCATTCGTTCTTCATTCATGCCACAGACATACATAAACCATAACCGACGCTCTTTATGGTCATAGACAAGAATTTCGTCAAAAGCCAAAAAATAAACATCAGGGGTTCTTAAATCGTCTTCCGCAAGATTGGGCAGTTTCTCAATATACCGAATATAATCGTAACTGACAAAGCCGATGACGCCGCTTTGAAAATCGGGATACTCATCATTCTGTTCGATCTTCCTCTGTGACATCCATTCCTTCAAAGAATGAAGCGGATTTCCCGAAAGGTGCTCTGTCGCCCCATCAAATTTTTTTATTGTCAGCAAATCATCTTTTCCGGATAATTCTGCTACAGGATTGATGCCTATTATCGTGAAACGGCCGCCTCTTCCACTTTCAAGCATAACGTGGTGAGAATGGGTTGCGGCCAATACTCTATAAACGGAAAATACATCATTTTGATCAAATGGAATGTTGATTGCAAACACTTTTCGTTGCTTCTTCACCTATTTCAACCCCTGACCCCGAGTAGATTCATATTCAACACTCATAGTTAGAGTTTACTCATTAACAGAGGAAAATCAAACCAAAAAAAAACAAAGTCCCCTAAAAGGACTCTGCTGATAGTTGGATCTATTATTCAAAATTATATAGCGGCGTGCTTAGGTAGCGCTCTCCGTTACTCGGAATGACGGCAAGGACTTTTTTGCCTTTTCCTAGCTTGTTCGCCACTTCAACCGCTGCATAAATCGCGGCTCCGGAAGAAATCCCACCTAAAATTCCTTCTTCTTTCGCAGCTCGGCGGGCATATTCAAATGCCTGTTCTGTGCTGACTTGAATAACTTCATCGTATAATTCGGTATTCAGGATGTCCGGAACAAATCCCGCGCCGATCCCTTGTATTTTATGCGGACCAGGTTTGCCTCCTGATAAAATCGGTGAATCGGAAGGCTCTACCGCATAGATTTTCACATCCGGATACTGTTCGCGTAGAACTTCACCTGCACCCGTAATCGTACCACCCGTACCAATACCGGAAATAAACGCGTCAAGCTGGTTTCCCATTTGCTCAACGATTTCCTTCCCGGTCGTCTCGCGGTGTACCTTTGGGTTTGCCGTGTTCTTAAATTGCTGAGGCATAAAATAGCCATTCTCTTTAGCCAGTTCCCCAGCCTTGGCAATGGCACCCTTCATCCCTTCAGGACCAGGAGTCAATACTAAGTCGGCCCCATAGGCACGCAGCAGGTTACGACGCTCTAAACTCATCGTTTCAGGCATAACCAAAATTGCCGGATATCCCTTTGCAGCTGCAACCATCGCAAGACCGATTCCAGTGTTTCCGCTAGTAGGTTCAATGATTGTATCGCCAGCCTTTAAATCTCCGCTTTCTTCGGCTGCTTCAATCATTGCAAGAGCAATGCGGTCTTTCACGCTGCTGCCAGGATTCATATATTCCAACTTCAAATAGATATCTGCGCTGTTTTCATCAGCAATACGGTTTAATTTCACAATTGGTGTTTGGCCGATTAACTCGACAACTGAATTTGCAATCTTCGCCATATTCTCCACTCCTAATACCAAGTATTTTTATTGGTTTTATATAAAATGTACCGTTTTCATCCATCAATGTCAATATTTTTGAATTATTTCATCTACTTCGCTTCTTCTTGAAGTTCCTCTAATTCATCGCTTGAAAATTGATAGGTTTCATTACAGAAATGGCACTGTGCTTCTGCTTGTCCTTCCGTCTCGATAATATCGCGAATTTCTTCTTTCCCTAAGCTGATAAGGGCATTTCCGATCCGTTCCCGGGAACATTGACATTTGAATTCGACCGGCATGGTCTCAAGAATTTTTACATTGCCTTCCCCTAATACTTGTTCAAGAATTTCCTCAGGTGTTAATCCATCTTGGATCATTTTTGAGATCGGAGGGATCTTGCTTAACCGTTCTTCAATTTGAGAGATTGTCTCATCATCAGTCCCAGGCAGTAATTGAATGATAAATCCTCCGGCTGCGAGTATCGAATTGTCTGGGTTAACCAAGACGCCAACACCAACGGAAGAAGGAACCTGTTCCGACGTGGCAAAGTAATAGGTAAAGTCTTCTCCAAGCTCCCCTGAGACAATTGGAACCTGCCCGCTGAAATTTTCCCGAAGTCCTATATCTTTCACAACGCTCAAAGTTCCTTCAGTCCCCACTGCTCTCCGTACATCCAATTTTCCTTGTTCGTTTAAGTCAAAATGAGTTTGTGGATTGGTCACATAGCCCCGCACCTCTCCTTTTGCATTGCTATCAACGAGGATGGCACCGAGCGGGCCTCCGCCTTCCACTTTAATGGTGAGCTTGTCCTCTCCCTTAAGCATCGCTCCCATCATCAGGCCGGCTGTCATCGATCGCCCAAGCGCCGCAGAAGCTGTCGGCCACGTATAATGGCGCCTCTGTGCTTCCCCGACTGTTTCAGTTGTCGAAACAGCATACGCGCGTACCTGTCCGTTATAACCTAAAGCCTTTACTAAATAATCCTTCATCCTATATGCCCCTTTCCTGGGTGTATTACCTGCTTTTATGTTGATCTATGTTTCGTTTATAAATGAGCTGCAGTCCTTTCAAGGTTAAAAACGGATCAACCATGTCAATGCTGTTTGATTCGTTGGCAATTAAGCTGGCAAGTCCTCCAGTAGCGATCACTTTAGGCTCCTTTATGCTTTGTGCCTTCATTCTGCTGACGATTCCCTCTACCTGCCCTACATAACCGAATAAAATTCCTGCCTGCATCGCAGCCACTGTGTTTTTGCCGATAATATCTTCAGGCCGGGCAATCTCGATCCGCGGCAGTTTTGCCGCCTTTGAATAGAGCGCCTCTGTCGAAATGCTGATTCCCGGTGCGATAGCCCCACCCATATATTGTTTCTCTTCATTAATGTAACAATACGTTGTCGCCGTACCAAAGTCGACGATGATAAGAGGACCGCCGTATTCATGAATTCCTGCGACAGCGTTCACGATTCTGTCCGCTCCTACTTCTCTGGGATTTTCATATTTTATATTCAGTCCTGTTTTGATTCCAGGACCAACAACAAGCGGTTTTATTTGAAAGTATTTTTGGCACATTCTTTCAAGGGCAAACATAATCGGCGGAACAACGGATGAAATGATAATCCCGTCGAATTCATGAAAGGATAACCCTTCTTGTTCCAATAATGACTTAATAATCATGCCGTATTCATCTTCTGTTTTATGGCGATTCGTTTCAATCCTCCAGTGATATTTTAAGTGGTCATTGTCATAAACACCTATCACTGTATTTGTATTCCCTACATCCAAAACAAAAATCATCGATCATCACTCCGGCAATTTATTCTTCAACATCATACCACATAAGTTTTTTTCTCTGCCATTAACTAAGCCTTCGACCAAGGAAATCCCTCCCTATATTCAGGTAGCTTCCCCAGAAAAAAAGGCATCTCCGCTTTCACGGAAATACCTATACAAACGTTACTCTTTATTTTTTCTATCGTCTTCATTCGGGAAGGATAGAGGTTTATCCTGCGGATGTCCTTCTTCTATACCCGGAGTGTTAGTTTCTTCATCCCTTACTTCCAACGGATCAGGATTTCTTTCATCCAAAGGCTTAAGAAGGGCTTCTTTTTCTTCTTTCTTGGATTGAATCGTCACCTTTACGTCATCATCGCCATCTATTCTACCGTTGAGAGCCGTATAATCACGCTCCGGCAATTTACCGTGTTCAAATAGACTCTTTATTTGTTCCGCATCTAAAGTTTCAATCTCTAGTAAGGTTTTCGCGATAGTCTCAAGCTGTTCTCTATGTTCAATGATGATTTTCTTGGCACGTTCATACGATTCCTTGATAATGCGCTGGATTTCCAAGTCGATTTCATAGGCGATAGCATCTGAATAGTTTTGGTCATTGTTAAAATCACGGCCTAAAAATACCTGGCCTTGTGTTTGGCCGAATTGAAGCGGTCCAAGCTTATCGCTCATTCCGTATTCGGTTACCATGCTTCTCGCGATACCTGTTGCACGCTGGAAGTCATTGTGGGCTCCCGTACTCACTTCGCCAAAAACAACATCTTCAGCGACGCGGCCGCCTAGAAGTCCTGCAATTTTATCGAGAAGTTCCGGTTTTGTCATAAAGAAACGGTCTTCCTTCGGAAGCATGACAGCATATCCGCCAGCCTGCCCGCGGGGAACAATGGTCACTTTATGGACTATTTCGGCATCATCTAATACTAAACCGATAATGGTATGCCCGGCTTCATGAAAGGCAACGATATTCCGTTCTTTTTTGGAAATAACCCGACTTTTCTTGGCTGGACCGGCAATGACTCGATCCGAGGCCTCATCCAAATCGGACATATCAATTTTCTTTTTATCTTGGCGGGCAGCTACAAGCGCCGCTTCATTCAATAGGTTTTCAAGGTCTGCACCGGAAAAGCCTGGTGTACGCTGCGCAATTGCCTTTAAGTCAACACCGTCACTCAATGGCTTATTACGTGCGTGAACCTTAAGTACTGCTTCACGGCCTTTAACATCTGGGCGTCCAACCGTAATTTGACGGTCGAAACGGCCTGGTCGGAGCAATGCCGGGTCAAGAATATCAGCACGGTTTGTAGCGGCAATGATGATAATTCCTTCATTTCCACCAAAACCGTCCATCTCTACAAGCAATTGGTTAAGCGTTTGTTCGCGCTCATCATGGCCCCCACCTAAACCGGCTCCACGCTGGCGTCCAACCGCATCAATCTCATCAATAAAGATAATACACGGAGCATTTTTCTTCGCATTTTCAAACAAATCACGTACGCGGGATGCCCCAACCCCGACAAACATTTCAACAAAGTCGGAACCGCTGATTGAGAAGAACGGTGTGCCCGCTTCCCCGGCTACCGCTCGCGCCAGCAAGGTTTTACCCGTACCTGGAGGTCCTACAAGAAGGACACCCTTTGGTATGCGTGCACCGAGCTCGGCGAATTTGCGCGGATCCTTCAGGAATTCAACAACTTCAACCAATTCCTGTTTTTCCTCATCCGCACCGGCGACGTCTTTAAAACGAACTTTTTTCTTTTCGTCGTTGTAAAGCTTTGCCTTGCTTTTTCCGAAGTTCATGACACGGCCGCCGCCGCCTTGAGCCTGGTTAAGCAGGAAAAAGAAAAGAATGAAGATGATGACAAACGGGATGATGGCCGTGAAGAATGATACCCAGCCATTTGTCTCTTTTGCCGGCAATACTTCTGCAGCATTGTCCACCTTGTTTTCAGCGACGGCCTGGTCGAGACGCTCCTGGGTTGCCTCGCTATATGTTACATACGTCAGGAAATACTGGTTTTCCTCATAATCATCCAACTGTCCCCTGATCTCGTAAACACCGCGTTCAGGCTGCTGAGTTAATGATTTAACCTCCCCATTTTCCAAGTGTTCAAAGAATTGGTCCTGGGTTATATCCACAGTTGGCTCATTGTTATTATTAAAAATGCTTACAATACCAATGATCACCAAAAAGATAAGTAAATAAAATATGGTATTACGGAAGATCCGATTCATCCCTTGTCTCCTCTCACGATAAAACAAACTATAGTAAATCTTATCATAGAAAATAATTGTATTACAATAAATTAACACCCATGGAATATATCAGATAAACATTAATGAGAAAGCGGCTTATTTACCTGAGTAAATCTCAGGTTTCAATACACCGATGTATGGAAGGTTGCGATATCTTTCCGCATAGTCGAGCCCGTAGCCTACCACAAATTCATCAGGCACAACGAACGCTGTATAATCGGGTTTTATATCTGCTTTCCTTCCCGTTGGCTTATCGAGCAGCGTCACAATTTTAATCGACTTTGCTTTTCTATAACGAAATAATTCCACTAAATAGCTCAGCGTTAAACCACTATCGATGATATCTTCAATAATTAAGATGTCCCGGCCTTCCACTGAAGTATCCAAGTCTTTAATAATTTTTACCTCACCGGAAGATACGGTAGAATTTCCATAGCTTGATACATCCATGAAATCCATTTCCAGGTGGGAATCAATCCGTTTTAATAAATCAGCCATAAATGGCATGGCGCCTTTTAAAACACCAATCGCAAGCGGGAAACGGTTTTTGTATTCGTTTCCCAACTGATTCGCGAGCTCTTTGATGGCTTTCTGGATTTCTTCCTCCGTTATTAATACTTTTTCAATGTCATTCTGCATGGTCATTGTGATTGATTTCCCCCTAGAAGAATTAAGCTTGCTTATATTTTAAATAAATTAAACACTGTTCATTAAGGTGCTCTGTCAGTTCGTGTTTCGACTTTTTTAATCCCGGGAGCCATAGAATCTCTTCCCTTTGATTGACGACAACGGGCCAATCATTACGTTCTGACATCGCAATTTTTTCATTAATGAAAATATCCTTTAGTTTTTTTGAGCCATCCAAGCCTTTTACAGACATTCTGTCTCCATTCTTCCTCGTACGGATTGTAAGCGGGAGATCAGCTTCGGCTGCTGCAATGATAAAGGAATGATTTCCCTCCGACTCAGGGATTTCTCCATTTATATATTGCGCTTTAATTTTATATCCATTCGGAAGAATAATCTCACCGGGAATTTGAAGTGAAAACGTGTAACCCGGGCTGGATTTTTGAAAGAATCGAAAGACACCTGTACCATAAGATTTTTCCACAATCAGCCCGTCCGGAAGATGGAATTCAGCGGATGGTTGAGGATTAAAAAACAAAGCTAAAATATGATCAATATGTAATGCTGAAAGCGATGAAGGCCTTTCTATATAAAGATATTCTAATATTAGTTGAATGGCTCTTCTTTGTAAAGGTTTTGGCATTGCCATTAATGATTCCATGTGTATGGACGCCCCGTCCTTTTGCTTCCGGATCCAGATCTTTTCTAAATGTTTAGCCGCGAGTTCCAGCAAATAAGCCTCATCCTCAAAAAGTTCCTCGCTGAAGCGCTGATAATGTTCATGTGTTTTCGGATTTTCTTTTTTCAAAAATGGAAGTACCGATAAGCGAAAACGATTCCGAACATAGACACCCTTTTCATTGCTTGGATCCATTCTCGGTGTCAACGCGTTTTGCTTGGCGTATTCCATAATTTCATCCTTGCTCACAGCAAGGAATGGCCGTATGAGAAAACCGCCATGAAAATTCCTTTTTACCGGTATGCCTGCTCTTGCCATTCCCGATGCTCCGCGTGTTGTCCTCATCAGCATCGTTTCGATTTGGTCATCTCCATGATGACCTAAAACCAAACCAGATAATCGGTATGTATCCATTACTTCTTTAAAGAAAGCGTAACGAAGCTTTCTTGCGGCATTTTGTGTACTTTCACCAGTGCGGTTTATATACTCCGTAACATTTATCCTTTTTCCTTGAAAAGGTATCTGCCATTCCTTACATACCTTTTCCACAAATAAATAATCCTGATAGGACTCATCTCCCCTGAACATGTGGTCGACATGGGCAGCTACAAGCTCCAATTCAAGTTCTTCACTTATCGAATGAAGAAAGTGAAGCAAGACAAGCGAATCCGGTCCCCCGCTTACTCCGACAAGAAGCTTGGATTTCTCTGGGATTAAGTTATGTTTATCCATATAGTCAAGGATCTTTTTTCTGAACATAGTATCTTCCTTCTGTTCTTTGGGATGGCTAAGCTTACATGAATGCCTGTCCCTATATTACGTTCCAGAATTAAAATGGTTTCATCATTAAATCTCCTTAACTATATCATAAGAGCTGTCCATAAATGTAGAGCATATACAGCATTGAAACAATCGTCACTAATACGACCGTTTCGATCATGCTTCCTTTGCGCTTTTTCAAACTCTTTTTATTGTTACTTCGCGTCTTCCTGGTTTGGCTTGTTGCTGAAAGATTGCCTGAAGGCGTTGATTTCGGGGCCTGTTTTTTAGTGGATTGCCTGTTTAGGATCCCGATCAGATCGTGTCGCATCTCATCTGCTGAAGAATATTTACCTAAAAGAGCTTTTTCGATTATTGCTTTATAAGGTGTTAATTCTTTCTTTTGCCTAACCAAGTCTTTAAGCTGTGTATACCCTTCTCCATTTTTGGAAAAACGCGTCGGGTAAGACGAATTAATCATAATCATGGCAACGGCAAATAAATCATATTCGGGATCAGCCCTTCTTGAACCCATTCCCCAATATCCTCTGTCAAAAAACTCAGTGAACTCTTTGACGGACCTTCCAACTAACGTTGTTCCTCCTACATCAATACAACGTATTTTATAGGCGGGGAGGGTAACAATTAAATTTTCAGGCTTTAAATCTCCAAACACCCAGCCTTGTTTATGTAAAATAGATAGACTGGATAGCAGCTGGAGCATCAAAACGCCGATCCATGCCTGACCGTTATTTTGAATGAAAGGGAGATAACTTTCGCCCTTTATATATTCCATTACATAAAATGGCATCATTTTACCATTTTTCACATAATCATCGGCTTCCATAAAAGAAGGTCCAAGGATGGATCCTTGGACCTTGGAAAAGGCTTTAAGAATATTCATCTCCGACATTATGGATACACCATTGTCACTAAGCTTTAACGCCACGTATTGCCGGTTGTTCTCAGCCAGATAGACAATTCCGTTTGCGCCGCAGCCTAATTCTTTAATGATTTTATAATCGTTTTTATTCCATTTCCCCGTAATGATGGTGCCGGGAAGAACGTTACACTGATTCCTCAAAGTATTGTTCATCATCATCTGATAACAATCCCCTTAATGAGCGTTTTTTATTGAAGCAATCGAGAGCTTCATTAATGGCCGGTCCTGTTGGAGTGATACCGCCAGTCGTGAGTTTTGGGAAAATTTTTGTCAGCACTTCAAGTTTTGGAGTCCAATCGAGCAGTTTTTCGACATCCTTCTTTTTCCCGGGAAATACAAACACAGAAAACTGATTATCCCCCATCCTGGCATTCATGCTTAAGGACAGGTCCAAAAGCGCATCCTTTACCGTAGGAAGCTTGTGCTTCATACTCGCGCTTGTATCGACAAGTACCAGCACTTCTAATTGACTCGTTTCACCGAGTTCGTCCACGACCTCCATTACTTCTCCACGTTTTTCCGGCGGAAGGTCTTCCATTTTTACAGAGTTCCCTAATATTTGTTGCAGTTCTTTATTAACAACTCCCTGAATCGTCTGAGTCATAGCTTTCTTCGTCACCATCTGCACGGTTTGGGACAGCGCTTGAGAATAAACAATTTGGCTTACCCCTCCCCCCGATAGAGCGATAGATTCAATTTCCTTCATGCCGCTCTCATCAATTACGTCATTTTCCATGACTCCGATCACGTTAACAGTTATGCCTTGCTCCCGGGCTAGTGCCGCTACTGCAGCCGGGTCCTCTCCCTGGTTTGAACAGCCATCGGTTATAAGTAAGATTTGACGCAGTGTTCCTGGTTTCATAACAATCTCCCCTTACATTTTGGTGTTACCATCCTTAACCAAAAGGGGAGAATTTATACGGGATTATGCTCTTTTTCGGAAGGCATTGACCGGGATTGATGCCCACTTTGGAGTGTTATGCTCTATTTTTGCAATAACAATCGTCATATCATCATCTATCATCCCCCTTGACCGGATAACCTCTTCTAAAAAGATATCTGCTATTTCCTGGGGATCATCGGTCTGCAATTCCTTTATCTTTCGTTTCATCCAAAAGTCAAAATTCTCAACATGTTTCGGCGCTTCGAAAATCCCATCACTCATCATAATCAGCAGATCGCCGGCTTTTAACTCCTCCGAGACGACATCTACGTCAAATTCTTGAATGATTCCGATAGGAAGATTACTGGATTCAATTTTTATTACCTTATCGCCTCTTTTAATGAAGCTCGGGGTCGAACATATTTTGAGAAACTTCGCTTTTGCATCCTGTAAATCGATCATTGCCAAATCAAGGGTGGAAAAAATTTCATCCGTAGTTCGCAAAGACAATACAGAGTTCACCGATTTAATCGCAATTTTTTCTTCTATTCCCGATAGTAAAAATTTTTGCAGCAGCTTCAGTGTTTCCGTGCTTTCGAAATGGGCCCTTTCTCCATTCCCCATTCCATCACTGATGGCTAACGCATACTTGCCGCAGCCAATTTCCATCGTGGTGAAACTATCTCCTGATACAAGCCCTCCTCCCTTGGCCGCATGAGCCACCCCTGTTTCTACGGTATACTTTTTCGCGGATCTGAATACAGCATGACATTGTCCACTAGGGTAGGCAGCACATTCTTCTGAATGTACCACGATTGTTTCTCCCACTATATCTGAAAGCATCGGCGCTATAAGTTTTTCTGACTCTCCTCTTCCATGACAATACGGGATACTCATCTCAATATCGATATTTCCCTGTTCGAGGTTATAAATTTCTACATGTCCAATATGTAAGCCGAAGTCTTGGATCGCCTCTAAAATTTGTTCCTCCTGGAGGTGGTGGTTCTGTCTCTCCCGCTGAATCTCCTTTGCAAAATCGTCCATGACGGCCGACACGCCCCGAAGTTGGTCCGCGACTAATTTCCTGCTTTCCTTCACTTGCTTTTTCAAATTTTGGTTGGCCTGATAATACATTAATTCTTGCGAAATGGCCGCAATCACTTGCGGACTCCGGGAACAATATTTTCCCCACTCTCTGGCCGTGTTCGGCGGAAGCTGGCCATCGTTTTCATAGAGCTGGTGCATGATTTCCTGCATACTAGCGTATGTTGTATCAAAATTATTGGACCAGCACTGTTCTTTTTTAAAGCACATTTGACAGGTCTTTTCCGTAACATTGCTCAGGAAATAGTCTAATTCTTTTTCATCCTCGTCCACTTGGCCCCGTTCATCTATTTGTGAAAAGCTATTCGATAATGCTTCGAACACACTTGAAAATTGGGTAACCCTTTGCGCGGTTACATCCCTCATTCTCCTCATATATTGTTGTTGTTCGTTGGAATGCTCCGATGTTCCCGGGATATGTCTGGCAACATTACCGATGATCGAAGAAGGTGTTAACAGAAAAAGCATGATTGAACATAGAGATTCATACATGGTAAGCATGATATTGTTCGAACCTTCTCCGTATAAGCCGATTAAAAGGGTAGCAATCAAAAGGCCAAACGAAACCCCAATCTTTTTGCCTTCTTTTAAAAGCCCGCCAAGCAGCCCCGAAAAGGCAAGCAGGCTCATCTGATAGAGGCTTGTGACACTAGCGAGGCTGAAAATTAAGCCCGTGACGACACCAACCGTGGAACCGATCGCTGCTCCACCAGCCAGCCCGAATAACAGGACTAGGTACCTGGATAATATATGTTCTAAGGATAGGTCATAGATAGTCCATCCAATCGTTCCGGTCATAACCGACGCAAGTAAAATGATGATACTTATAATTTCTTCCGTTTTTAATGCCTGCGTTTTTTTTCTAACTGACAAAAGCGGGAGGCATTGAATGAAGATCAGCGTTAAAATCATCGCCAGGCCTGCCTCCACTCCTATCATCATCCCATCATATATTTGAATGCTGCGTGCACTGATATATTGCTCTGCTAAATTGACAAGGACAAGCGAAACAAACACATAGATGGACATCGTTTTAAATTGTCCCTCCAGCCCCGGTTTTTTCACTTTATATATGAGCATCAAGAGAAAGGCGGATATAAAGACCGTAATGGCGTTTAAATAATGTACCGTAATCGCTCCCGCTATTAGCCCAACCAATGCGACAGGTGCCTTATCACGTCGCATCATGTATACGGCTGCAAAAAATGGCAGGCCAAATGGAGCAAGTTGAGAAAGAATTAGAGCTCGTCCCAGTAAGAAACCGATGATCAACAGTACAAATCCCTTTCTCAAAAAAACATCTTCTGCCTTCGTTTGAAGATGATTGAACCAATTGATCGCATCTGTTTTGGCATTCTGTAACTGAACATCGGCCATGGGCTCTATTACATTTCGTTCAATCTTTTCCATTGGAAACACTCCCATTTCAATTAGTTGTGTTTCATTATAAATAGCGACTGTTTATAATTTTGTCACAATCTTGTAAATGCAAATATGAAAAGTTCGACTAATTTCTTTCCAATTACGCATAACTGAACAGATTTCTAAAGAAAATAAGAGGAATGATTGTGTAAGCAAGTATCGTATGGATAAGAAAAGGAGATTTTTTATCTTTTTTTTGTGGATAAAAGGTGGAATACATAAATTAAACTTTCTGGACGACAAAATATTAAAATTACGGTTGACAATTAATTCTGCCTGGCAATACAAGATTTATTGCGCGGCGGCTAGAGCATAAGGTTTAACCGTGAGGTCATTGGTCCCACCCGCCGCTATCTATGTCATTTTCTATTGAAAAGCCATGCGACAATACCGATCAGTAGTGCGACAACCATTAATCCAAAACCTAAAACAATAAAGGGCAGCACATAAAAAATTCCAAAAAACAAAGTTCCTGCGGTGAGTATGCAAACGCCTATTACATAAATGATGAGTGGCCCAAGTTGCGAAGAAGTAAATCCATGCCTGTGAGCAAGAAAAAGCCACAACAAAAAGAGCAAGAATAAAGCAATCACATAATAAATCAGATACACCTCCTTTTTTAAAAGGCAGCTTTCTTCATATATATTGACATCTCACTCTTTGCAGACCTAAAGAAAAGCGCAAGCGCCCTGTAAAAGGAACATCGCCTAAGGCCGCACGTCCTGCGGTGACATCGGCACAAATCACGTCCTATATGTCGTAGCTGGACAGCCATCAAGTTGTAAAAGTTACACTTAGCACTAAAAGAAGGCAGACTCCCGGGAGTCTGCCTTTATCTATCATATAAATTTTTCAAATGAAAAAATGGCTATACCTTTATTTCAGCAGCAGGTTATCCGCGTCTTCCTCCTCTGCCTCCCCGTTTTGTTTCGGTACTGCGCTTGAGAGAGGTTAAACGTTCTTCACTATCTTTTAAGAAACGAGCCATCTTTTGATCGAAGTTTTCCTTCGGCTGGAAATTCCCCTTCGAGCGGAAATCTTTAGAACGGCTGTCGTTCCCTCTTCCCTGACGTGGGCGCCCGGAATAAGATTGTTGTTGTCCTTCCGGTTTGTCTACAGCTTTCTTGATAGACAAGCCAATTTTGCCGTCTTTCTCAACATTAATGACTTTCACTTCTACCTGGTCGCCGACTTTAAGATGATCGTTAATATCTTTTACATAATTGTCAGCCACTTCACTGATATGAACAAGCCCAGTTGAACCTTCCGGCAATTCAACGAACGCTCCAAAATTTGTAATGCCTGTTACTTTCCCTTGTAACTTGCTGCCTACTTCGATTGACATAAAAAAAATGTTCCTCCTTAGAAATTTAGAAATCACTTACATTATATTATAACGAAAGGAAAAAAACAGTGTCAATATTAGTCACTGTCTTCCTTTTTTTTAGGCAGGTTAAAAATAATTTCCCCTTTATCAGACAAAAAGTAATCCCGTCTGGCCAATTTCGCTATATATTCGTCATCGTTCAATTTGGTGATTTCCTCTTTTAAAAGCTCTTCGTTCTTTTCAAGCTTCGCCAGCTTGGTTTGTAATTGCTCTTTCTTATGTTCTTTTTCCTTCAAAGTAGCCGCTTGTGTTAGGAGAGTGGAAACAGCCAGGATAGAAAGGACAAAAGCACAAACCGCGTAGAAAGTCAGCCGGCGTCTTAAGCCGCGCTTCTTTTTTTCAACAGATTGTACTTTTCTTTCTTGTTGAAAGACATAAGAGGATTCGATTTGTGTCACTTTCTTTTTCCTGACGCTGCCCATTTTACCACTCCTTAATCAGATTTGTTTCTCCATTTCGCTACTATGCTCTTAATAACATTCTTGAATCTATAAAGAAATCCTGTAAGCTTCTTATAAAATTTTTCGACATTTTTCGTTACAAATTGTGGGGAATAGCTCCAAATTCCTTTTAGTATCCAGCCAAAAGGGCGTATCGCCATTCCTAATACTGATTGTATCATCTTTACAAGAAGCCCGAACAGTGCATAAATACCTTTTCCGAGACTAACCAATAGAAAAAAAATACTAGCTATTACCCATTTTATCGGATGAAAAATGAGAGTTTGAAATGATTTTGCAATAAAATTTGAAGTCGCGACGATAAAATGGATCATCGACTCCAAAAATTTGTTGAACAAACCCTTAAGTAGCGCTTGATAGGCGGAAAAACCGCATAAAAGAGCGAGAAATAAATAAAACCGCAATTCTCCTTCATTCACCAAAAATAACACATAGAAAATTAGCAAGCCCTGAGCGACCCAAAATAGGAAATCATTCGCGAAGACGATCCAGCTTTTTCTCTTTGATCTCTTTAAAAAGCGATTGTACGTATCAAGGGCAGCTCCAAAGTAACTGCCCATGCCAATCATCGCTATCAGAGTATAAAACTGTACGGATAACGTCATTTGAATAATTTGCCAAAGAAGCCTTTAGCCTTTTCTCCCGAATGATCGTCCAAGTAAATCAAATCAAAAATTTTGCCTTTGATAGAAACGATTCCTTTGTCTACGTCCAGGTTTTTCATTTGCAGGTTTTGTCCGCGGATTGATAAAAAGCCCATCACCGTTTCTAAAAGGAATTCTTCATTATCAAAGCTCTCCACTTGCTTAACACCGGTTATTTCCAATAAACGGCGTCCCCTCATCACCACATCATGTTCCTGAACTGTAGCCTTTGTACTGTTTTGTGCCGGGTCAAAATATTGGCTCATCTTCATCCCTCACATTAACACATTTTGTAGAAGTATATGTGTCCGCTCGAAAATTAGAACAAGCCCTTACAGGCGATTCTCCTCAGCCATGTTTTCTTCTTTAAGAACAGTGTACATATCAGCCGCTTCTTCTTTTTTGGTTGTATCCTGGATTCGATTGATGACAACCGTTACTTTTTTCTGGCCGAACTGCACGGACAATTCATCACCGACCTTCACCACTGAGCTTGCTTTCGCCTGTTGGCCATTAATGTATACTCTTCCTTTATCCGCTACTTCTTTTGCAAGGGTACGGCGCTTAATTAAGCGGGAAACCTTTAAAAATTTATCAAGTCGCATGGACATATTTCTTCCTCCCTAATCAATATCCCTTGGCTTTTGCCTCTTCCCAAAAATGATCCAATTCCTCCAGTGTATAATCACTGAAAGGTTTATCGCTTTGTTTAACAAGGGATTCAATGTATGTAAATCGGTTATAAAATTTTCGGTTTGTTGCGTTCATCGCTTCCTCTGCCTGGATTCCATAGAATCTGGATACATTTACAAGCGCAAAGAAAAGATCACCCAGCTCATTTTTAATATCTTCTGTGTTATGTTGCTTATTAAACTCGATTTCGAGTTCTGATACCTCTTCTTTAACCTTATCCCAGGCACCGGAAACATCTTTCCAATCAAAACCGACATTAGCCGCCCGTTTTTGCAGCTCAAATCCACGAATGAGGCTTGGTAAAGATTTGCCGACACCATCAAGCAATGATTTCTCCGTATTTCCTTCCTCCGCCCTCTCTTCCGCTTTAATTCTTTGCCAATTATCCAATACGTCCTCCGTACCTTCTACCTGTACACTGCCAAATACATGCGGATGGCGGCGGACCATTTTTGCCGATATTCCCTCAATTACATCATCGACTGTAAACATGCCTTCGTCTTCTGCTATTTGGGAATGAAGCATAACCTGCAATAAAACATCGCCCAGTTCACCAATCATCCCGTCATCATCTTCTTCATCTATTGCATCAATTAATTCATAAGCTTCCTCTATTAAATAAGGCTTTAGGCTTTTATGCGTTTGTTTCTTATCCCACGGGCAGCCGTTTGGGCTCCTCAACACAGCAATAATCTCTCTTAATTTAGAAAATTCTTTGTACCGATAAGTCTCATTTTCAACCGGTGGGACATACACGCTTGTTAAGTTGCTCAATTCTTCCATCTGCCGATCCAATTCATACAGATCAACTTTTTTTATTACCTCTTCCTTGCTGCCCGCAGCTTTGACAATATATACTTCATGATCATCAGGTAGTTTCTCCATCAAAGTCAGCTTTACATCCGAGGCAACAAAAGAATCGTAAACCTGTCCGATAATCATGTGTTGATTTGTATGCAGATCATCCTTTGACAGTGCAGTTCCATCCAATAATTGAAACCCGTCAATGGGATCAATTTTTAACGCCTTGAACAGCGCATCAAGAAAGCTTTGTCCACCTTCTATCTTTATCGAAATATCCCGTCCCGGTCCTTTCTCCAATAATAACTGTACCGTTTTCTCCGCAACCATCGGGTGTCCCGGAACCGCGTAAATGACAGGCTCTCGTTCCGCTCTGCTGAGCAAGGTTTCTGAAATGTCTTCATACACCTTCTCAAACCTTTCATGCTTTTCATATATATGATCAAAGCTCTCGAAGAGGACTCCTTCAGCGCTTAATTCATCTATAACCGGATGATCGATTGTGCGCACGAGGCAGAGGGATGCCTGCTTTAGTCTCTTATAAATCCCCAATGGAAGCTGATCCAAATCACCGGCTCCAAGGCCAAGGATTGTAATTTCACTTTTCACCGTTGCAATCGCTCCTTTCATGTTCAGTTTAAAGAAAACTCGCCGATTGGCGAGCCTTAAAGGCGGAGATTAGGCATGGTTGCCCTGATGCAAATAAGAAAGTTTATCCATTCCTATCTGTAAAGAAATTTAACCAATTTGGTTCCTACCGGGAGCATTTCTAATTCACGGCGAGTAAACATTCCTCTGCGAAGGATGACCGCTACAAATATACATCCTCCTAATAACACTCCGCTCAAAGCTTGAAAAGCTGCCAGTATTCTGTTTGAAGGCATATCCTCAAAGACTTGATTGATAGCCCCGTTAAAGCCCCACACTAATACGCCCATTAAAATAGTGGCTTGAAGGAGTATCAGCAGCTGCTGTTTATCAAATAATGGCTGTTTGAGATGTTTTTTTAGTACAGCAAAAAAAAGAAGGGACATTACAAAAAATGAGATGACCGTAGCGTAGGATGCCCCCATAATAAGAGAATGGGGAACGAGCACTAGATTTAATAGCCATTTTAACGCGATCCCAGTGACAACGATTAAAATCGTTTCAAGATTATGCCCTAGGCTTTGTAATATCGAAGCTTCGGCCATGATCACGGACGTAAAAATGATTGAAACAGATAATACCGCTAATTCGGCACTTCCTTGATTGTCTGTAAAAAGCATATAATTCGCAGGCTCCATAATGCAAATAAGGCCGACAGCCGCGGCTGCCCCTATCATCAGGCTGATTAAAAGTACCATTTTAATGATAGAAATCATTTCGCTTCTCTTCTTTTGTTGAACATAGCCTGAAAGCAACGGGACAAGTGACAAAGCAATGGAATTGGAGACAACGGTTCCGAGCTGAATAAGTGGCTGCCCGCGATCGTACACACCTTTCCATTCCTTGGCCGCGATTTCCCCTAACCCACCTTTTCTTAAAAGCATGTACAAATTCATCGAATCTACAAGCTGCATCAAAACCAGAATCAAACTTGCGATACAAAAGGAAAGACCTTGCCATAACAAAATCCTGGTAATCACGGGAAAAGTCTTTGCTCCGAACTTGGACTGCCGCACTCTTTTCCAGTCTTTTCGTAGCCCTACAAATGATACAAGTACAAGCACAGCTGTCACTCCGCCGGCTATTGAACCAAATGCCGCACCTGCACCAACGACATACAATGAATATCCTTGCTGCATCAGCACAAATGAAAACACGAGAATGGTACTTATTCTCACGATTTGCTCAAAAATTTGGGAAGCAGCTGTTGGAAGCATATTATGAAATCCTTGATAATAGCCCCTGACTACCGAGATAAATGGCATGAGCAAAAAGGAAAAGGCTATAATCTGGATAAGATCAGCAAGCTCAGGATCCCTCATCTGCCCTGCAATAAAGTCTGCGCCAAAGTATAAGCCTCCAAAAAGCAATAAACCAACCAGACTCAGGATAACAAAAGAAGTAAGCATGATTTCTTTAATCGTTAATCTCGATGAATGTCTTTCGGCAATTAACTTTGAAATGATCATCGGAAAACCAAAGGTAGAAAAAGCAACAGCAATCCCATAAAAAGGGTATACCTGTTGGTATATATAAAATCCGATATCACCCGTGATATTCTGATAAGGGATTCTGTAGGCCGCGCTGAGAACTTTGATAAGAATAGCTGCAAATGTTAGGAGTAAAGCCCCCTCAAACAGCTTTTTTGATAGATGTTCAGGCTTCTCAGCCATTGACTTTCCCCTTCCTGACTCTTATGTTGTGGTTGTATTATAACATAACACGAGAGGCAGCCTGGCGCTGCCTCTCATTATTAAACGTATGTAAGCCGGGCCCCTGACCCGTCTTTTTTCTTCTTTATGATTCCATTTGTCTTGCCAAAAATCCTGCTGCCGTTTCAACTGCTTTTTGCTCAACCTCGCCGACCGTTGCTTCTTTAGAATAAATGACGACCGCTCCAATCGGGTCTCCATTCGCAATGATCGGTCCGATTGTATAGGATTGAACATCTTCTTCGTTTCCGTCCACTAAGGCAATGCTCCCTTTTTGGGTTTCAAGCAAAGAATGACGATCTTCCATCGATTTTTCCACTAAATCACTAATACTTTTATTGAGATAATCTTTTTTGGAACCTCCTGCCATCGCGATATAAGTGTCACGATCGCAAATTAACACCGGATTGCCCAGACTATCATATAAAGCTTCTGCATACTCTTTTGCAAAATCACCTAATTCACTGATAGGGGAATATTTTTTTAGGATTACTTCTCCATCTCTGTCCACAAAAATCTCTAATGGATCTCCTTCTCGGATACGAAGGGTTCTGCGGATTTCTTTAGGAATAACCACTCTACCTAAATCATCAATTCGGCGAACAATACCAGTTGCTTTCATCTTGTGTTGCCTCACTTTCATCTCATTGATTTTTTGGGGTGACGATTTCACCATTTTAAAAACCATTACCATGCTTGCACTTAGTATTTTTTCATATGGAAAGTTCTATACATTTTGATTGAATTTTTCTTTCTTTTGGTGTTCTTCCCATCAAAGGCAGACAAAAGCAAAAAAGCTTCACAGTAAATCAGAACAATTATGCTGTGGTTTGATTCTCATGTTTTACGTGCTGTAGACCTTTTACAAGCTCATTCAGTACATGAAGCCACTTTTCTGCTTCTGTGCCTTTTGTGTGCAAAACAAGCTTCATTCTTCCAGCTTCCATACCAAAACCGACCATACGCCCATACTTTGAACCTAATTGAAAAACCTTCTGTCCATCAATCGTGCTGCTTTCTTTTTCCGAGATGAGAATCGAGATATCCTGTTTTGCCTGTTTAATGCTTTCAATACCTGCCTGAATAGCAAAGATTTTCGTCTCTGCAATCGTTAATAAATAGGTAACCTCATCCGGATATTCTCCAAAACGGTCAAGCATTTCTTCCTGCAATTCCTCGAGTTCCTCAAGAGACGCAACTCCCCTGAACCTTTTGTATATCTCAATTTTTTGATGCCCGTCGGAAATATAAGAGTCAGGAATGTAGGCATCTACATCCAGGTCGATTTCCAGTTGTGGTTCTTTATCTATAGGTTTATCGTTCTTCCGGACTTCCACTGCTTCTTTCAGCATTTGTGAGTATAGATCAAAGCCCACAGAATCGATAAATCCATGTTGCTGTGCTCCCAACAAATTTCCCGCCCCGCGAATCGATAAATCACGCATCGCAATTTTGAATCCTGAACCTAACTCAGTGAATTCCTTTATGGACTGAAGCCTCTTTTCAGCCACTTCTGTAAGGACCTTGTCCTTGCGATAAGTAAAGTAGGCATAGGCAACTCGATTGGAGCGGCCTACCCGTCCACGAAGTTGATAAAGCTGCGAGAGCCCCATTCTATCCGCTTCATGCACGATTAGTGTATTCACATTTGGAATATCTACACCGGTTTCGATAATCGTAGTGCTGACTAAGACATCGTATTCCCCATCCAGAAAACCAAACATAACAGATTCCAGCTCTTGCTCGGTCATTTGCCCATGGGCAAAGGTAACACGCGCATCCGGCACCAACATGGAAATTTCTTCTGCTTTTCTTGCTATATCCTCTACCCTGTTATATAGAAAGTAAACCTGTCCGTCTCGAGCTAATTCTCTTTCAATGGCTTCTCTTACCAGTCCGCCGTTATATTCCATAACATATGTTTGCACCGGAAAGCGATTCTCCGGAGGGGTTTCGATTACAGATAAATCTCTTACTCCAAGCATCGACATATGCAGTGTTCGCGGAATCGGCGTTGCCGTTAAAGTTAAAACATCCACATTTGTTTTCAGCTTTTTTATTTTTTCCTTATGGGTTACTCCAAACCGCTGTTCTTCATCAATAATCAGCAAACCGAGATCGCGATATTGAATATCCTTTGACAAAAGCCTGTGAGTTCCCACAACAATATCCACCGTGCCAGCCTTTAGTCCTTTAGTCGTTTCCGTCTGCTGCTTTTTAGAACGAAAACGGCTCAAAAGTCCAATGGTGATCGGGAAGTCCTGGAATCTTTCCCTTAACGTTTCATAATGTTGTTGCGCCAAAATGGTTGTCGGGACCAAAAAGGCGACTTGCTTGCCATCCATAATTGCCTTAAAGGCCGCCCTGATGGCCACTTCCGTCTTACCGTAGCCCACATCCCCACAAAGAAGGCGATCCATCGGCCGCTCGCGTTCCATGTCTTTTTTTATTTCGTTGATGGAACGTAATTGATCTTCTGTTTCATTATAAGCAAATGCCACTTCAAACTCTCTTTGCATATCGCCATCCGGAGAAAAGGCATAGCCTTTTGCTGCTTCACGCTCAGCATATAATTTAATCAAATCATCAGCAATATCTTCGACAGACGATTGTACCTTGCTTTTAACCCGTTTCCATTCACTGCCGCCCATTTTATAAAGCTTCGGTTCTTTTCCTTCAGATCCGACATATTTTTGAACGAGATCGATTTGGTCAACAGGGACGTACAATTTATCGTCACCCTGATAACGAATTTGAAGATAATCTTTATGGACATTATTAATACTAAGCGTCTCAATTCCAAGGTACTTGCCAATCCCATGATTGACATGAACTACATAGTCCCCGACCTTAAGCTCCGAATAGCTTTTTATTCTCTCTGCATTGGTGAGTTTTTGCCTTCGGATAGACTTTTTCGTCCGCTTATTAAATAATTCCTGTTCGGTAATCACAGCGAGTTTTTGCATGGGCAGCTCGAAACCATTATTTAAATTCCCTTTAAGGATTTGGATTTTACCTGGAAGGATACTGCTGCTTTCTTCATCAAGCTCCGCCGCTTCTATTTCATAGTCATCTAACACCCTGTTCAGCTTTTTCACTCTTTCTTCATCAGGACCGAGGATAACAACAGCAAATTTGCTTTTTTTCCAACGCTCGACCTCAGATTTGAACACATGCATCTGTCCATGGAAGTTCTGCATCTGCTTGGATGTCAAATTCAAGATATTCTGCGGATTGGTATGCGGCACATGCCGTAAAAACAAGGATAAATATACAAAAGGTCGGCTGGATCCCACAATTAGTTCCGGGAGCTTATTCGATAATCGGATATCGTGAATAATCCGCCCTTCACTCAGAAGATCGGTATGCCACTGGGCTTCTTCTTTTTCGAGCGATTCACTCATCTCTTGAATTCGGCTGATTTCATCTAGTATGACAATCCCGTTTGCCGGCAGGTAATCTATTAAACTAGCCGGTTTTTCATAAGCCAGCCCTAAGTATTTAGATATTTGTTCGGGTACAGACCCGTTCTGGAGCTGCTCCAATTCGAAACCAATCGTTTGAACCATTTGCTCTTTTGCTTTCTCATCCTTTAATTTCTTTAAACTTCTAGCAAGCCCTTTTTCAAGGTTATCAATAATACTTTCAACATGTCTTGGTTCCAGCAAGGCTTCTGTCATCGGACCAATAAGGACGGTTGAAAGCTTTTTGACGGAACGCTGATCTTCTATGGAAAAGGTTCTGATTGAATCGATTTCTGTGTCGAATAACTCGATTCGAACCGGATTGTTTTCTGTTATTGGATATACATCGATAATGCCGCCCCTTACACTAAATTCACCCGGGGTCGAAACCATTTCTGTTCTTTGATACCCCATTGATATAAACGTATTAAGGGTCTCTTCCAAATCAAGGTCATCGCCAACCTTAAAGACTGATTGGTAGTTTTTCCAAACATCTTTTGGCGGCAACAGCTTACGAAGCCCTGAAATCGGTACAATGACAATCCCTTTCACTCCACTGGACCAGTAATTCAAAGCCTCTATACGCTGAGCCCGGAGTTCTGGACTCGCTACGCTCAGCTCTGCGGCTATAAGCTCGTTAGCTGGATATATATATAATTCCTCTTCAGGCAAAAAGCCGGATAAATCCTCATGAAATTTTTGAGCCTGTAAAAGATTATGTGTAACTAATAAAATAGGCCTTTTTGTCTCTTCATATACCGAGGCAATGAGCATCGATCTCGAGGAACCGGATAACCCGGCCACCAGTTGTTCTCTCAGTCCTTCATCAATGCCTGTGATCACTGACTGCACATCATCTTGTCTTGAAAACAAGCTCTGCAATCCATCCATGTTTGTACCTCCTCTCACTTAACAAGTCACGTAATCTTTCATGTCCAAACGTCGTGACCTTCCAATAAAATTAAATAAAGAAAACTCGCCGACTGGCGAGCCTTTCAAGGCGAAGAAAAGGCGTAGTTAGTTGCACTTATGCAGATAGGAAGTTTATTAACTTATCTGCCAAACGGAAAAAACGCTTTGGTTCTACCAAAGCTTCCTCCGTTTAATGGATAATATAATCATTTTCGTGTAAATCGGGATTTCTTTGCAATGATTCGTGGCAGTCTTCACATATCGCTTTCACATGGATGTCTCCAGCAGAATCATAGACAATCATGTCTTGCCGATCTTCATTATTAAGGTGATTAAATCCTAACTGCTCTGAATTCAGTGTTTGTTTCTGGAGCGTTCCAATCTTTGTACCACAATGCCGGCAATGATAATGGAGAGCCATTCCTTAACCCCCTATTCGCGCTTAATATTTTTAGTATAAACCGAAATAGGAGAGTCTTATTCATGGCATCAGGGAATATTTATTTATCACTTAAGCATTATTGATTGTGTTCATTCATTACTTGTAAAAATGGTTTCCTTGTCCAATCTTCGCAAGCTTCCGCACATTTTTCAATGACTTTGCTCATCGTTTCCCACTCTTCCTTCATAAAGCGGCCCAGCACATAATCAATCACCGGAATTCTTCCGACAGGACGTCCAATGCCAATACGTATCCGGTTAAATTCCTGGGTGCCAAGATGGGCGATTGTAGATTTAATTCCATTATGTCCGCCGGCACTGCCTTTTTGACGCAGACGGATTCTTCCAACCGGCAAATCTAAATCATCATATAAAACAACGATATCCTCTAGCTCCGCTTTGAAGAAATTCATAACGGCCGCGATTGATTCACCCGAGAGATTCATATACGTCAACGGTTTAAGCAGCAGTACTTTTTCACCGTTCACCGTGCCAATTCCGTAGATGCCTTTATGCTTTGCTTGATCTAGGGGGATCGCCCATTTTTTTGATAACTCATCAATTACCTCAAAGCCGATGTTATGCCTCGTTTGTTCATATTGTTTTCCCGGGTTTCCTAAACCAACGAAAATCTTCATTGTCCACACTCCGTCTATCCAAAAATCGTACTCTTTTTTCCATTTTAAAACAAGCGGCTCAAGACCCATATAAAAAAAGCGGATGCGCCCTGTAAGTAAGGAACATCGACTAAAGTCTGCCACATCGTTATGTCTTACGTCGAGCCCCTTTTTAAAAAGGAAGAACGACTAATACCGCCACGTCCTTATGTCTTCGTCGACGCAAGTCACGTCCTGTACGTCGTAGTGATACATAGTCAAAATTAGAAAAGTATACTTTCTTTATCTTTAAGGCTCTGTTAAACGATAATGTTGTTATTGGGAAGGGAATCTGCGAGACTCCTCGAAAATGCATACGCATTTTCTCGTGCGGTGTCTATTCAAGGATGATG
>NZ_QVTC01000088.1 GCF_003429085.1 Bacillus sp. V59.32b | reverse complement strand
AAGGGTTAAGGAGGCGTGAGCCTTAGAGGGAGAAGAGATTGAGGGGAAAAGGGGGAGGAAGGGTATTATTTTTCAAGGACACCTAACTTGTAACGGTAGAAGTCCATGTAAGGATCTAGCGATTGGCTTTTCTGATTTAGATAAACAGAAATATGAATTATTGATAAAAACAACTAAAAAACGATTGATGCATGAATTCGCATGGGCGAGAAGATATTGTAGAAAAGAATAAAAAGAACTTAAGCCGGTATACAAGTATTTTAAACACTATTGAGGGCGGACACATTATATCTATGGAATCTATACGTTCCTCTAATAATTAACTTAGATGAAAATCCGACATAGGTTCTTTACTAGTGTTCTCCCAACCGACAATTTTTAATTTCCATCTTTCACCTCTATAAAACAAGTAATCCCCTTGGTTTAAGAACCGGGGATTTTGTTTTATATCATTTATTGGAGTTCTCTAAATAATTTATACTTATGACTTTACTAGTACATTTCTCAACAAGCTTATCTTAAGTTATTATATACTGAGACAATAATTTAGATTTAGTCATTTTAATCTATATTTACATTACAAACAATGACCGACTTATGGAAACATAGGTTATTAAATTGTATATCAAGCCTCTTCTTATATTACATTTTTACTAACTACCTTTGTTGATACAGTAAATTTTTGTAGATAATCAGAACTAAGACTATAAGAAACAACTTTCTTCTTGCACTGTTTGACTACATCAACATGGTCATCGTAACTATAAACAAAGAAATTTAGATTTTTTTTGCTTCTCTTTACGTTGATGACAAATGGAGAGACATTCGTCTCTGGATGTAGAAATAAATTTTCATTGCCTGGAAATATATAATATTTTTTTAAAAATGTAGCTTCATTAAAATAGTCAGTAAATCTAATTTTTTCTTCCTCTTCTAAGTGCTTTCCGTTAAATGTTACAGTAACATCTTTTGAATTAAGTTTTGGATGAAGTGCAAATTTACTTAAAACCCATCCCACAACTACACTTGGAGGACTTAATACCATTTTAATAATAATGCCAATCACTATCGAAATAGCAACAGTCCATGTCATATCATATCAACTCCTTAAGTAATAATATCTGGTTACTATTTACCTGTAGGTCATCATTTTAAGCATTATTATTTAGATTAAAATTATCACAAAATATAATAAGGTAATTTTTAATATAACGAACCATCCAATTCTCAAGAATTTTAACCAACCACTTAGTTTGCAGAAACTCCTTAAATCCTGCCTCAGGTCGAGAATTTCACCTGCCCCAAAGATACTAATTTATTATAATGAAAAATCAATCTTTTGTTAAGAAATAATACTAGACTCCAACAAGATTGATAAAATATAAACAAAAGAACGGCATCTCTGCCTTCGGTCTAAGGTTACTTCTTGAGCTGATGAAGTAAACTTAGGTTGTTGGAGAAAAAGATTGCATGCATACGGTTCACTTGACATGCAACCGCACAGTTGCTTATACTTGGTGTATGTGGGACAAAGACGCTATATTCAAAGCACTCGGCGACTCGACTCGGCGGCTAATATTAGACGAACTATCCGAACGTAACGAGCAGACGTTGTATGAACTTACGGTACGTCTCATTACGAAGCACGACCTTACCATTTCGCGACAGGCGATTGCTAAACATCTTTCTGCATTGGAAGATGCAGGGCTCGTAAAATCAAAACGAAAGGGAAAATATCGAGTACTTATGTTCAACAACGAACCGCTTAAAAACTTGCTGAAAGGATGGATAGAGTAGTTTTATAAAAAACAAGCAACAAAATATCCCGCAGACGGCACAGTTTGGGTAAGGGAACAAAAAGTGGACGAAGTCACGGAGGGTGTTTTGAATGGCATAGCGGGCACGCGCAGATTCACAATATAACATTTATCTTCGCGTTTCTCGGCCTGATTATCGTCCAATTCGTCTTCGCACGGCGCTTTACATCGATCAAGCAACGCGGGTTTGCGATCTACTGCGCATTAACCGGATTGGCAACCCCCGTGCTTTTTGTTCTTGCGCAAATCATACCCTCCCTGACGGGATATGTTCTTTTCGGAACAGGACTTCTGACGAATGTGTGGGTTGTTTTGCTTGCAGCCAGATTGTTAGCAGAGCACCATACGTCGAAAATATCAAAGGAGGCAAAACAGTATGAAAATCATTGTTACCAGTATATTCGTTCAAGATCAAGACAAGGCACTGGAGTTCTATTCAGAAACGTTGGGATTTGTAAAAAAAGAGGACGTTCCCGTTGGAGAATTTAGGTGGATAACGCTTGTTTCTACCGATGATCAAGACGGTACCGAGCTTTTACTGGAACCGAATGACCATCCTGCTGCCAAAGAGTATCAAAAGAAGATATTTGCCGAGGGCATCCCAGCAACGATGTTTGGCGTTAAAGATATTCGCAAAGAGTACAAACGATTAATGGAAAATGGCGTGAAGTTTACTATGGAGCCGACAGAAATGGGCGAAGTCACAATAGCTGTCTTCGACGATACGTGCGGTAACCTTATTCAGATAGTGCAGAAGTAACTTTATGACGAAATAGAAGTAATTAGTATATGAGGAATGCAATAGGAGGTAGTCCAATGGATAGCACAATAAAAACACATTTTCAGAACCTAAGAGATGAAGATAAGGACGTACAATAGGAAGCACTTATGAAATTGTTTGATATTACGAAAATAAAACCTAGTTTCTAAACGACTTTATTGCTATGTTTTAAGTTCGGTGGAGTGTCTTTTATCAAAAATTAAAGAACTTTATGTTAATCCTGTCCTAATTTTAGGACGGGGTTATACATATTAAGGTTTAAAAATAAATAACATTTTCTAAAAAATTTGTTCAAAGAAATTAAAGAGTTATGACATATGAATTTAAGTTGTAACATATCGATTAAAGATGTTATATATGAATAAAGTATTGATATATGTCTTAGGGAAAAACAATCAAATTTGTTGTGTTGTAAAACAACCCAGAAATATAAATAAAAACTGACCAGTTTTACTATTGAATAATTAAGTTTGTTATATTTAAGTATAATTTTTCCAGATGAATAGGTAAACCAAAGGTTTTTCGTATTTTTCCAGGTTATCCGCAATCTTTTTTTTCTCAAAAACATTCGAGTTAATAACATTCACCCCTATATCATTTTTACCATCGTAAGTTCCTCTCGAATCGCGTGCCTCAATGTCAAAACGATTAATAATATCTTCACGCTTTGAAAATAAAGTATATCTGCCACACATTCATGTCATTTCTGAGATTAGATGGGATTAAGAGCCTTTAAAGTCTCTCTTTTTATCGCGATTAACTCCCTCCAGGACCAAAATTGTCGTTCATTGGGCCTGGTTGGCTATCCCCTTGTTTGTTGTGGGGATCAATGCTAGTTAAATGTGTATTGTTGTTTTTCTTTCGTTTCCTATCCATTAAAAAAGCAAATAATACAATAGCGGCAATAACTGCAAGAAACCACATCATCTTAGCACCTCCTTAATGTCGGAAAATTAAGATATTAGTTTCTATTGTAAAATTTTTTTAATAAAGAGCAATTGATTCCACGAAATGGAAGGATGGTTGCATAAATATAACAAAAAACCCTCCTTATAAGTAGCGTTCGAAAGATTTATCTATCATACTGAGAGAGTTGAAGAAGATAATGGAGTGTAAACAATATCTGACTTATGATGTTGCATATGATTCCATCATGCTTGGTTAATAACCAAGCAAAATGGATAAAACTAACCAACAAAGGTAGCTCAGGCGCAGAAATAAGAATGAACGGAGTGATTATATATGAGTAAAGCTAAGGGCAAAGGCGGAACAGGAAGAGGAACAGACAAAAAGGGCTGGAATCGTTGGCAAGCTAGTGCTAACAGGAAAAAAAGCGCCAAACCTTATGTAAGCAAGGGTGTTAAAAAATCGGGTGCTAATACCACGAGCAATAGTAAAGGTGATCGAACCGAATAGCGTCTGCTGAAACATACAGTGGGTTAATGAACAAGCTGGTGCTTTTAAATGATTACAATCCGGAAGCAACCTTTATATTAAATAGCAATTTTGGATAAAATAATTGAATCAACCATTAGGTTTAGATATATTTCCCATGAGAACTGTGATAATATGGACCTTTACTTACATAAGGATGTGAACATTTTGATAAAAATTGAAATTCCTACTCCGGACGTTTCCATTACGAAGCAGGATAACCCACAATTAAGCAATATCTATGGATTCACCGATTTCCATTTGATCCCAAGGGATAAAGGCGGGATCTATATGTTCTATAACATTAATGACGAGTTATTATTCGTTGGCAAGGCGAGAAAGCTGAGGCCAAGAATAAAGAAGCATTTTGAAGATACTGTTTCACCGATCAAAGAGCATAGGGATGAAGTATACACCATTGATGTTTGTTATGTTGAAGAACCGACGGACAGAGAAATTTATGAAACCTATATCATTAATAAGCTTCACGCTAAGTACAATATCGATAAAGCTTTTTTTAGGTAAGTCCATCATAAATCATAGCTTAAGGAAGCCGACATTTATATCGACTTCCTTTTTGTTTGCTCGTTTATAATGTATTGCAAACCAGTATGAGCACTTGCGAAAGTAGGGATATTGCTTTCTAAAGCCATAATGGACATCGCAAGTTTAGGAGAAATGCCTACAATGATACATTGGGTGCCAATTAGTTTTAAGGTATCAATTAACGTTTGGATATGGCTTCCGATAACATTGTCATATTCAACAATTCCGCTAAGGTCAATTAAGGCAAACTCAATATGTTGAGAAGAACTTTCCGTGACCACATTTGTGATCAGTCTGTTGGCGCGATCTATATCAAACTCTCCAATGAGCGGCACGGCGATGGTTTTCTCCCAAATCTTTATAATCGGCACAGATAACGTGTTTATTAGCTTATCTTTTCTCTTCTCTTCCTCATCCTTCGTTGTGACATCCATCAGCATGACAACGTATCCATCAATTTCCTCGTTCTCATTCTTTATCGGGGTAATAACAATGTCGGTGACAAATCGATTAAGGATGTTAATGCGCGCTTTATGATGGCCCGTAAGCTCATCCATTATTTTTTTCTGGTGTGAAGGGTCCTTGTGGAATTTCCCCATATTAACGCCAATCATTTGTTTTACGTCAGAGAAACCATATAAAGGTGCAACCACTGAAAATAATTGAACAGCGTGTGAATTCATCCAGGATATACTATAGTTTTTATCGGCGATAATGATGTTTTCCCCAATACTGTCTAAAGCATGTAAAAGGGAAACATTATCTGGTACTTTGCCCATGTCATTCATAAAGTTCACCTTATTCTTTTAGATGTTTTTTTAATCATAACATACCCACTTTCATTTCTACTCATAACCGCTTTATAATCGGTTTAGTTCCTCTTGTGAATTTAATATAAGACATATCTATTTTTAGGATGACATTTCTAAATATTGGATATAAAATAAATACATCGTGATTTTCCCTGAAAAAACAAGAGGAGGAAAACATGCTGACATTATCTGACTTTCAAAATATAATCGAACAGCAATTTCTTCATAATCGTAATAAGAGTCTTTTTTATACGTTAGCTGATGGAAGACTGGTATTGAGCCCTTCCGAGGAAAGTACAGAGTTAGTAAAACATAAAGCCAGGGAAATAGGAAAATTTATTCAATCAGCGAAGGTAAATGGTACATATATAGAATTACTAAAGGATATTTCCGAAAAAAACATCAAATTATTTATGGAAGTAAATCAGTATTTAGATTTCAATCACGAAGATCATCGGAAGCTTCAAAAAATCTATGGGGATCTATTTGAACGGGTTTACATAATGGGCAATAGAGGAGAAATATCTGATCGAGATATTGATCATTTGTTTCGTTCCCATTATAAAAATTTACAGACCTTCTTATTGGATTCAAATGGTACGGAAATATTTAAAAAATATCGAGAAAATCCTGATTTGTTCGCAGTAAAATGCGCTGAATATTCACCTGAATTTCAAATGAAATTATTAAATATTGATGTGGCTCCAATTAAACAGCCTGTTTTAGATATTGGGTGCGGTCCTCAAGCAAGTCTCGTTCATTTTTTAAGAGAAAATGGTATTGAAGCATATGGCGTGGATAGAAATGTGGATACGATGGATTATTTATATAAGATGAGTTGGCTTGAATATTCTTTCACATCAAATAAATGGGGGACGGTCATTTCCCATATGGCTTTTTCCAATCATTTTATGCATCATCATATAAGAGCCGATGGGAATTTTGAAATCTATGCCATGAAATATATGGAGATAGTAAAATCCTTGAAGGTTGGCGGAAGCTTTATTTATGCGCCAAGTCTTACTTTTATGGAAGAGGCATTAATGTCAGCAAGCAACTCGTATGATGTAGAAATAAGGGAACATTCCACTAAAGTAACACGGCTAAAATAAAGGGAAGAGACAGCTCCTTGCTCTCCTTCCTCATTATCCGGTTAGTGAAAAGAGGACGGTCGGGGGCAATTACCTTCTAAAGACTTGGGGTACATTTCATGAAAAGAAGCTTTCATTTATAAAAAAACAGCCATATTGAAATTTTCATTCCTCTAATTCCTGAATTTTTTCTTCGACTATTTCTACGAATGCCAGCCTTTCTCCAACCTGAAACAAATGTTTAGCGTTTAGATAATGCTTTATAGCAGAATCTTTTTGATTCAATTTTTGATAATTTTGAGCGATTTCATAATTCAGTTCGCCTAATACATATAATATTTCTTCCTGGATGCACAGGTTTATGCCCTTCTTACAAAAATTGATAGATTCTCTATAAGACCCGGTCTTGAATAGAGATTTAGCAATCCCATAATAGAGACGGATCTCCACCTTTTTATCGATTACTTCAGGTAAGTGTTTTAAATAGTGCAAAGCTTTATGATACGTTTCAATGGATTCCATATAGTTCTTTGCTTCATTATAAATGATGGCTTTGCTATTTAAGATTTCAATATCCTGGAGAGATATAGGTGTTTTCTTTTCATCCTTTCCAATGTTGAAAGCAGCATCCAACAAATTTAATGAAACTTCGAAATTATTTCGAATATAAAATTCAATGACTCCTTTATGCCAGACAATATATTGGAGATTATTAGATGTTTTAAAGGCAATATTTTGTTCCTCTGCCTTTATGATTCGGTCTACCTCTTCATAATTTCTATCCCTTATTGCTTTCCTAATCTGATATTTAACTTCTTTTACATAATCGACTCTTGGAATATAGGCTTGATTATATAAAAAATTAACATCTATCCCAAGTTTGGCGGATATTTCATAGAGAGTTGTGCAAAGCGGAATGACCTCTCCCTTTTCTATTCTACTAATTTGAGCTTGAGTGCCAATGCCATCGGCCAACTCACTTTGTGTCAATTGAGCCTGTTTACGTAAATATTTGATGGTTTTTCCAATGATTCGGGCTTTATCTGGCATAAAAGATACCCCTTTTTAAAATATAACTTTAATTATATTTTACCTTTAATACCTGGGATTTCCATAAAAATAATTGCCTATCATTATAAAAATCGTCTCTCTTGAAATTTTCCCAACTCTTTAGGGACGATAGGCTTATTCCTAAATAGTGGACAAGTGATAAAGTTATTGTAAGTAGTTGGGTTAAATACTCCGTCTTTTCGTTCACCAAGTCTGAACAAGCGGAGGGTCAAACAGATGAGACCACTATTTAATTTTAAGTCTACTATGTCCATTGTTGTTAAATCCGCGAAAAAGAAATTAACTGGTTCGAAAGCGAGTAAGCCTGCGGGGAAGAAAGATATGAACAATACGCATTTGCTTAGCCAAAGTGTTCTGAACTTTGCAAAAGCAACGTTTGTGATTGTCTTGACAGTTGTTTTTATTGTACTTGCCTGTGCTGGCAAGGTTGATACGGAATTCTTTACCACGTTGGTGGGCTCTTTCTCGCCATTTTTGTAAAAAGGCCTTTAATTAGCCTTAAACTATTAGGTGAGTAGCTTGTTTGAAATATGCTTGATTTTAGGTTTGGTAGAAACCGGGATCAAATCCTTCGACCCAACGAACGAAAAGATGATGGGTATTGCATATGAAAACAGCGAAACTTAATAGGGAATAAGCATAGAAAAAGGAAGCGCCCCGCCAGGCACTTCCTTTTTCTATGCGGAAAATGGTTCTCGTTCGAATAATTGGTTTTTTAGCCAGTGCAAAACTAAAAATCAATTTGCCCGGCTCCCCAGATCAAAGTTTGATGTATGTTGTGAACATCAATCTTGGATGTGAGAACAGCTAAGTTGGGTTATAACAGGATGAGTACTTCCACTTTTAATTTTATTAGTCTACGTTAATTATTATAGCACCGGCAGCAGGATTGTAAACCAATTAATTGCCAATTTCTTAGAATGTAGAGAGATTGTAACATTTTGTTCGGTATACTAAGTATTTAAACCTTTCTAATCTGAAAAAATTTACTCAATAGCCAAACACCAGGTGCAAAACCGAGTGAAATTTGCCAGGCGCCAATTCCTCCCAGGCTAAATTCACGTACCAATTGCATTTTTCTGCTCATACTGCGGACATCTTCAAACCAAACTTCATGAGTGCGTCCTTGGTTATCTACATATCGGAAAAAAGGTGCTTCATATTCTGTTGAGTATTGGATAGGCACTTGGTACCTCATGGCTGTTTCTATCGCGGCTTGATTGGATACCCCAGGTGCAATGGTCCCCGGAGTATATGGAAGCAGCCAGTCATATCCGTATAGAGGAACTCCTAGAATAATCTTAGTTCTTGGGATTCTGCTTAAGGCAAAACGAATGGTGCTTCTGACTTCTTTAATTGGTGCAACAGGTCCTGGTTCGCTTCCGCCGTGATGCCAGTCGTAAGCCATGATGAACATCAGATCAACCACTGAGCCAATCCCGCCATAATCATATCCTCTTAACCACGGTACTTCTTCATTTGTTTTGGCTGGCACCGAAACGGTTACAAGATAACCGGAAGGCTGTAGCCGGTCTCTTAGCTGGCGCAAAAATCCGGAAAAAAGATCCCGGTCCTCAGTCCTGACTTGTTCAATGTCAATATTTACACCTGCATATCCTTTTCTGGAAACCACGTTAAAAATATTCGTAACGAGGTTGGATCTGGCAGTAGGATTATTCAGCATTTGATGGGCAATCTCTGCACTGAAACCCTCTGTGGTTAGATTTGTCACAGTCATTAACGGCTGCAGCCTTCGCTGCCATGCGGTCTGAATGGCTGGCAGATCGTTTAGGTCATTAACAAGGGCACCAGTGCTAGAAAAGTGGTATTCAAAGATAGACAGGTATGTATGGTATGGTGCAAAATCATTTATCAAAGCTTGATCCAGTTCAGGAGTACGCAGCGTATAAAAGCCTAATGTACTGGCGATGTAATCGGAAATATCCGGAATCGTGATCTTCATTCCCGGCTGTATGGCGTTCGGGTTCACGGAAGGGTTCGCTCTTCTTAGTCTATCTAGAGGGACATAAGCCATATTTGCAATTCGATAAAAACTGTCTCCGGGCTGAACGGTGTATGTGAAAGTCGGGATTAAAAGAGATTGACCCGGAACTATATTTGTTTCGTCCAATCCGTTTACAAGCCTTATCCGATCAACGGGCACGTCATACTTGGAGCTTATCTCATATAAAGTATCACCTTGTCGGACCGTATATACAAACATGTATGTTCCTCCTCATTTTTGTATAATTATTTTTAAGGTGGTTTCTGAAAAGTGATAGATAGCCATTTATATATATATGATAAGAATTCATGTAACCAAACCATATAATTAAAATTGAAAAGTGTGTATAGCCCGGCAATGAGCAAGATCGTTTACTTTCTGATTGAATAGGTTTATTCTATATTACTATGTTCACATATAAATCCGACTACTTATATAAGAAAAGGAGTGTATAAATTGGCGCAAACTACATTAGATACGCCTGCACACTGGAATAGGAAATCAACAACCGTTGTCACAAAGCTTAGTCCGGTGCAAAAACCATTAGTATCAGTTGGAATTCTTGCCGCTATTATACTTTTTATTGCCATTGTTAGTTTGACGAACTTGACGCAGGGTGTACTGTTTATAATCGGACTGGCCCTAGGCGCTACTTTACTTCATGCCCGTTTTGGATTTACCTCAGCCTTTCGCCGGCTCGTGTCAGTAGGGAATGTTCAGGGGCTTCAAGCACACATGCTTATGCTGGCAATAGCGACTACATTATTTGCCCTTATATTGAGTACGGGCTTTAGCTTTACGGGGGTTACACCCGCTGGTTATGTTTCACCTGTAGGGGTAAGTGTTATATTTGGTGCGTTTATCTTTGGAATAGGAATGCAACTCGGAAATGGCTGTGCTTCAGGGACATTGTATTCAGTAGGGGGCGGCTCGTCTTCCATGATTCTGACGCTGCTTGCCTTTATCGCAGGTTCGGTGCTTGGAGCAAAACACTTCACATTCTGGATGGAAGATACGCCCTCACTTCCTCCAATTTCACTGGCTGAATCAACAGGCCTCGGTTTCTTTGGAGCTTGGCTGGTTCAAATGATGCTTTTTGGGGTTATTTATTGGATTACCATTCAGATCGCGAAAAAGAAAAATCCTCCCATGATGAAACCACTCCCGACCACGAGTGGTTGGAAAAAAGTCATTCGTGGCTCCTGGCCATTGTTTACAGCGGCCATTGTTTTAGCTGTATTTAATGCCTTAACCTTAACAATCAGGGGGAATCCATGGGGGATAACATCCGCTTTCGCTCTTTGGGGAGGAAAGGCCCTTATGGCAATGGGCGTCGATGTCTCAACCTGGGGCTATTTTTCCGGAGCAAACGGGGCGGCCCTTACCCAAACGGTTTTGGCTGACTCCACAAGCGTGATGAATTTTGGAATTATCTTAGGTGCGTTTATATCTGCCGCATTCCAAGGAACATTTAAACCTAAGAAAATTAAGCCGGGAGTTGCGGGTGCTTCCATTATCGGCGGAATCTTAATGGGATACGGAGCCCGCCTTGCATTTGGCTGTAACATCGGGGCTTACTTTGGTGGGATAGCATCGTTCAGCCTTCACGGTTGGGTTTGGATGGTCATGGCGATGCTTGGGACGTTCCTGGCCTTATTTATTCGTCCGCTGTTCGGCTTGAAAAATCCAAAGCCGACCGACTCTATTTGTTAAACGATGAGCTTCAAATGAAAACCCCCTTTGGCAATTAAGCCAAAGGGGTATGTTCATTTTCAAGTAGAATTCTATCGTTAATCAAACGTTTGATTAAATAGATTTCTGGGGGAAAAGAAGCCGGGCTAGCAGCATAGCATTCGCTGCTAGCCAAAAATGCTTAAGTTCTTCTTTTTTTACGGATAAATAGAATGACGAAAACGACTATCCCTACTGCAATTAAGGCATAGGCAATATTTGAGTAAATCTCCATGAAACTAAGGATATCTTCCCAAGATTCGCCTAACGCGGCCCCGACGGAGACAAGAATAATGTTCCAAATAACCGTCCCGGCTGTTGTAAAAAGAAGAAAGAGTCCGAATTTCATATTAGACATACCCGCAGGAATGGAGATCAGGCTTCTGATCAATGGAATCATCCGGCAGAAAAAGACCGTCCAGTAGCCATATTTATCAAACCAGGCATCTGCCCTGTGGATGTCCGCTTTTGTAACCCGGAGGATATGTCCCCAGCGGTCGACGATTTTTTCGAGCCTCTCTACATCCAGGAGAAGGCCGATGCCGTATAAAACAACTGCTCCGACCACTGAACCGACAGTTGCTGCTGCAACAACACCAGGTACGGTTAAATCCGTTTTAGTAGTCATGTATCCTCCGAATGAAAGAATCACCTCAGAAGGGATAGGGGGAAATACATTTTCTAATGCAATCATTAGGAAAATGCCCAAGTATCCAAACTGTTCCATGAATTCTGTAATCCAATTTTGCATGTGTAACCTCCGATAATTATACTGTCCTACTTTATAGTTATAAGTATAACAAACCAGGACGTCAAACATATGGAATTATAAGTTTGTCCTGTACTATCTATATGCAGATAACACCGTTCAATAACTTCGAACGGTGTTACTGGTAACTATTTTATATCCGGGTCATTTCCGTTCTGGTCTTCAACGATATACTTCAGCATAGAAAGCTTATTTTCCCAGAATTTTTCGTAATAAGATAGCCAGTGCTTTACTTCTGTTAATGGCTCAGGCTGCAGTCGATAACGTTTTTCCCTTCCTACCTTCCGCCCGCTTACCAGATCGGCTTGTGAAAGGATATGCAGATGTTTTGCAACGGCTGTCCGGCTGATCGGGAAATGGCTGCTTATCTCTGAAATCGGCAATTCTCTTTCGGCAAGTAATTTAAGTACTTTCCGGCGTGTAGGGTCAGCGATAGCTTGAAATACATCATGCTTTTGTGCTGAAGAAGACACTCCTATTCAACAACCTTTCCAAGGCTTTCGATAATCTTGGTCCAGCCATGATCCATCCGGTCACGAATGACGGAGCTTTTCTCTCCGGCTTTCCCGATGATATCGTCAGGGCTTTTCCACCCGCCATGGATAAGGGTGAACTCGGTCTTGTCGTCTACTTCTTTTAAAATGAAGGAAACGAACCAACCGTCTTGATCCCAGGTAAAAGAAAGTTTATTTGGGGGATCCAGTTCGGTAACTTTACAGGGAGATGGGCCGAATGGGGATTGCAAATGGAATTCATATCCCAATTCCGGCTGAAAGTCATTAGGCATGAACCATTTGGCAATGCTTTCCGACGTAGATACTGTCTCCCATACTTTTTCAATCGGTGCGTCAAAAACAACGGTTTGTTTAATATCTTCCAGGGAATTTCGATTGTTGTCAGTCATAATAAATCTCCTTTTCGTGAAAAAATGTAAAACCTTTTAGTTTCACTTTGAATTATATAAAACCATTTGGTTTCATGTCAACCATATTAATTCATATGTAAAAAACACCTCCACTACCCATAGGGATAGGGAGGCTGTCTGAATATACGGTCCATGGTTTACGGTTTTTTGTTTAAATTTTCCTGGGCCATCTTGACGAGTTCACGCACCATACCGCCGCCTAATCTGCCGCCGACTTTGCCGGCCTGACGGGGAGTAAGCTGTCCGTTATAGCCCTTGTTTAGGGGAACACCAACTTCTTCGGCTGCTTCAAATTTAGCATCTTCGGGAGCCTTTGTATTAGCTACTTTCGCTTTTAATTCATCCAATTTTCCTCTTGCCTCCGGGACAAGGATTTTATTTCTTCTCGTCATTTTATATCCCTCCTTATATTCTAGATTTCCTGATAGGGTGAGAAATTATTATAGGGTGATAACTAGGTGAGGCATTGACTAACGGTGTCTAGCGGATGATGGCTGTATTAAATTAAATATGAATCATAAGGTCCGCTCACCAGAGTTGACCTTGTGTTATTAGTTAGGTGACAAACAGAGTTCCTTGCAAAGCTTCAATATATCTCTTGGCTGAATTTTGTACAGCTAGATTGGCTTTTTCTTTCACAACCCGGTGAAAAGCATTATAAAGACGGTCAAACTGTAAATCGCTCACTCTATGTGCCATTTCTTCCACTTGTGATGCAGGGAGTGGAATCAGATTGGGGTAACTGTACATGAAGCTGACCCATTGCCGGTCAGCGACAACTTGAATAATATCCCCAGTCATCAAGACTCCTTTACCATTCTGCCCTGAACGCCAGTGTAAGACTGCTCCACCCTTAAAGTGCCCTCCTAGGCGATAAAGAGTAAGTTCTTGATTTAATTGGAGCGAGTTGCCTGACCAAAAAATAATCCTGTCACTTGGTCTCATCACCCATTCTTTATCATCCTCATGGATATAGATGGGGACATCGAAGGCATCGGCCCATTCAATCTGTGCGGAGTAATAATGTGGATGGGATAAAGCTATGGCTTGGATACCGCCCAATTCATTTAACTGGTTGACAGTATTTTCATCAAGATAAGTCAGGCTGTCCCACAACAAATTAAATCCGTGGTCCTGGATAAGATAAGCGGTTTGCCCAATCGCAAAATCGGGTGCCGTTTTGATGCTGTATAATCCTGTTTCCTCACATGTAATCATGTTTTTATAAGTACCGCCCTCTTTCAGTCTCTCCATAGTAATCCATGACTGTCCTTCAGGATGGATATACTGCCTTTCTTCATCGCAAATCCAGCACTTTTCAGGCACCACTGCTGAAGCATCATATTGGACTCCACAAGTCGTACAAATAAAGTGATTCATGATTTCCCCAACTCCCCTTTTTTGTGTCTATGTTCATTTTAAAGAAAAGATAAGGGGTTCCTCCTCGGCAGCAGGTAGTATTTTATCTCATACTTTTGAATGAGAACCTTTAAATGGTTTTCCAATAAATTTATATGAGAGATGGAAAAATAGCGGGTCTTAAAGAAGAAAATGGTATAGATTCACCCGAAAAGCTAAAACTACACACATACTTTATTTTGAGTACCAGAGGTGTGGGTCCCCGTCATGAGAAAGTTTAGAAAAAGTCCCCCTAAATCTATTACATCCGAAGCTACAAAACCTCTTGCTGACTCGTCCAATCAATTACAAAACAACCTTAAAGCGATAAAAGAAAATATAGGAAACAGCCCGGATTTAATCATTAGAGAAATAAAAAAGTTCGAGAGCCCGGACACTGTGTTCGCTGTCGTACATATAGATGGATTGTCAGATAAGAAGGTTATCCATTCGAATATTATTCAGCCTTTAACCTATTTATCAAAAGATATCGAAATTCCGGATGCGGATATTGGTTCTTATAATCAATTGGAAACTTTATTGTCCGTATCCAGCTTGATGAAAACCGACCAGTTGGATGATACCACCGCTTACCTTTTGAATGGCGATACCGTGATTGTGACTCAAGGGAGTTCGTCATTCTTGATTGCCACTACAGGAGAAACGGCAAGCCGGAGCATCGAAGAACCGACTTCCCAGACGGTTATTCGCGGCCCGAAAGACAGCTTTACGGAAAATATACGAACGAACACATCACTTGTCCGTTCGCGCATTAAAAGCCCGCATCTAAAGATTGGGGGAGTAAAGCTTGGAAAACTGACCCAAACCAATGTGGAGTACATGTATATAAAGGGAATTATCGACCCAGCACTACTGAAGGAATTAGAAGAAAGAATCCAAACAATAGAAGTAGATCAAATCTTAGACTCAAGCTATATTGAGACCTTAATACAGGATCATCGGGAATCTCCTTTTCCAACGTTAATTAGTACAGAGCGGCCTGATGTAGTCGCTGCTAACTTACTGGAGGGGCGATTTGCCGTTTTTGTAGCCGGAACACCATTTGTATTAATTGGACCGTCCATCTTTATCCAGTTTTTCCAATCACCTGAGGACTACTATTATAATCCATATATCAGTACATTTTTAAGAGGGTTACGATTTGTATCATTTTTCTTATCGTTGTACCCTCCGGGCCTGTATATCGCCCTTCTCTCACATCATGCAGGGTTGATTCCATCTTTATTGGTATTCAGTTTAGCGGGGCAAAGAGAAGGGGTGCCTTTTCCGATTATCGTTGAGGTTTTAATTATGGAGATGGCTTTCGAGATTCTCAGGGAAGCGGCAGTGAGAATGCCTCGGGCAGTTGGCAACACGATTTCGATTGTTGGCGCCCTCATCATTGGACAGGCAGCCGTTGAAGCCGGTTTTGTATCGGCTGCTACCGTAATCGTTGTGTCTATAACAGCTATCGCGAGCTTCACGTTGCCGAATTATAATTTATCCAATACAGCCAGAGTATTAAGATTTACACTCATTATTTCCGGCGCGTATATAGGCCTGTATGGCATATTGCTCGCTTCCATTATCATTCTTACTCATCTATGCAGTCTGCGCAGCTTTGGCATGCCTTATATAGCTCCATTGGCTCCGTTTCGTTTAGGGAAACAAAAAGACGCTATCGTCCGCACGTCATTAAGCCCTTCTCCAACGGCAACCGAGAATCAGAGAAGCTCGGTTGGGAATGGCGGTGATCGGGATGATTAGACGATGTGTCATAATGTGCTGCCTGGCCGTCCTATATTTATCAGGATGTGCCAATTATAAAGAATTGAATAAAACAGCCCTCATCATTGGTATGGGGATTGATTATAACAAAGGAAAGAAGCGATATGATGTATCATTTCAAGTCATTAATCCAAATGAAAAATCAAAATCTCCTTCAGCAGGCAGGGCCCTTCCTGTTGTATCCTATCATGCCACGGGAAAAACAATCTCTGAAGCGGCCAGGAAATCGACCCAGCATTTTTCAAGGCAAAATGATTATTCCCATATCATGATTTTAATCATAGATGAAGATCTGGCAAGAAAAGAAAGCTTAAATTATTTCTTAGATGTCTTCGAAAGAGATGCAAAAATCCGGTCGAGCATCCCGGTGGTAATCAGCAAAGGAGCAAAGGCGAGAGAAGTGTTGAATATCCTTCCCAGCATTGAAGATCCGTCCATGTCGATTGCTAGTAAAGTAGAAAACAGTTCAAAACTTCTTGGTGAAAATACCGAAATCAAAATATACGAAGTGATTGAGGCTCTTTCCTCCAAAGGAGCGGAGCCGGCAATAAGCGGTATAGAGATTCATGGCAGCAAGCAGACTGGATTATCAAGAAAGAATTATGAGAAAGTGAATTATACTCATACTTATCTGAATGGTATAGGGATGTTCAGGAAAGGGAAATTAGTCGGTTGGCTGGAGGGACAGGATACGAAGTCATACCAGATCGTTAAAAATAAATTAAAGACGACGAACCTCAGCGTAGCCTGTGATCGTAATAAATATACTTCCATTCGGGTAAAGCAATCCAACAGCAAATCCAAAGTGACAATAAAACAAGGCAGAGTCTCTATAAATATGGATATAAAGGCGACTGGAATGATTGATGAAAGTCTGTGTAATAAAGATATCAGCAGCCAAAGAATCATTCAGGACTTTGAAAAAAAAGCAGCGCAGGAATATAGAAAAATCATCCTGGGCGGGATTAGTAAAGCTAAGATACATCAAAGTGATATATTCGGATTTGGTGAAATGTTACGCAGAAGTGATCCTGATGTATGGAAACAGCATGAAAATGAGTGGGGTGAGATTTTTTCCACGGCGGAAGTTAAAGTGAATGTGAGTTTCAAAATTCAAGGAACGAGCATGAGGACAAAAGCGTACCCTTTTAGTTAGTTCAATTCGCATCCAAATTTGGAAACTTTTCTTAAAGGCAGGTGGAGGTTATGGGGAAAGAGAAAATCAGTTATTTTCAATTCTTTTGTCTGATCGTTCTTTTTGAAATTGGCAGCGCCGTCATGTTCAGTACAGCTGCAAAGGCAAAGCAGGACGCCTGGTATGTCATTTTGATTGCCATGGTTTTAGGAATATTACTATTCTGGATGTATATGCTGATTCGTCTTGCCTTTCCAAAGCTGCCCTTAACTGGTTATGTTCAGTTAGTATTCGGCAAGTTTCTGGGGCGGCTGATCGGGTTTGCCTATGTCATTTATTTTCTGTATATCACAACCAGACTTTTGCGTGACTTTGAAGAGCTATTAATGAACACCGTCTATGAGGAAAATACCATCTTTTCAATCGGGGTTACGATGATAGTGACTCTGATTTATGCTAATTTAAAAGGAATTGAGGTCTTTTCCCGGACAACGGAGCTCGGCTTATTTTTCATTCTTTCTTCCGTGTTGATTATCATTGCTTTGCTTTTTGCAGGCGGCAATATACAGATGGAAAATCTGCAGCCCATGTTGGAGAATGGATGGAAACCCGTGCTGAAAGAAGTCTTCCCTGGAACCTTGACCGTAACATTTGGGGAATTAATCGTATTTGCCATGCTAATGCCACATGTAAGGGATAAGAAGCTAATCAAAACAGGTATTACGGCCGTTTTAGTAAGCGGGCTGTCGCTGGCACTAATTACTGCCATAACTATTTCAGTGATTACCCCGAGTGTGCGGCTTCGAGCCACCTTTCCGATCCTCACAGCAGTCAGCTATATCAATATTGGCTTTATTCAGCGCATAGAAACAATCGTCATTATCATATTAGTTATACTGGTGTTTATAAAACTATCAATTTTCTTTTTTTGCGCCGTAAAAGGAACGGCCGATTTATTTAAGATAAAGGAGCCGAATTCTCTTGTATTTCCGATTGGAGTCATTGTCCTATTATCCTCGATCATGATAGCGCCGAATTATAATATGCACTTACAGGAAGGACTTTCTTATGTACCTTATTATCTCCATATCCCTTTCCAAATCATCATTCCGGTGATTATCTTCATCGTTGTCTTAATAAAAAAGCGAAAAAAAACAAAGCAGGAGGGCAGATGAATGAATTTCAGCTACCGCTTTGTTTTTGTTTATATTGTTTTCTTTCAAGATACACACCCATGAAGCAAAACAGGATAAATAAAACAAAATCTTCCTTTCGATAATTGTAAATCAGCACTTTATAGTAATCGTACATATAAAGCCAAATTCCTTGAACATAATCAAAAATAAACATCAATCCTATATTCGATACAAGCAAAAGCAAGATGATGAAATACCTCAAAATGTGTTTCCGCTCCTTTCTAAAGAATATTTTGCGTAGATATTCTTCTTTTATTAGTAATTGAAAGGAAACAGAATCTTTAACAAAAAAACTGGCCAGTATTTTTGCTGGCCAGTTACCTTGGGCTATTCATCTCTTTTTGATAAGCAGCGGTCACATTCCATTAAATAGGACTCTGCCTGTTCGACGATCGATTCTCCACATTCTGTGCACTGTTTTGGCGGTAAACTCCTAAAGAACTCAATTGGACTAATCATTTGCATTTCGTGTTCCTCCTTTTTATAATACAGTTTTTGTTTTTCTCTTATTGTTATAATACAGTATATACCCTATATTTAAAAATGTATAGGTAAATATCAGAAAATTTTTAAATTTTTTTCTGGTAAATTTTAACTCATTATAGATACTTAGGCTCTTCCCCATAACTGGTGGTTTAATATTGATTCACGTAATATCTCAGTTAATTTTGCAACAAAGTTGATTGGCGAGGATATGCGAGACTCCT
>NZ_QVTC01000087.1 GCF_003429085.1 Bacillus sp. V59.32b | reverse complement strand
AATCGAGTAGGAGGGGGTGACTAACCCCCGACCTCTCACACCACCGTACGTACCGTTCGGTATACGGCGGTTCTATTAAGTTTGACGCAAAATTTCATAACGATTATATAGACTTCTCAACCCTCGTTGGCTCCAGTAAGAGTTATCGAGGGTTTTGTGTAATATTGGGCTACATGCGATTCTCCAGTATTTCTTTCTGGAGTTACCCCATTCATATGCTTTGTAATCAGCGACTCCTAAACCAATTAGTTTTCTAACTCTGGTTTTAGGTTTCTTCCACTGTTTCCATTCGCACATTCTGAGCCTTCTTCTTATCCATTCATCAAATTCTTTGAATTTGCTTGGAGTGTCAGCCAAAGCAAAGTACCCGCACCATCCCGTTAGATAGCGGTTTAACATTTCAATCCTTACTTCCATTGGAAAAGGTTTTGACCGTGAGGTAATTTCTCGAATCTTTGTCTTAAAGCGTTTGATACTTTGTTTCGCAATTCGCACCTTCGGTTCTTTATTCCAAGTAAAGCTGAAGCCAAGGAATTTCCGTTTCCATGGGCGGTCAACTGCCGACTTATCCCTGTTTACTTTCAACTTTAGTTTCTGCTCAATAAACGTCGTAATGGATTCAAATACACGTTCCCCTGCTTTAAATGACTGAACATGAATGTTACAGTCGTCCGCATAACGGACAAACTTATGCCCTCTGGCTTCCAATTCTTTATCTAACTTATCAAGAATTATGTTTGAAAGGAGAGGACTGAGAGGTCCTCCTTGCGGAGTACCTTCTTCCGTTGATTGTACGACCCCATTAAGCATTACACCTGATTGAAGATATTTCCGTATTAGTTTAAGAAGTATGCGGTCTTCAATTCTTTTCGCGAGTATTCCCATTAGTTTGTCATGATTGACCTTATCAAAGAATTTCTCTAAGTCCATATCGATTACCCATCGGAAACCCTCTTTGATATATCCCTTTGCCTTTCTTATCGCATCATGGGCACTCCTGTTAGGTCGGAAACCATAGCTGTTTTCAGAAAAGGTTGGGTCAAAAATTGGGGTTAATACTTGGGCAATTGACTGTTGGATGAAACGGTCTGTCACAGTTGGTATGCCTAAAAGCCTTACCCCGCCGTTTGGTTTCGGGATTTCGACACGACGAACAGGGGAAGGATGATAGTTACCTGTTCTCAAAGTTTCCCGAAGGGAATCCCAATTTTCATAGAGATGTCGTCGTAGGAATTTTACGGACATTCCATCTATGCCGTGACTTCCTTTGTTCTGCTCTACCCGTTTTAGGGCAGTTAAGAGATTTTCCCGTGACAAGATTCGTTCCATTAACATGATGTTATTCCTTTCTACGTGAATGAAGGTTCTGTTTATGCCGGTTCTTGCTCCACCCTCCTAGAGTCCCCAGCGGATTCACCGCTTCCTCCTTTAGGTAGGTCCTTTCGGATTGTCTGTGTTCAATGCAATTACCGAATGTGCAGATTTCATTCTTCTTAATAGTTCAGTCCTTCCCATTCTTTCTCGAGTTAGAATGGTACTATGACTTCTGCTGACTTCTGATTGTTCAGCTATCCATTGCTGGATAGGTTACCAAGTGTACTTGGCTTATCAATCAGACCTCCCCGGGTAAGAGTGCAGTCTTTCCCTCCACCTATCTGCTTCATTTACTCTGTACCACCTTCGGCAGTAAGGACTTCGTTTTGACTGGCAAACTCATCCAATGATACCTAGCCTTATATGAAGTTCGTGTTCCTCAGACCGGAGGTTTGCCGCTCGCTTCCTTCAGATTCCGCGTCACCGCGGACACCCTTGCGTTAAGCTAACCATTACTACTGCCTTCATGGCTCGGGACTTTCACCCTAGAGACTACACCCATGCCGGGCGCACCA
>NZ_QVTC01000086.1 GCF_003429085.1 Bacillus sp. V59.32b | reverse complement strand
TCGAGGAGTCTCGCATATCCTCGCCAATCAACTTTGTTGCAAAATTAACTGAGATATTATGTTAATCAATATTAAACCACCAGTTATGGTGAAGAGCCTTATACGTTCTTATCTGCTAAAATAAACTAAAGTCAGAATAAAGAGGTAATTTTCTGTGAAGGAAAAAATAGCTGTCATTACAGGCGGGGCAACGGGGATTGGGAGGAAAACAGCGCATTTGCTGGCACAAGCAGGAATAGCTGTAGCTGTAACGTACCGAAAAAGCAAAACGGAGGCGGAAGCCCTTATCGATGAAATCGAAAGGTTATACGGAGCGAGCGGATTGGCAGTGAAAGGTGATGTATCGCAAGAGGCAGAGTGCGTTGAGGCAGTCGACACCATTATAAAGGCATACGGCAAGATCGATATCCTTATCCACAATGCAGGGCCATACATACATGAACGGAAAACAATGATTGATTATACGAGCGAAGAATGGAATTATTTAATGAACGGCAATTTAAACGGATTCTTTTATATGGCAAAAGAAATCGTACCTCATATGAGGAGAAATAAATGGGGAAGAATTGTGACCTTTGGTTTTGAGAGAAGTGAAACAGCCCCGGGATGGATCTATCGTTCGGCTTTTGCGGCTGCTAAGACGGGATTGACCTCCCTGACAAAAACCCTCGCCCTCGAAGAAGCTGTAAATGGAATTACCGTTAATATGGTTTGTCCCGGTGATATTACCGGTGACTGGAAAGAAAGCGATATCGAAAAAGCTAAGAAGCATCAAGATGAAGCGGTGCCTGTTGGCAGGCCGGGAACCGGTGAGGATCTGGCAAGGGTCATTCGCTTTCTTTGCGATGAAAAGTCCGATTTCATAACGGGAAGCGTGATCCCGGTCACCGGGGGAAAAGATGTATTGAATAAAATTTATCAGGAATGAAGAGTGCCTTGTAAATAAGGAACATCGACATCTGCCAAATCGTGTTCCTAGTATGTCCTGTACCTCGGACTAGAAACCAGTTCATATTGATGAGAAAAATCTTCCCATAGCTATGCGGGAAGATTTTCTCATTTTCAAGCATATTGCTTCGAATACTTGACCCTTTGTATATAGAATAATCGGCTCGAAAGCCCGATGGCACCAACCGCAAGGCCTGTAATCAGTCCAATCCAATAGCCGGCAGCCCCGAGATCCGTGAAACGGGCAAATAGATAGCCGGTTGGGAGCCCGATGACCCAAAATGAGATTAAGCTCATTAGAAACGTGATGTTCACGTCCTTATATCCTCTTAATACTCCTTGTATCGGTGCTTGTACTGCGTCAGAAAGCTGAAAAAATATGGCATAAATTAAAAAGTGTGCCGTTAGCTTCATCACGGCCGCATCTTCTGTATAAATGGATGCCACCTCATCCCTGAAAAAGAAAATGATTAGTCCGCTAAGTAGTGACATGCAGACAGCCATCGTGATCCCAATCAAGCTGTATTCCCGTGCATCCTTAAGTCGCTCGGCACCGACCTCGTATCCGACGACAATCGTAAGCGCCATCGATATGCTTAAAGGCATCATGTACAGGAATGAAGCGAAGTTCATCGCAATCTGGTGCGATGCGATTGTAATCGTATCGAAACCGCTCATCAAAAGGGTGACTGCAGCGAAAATGCTCGTTTCAAAGAAAATCGAGAATCCAATCGGTACACCGATTTTTAATAATGAAAGCCATTCCGTGACAGAAATCTTGAAAAATGTCCCGAAGATTTTAAATTCAGCAAAGGGATGTATTTTAATGACTACAAACACGGCGATTAACGTGATGACCCAATATGTAATCGCGGTAGCATAGCCTGACCCGACGCCGCCAAGCTCTGGGAATCCGAATTTACCATAAATGAGCAGATAATTTAACAGGACATTTATCGGAAGTGACAGGAGGGTGATGATCATCGAAACCCTTGTGTGTCCGAGTGAATCGATAAAGGAACGGAGAACATTGTAAATAAATAAAGGAATCATCCCCCATGACAAAGCGACGAGAAAATCATGCGCGACCTGATGTACCTTTGGTGAAAGGTTCATCCCGTTTAGGAGCGGGTTTAGAATAAACGATCCAATAATGATAATCAAAGCTGCCATCACGACTGCAAGATAAACTGCCTGGATGATAGTGTAGGGAACGGCCTTTTTGTTCTTTGCACCGATTAATTGAGAGACGATTGGCGTAATGGCTAAAAGGATTCCGCTCAGGCCCGTGTACACCGGAACCCAGATCGAGCTTCCGATCGAAACGCCTGCCACATCATCTGTGCTGTATTTGCCGGACATCATGATATCGAAGAAATTCATCGAATATAAACCGAGCTGAGTGACTAGTATCGGAATTAATATAACGAAAAACTGGCGAAGCTTTTCGGATCTTTTGTGAGTGACGTTCATGCGCATACCTCTATCCGTTAATTTGACAATGAGGAAATTATACCACAATAAACCAAAATGAACCGACAACATCGCGTGCCGGTTCATTGCCTATTCCCTATTCTTTCAACATATTATTTACTTATCCCTTTTCTTATGTTTGATTTGAATTGACTATCGCCTTGCCATTCGTTTCATCCGTTGATTTTAAGAATCTTTGAAAAACGATTGTCTGTCCGATCATGAATAATCCGCCGATTGTCCAGTACAGCGGAAGGGCAGCAGGAATATTTAAAGAAAAAATAATCATCATGATTGGTGATAGCAAACCAATCATATTTAATGATGGATTCAGTCGTTGGTCCCGTGGTGTGGGAGAGTTGTTCAGTTTTTGGCTGATGATAAACTGAACAAAATAAATCGAACCCGCTATCAAAGCCATAAGCACATTGCTGCTTCCCAGATCAAACCATAGAAAAGAATGGGAAGAAATCTCCGATGAGTGGCTGATGGCATAGTAAAGACCAATCATGATTGGAAATTGAACCAGCATCGGCAAACATCCTATAGCTACTGATGCTCGCTGTAAAGAGAAGCCATTTGTTGTTGAATGTCTTGTCGCTGTTCTTTCGTTTTCGCTTCTTTTAATTTTTGCTGAAAAACATCCAAATCGGGTTTCAATTTTAACATCTTTGCTTGTATATATTTTTGTTGCTTCTGCTGCTTATAAAAAAGGGGCAACAGGCAAAATCGCACAACGAGAGTGACTAAAACGATCGAAACGCCATAGCTCCCTTGGAATGTATCGGCAAAAAAATTTAATAAATAAACAAAAGGTTTTACAAAAAAAGTATCAAACAAATTATTTTCCTCCAATTTATCATTAGTTCATATAAATCGGAGGAAAATAGGCATCGTCATCATCAGCGGTTTTAATTAATTGCTTGATTTGCTTTATAAGCCAGTCTACAAATGAAATTCGATGTTCTGTATACTCTATGGATAAATTGACTTGTTCCGAATGGCGCAAGCAAAAATGTGAATGAGCTGTATCGTCGTTTCTTAAGGATTGCGTTAACAAAAAAGTGCCAGCGGTAATCAATAATGGAGCGAATAAGTAAGTAAGGTAGATCAATAATGATAAATCGTGAATCTCATACATTAATTCAACCATTGATTCACCAGCTTAATTTATGGATTAGTTATATTTTCCCTGCTCCATCCATTTTTGTCGATGAAGATTAATAGGATAAAGGTAATTTGCCAACCATCCTATTTGTCTAACTAACATGGAAAGCACAAAAAACGATTTACTCCTGCGCAGAGAATCAAATCGTCTTTTGGTGTTGTGAACTTATACGTTCGCTAACCTATTTGATTTAGTAAACGTATGCAGCACCTACAATAATCAGCAAAATAAATAGAACAACAATCAACGCAAATCCAGCACCATTTCCTTTATCTTCATATCCCATTTCGCTACACCTCCTTTATGAATCACAATTACATGCTATGAAAAAGGTGTTTTACTTGTTTGGACATACACAAACTTCCGCTAACACCTGACTTGGATTTGGTAATCACATTGATGAAAGGTTTTCATATTTTATAAGTAGATTTCACAATAATGGACATGTCTTTTTTGATGATGAATTCTAAACAAACGTGTGAAAACCTTTCAGGGTGTGATGAATTGAAAGGAAATGATGAACGGAAAAAAGAAAAACAAACACTCAAGGACGTTCAACGAAGTATTGATCTCATCCTGGCTGCATTACTATTGACTGGACAACTTACCATAGCAGGGGTTTCTATCGTACCTGGAGGGTTTCGGATTTCAGTAGGAGGGCCCCTGACAGGAGGACTTCGTTTAGAAGGTAAGTCAGGAAAAAAAACGTTAAATTGGATCATCGATGTAATGGATGTCATAACAGCTATCCTGTTGATTAAAGACGAAATTAACGTTACAAGCACGATTGTCTCCTCCACCAGTTTTACCGTCAGTGTCAGCGGCCACATTTTTGGAATCCGCAAACAGGATGTATCCCTTCCCGATTTAGAAAAGATTTTCAAGGAATTCGAGTTGGTTACATCAGAACATTTCCATGTTAACGCAGAACTAATGAATTTATTGCAAAGGGGTGAATAGCTTTGGCTTTAACGGATATTCCAACCATTAAATCTTCTGAAGGTAACGCATTTCTGCTGGCACTGCCGCTGATTATCTTTATATTTTTCTTTACCCAGCCTAAACAAAGTGATGAGTGATTATCTCAACGAAATGAAAATGCATGTAGGAAGGTTTACATGCATTTTTTATTTGAGGAAAACGTTGTAGAAATATATGAAGAAGGGATGTTAATATTTGTAAGAAGGGGTGAGGTTGATGGATGGATTTGAATTCTTTATTTACTCTGGTGCAGCGATCATTTTATTTGTTCTTTTAGTCTCCTGGCTGCTTAGAAATAAATATCCCGATAAACCGTATGATTTACTGTTTGGTCTCGGTGTCACTGCTTTAGGATTAATTGTCATTCCATTCAGCTTCCTTATAGGCGGCTGGAGCGGAATGGGTTTAGGGATTATTGGAATGACTGTAATGATCGCCGCTGCTATAGGTATGAGTATATGCCTTGTTCTTAAAGTCCTTTTTGATGAAAAATAACTATTTTATTAAGATAATGCAAGGAGTCGGCTATGTTGAAAACTTTGGATTATTTGACTCTGGGCAGTGACAAGCAACGCCAAGCCCATAGAGTAATTAATAGTTTAGGAATCATGAATGAACTATCCATGTATACTCCTGTACTTTGTGGGACATTACCCATTGAAGTAGATGTTGAAGGCTCTGATTTAATACAAGGATTGAGGAATGAAGAGAATTTTAGTTTTATATTTCGATAGTGGATGGAGCTTTTTTAAGACAAGAAAGTATAGAGGCTAAGATGGCGGCAATTTTAGAGAGGGCTTCCCTATTTTAATGGGGTGGTTGAAAATAGGTTCTATTTTTGGGGGCTCCTTCAGAGGAGAGCTCCATTGATTTTAGAATCCTGGTCGCGGTATGTCGGGAATCTACATGCAGGAACTTCCGAAGTTCGGCGCTTGTGAGAGAAGGTTTAATGAGAAGGAAATAGTCACGAACTCCTTGTATGTGGGCATCTACAGACGCTGTATTGCATGACGGGCATAACCAAAAACCATTTTTTCTGATTATCGGAAAATGAGAACATGTTGGACATATAACACCAGTGAGTATGTCTTCACGAGGGATTGAATAGATATCGAGAATGTTGGGGTCGTGCGGGGAATGTTCTCGTAATAAGATACGGCTTAGTTTTTTGAACTCTTTTTGAGAAATAGCTTCTTTACTATATTTATTTTCTAATTCTTTTATCTTATTTTCTAAATCTGCTGAGTGAATTATTTTTTCATATTCACGAGAGTAACCTGATTTTAACTTTATTAAAGTGGATGGGTTGCTTATGATAACCAAATATTCAGTAGGCAGAGTTGTGAATTTCTCATCCTCCAACCAGGATACAAGTTCCCGCTGCTGCCGCTTCATTTGCAAAATGGGATCGGGAAATCCTTCCTCTTTGTCGTTGAGAATTCTTATAAGCTGATTAAAAGTACGATCAAAATATAGAGTGCCCGCAATGTTTTTCACCTCAGTGATTAAGGCGAAATTTCTCGAAATAATAAGGCTGTCCATTTGAAAGTTATATGTTCCGTTGTTCAAACATAGGTCGTGAAAAATGAAATACTCTTTTTCGGGAAGCGAGTTGAAGCGAATATCAACTGATTCCTCTCCTTTGAAACCGGCGTTCCTTTTCGCTAAGTCTCTTTCTGCTAGTACCCTTTTTGGATGCTGAAGAGGGAGTCTTCTCAGTAATGCTTCCAATTTCAATATCGTTAAGGGAACTTCTCTTTTTTTTGCAATCAAAATATCACTCCTTTCTTTTGATAGATTAATTCTTTATTAATTGGTTCATTCCTGCATGTAATTATTTGAATTATCTAATGGTCATTTTTAGGTTTGTGCTCGATGATCTAAATTTGTGCGCGATAATCCGGATTTGTGCTCGATGATCTGGATTTGTGCGCGATGATCCGGATTTGTGCTCGATGAACTGGATTTGTGCTCGATGATCCGGATTTGTGCTCGATAATCCGGATTTGTGCGCGATGATCTGGATTTGTGCGCGATGAACTGGATTTGTGCGCGATGAACTGGATTTGTGCGCGATGAACTGGATTTGTGCTCGATGATACGGATTTGTGCTCGATGATGCGAATTTGTGCTCGATAATCCGGATTTGTGCTCGATCATCTGGATTTGTGCTCAATGATCCGAATTTGTGCGCGATGAACTGGATTTGTGCTCGATGAACCGGATTTGTGCTCGATAATCCGGATTTGTGCGCGATGATGCGAATTTGTGCTCGATAATCCGGATTTGTGCTCGATGAACGGGATTTGTGCTCGATAATCCG
>NZ_QVTC01000085.1 GCF_003429085.1 Bacillus sp. V59.32b | reverse complement strand
CAGTTCGTCCGCGGAAAGCGAGTAGATTCCATGACCATTTGAAAATCAACAATGGAATTTAACAGAGCCAATTTTAAAAAAAACGGTCTTTCGTTAACCATTCGTAAACCAGATTTGGCCCTTTTCGCAGGGTTACATTTAAAAACTGTGCAATCAACGGGTAATCATCATTGGCCATTGTTTTAAGCAGCTCGGACCACCATTCTGTTTCATATCGGGCAATCATGCTTAAGTTATAAAGTAGAAGATAATGTACCAGCAGTTCAGGGAAACCATAGCAGCTGGAATCTTTATTCGTCGACATTACATATTTTTTCTCAAAAAGATGATAGTGGATTGGTGAATGGAGGTTCTGTGACCATGCTTGTTCGGGATATAAATGTAAGTTGGAGCCTTGTTCTTCAACAGACAATTTAGTCTTTGTTTTTATTTCAAGAAAATCTTTGAAACGATGACTGGTCATATGAAATGTATTCAGAATAGAGGCTGGAACTGAGAAGCCTTCTTTATAAGGTGTAAGAGGTTTAAAACTACTTTTCGAATGAAATAATTCGAAAGCTGACTCTAATTCAGGCAGTTCTTTCAGCAATTCCCCCATTGAATATTTTTCTCCGTCCAAATGCTTCAAATCAAACATTTGCTCAGCCATATATGTAAATAAGCCATTTTTTTGAATTTTGACTTCGTCGTGTATAAATTCGTACTGCTGTTTTTTTCGCTTTCGGGTGGTGACGCCATGGGCAAGTACGGATGTTGATTCCGGGTAGTTCGGATCGATTGTTAACAGGCAGGCTTTAAGAAGCTGAACGAAACCATAAAAAGATAAGATGGGCTGGATGGATAAAGGAGCTACAACTGCCTGGCTATAATAGGTTTGTGCATGTTCTATGTAATATAAAAAAGGATAGCAATTCTCGAAGCTCTTCATTTCCTTATCGGGCAGGTTTCGTTCAGCATAACACTTCTTCAAATACGCTTGGGTAGAGGAAGCGGAAAAAAAATATATAAATGAATGCCAAATATCATTATGCATTTCCAAAATGAAACCTCCAAATTAATAGAAAAATCAAACATCTTTCATCTTTCTTGACAGTAGTTTGTCCAATTGATAACCTACTAAGTAATATTTTGAGCAGGAGGGGAAAAAGATGTGGGAAAATAAGTTTGCAAAAGAAGGATTAACCTTTGATGATGTGTTGTTAATGCCAGGTAAATCCGAGGTGCTTCCAAAGGATGCGAATCTGCAAGTTACATTGGCCGAAAATCTTAGGCTTAATATACCGATCATTAGTGCTGGAATGGATACGGTAACGGAAGCAGAGATGGCAATCTCCATGGCACGCCAGGGAGGCCTGGGCATCATCCATAAAAATATGTCCATTGAACAGCAGGCAGATATGGTGGACAAAGTGAAACGCTCCGAGAGCGGTGTTATTACCGATCCCTTTTTTCTGACTCCCATACATCAGGTTTTCGATGCTGAACATTTAATGGGAAAATATCGCATTTCCGGTGTACCGATTGTTAATGACGAAGACGAACAAAAACTAGTCGGCATTATCACCAATCGGGATTTGCGATTTATCCAGGACTTCTCCATGAAAATATCCGATGTCATGACAAAGGAAAATCTCGTCACTGCTCCGGTCGGTACGAATTTAGAGCAAGCTGAAAAGATTCTTCAGCAATACAAAATCGAAAAACTCCCTCTTGTAGATGAGAACGGTGTATTAAAAGGACTTATCACGATTAAAGATATTGAAAAAGTCATCGAGTTTCCAAACTCGGCTAAGGACAAGCAAGGAAGATTGCTTGCTGGTGCTGCAGTGGGTGTTACGAAAGATACGATGAAACGTGTGGAAATGCTCGTAAAAGCACATACAGATGCAATCGTCGTGGATACAGCACATGGACATTCAAAAGGAGTGCTGGACACGGTTAAGCAGATTAGGGAAGCTTATCCAAAGCTTGCGATTATCGCCGGGAATGTAGCTACAGCTGAAGCGACGAAGGATTTAATTGAAGCGGGTGCCGATGTTGTTAAGGTCGGGATTGGACCTGGCTCAATTTGTACCACGCGTGTGGTGGCCGGTGTTGGTGTACCACAAATCACCGCTGTGTTTGATTGTGCGACAGAGGCACGTAAGCACGGGAAAACGATCATCGCCGATGGGGGTATTAAATATTCAGGAGATATTGTCAAGGCGTTGGCATCAGGTGGACATGCTGTTATGTTAGGCAGTATGCTGGCTGGTGTTTCGGAAAGTCCCGGCGAAACGGAAATATTCCAAGGAAGACGTTTTAAAGTATACCGGGGCATGGGCTCTGTTGCCGCGATGGAAAAAGGGTCGAAGGATCGTTACTTCCAGGAAGAAAATAAGAAATTTGTTCCAGAAGGCATTGAAGGAAGGCTGCCTTATAAAGGGCCGCTCTCGGATACGATCTATCAGTTAGTCGGAGGGATTCGGTCCGGCATGGGCTATTGCGGTGCGAAAGATTTGCATGCACTGAGGGAAGACACCCAATTTGTACGAATGACCGGGGCAGGCTTAAGAGAAAGCCATCCGCATGATGTGCAAATTACAAAGGAATCTCCTAATTACTCGATGTAAATATCCATTTATTTTCTATTTTGGCAATAATAATTTTTCATAAAAAACAGGCAGAGAGTTCCTTTTCTCTGTCTATTTTTTTTAATATGTTTGTGATAAACTAAACTAGGTGTTTATGCCAATTAACGAAGAAAGTTCTTCGAGAATATATAAGCTAAGGAAAGTTGGAGGTTTTTGAAAGTGAAAAGATTCAGCAAGATTACACTGATTTTTACAATGTTATTTGCCCTGATGGCAACTCAATTTAATCCCGTCAGTGCAAAGGCAGAGGAAGATACGCTTGGATTAAAGGCAGAAGCGGCCATCATTGTTGATGCCAAGTCTGGAAGAATCCTTTATGAGAAAAACGCGGATAAAGTATTGGGTATTGCATCCATGTCAAAAATGATGGTTGAATACATGGTATTGGAAGCAGTTGAAGAAGGAAAGATCAGCTGGGATCAGAAGGCGACCATAAGCAATTATGTACATAACCTTTCTAAAGCTCCTAATCTTTCAAATGTTGGTCTTACCGAGGGTGAAGAGTACACAGCAAAAGAATTATACGAAGCAATGGCCGTCCATTCCGGTAATGCAGCTACGGTTGCATTGGCAGAGATGCTGGGCGGAAGTGAGAAAAACTTTGTCAAAATGATGAATGAAAAGGCAAAGGAATTAGGCTTGAAGGATTATAAGTTTGTAAATACGAGCGGATTAAATAATAAAGACCTCCTTGGGAATCACCCGGCAGGTGCTCCGAATGAAGAAAATGTCATGACTGCCCGCGACATGGCAACCCTAGCTTTTCATATCCTTACTGACTATCCTGAAGTTCTGGAAACAGCAAAAATGCCAAGGCTTAAATTCCGTGATGGAAAAGAATATGCTAATTTCAACTGGATGCTTCCGGGCTTGATTTTTGAGTATAAGGGAGTAGACGGGTTAAAAACCGGTTCCACTGATTTTGCCGGTTATGCACATACCGGTACGGTTAAGAGAGATGGTCAGCGTTATATCACAGTGGTTATGAAATCCACTTCTAAAGATGAACGTTTTAATGATACTAGGAAGCTCATGAACTATGCATTTCAAAGTTTTGGCAAAGAAAAAGTCCTAGCTGCAAACTATGAGGTTAAGGATCAAAAAACTGTTCCTGTCATAAAGGGCAAAGAGGACTCTGTTAAAATTCACACAAAGGATCCTATTGAACTAGTAATTGAAAATGGCGAAAAAGAGAATTATAAACCTGTATTAGTGTTAGATAAGGATAAATTGAATAAAGACGGTGAGTTGACCGCTCCTGTAAAAAAAGGAGAGAAAGTCGGTTATATCAGCGTTGAAAATAAAGAAGGCAAGGATTACGGCTTTATCACTAGCGAGGGCGGCAAAGCGAACCGAATCGAAGTAGTTGCTGCTGAAGATGTTGAAAAGTCGAATTGGTTTGTGCTTTCCATGAGAGCGATCGGCGGTTTCTTTGGAGATGTATGGAACGGTGCCTCATCAACAGTTAAAGGCTGGTTCTAACATTTAATAAATCCTAAGGAATGAATTATTAGCCGTTATGAATGCTCCTGTCTTGACAGGAGTTTTTTTTTAGAGATAATTGCATATAATAGGTGTTTAAATCCTATACAAACAGTTGGAATAAATTAGGTGGCCAATTTTTCTGGGAGGTAGAAGAATGAATACAGGTACAGACAGAGTTAAGCGCGGAATGGCTGAAATGCAAAAAGGCGGCGTCATTATGGACGTTGTGAATGCTGAACAGGCCAAAATTGCCGAGGAAGCCGGAGCAGTTGCCGTTATGGCACTGGAACGCGTTCCTTCTGACATCCGTGCAGCGGGCGGAGTGGCAAGAATGGCTGATATTTCAATCATGGAGGAGGTCATGGGAGCTGTTTCAATTCCGGTAATGGCAAAAGCAAGAATCGGTCATATCGTGGAAGCACGCATCCTTGAGTCCCTTGGCGTAGATTATATTGATGAAAGTGAAGTTCTGACGCCTGCAGATGAAGAATTTCATTTAAATAAAAAGATATACACCGTTCCTTTTGTATGTGGCTGCCGTGATTTAGGTGAAGCTGCACGCCGCATAGGTGAAGGTGCATCGATGCTAAGAACGAAAGGTGAACCGGGTACAGGCAATATTGTCGAGGCTGTTCGCCATATGCGACAAGTAAATTCCCAGGTCCGTAAAGTCATATCTATGAATGAAGATGAATTAATGACGGAAGCTAAATTGCTTGGCGCCCCTTACGAAATCTTACTTCAAATCAAAGAAAACGGCGGTTTGCCTGTCGTGAATTTTGCTGCCGGCGGAGTCGCGACTCCTGCTGACGCTGCCTTAATGATGGAGCTTGGAGCGGACGGTGTATTTGTAGGTTCTGGTATCTTTAAATCAGAGAATCCGGCAAAAGTGGCGAAAGCGATTGTTGAAGCTACAACCCATTATCAGGATTACGAACTAATTGCGAATCTTTCTAAAGGACTTGGCGAAGCTATGAAGGGCCTTGAAATTTCTTCGCTGGCTCCAAGTCAAAGAATGCAGGAGCGCGGCTGGTAATCATGGTTAAGATTGGCGTTTTAGGATTACAGGGAGCTGTCAGGGAGCATGTCCGGTCGATTGAGGTTTCAGGCGCTGCTGCAGTTATTATTAAAAAAGCAGAGCAACTGGGGGATATTGACGGATTGATTATCCCGGGCGGTGAAAGTACGACAATGAGAAAACTGATCGATCAGTATGGTTTCATGGAACCGTTACGGAGATTTACCGATGATGGAAAGCCGATATTCGGTACATGTGCCGGGTTAATCATTTTGGCGAAACATATTAAAGGCTATGAAGAGCCTCATCTAGGAGTATTGGATGTTACCGTCGAACGAAATTCTTTTGGACGTCAGGTAGATAGCTTTGAGGCGGAGCTTGAGATAAGCGGAATGGAATCACCATTTACCGGAGTATTTATCAGGGCTCCACATATCATTGAAGCCGGAGAGCAAGTGGAGATCCTGGCTGAATATAATGGACGCATTGTCGCGGCACGTCAAGGCCAGTTTTTAGGTTGTTCATTTCATCCTGAATTAACGGATGACCACCGCTTAACGCAAATATTTATTGAAATGGTTCAGGCCCATCTTCAGGCTAAAGCTGTATAAAATGGTTGCATATTGTTAAAAACTATAGTACATTATGGAAAATCATTTCATTATTATAAAACCATGACAGGAATCAGTAACAGGCATGCTTTCTTTAGAGAGCCGGTGGAAGGTGCGAACCGGTGGCTGCGGCTTGTGAATCCATCCTCGAGTAAAGTATGGAACACCTACCGGGTTAGTAATTACTTTCGGCATAAGCCGTTATCTTTATGAGTGGAAGGCAGATTTATGCTTTCAACTAGGGTGGCAACGCGGGTTAACTCTCGTCCCTTTTAGGGGGACGGGAGTTTTTTGCGTTGTCAGGATCATGGTGTAATGGATACGAAAATAGGAGGAATAACGCATGCTGGATTTGAAATATTTACGCAGTAATTTTGAAGAGGTTAAACGTCTTCTGCAACATCGCGGGGAAGATCTGACTGATTTTGGGAAGTTTGAAGAACTGGACGTGAAACGCCGCTCTTTACTTGTTGAAACAGAACAACTTAAGAGCCGCCGAAATGAAGTATCGCAGCAGGTAGCTGCCCTGAAGCGTAAAAAACAAGATGCTGACCATTTAATCATCGAGATGCGTGAGGTCGGTGACAAGATCAAAGTTCTTGACGAAGAACTTCGTGAAGTGGAAGCCGTATTGGAAAATCTTCTATTGTCCATTCCAAATATCCCTCATGAAAGTGTTCCAGTCGGTGAGACGGAAGATGATAATGTGGAAATCCGTAAGTGGGGTGAGGTTCCACAATTTGATTTTGAAGCAAAGCCTCACTGGGATGTTGCTGATGTGCTTGGCATTCTGGATTTTGAACGGGCTTCAAAGGTCACGGGAAGCCGGTTTGTATTTTATAAAGGGTTAGGTGCTCGCTTAGAGCGTGCGTTAATCAGTTTTATGCTTGATCTGCATGTAGAAGAGCATGGCTATGAAGAAATGCTGCCGCCTTATATCGTGAACCGTGCAAGCATGACAGGTACAGGCCAGCTGCCTAAGTTCGAAGAAGACGCGTTCCGAATCGAAAGTGAAGATTATTTCTTAATTCCGACGGCGGAGGTTCCGGTCACGAACTACCATAGGGAGGAAATCCTGTCTGGTGCCGACTTGCCGATCAGCTATGCTGCCTATAGTGCGTCTTTCCGCTCTGAGGCAGGATCAGCTGGAAGAGATACACGCGGACTAATCCGCCAGCATCAGTTTAATAAAGTCGAGCTTGTGAAATTCGTGAAACCGGAGAATTCTTATGAAGCCCTTGAAGAGTTGACAGGACATGCCGAAAAGGTGCTTCAGCTTCTGAACCTTCCTTATCGAGTATTAAGCATGTGTACAGCGGATCTAGGCTTTACGGCTGCTAAAAAATACGACATCGAAGTTTGGATGCCAAGCTACGGGACGTACCGTGAAATTTCTTCTTGCAGTAATTTTGAATCATTTCAGGCCAGACGCGCAAATATTCGTTTTCGCCGTGATCCAAAAGCTAAACCAGAGCATGTCCATACGTTGAATGGGTCTGGTTTAGCGATTGGCCGTACGGTATCTGCCATTTTGGAAAATTACCAGCAGGCGGATGGCAGCATAATTATTCCGGATGTGCTTAGGCCGTATATGCGCGGCGTTGGAGTTATTAAACCTTAAGTCCGAGTAAGGGAAAGCGTTACTGCTTTCCCTTCTTATATTTCTGTAAAAATTTTTCTAAGAAAGAATTTTTGGCATCTTGACAATGCGTTTCCCTCCATGGTATCTTATTAAATGTTGAAACGGAGGTATACCCAAGTCCGGCTGAAGGGATCGGTCTTGAAAACCGACAGGGGTGTCAAAGCCCGCGGGGGTTCGAATCCCTCTACCTCCTCCATATTATCTGGAATAACCACGCGCATAAGAGATCGTATGAATCATAAACGTCTGTTACAGTCATGTAGCAGACGTTTTTATTTCTAATATAGTTTTGTCAACAAAAAAATCACCGAAGCATTTCGGTGATTTTTCTTTATATTTTTCGAAGTTTCTTCGTTTCATCCATAAATGAGGATATGCGCTCGATAATCGGTTCGATTGATCCTTCACTTTGTACAAGATCGTAGTCATTGATGTTTAAACGCAAAACGGGGCATGCGTTAAAGTGGTTGATCCAATCTTCATAGCGCTGATGCATTTCCTTCCAGTATTCCACCGGGGTTTGCTGCTCCATCGGGCGTCCGCGCTCCTTAATCCTATCAAGGATATCTTCAATTGACCCTTCCAGATATATGAGAAGGTCAGGATGCGGGAAGTATGGCGTCATGACCATCGCTTCAAAAAGACTTGTATAGGTTTCGTAATCGACTTTATTCATCGTACCTTTTTCATAATGCATTTTTGCAAATATACCTGTATCTTCATAAATCGAACGATCTTGGATAAAACCGCCGCCGTATTCAAAGATACGTTTTTGATCTTTAAAACGTTCTGCCAAAAAGTATATTTGGAGGTGGAAGCTCCAGCGTTCAAAATCGTCATAGAATTTATCAAGATAAGGATTTGTATCGACCTTTTCAAATGAAGTACGGAACTTCAATGCACTTGCAAGCGCGTTTGTCATCGTTGATTTGCCGACTCCTACCGTTCCGGCTATTGTGATGACGGTGTTATTGGGAATGTCATATTTTTTTCGTAGGTTCATTCTTATATACTCCTTTTTGCAGCTCGTTCTCTATTTGGGATAGGATGGCAGTTAAATCTTGTTTATTCTCCACAAAATCCAGCAAGTCCCCGTTGAAACGTAAGACAGGTATATCTGGATGCTGTTCCTCAAAAGTCTGCATAAAGGTTCCGTAGTCAATTGATAATTGTTCCAGATAGAGCGGGCTAATATTCTTTTCAAACTCTCGGCCTCTTTTGCCAATCCGGTTCAATAATGTATCTAGGCTGGCATTTAAATAGATGACCATGTTCGGCTTGGGCATATCATGTGTTAAGATGTTAAAAATTTCAAGGTATTTATCATATTGCCGATCCTTTAATGTCCTTTGTGCAAAAATTATATTCTTGAAAATATGATAATCTGCCACGACGGCTTTATTATTAGAAAGAATCTGTGTTTCAATATCTTCTAATTGTTTGTAGCGGTTGCAGAGGAAAAACATTTCTGTTTGAAAGCTCCACTCATCAATGTTCTCATAAAATTTACCGAGAAATGGGTTTTCATCTACAATTTCCTTTAATAATGCGAATTGGAAATGTTCAGAGATTGCTTTTGCTAATGATGTTTTTCCCACACCAATCGGACCTTCTACGGTAATAAATGGTGTGTTCTTCATGAATTTCTTCCTCCTTCAAACGGCACTGATCACTGTAACAGTAAATTTGGCTTATTAGTCCAAAAGTTATTGTATCACAGACCGATAGATTAGGCAGGACAATCTTATGAGTAAGTAAAAGATTTTTTATGAAAAAATAAGCCAAAAATAGTATGATCAACATAATTCTGTAACTGAGCCAAAAATTCTTAACCCTTCATTCCTAAATATAATGAAGGGTTACATGAGTTGCGGGATTATACATAATCCTATAATATACATGATTAGATTAAGGATTTCATTTTCTTAATATATGACCATTCACCTTTATTTATTTTTTTAAGGGGTTGCGCTTATGAGAGATGATAGGTTTTATATGCGATTGGCGCTAGAAGAGGCAAGAAAAGCAGAGGATATAAACGAAGTTCCAATCGGTGCCGTGATAGAGATGAATGGAGAAATCGTCTCGAGCGCTCATAATCTCAGGGAAACAGCTCAGAATGCCATCTGTCATGCGGAACTGCTGGCCATTAAAAAGGCCTGTGAAGAGCAAGGCACTTGGAGGCTTGAGGGTGCGACTTTGTATGTCACGCTTGAACCATGTCCGATGTGTGCCGGGGCTATCATCCAATCCCGTATTAAGAGGGTAGTTTTCGGGGCGCATGATCCGAAAGCAGGATGTGCCGGCACATTTATGAACCTGTTACAGGATGAACGTTTTAACCATCAAAGCGAGGTTACCAGCGGCATTTTGGCACAGGATTGCGGAGCGATTCTAACTGACTTTTTCAAAGGGTTGCGAGAACGAAAGAAAGCTGATAAAACTAAAAAAAACCGAGTACGGTTGGGTGAAGATGCAGGAATTGACAGGGAATAAGGATTGCTTTTTTCGCTAAAACTTAGTATACTTAATTATGCGTCGATAAGGCGCTATATGAATATGGTAGCAAATTTGCCGTGCTAGGCGGGGAGGTAGCGGTGCCCTGTACTCGCAATCCGCTCCAGCGAGGCTGAATTCCTTTTCGAGGTTAGCATCCTGTAGGGTCTGCCTTAAGTAAGTGGCGTTGACGTCCGGGTCCTGCGCAATGAGAATCCATGAACCATGTCAGGTCCGGAAGGAAGCAGCATTAAGTGGAAGCTCTCATGTGCCGCAGGGTTGCCTGGACTGAGCTAACTGCTTAAGTAACGCCTATGGGTGCTAATCGACAGAAGGTGCACGGCAGTTATTACATAGTAAATAACTCATCCGATAGGGTGAGTTTTTTTGCCATTATAAAGAAATATCCAATACAGAAAAAATTTACGGTATAATAGTATGCGAATAGAAAATTAAGGGGGCGTTTTCGTGGGATATCAAGCACTATATCGGGTATGGAGGCCGCAGCAGTTTCTTGATGTCGTCGGCCAGGAGCATGTAACCAAAACCTTGCAGAATGCCCTAATGCAGCAGAAGGTTTCCCACGCCTACTTATTTTCTGGTCCGCGCGGTACAGGGAAAACGAGTGCGGCAAAAATTCTGGCGAAGGCCGTGAACTGTGAGAAATCGCCTATAAGCGAGCCCTGCAATGAATGTGCCGCCTGCACGGGAATTACCGATGGTTCCATTCCTGATGTAATTGAAATTGACGCAGCATCAAATAACGGAGTGGAAGAAATTCGTGATATCCGCGATAAAGTAAAATACGCGCCAAATGCAGTTAAATTCAAAGTATATATTGTAGATGAAGTGCACATGCTTTCACAAGGAGCATTTAATGCATTGTTAAAGACGTTGGAGGAACCTCCAAAACATGTCATTTTCATTTTAGCTACTACCGAACCTCATAAGATCCCATTGACCATTATCTCCCGCTGTCAGCGATTTGATTTTAAACGGATCGGACCGCAGGACATTGTCGGCCGAATGACACAAATTGCTTCGGAAACGGGGGTAGCATTCAATGAACAGGCTATGCATATCATTGCCAGAGCGGCTGAGGGCGGTATGCGTGATGCTTTAAGTCTGCTTGATCAGGCTATCTCCTTTAGCGAAGATGAAGTGACGGTTGAAGACGCTTTGACAGTTACGGGATCTGTTTCACAAGCATTTTTGAGCCGACTGGCCAAAGCCATATACGAGAAAGATGTCACGAATGCCCTGCTGACATTAGAAGAATTATTGGCTATGGGGAAGGATCCCGCGCGATTTATTGAGGATATGATCTTTTTTTATAGAGACATGCTGTTGTATCAGACGGCACCTAGTATGGCCGATTCATTTGAACGGGTCTTGATCGACCCAGAGTTCAAAGAACTGGCAGAAGTGGTTCCGACAGATTATATTTATAGTATTATCGAGAATTTCAATAAAACACAGCAGGAAATGAAATGGACGAACACACCTAGAATCTTTCTTGAAGTAGCGTTGGTTAAGCTCTGTCATCTGGAACAGTCTTCAAGTATATCCGATGGCCAAATAGAAAGTATGAAGCAAAAAATTGCTGAGCTGGAAAGACTGCTCCAAGAGATCAAAGAAAAAGGTGTTACTGTAAATTCGGAAGAAAAAACAGCAGCACAGCCAAAAGCCCAACGCATGTCGAAGAAGAGTTATAAAGCTCCTACAGGAAAAATCAATCAAGTCCTCAGGCAAGCGACCAAGCAAGATTTGCACACAATCAAAGGCCGTTGGGGAGAAGTGATTGAGCAGCTTGGGCAGCAAAATTTAAAATCTTTGGCTGCTTTATTAAATGGAGCGGAGCCGGTAGCTGCTTCTACCGCGGCATTTGTGTTAAAATTCAAATATGATATTCATTGCCAGATGGCGATGGAAAACGCCAAGTTTATTGAGGCCATGGCAACGATTATGCAGCGTATAACCGGCCATCGTCTCGAAATGGTAGGAGTGCCGGAAAATCAATGGCAGCAAACAAGGGAAGAGTTTCTTGCCACTCAAAGTACCGATGCATCTGATGAAGGGGTACAGCAGGAAGAAGATCCTTTTATAGCGGAGGCTCGTAAACTAGTTGGCGATGAATTATTGGAAATTAAAGAATAAAGGGAGGCAGTAATATGGGAATGCGTGGCGGAAACATGCAAAATATGATGAAGCAAATGCAGAAAATGCAAAAGAAAATGGCCGAGGCTCAGGAAGAGCTTGGCGAAAAGAAAATCGAAGGTACTGCTGGCGGTGGAATGGTGACAGTTGTTGTGACCGGCCATAAAGAAATTATAGAAGTTAATATCAAACCAGAGGTTGTAGATCCCGATGATATTGAAATGCTTCAGGATCTCGTATTAGCGGCGACCAATGACGCGTTGAAAAAAGCGGATGAAATGACTAATCAAACGATGGGGCAATTCACTAAAGGGTTAAACCTTCCTGGAATGTTCTAAGTCTCGGAGGAAATGAATATGCATTATCCTGAACCAATATCCAAGCTTATTGACAGCTTTATGAAATTGCCGGGGATTGGCCCTAAGACGGCTGCCAGGCTTGCTTTTTTTGTATTGGGTATGAAAGAAGATACGGTTTTGGATTTTGCAAAGGCACTTGTGAATGCTAAGCGGAATCTGACGTATTGTACGGTATGCGGCCATATCACGGATCAGGATCCTTGTTACATCTGTGAGGACCAGAAACGGGATCGCAGTATAATTTGCGTTGTACAGGAACCCAAAGATGTCATCGCCATGGAAAAAATGAGAGAGTTTAACGGTTTGTATCATGTTCTTCATGGAAGCATCTCTCCAATGGATGGAATAGGCCCGGAGGATATCAACATTCCGGATTTGCTGAAACGTTTGCAAGATGAAACTGTTCAAGAAGTCATTTTGGCAACGAACCCGAATATTGAAGGGGAAGCAACAGCCATGTATATTTCCCGCCTATTAAAACCGTCGGGAATCAAAATTACGAGAATTGCCCACGGATTGCCCGTCGGTGGTGACCTTGAATACGCGGATGAAGTAACTTTATCCAAAGCTATTGAAGGCAGAAGAGAAATCTAATGATAACAGCAAATGGGAGGGCTTATTTATATGTTTTTTCGTCGAAAAGGCCGGCTTCGAAATGAATATGACGAAAAGCTAATGCAGCAATTGGAACAGAAGAAGAGAAACTGGTTCAGTCAACAATCATTGCTGGAAAAAAGCCTTGATCCATCTGATGAAGCAATCGTACGGACTAAAATAGCAGAAGTGAAATATTTTTACCTGTTCAAAGAAGCAAAAAAGAGAAAAATTAGTGTAAAAAGATAATCAAAACCTTTCGATCACATGGTTCTTAATTTGTGCTTCCTTTCATAAATTGAAGTACAAGCTCTTGTGCAGGGAGGTATTATTTTGGAGCCTATAATAGTTGTCGCCGTCATCGCAGGATTGATCCTGATGTTGCTTTTAGTAGGTGCACCATTAAAACCAATTCGCTTTATCGGGCAGGGTCTCATAAAGATTGTGATCGGAGCTGTATTTTTGTTTTTTTTAAACGCGTTAGGAAATCAATTCGGCGTGCATGTGCCGATCAATTTAGTAACAGCGTCTGTATCCGGTTTTCTTGGGATACCAGGGGTTGCTGCACTAGCGGCAATAGATTACTGGGTAGTTTAATAAAGCGTGGACTCGAGCTCATTCGCTCGAGTTTTATTTATTGTTATACTAATTAAGAAGCGGAATCTTCCTCAAAACGAAATCACATATTTTTTTTGTAAAAAAGTATGTATAAGTTATTGACATCAAGGGTTTCGAGGTGTTATAGTATTAAAGTCGCTTCCGAGAGAAACGACAAAGTAATTGCTCTTTGAAAACTGAACAAAACAAAGCGCCAACGTTA
>NZ_QVTC01000084.1 GCF_003429085.1 Bacillus sp. V59.32b | reverse complement strand
GACGTTGATTCATCATCCTTGAATAGACACCGCACGAGAAAATGCGTATGCATTTTCGAGGAGTCTCTCAGATTCCCTTCCCAAAAACAACATTATCGTTTAACAGAGCCTATGAAATAAAAAAAGCCATTCCCAACGCAAAGGATTCCGCAAATGGCAGAAACCTGAACGCTGGAACAGCTTCTTTTTGTTACCCGAGCACTTGGAATACAAAGTACACCAGGAAAAGTGCTGCTATTGAATACATGACGATGGAAACCTGTTTCGCCTTGCCAAGCATAACCTTTAGAAAAGGATACAGGACAAATCCAACTGCCATTCCGTCAGCGATGCTGTACGTGAACGGAATCATCGCGATGATCATGATAGCCGGAATGCTTTCAGACAAATCGCTGAAATCGAGATGCTTGATATTTTCAAGCATGAGTATCCCAATGATGATCAGTATCGGAGCAATTGCGCTATCAGGAATGATTTTAATGACCGGTATAAAAAGCATCGACAAAAGAAATAAAAGGCCGGTCACAACCGAAGTAAATCCGGTACGGCCGCCGGAAGCCACACCTGCTGCCGTTTCTACCGTTGCCACAGTAGGACTCGAGCCGAATACGCCTGACAAGAGAACCGATACACCCGTTGCCCTGAACGCTTTTTGATATCGTTCAGGCCGTTTGATGCTGTTAACATGGCCGTGAACGAGGCCGATATTCTCAAAAATGATGACCATCGTCAACGAAAATACGGCAATCCAGAATTCAAATTTCCCTAGTTCCATAAAAGACATGGAAAAGAACACTTCTTTATATGCCCCTGGATCCATTCCGCCAAATGACAGTTCGGAGAAATCAATGGTTCCAAACAGAAAAGCAATGATGCAACCTGCAATGATTGTAATCAAAAAACTCCCCTGTATGTTTCTGATAAACAATACAAGCGCGATTAACAGTGTCAATACCGTAACGATTACGTCCGGATTCCCGAGGTTGCCGAGCGCTATCATCGAGGTCTCGCCCTTTGTAATCAATCCGCCTTTTTCCAGTCCCAAAAACATTAAAAATAATCCGAGGCCAACCGTAATCCCTTCTTTTAGGGAATTTGGAATCGAGTCGCTGAGGACCTTTGAGAAAGGGCTGAACGCGACAAAAACAAAAATAAGCCCAGATACAAAGACGGCGGCTAGAGCGGCTTGCCAGGACAATCCCATACTTCCAACCATGGTATAAGCAAACAAAGCATTGATTCCCATACCGGGTACCAGGATAATCGGTACATTCGCCCAAAACCCCATCAATAAACAACTCACTGCTGAAAGAAGGATGGTCGCGATTATCGCGCCGTCCAGCGGTATGCCCGCTTCAGCAAGGATCATCGAATTGACGACGATAATATAAACGATCGTAAAATAACTGACGGAGCCGGCAAGTATCTCCCGCTTTACTGTCGTTCCGCTTTCAGAAAGCTGAAATATCTTTTCAAAAATTGACTGTTTCATGTTGTGTCCTTACTACGTAATATCCCTCTCCCACCCGTTTGTTTCAGTGACAAACCACACTATGTGATTGTAACAGATATTTGTCTATATTCAAGTTTTCTAAAGATTGACGAGCCGTAAGGCCAGATTAGGCATAGGTTTCCTTATACAGAAAGAAAAGTGCGTGATTTTAATCAGGTCATTTGTATTCGCTTAAATGTCGCGTAAATGGACTATATTTCACTTAAATGCGCTCTGCTTTCGCTTAAATCAACTCTGTTTTCGCTTGAATGCCCTGTTTTTCCGCTTAAATCATAATCGTCACCCTGAATCAGACATAAAAAAGAACTGCAGCAACCGCCTGCAGTTCAAGCTTTGTAACCATCAACCACCACATCAAGCTTTCCGGTTTCAGGCGATATAACAAGTCCGTGAACAGATACATCTTTCGGGATTAATGGGTGGTTGCGGATGATTTGGACGCTGTTCTCCACGCTATCCGAAACATCTTCAAAGCCGCGAAGCCACTTTTTCAAGTCGATTCCTGAATGTTCCATCGTTTGAATCGTTTCTGGTGCAATGCCCCGGCTGATCAATTTCTCAATCATTGCATCCGGATTAATTGACGACATGCCGCAATCGTAGTGTCCCACCACGAATACCTCGTCCGCTTTCAGTTCGGTGACGGCCACGAGAATGCTGCGCATGGCGCTTCCAAAATGCGACGATACGACAGCTCCTGCCGTTTTTATATGCTTAATATCGCCGTTTTTGATATCCATTGCTTTGGGAAGCAACTCGACAAGTCTTGTATCCATACAGCTTAATACAACCATCTTTTTATCAGGGAATTTATCTGTTTGATATCTGACGTATTCTTTTTCCTCCACAAACTTACTGTTAAATTCAATAATTTCATTAAGCAAAGTCATTTTTCATCACCACAATTTCTATGTATTTTATGAAATTATATCAGATGCTATAGTAAAATGCCTTTTAAAAGCATCCGAGATAATCGTTCTAGTTGGAGCGGTGATTGAAAGCTGCCGTACAAAATCCGAAAATGGCTATTTTCTCTTCTTCTGTCGCATCGTCATGAAAAGATAGTATCGGAGTATTCATCTTAAACCTTTTGGCCCAATCAAGCGGCATCCAGCCCTTTTGAAAGGAAGCAATTATTTTTCCATCAGAGGCATCCATGTGAAATTTATTGAGCAGCCCGCTAACATTCACTGGCATCCATTCTTGTCCTTCTGCCGTATATATCATTCCCTTCAGACGGACAATTGATTCTTTCAAGTTTTCTTTGTAGTGCCCCACCAGCTTCCCGTTGCCGTCCATCATCGTGATCATCGTCTTGATTCCCGATTTCATTTCATATTCGGCGAGCACTTCACCTGCTGCATTCGTTAAGATGTATCGCTTTGGCAAAATGATCGAAATGGAATTCGGGATCATCCACATAAACCAATGCATCTTCCGGTCTCTTATTTCACCAAGCAATGAACCATCAGGATGAAACAACAGCACCCGTAATGTTGGCGCAGGCATGAACGCAAGTAAAATGTCCTTTGTTTCCAACGGGGATACGAGCGATACTACGTTTTGTTCCGGTAAGTCCCTCATCCTATTTTCATAAATCCGTGACCCGGTAAAATTGACAATGCTCAGGGTTAAAAAAGGCGCTGTTTCGGCAATGATGTTCCCTCCCAAAACCTTGCACACATGGAGCACAAAAAATGCAGCGGCGATGATTAGCGTGATCCAGGCGACATGGAAACACGCCCTGGCGTTTTTTTCGTAATAAGTTCGGATATTCATGCTCTACACCTTCGTTTCTATCTTTTCCTTTTGACTTCCATCCTTTGAATGCTTCGACCCATTTCTATTAATGATATTCATTTTTTATATGAATAGAATAATAGAAAATAGATTCCGCTATAAAGTTTTACCAGAGAGAGAAAGTTCCTATCATTCCATGTCCCCGCATCTTTTGTGCTATGATAGCTTCTATTACGATAATTCTTGTAGAAAGGGACATGGAGATGAATGATTTTCACATAGCAAAAAAAGAAGTCCAGCTTTCCTATGCGGATACCGACATGATGGGGGTTATCTATCATGGCAATTATGTGAAATGGCTCGAGTTTGGAAGAACTCAGCTTATCGAGGACGCAGGCTACGACTATCTTGAAATGGAAAAAGCGGGCTATTACGCTCCTGTTTATAACCTTGAAATCACTTATAAGAAATCGATCAAACTAGGCGATAGGGTTTTTGTGAAAACATGGATCGAGGAAAACCTTGGGCTGCGTACGGTATATGGTTTTCAAATCGTTAATGATAAGGATGAGGTATGCGCGGAAGGAACCACAACGCATATTATCGTGTCCAAGGATACATTTAAGCCTGTCCAGTTTAAAAAGGTCTTTCCGGAGTGGTTCCAAAAGTACGAGGAAATTAAAAAGAAATAAGAACGTCTATAAAAGCAGAAAAAATCCTGGCCGATTGGCCAGGATTCTTCATTTATAAAATGCGGAAGATCAACGGTATGCGGTACTCTTTCCCATCATACGCCTTGACGGCCGCGATGATTGTGAAAATAACACCGACCACTCCCAGAATAGGAAGGATTAGAAAGCCAATCAGCACAAACATCAGCAGACTCGCCACAATTCCGTATATTGTATAGGAAATCAGAAAGTTCAAGTATTCCCTTCCGTGATAATCAATAAAAGCGGAGTCGCCCTTTTTAATCAGCCAAATAATGAGCGGGCCGATAAAAACGGTAAAAAAGCTCGCAATATAGATAAGTGCTGCCAACAATCTTTCATCTTGGTTTACCACCTGCTAATTCCCCCTTCATGTCTCTATACTTTATTATACGTATGATTGCGATGCCGGTTTCATTTTTGATAAAATGCTCATTTTTTAGACATGTTCCTCTTTTGCCGGCATACATTTAAACAGATTGTCCTTACATGTAAACGGGAGTGAGTTTTATGTTAAGTGAATTTCAAGCATTCATACTTGGACTGATTCAGGGCCTGACTGAATTCCTGCCTATATCAAGCACCGGCCACTTATATTTGGGGCGCCATCTTTTCGGGCTGGATGAAGCGGGCATTTTTTTGGATACGATGCTTCATATCGGTACGCTGCTGGCACTCATTGTCGTTTATAAAGAGGAGCTATTCTCCTTGCTCAAAAATCCTTTTTCAAAACTGACGCTGCTGCTTATCTCCGGAACAATTCCTGCTGTGTTTGCTGGTGTACTCTTAGGAGATTGGTTTGATGAGTTATCAAGAACCGGCGTAACTATCGGCTGGGAATTCCTTGTTACCGGGTTTATTTTATGGTTTGCTGACAGCATTCAGACCGGCCGCAAAACAATTCAGGATATCTCTGTGAAGGATGCGTTCATCATCGGCTCATTCCAGGCTGCGGCAATCATGCCAGCCCTTTCGCGGTCCGGCCTGACGATCGCCGCAGGCCTTTTCTGCAAGCTGGACCGCGCAACCGCCGCGTATTTTTCCTTTTTGCTGTCGATCCCGGCGATTTCGGGAGGCATCGTGTTTCAAATGAAACCTGTACTGACCGGGAATGCTGAATACATTTCTTTCCCTTCCCTGTTAGTCGCAACGCTATCCGCCGCTATTTTCGGTTATATCGCAGTTGTCTGGATGATCAATTTCCTGAAGAAAAAATCACTGAGGATTTTCTCCTATTATGTATGGGCCCTTGGCAGTTTGATTTTAATTCTCCAATGGACGGGAATCTTTTAATATAAGCAAAATGGGCCGGCGTTCAGGCTTAAGAATCTGCATGATCGGCTTATCTGACCTCCACGTACGGAAGCATAAGGGAAACCTTTGTGCCGGATCCTTCTTCACTTTCAATGTTAATCTTTCCTTTATGGTTTTCAATGATCTGATACGATGTCATTAAACCGAGACCTGTCCCTTTTTCCTTAGTGGAATAAAAAGGCTCTCCTAGTTTAGGCAACAATTCTTTCGGGACACCGCAGCCGTTATCCATAACCTCAATACAAATAAAGTCCTGGCTCGTATGCAATGTAACACAAACGCTGCCGTTCACTTCAATCGCCTCGAGGGCATTCTGGATGATATTTACGAAAACTTGTTTCAGCGAGTTTTCATCTCCGATTACCTCCGGGACTGCGCTAATCTCAAGAATAATTTCCTTGTTATGTATATGTGCTCCTGCGCGGACAAGGTGGACAACCTGTTTAACAAGCTCCTCGATTTTAAGGACCCGCATTTTTTCAGTATGTGGCTTTGCCATCGAAAGAAACTCTGTAATGATCGTCTCGATTCTGTTTAATTCATTTAAAATAATGGCCGTATAGGCCGGGTTGTAGTTTTCCACACCTGATGACAACAATTGCAGGAAGCCTTTAATTGGCGTCAACGGGTTTCGAATTTCATGGGCGACTGCGGCAGCCATTTGACCGATGACCGCAAGCTTTTCTGATTTTCGCAGCAACTCGTCGGTTTCTATCCGCTGCTGGATATCCCTTGAAATGGAGATGAGCTCTCTTGCCTGCCCTGTTTCTTTATCCATTACAGCTTTCAGACTAGACTCTAACCATATATATTCACCGTCTTTTTTCTTGCAACGATATGTACCTCTCATTGGCACTAAATCAGAGACTACTTTTTCATATTTCTTCATGACTTCATCTCGATCATCTGGATGAATATATTCGAATGGCTTCCTACCGAGCAACTCTTCTGTTTCACAACCTAAAATCCCTTTGATTGAAGGGGATATATAAAGATAAGTACTGTCAGGTTCATGTAGAGCGATTATATCTGAAGAGTGCTCCGCCAGCAGTCTGTATTTTTCTTCCTCTTTTCGCAATGCCTGCTCTATCATCAATTTTTCAGTTAGATCAATTAATTGCCCAAGACAATATGCATTACCTGTGTGGGGATCTCGAATATAAGACACATTCAAAATGGCCGTCTTCACTTGACCATCCTTAGTGATGTATCTTTTTACTACTTCATAATCCTTCCTTTTTCCTTCTAGCAATTCAAAAAAGAGCTTTTCGTCTTTCTCATGATCCTCGGGATGCGAGCAATCACTCATAGATATATTTTTCAGTTCCTTGGCTGAATAGCCAAGGAATTCTATGAAAGCTTGATTATAAAAAGGTTTTCGATATTCTAAATCACCGATAACTTGAGGAATCCTAGACTGATAGAATACTTCTGCAAATAATTTCGATTTGACCATAAATCCTACACACCATCACTTTGCTATTCGATTTACCCCTATTTATAATTATTATAATCTATAATTATTTTTATAGCCTTGCAATATTCAGGTCTGTCAACCTGACCTGCTTTTTGTCATAAGAAAACGCGCTTCCCTTCGGATGCGCGCACTTTTTTATGGTCTGTTCTCGACGAACTCCACATATAGGTTACGGACCACATAGGTTTTATAAAGCTTCAACTTTCGTCTTTCTACAGGATGCCTTGTAATCCCCGCCTTTTTTAACTGCTGGATGAACCAGCCTTTTGAATAAATGTGCGCCATGCTCTTCCTCCTCGGCTTTCATATTGTTTATAAATATGAAAAACGAGGAAGCTTCATGACACTATTTTCTATAGGCTGGGCTAGCCTTTTAAGGCGAAGTTATACGTAAACAAGCCTCTAGCTTTTTGAACCATATTTTAAAATCATCTGGTACATTTCCTCCGCTGTTTTAAACGGTTTTTTCTTAGTCATTGTTTCCTTGTACAGCGGTGCTTTCGCAAGTAAATGGTCGAGGGTGGTTGTAAACTTTTCGAATTCCAAATCTTCTTCCTGGATCACCTTGCAAAAGCCCTGTTTCTCGAAGCTTTCAGCGTTGAGAATTTGATCGCCTCTTGATGCTTTTGCACTGAGCGGGATAAGCAGCATCGGTTTTTGAAGTCCGAGAAACTCGAATATCGAGTTGGAGCCCGCCCTGGAAACGACTACGTCTGCAGCCGCGAGCAGATCAAAGATTTCTTCATGGACATACTCAAAGGGCTGATACCCGTTCCGCTTTACATCTAAACTTATATTCCCCTTGCCGCAAATATGGATGATATTGTAGTTTTCCAGCAAACAATCGAGATGGTCGGTTATGAGACTGTTGATTTTCATGGAACCGAGGCTTCCGCCCATCACCAGCATAATCGGTTTATCATTTTTAAAGCCGCATAATTGCCTTCCTTTCATAGCGTTTCCATTGAAAATACCATTTCTTAGGATGGCTCCAATATATTTTGTTTTTTCTTTCGGCAGAGAACTCCCGGTTTCCTCAAAGGTCGTAAAGATTTTCGAAGCAAACGGCATGGCTATTTTATTGGCCAGTCCGGGGGTGTAATCCGACTCATGGATCAGGATGGGAATATTCAGCATCCTGCCGGCAATCACGACCGGCACAGATACAAAACCGCCTTTTGAAAAAATAAAATCAGGCCGGACTTGCTTTAATATTTGTCGGGCCATAAAGATTCCTTTCACAACCCGGAATGGATCTTTTATATTTTCTGACGATAAATAGCGTCTTAGCTTTCCGACAGTTACCGCCTTATAGGCGATTTCAGGAAACTCCTTTTCCATGATCTCCCGTTCAATTCCGTTGGCGGATCCTATATAGGTGACTTCCCAGGAATTTTTAAGAAATTCAGGTATGACTGCGGCATTGACAATTACATGTCCAGCAGAGCCACCGCCGGTAAATACAACTTTGCTTTTCAATATGCTTCACCCGCCATATTTAATAGTTTAGGGATTAAAAAATCATCATACACCATTCTACGTTATTGCCACCAGATAAAGTCTTCACAAAAAGAGCGAAGACATTTTGTCTTCGCTCTTTGATTCGTTTAATTGATCATTGAATTATTTCTGCTTGCGGATCAACAGCTGGTTCAACTGGTTTTGGCGGTAGCTGGCCTTTTATTACTGTGATCTTATTTGCCAAGAACGTTTCAGTAGCTGGGTACTTAATATAGTTCTTTTTCGCTCTGATTTTCTCAGCATTCTTTGTTTGCTGATCGTATTGTGTCAGGTTCGCTTCCACTGCTACATAATCTTCCGCTACAACTTGCTTCTCCATTAGTAAAATCAAGTTATATCTTGAAATATCCAAGCCAAGGTTTTCCTTGGATACTTTAGCCGGAGTGATATACTTCGCGGTTGCATATTTTTTGACATTCGTGCCATACATTTTGTTGATCCTGGCTTCGGCATTAGTAATTGATTTGTTGAAATTATTATAAGCTGAAACGGTAGTGCTATCAAGTTTGCCTTGTTCGAAATAGCCAGTTAATGTTTTATTGGCACTCACTAATTTGTCCCCATCTGTGACGGCATTCATAAAGTTAAGGGAATTGTCCCTATATGTTTTTGCCGGTTTCAAAGCGGCAGTTGGGCGTGAGCGATATTTACTTGGCAGCTTATTAATCGCCGCTTGATTTTTATTCACTTCACTATTTACTTTGTTGTATAAATCTTTGAATGCTTTATCCACTTTTAAACCACTGGCAACCTTTATATCATAGTAAGGCTGCAGTTTTTTCGCTGTTGCATCATAGGCCTTGATTTTCTTCTCCAATGCTTGGCTGGCGGCAAGCTGGCGGCTATCGTATAATTTCCCGCCTTCCTGTGCTACATAAAGGCCAACCGCACTGTTTTCGCTCCAGACTCTGGAAAACCTGCTGAGTGGTACATGGGTTTGCCCGGCATATGGGGCAATTTCAATTGTAAATGCCGATTTTTTCCTGACCCTGGAGAACCAGTCGCTGAAACCGCCTCCTCCGCCAAAGCTCTTAGGGTAAACAAGATCATAGCCGGTCATCCGGCCTAAAGCCTTCGCATACCCATGATCCCGCGTATAGCGGCTGCCTGTTTGCTGGTAGTTCCAGAATAATATCTCTCCGCTGCTGTGATAGGAAACGGCAATTTCCGGCGAGAAAGAACTAACAAACGATACGACCGCTTTCGTCTCTTTAGCGGAATGAGGCGACTTGCCCTTATAGTTCATATAGCTTGGAGACTTAGGCCCAGTGATCTGTGCCCATTTGGCATTGTATTGCCGGTTCAAATCGACTCCTTTGCCGTTTGCCTTCCACCTCTTAAAGCTTTTGCTGCCGTTATTCATTTTGATTAATCCGGCATGCGAATTTTTCGGGAAATGCTTTAATCCGGTTTGCTGAAGGGTGACCCCGTCCGGATTGACCATCGGCACAAACCAAATCTTCGAATTTGTAAGTATTTTTCTAACATCATAGCCTTTTATTTTTTGATTCCGCTGATATGCATAAGCATATTTGTCGATCATATTCATATTCACATTGGTCGTCATCCATTCCCTGGCATGGTGCGAACCGTTAATGAATACCGTTGAGGATCCTTTTCCGATCGACACAGCGAAAATATCCCGTCCATATTCGCTTTTTCCGATCGTTTTAACCTGGATAAGATCCGGGTAGACTTTTTTCAGTTTGTTAATGTCCGAGACCATATTGGAGTATGTATAGGTTTTATTCGGATTCACTATGTAAGATTGCGCGGAAGTAGTTTCCGAGAATAGAAAACATGCCAAAACAAATAATATGGCCATCAAACTGCCCTTAAGCTTATTCAATATGACCTCACCTCTTTCTGCTAATTCTACTAATTTCTACAAATATTTTAACATGATGTTAGTAGATAAATATATAGCTAAATTGCTAATCCTTATCTATATATTCGGATCATCAGACAGAAGTTTAACTTTTCTAGCAGAGATTTTGAGTATCGAGCACAAATCCGGATGATCGCGCACAAATCCAGTTCATCGAGCACAAATCCGGATTATCGCGCACAAATCCGGATGATCGCGCACAAATTCAGATCATCGAGCACAAATGCAGATCATCGAGCACAAATCCGGATTATCGCGCACAAATTCGATCATCGAGCACAATTCCGGATTATCGAGCACAAATCCAGTTCATTGAGCACAAATCCAGATGATTGAGCACAAATCCAGTTCATCGAGCACAAATCCAGTTCATCGAGCACAAATTCGCATCATCGAGCACAAATCCAGTTCATCGAGCACAAATCCAGTTCATCGAGCACAAATCCGGATTATCGAGCACAAATCCAGATCATCGAGCACAAATCCAGATTATCGAGCACAAATCCAGATTATCGAGCACAAATCCGGATCATCGAGCACAAATCCAGTTCATCGAGCACAAATCCGGATTATCGCACACAAATTCGCATCATCGAGCACAAATCTGGATCATCGAGCACAAATCCAGATCATCGAGCACAAATCCGAATTATCGAGCACAAATTCGCATCATCGAGCACAAATCCGGATTATCGCGCACAAATTCGGATCATTGAGCACAAATCCGGATTATCGCGCACAAATCCAGATCATCGAGCACAAATCCGGATCATCGAGCACAAATCCCGTTCATCGAGCACAAATCCGGATTATCGAGCACAAATCCCGTT
>NZ_QVTC01000083.1 GCF_003429085.1 Bacillus sp. V59.32b | reverse complement strand
CACGAGAAAATGCGTATGCATTTTCGAGGAGTCTCGCAGATTCCCTTCCCAAAAACAAAATTATCGTTAAACAGAGCCTTCTTTAAAGAAAACTCGTCGATTGACGAGCCTTTTAAGGCGGGAATTAGACGAAGTTCATTCTGCCGTTTGAATCTCCGTCGGCAGCGGATCGATTTTATTAGGTCCTCCGCTTTCCTTACGATACCATGCAAAGAATACATAGCCTAACACAATGCCGTATACGATTTCCTGGATGATCTTCATTAGTACTCCACCGGTCCGCTGATCCTCAAGGGGCGGCATCCCATTAAATAACTCGGGACCGCTTAAGTTAAGTCCGGAAAGAGCGGATGCGGGCACACATAATTCCATGGCCTGTGCCCAGGCTGTCGCATCGGTGAAAGTAGTATACAGCGGGTTACTCGCAAAAATAATCAAGGCACATGCAGGTGTCAGCAAAATGCCGTTCCCGAAAATATAGCCTACCTTGTATAAGCCGGAAAGGCTCTCCTTCTCAGGAAGCTGGTTAACGAGTGGAAACCACATGAATATCGCCGTAAAAAATAGCACAACTGTATAAAATGCATGAATCCACATATCAGTTTTGACAAAGTCGAAGATGAGAGGAATGTGATAAAAAGAAAACATTCCATTAAATATGACCAGACCTATCAAAGGCTTTGTAAAAGCCTTAAAGACCATATCAATAAATTTCACGGAAAATAATTGTCTCCACAGCCAGTTAGGTATGCTTAGGATCAACAAAGGAGGCAATACCAAATATAAGAGAGCCATTTGAATCATATGGGCGCTAAACATGATGTGTCCCAATAAATCCAAAGGCGATCCTTTTATTGCGTACAATGAAACCATGAAAGTTATAAACAATGCACTTTGTCTCGTTGTTAACCGTTCACTCCCTGCAAATTTGTTTCGAAACTTGGTTACCAGTAAAAAATAAGCAAAAGTTATCAAAACCAGAGCGATAAGGTAGTATGGACTCCATAACGCTCGGAAGCCAAAGATCTCGATTGACATAATATCACCTCTAAAAGTTGTCACACATACATGAAATATTATACCTTATAGCAGTATACAGGGACAATCTAAACATCCATAGCCAGGAAAAGAAATGTTCAAGAGTTCCTTAATGAGAGTAAAGTTAAACTTAAATCGGCTGTCCATTAAAACTGGACAAATAGAAAATCGGCTAAATAAATAGCCGATTTTCATCATTACATATTATAACCAGACGATTGTTATGAATACTAATACCGTGATCAATCCAACCGCCAAACCTGAGAAAAGGAATAAAGCGATTGTATCATGTCCTTTATGCTTCATATGCATAAAATAGTATAGCTGGAAAATAACCTGAACTACAGCAAGCAACAAAATGAAAGGTTTAATGAACCAGTGTGAAAATCCATCATACCCAACCGCAAAAAAAGCGATAAGCGTAAGGAGAATCATCAAGGTGAAAGAGACGACCTGATGTCTCATCTCCTCAGCATTTTTTTTGCGTCGATATTTAAGATCCACATTTGGGTTAGCTGAATTTGATTGATTGTTCGCCATCAATTTATCCCACCATTCCCATTAAATATACTACAGTAAAGATGAATACCCATACTACGTCAATGAAATGCCAGTATAAGCTGGCTACATAGAACTTTGGTGCATTATACAAGTTTAAACCACGTTTAGCATTTCGCACCATCACCGTAAGGATCCAAACTAGCCCAAAGGCTACGTGGGCTCCGTGGAAACCTACTAAAGTATAAAATGCGGAACCAAATGCACTGCTTGTAAACGTATGATTAAATTCATGGACATAGTGATAGAATTCGTAAACTTCCAGTCCAAGGAAAGCCACACCAAGCAAAACAGTGATTAACAGCCATGCCTGCATTTTCTGGAAATGGTTATTTTTCATATGATACATGGCATAGACGCTAGTTAAAGAGCTCGTTAAAAGCAGCATGGTCATGACAAACGTCAACGGAAGCTCAAACATGTCTTGGGCGAGCTTATGCTCCCCGTTTGGCACTCTATCTTTTAAAGCAAGGTAAGTCGCAAAGAGAGATGCGAATAATACAGTCTCTCCTCCCAGGAATAACCAAAACCCCAAGAATTTGTTCTTACCTTCTAGAGTAGCTTTTTCTGGAGAAGCAGGCCATGTAGCATCGGTGAATTTTTCTTCTGCTTGCATTATGCCTTCCCTCCTTTGTCTTCATCCTCTAAAAGATCTTCTTTATGAATATGGAAACCATGGTCATCTTTTACTGAGCGAACACACATTGCTCCAAAAGTAATAAGTAATCCGATAATCATTACCGGAAGAGTCCAGTCTTTATTATCAGTATTGTACAACGCACCGAACGCCGCAACGAACAATCCGAATGAGATAACAAAAGGGATAATGGACGAATTCGGCATATGGATGTCGCCTAGCGGTTCTGCAGGAGTCATCCCTTTTTTGCCATCCATCTTTTCTACCCAGTAAGCGTCCAAACCACGGACAAGCGGAAGCTGCTTGAAATTATAGAACGGCGGTGGTGAAGCGATTGCCCATTCAAGAGTACGTCCGTCTCCCCAAGGATCATTGCCAACCTTCACATTCTTAACTGAAGTCATAATAATGTTAATGAGCAATATGATGACTGCAACGGCCATAAAGGCTGCACCTATTGAACTCACAAGGTTACCTGTTTCCAAGCCCTGTCCCGGAAGGAAAGTGAATACACGGCGAGGCATACCCATTAACCCAAGGAAATGCTGGATAAAGAATGTTAAATGGAAGCCGATTAGGAATAACCAAAAAGTGATTTTGCCTAATGTTTCATTTAACAAGGTTCCAAACATCTTTGGCCAGTAGAAATGTGTTGCTGCCAATAAGCCTAGAACGACTCCACCGACAATAACATAGTGGAAATGCGCAACCACGAAATAAGAATCGTGGTATTGATAATCCGCAGGCGCTGCAGCTAACATGATTCCTGTTACACCACCGGCGACGAAGGACGGGATGAAGGAAACGGCATAAAGCATCGGAGTGGTGAATTTCACGCTTCCTCCCCACATCGTAAAGAGCCAGTTAAAGATTTTTATACCCGTAGGGACAGCAATTGCCATTGTAGCTACTGCGAAAATCGCATTGGCTATCGGACCTAAACCAACCGTAAACATATGGTGAGCCCACACCATGAAACCTAAGAAACCAATCAGTACCGTTGCAAATACCATGGAAGAATAACCAAAAAGCCTTTTTCTAGAGAATGTAGCAAAAATCTCTGAGAAAATACCGAAGGCCGGTAATATTAGAATATATACTTCAGGATGTCCGAATATCCAGAACATATGCTCCCAGATAATCGTATTACCTCCTGCCGCCACATCAAAGAAATTCGAACCGAACATACGGTCGAACATCGCAAGAACAAGTCCTACGGTTAATGGCGGAAAAGCAAACAAAATAAGTGCGGATGCAACAAATGTTGACCAAGTAAATAATGGCATACGCATATAAGTCATCCCAGGTGCACGCATATTGATAATCGTCGCCAGGAAGTTAATGCCTGCTATTAATGTACCCAATCCTGAAATCTGAAGCCCCAGGATATAGAAATCGACACCGTGGCCCGGGGAACTCATCGCCAGGGATGCGTAGTTCGTCCACCCTGAATCAGGAGCCCCTCCTAAAAACCATGATAGGTTCAAGAAAACCCCACCAAAGAAAAACAACCAGAATCCGAGTGAGTTAAGAAATGGAAACGCTACGTCGCGCGCCCCTATTTGTAGTGGAACAACCGCGTTCATAAAAGCAAATATTAAAGGCATTGCCGCCAAGAAAATCATGGTTGTACCATGCATCGTTATAATTTCGTTAAACAATCCGGCACTGATAAAGTCATTGTTCGGTACGGCAAGCTGAATTCTAATGAACATCGCTTCCAGGCCGCCGACAACAAAGAAAAATCCGCCTGCGATTAGATAAAGAATGGCGATTTTCTTATGGTCTACTGTTGTAAGATAATCCCAAATTGTAGCGCCAAATCCTTTTTTCGTAGCGTGGGTACTCACGATCAAACCTCCCTAATCAATCAATCTATCTCTTATTTTTCTTCAACTTTTAAGCCCATTAAATAAGCAGCCAGTGCGTCAACTTGCTCGTCAGTCACTTTATAAGTACCTGTCATTGTGTTGCCTGGCTTGTATTTTTCAGGGTCTTTGATCCAATTTTTTAGGTTCTCTTCGTTATGGTCCAACACCCCTGCAATACGTTCGCGTTCACCGAATGTTGCAAGGTTTGGAGCCTGGCGAGCCTGTTCAGGTCTGCTGTCATTAGGTGTTACAGCATGACATCCGATACAGCTTTGGTTGAAAACCTCTTCCCCTTGCTGAGCCAAAGCGCCTTCTGCCGCAGGTTCTTTAACAGCTTTCATATCGGCGGCCCATTGATCGAATTCAGCACGGGATTTTGTATTCACCTTGAAATCCATCAAAGCATGGGAAGGTCCGCAAAGCTCGGCACACTTACCGTAAAATACGTCTTGCACCTCGGCAGCTTTTTTGCTGTCGAATTCAAGGAAGAACTGGTTTTCACCCTCAGTATTCGTATCCATCTTACCGCCAGCAGACGGAATCCAGAATGAGTGCTTCACATCAGAAGCAATTAAATTAAAGTAAACCTTTTCATCAGTAGGTACTATTAAATCCTGGCTGGTTACAATCCCAAGGTCCGGGTATTCAAATTCCCACCAGTAAAGATTTGCACGTACATTGATGACAAGTACATCTTCTGTTTTTCCGTCTTTGTCTTTCTTTTCCATAGCTTTAGTGTCAGCTAAATCAAAAGTAGCGGCAATAGTCGGTACTGCTAAAACCAACAAAAGAAGGATAGGGATAACAGTCCAGATAAGTTCAAGTTTGTGGCTTCCTTCAATTTGTTTTGGTATTTTGTTTTCGTCGCCTTTTTTACGGCGGAAACGGAAAATTACATACAAGAAGATAACAACAACCACAACAATGACCAATACCATAATCAAAGTACTTAGGATCATTAAGTCATATTGAGTTTGCGCCACTTCTCCAGCAGGCTTCAAAGTGGATAAGAACGGTTCTCCACAACCCGCTAATACAAGCGCCAGCATTGCAAACAATGATAGCAGACGCCATTTGTGCAGCCTTTTTTTCATAGCTTTAGAAACCCCGCTTTCGTAAAAATTTTCTCACAAGTCAAATAATGTCGCTGGCTGTGAAAAATTCTCTCTATATTAATTTCTATTAAAAGAAAGAATTCCTTAATTAAGTAGGAATACTGGTTGCCAATCAATTGACAGATTTTCAACTTCATTTATAAACAGTCTAATATGTATCGATAAACCCTGGCAACGCGAAGCATTATTGCTCCGAATACGCCCTTGCTAAATATGGGCGTCTGTACCTGTTTAGCAAACGGCACAGACGGCATTTTTTCAGTTTAGATATAGCAATTATATTAACGTAACAATTACCATTCCTACATATAAAATCGTCATATAATTCAAAGAATAAACGAACATCAGCTTTGCCCATTTCAAGTCATCCTTCATTTTATACCCGCTTATGGCAAGAATAAGCCACCCAACATTCAAAATTGTGGCGAGGATAACAAGCGGCGTGCCAAGTTGTGTTAGGAAAATCGGAATAGGAAGCAGGCATGCCACCCATAAAGTCATCGACCTTTTCGTTGTTTTAAATCCTTTAACAACGGGAAGCATCGGAATGCCGGCCGCCCTGTATTCTTCACAGCGCTTCATCGCGATTGCGTAAAAATGAGGCGGCTGCCAGATAAACATGATTAGAAACAGCATCCATGCCATGACGCTTAAATCAGGGTCAACAGCGGCCCAGCCGATAAGCGGCGGCACTGCGCCCGAGATACTCCCTACAATGGTATTGGAGACGTATCTTCGCTTTGAAACGAGCGTATACAGAACAACATACGTAAAAACACCGATGAGACCGATGATTGCAGTTGTAATGTTTGTTAATGCCAGCAGAACAGTCCCTATGGCTATCAGCACCAAGCTTAACGTAAGAACCTTCGCTGGGTTCGCCTTTCCCGTGACTGTCGGTCTGCTCTTCGTTCTTTCCATGAGATGATCAATGTCGCGATCAATATAATTATTTAAGCTGCAAGATCCCGCTACAATAAGTGCTGACCCAGCAAGTGTAAAAAACAGCGTATCAAGGTTTGAAAAGAAATGCTCATCGGAAAAATACAGAGCCAACCACAAACCTGTGAAGGTAGTAATCATGTTCGAATTGACAATACCGACTTTGATTAACGCCATGAAATCTTTCCAGGCCGTCGTTTCCGGTATGCCCGCTTGAAGGCTTGCTTTACTGTCTTGAATGACAGGTTCAGTCAAAGCCCTTGGATTAGACATATATATATTCCTCCTTCAAAAATTTCCACATATAAGAACCCGTACAATCTATACTATAAAGCATTTCGGGCTGCTTTTCTATTAAAGCGGTAAAGATGCATGATAGAAACATTAAAAACCTTATCGCAAAACCAAGATGCTCCCCTTAAATATGTTAAGAATAGTGTTTATTCGTTAATAGAAGACATAAATATCCTTCTCCTGTATATTAAATCACACTTTTATAAGATTTTGTGAACTTTTTTCGTATAATTTTTGTCTTATTTGTGAAGCGGTTTCTTAATCATGGCCTTTCTATACCCTGCTGTGATCATTCCGGTTTGTGTATTGCTATGTTAAATATCTCGTTGATTTTTGGGTCATTTTGCTCCCCATCCATTAAACCGAAAGAGCATCGTGCATTCTTCAATCCGTTTCAAGGATGGGAATACCTTTCAGCAGAGCTGAAAGGCGTGTGAGACCATAGTTTCTCACGAATCAGCCAAAAACAATCCTTTATAACAGAGCCTAAAAGAAAAACTGTTTTTCTCATAAAACCTTACTACCTAACATGAAACACCTTGTCAATTAGCAACAAGTTGTGTAATATCTAGTAGGAAAATAGAGCGTTTAATTTTGGAAAAATATTAGATTTGGCAATTAAACAAAGAAGGTGAAAACACTGTGCATCGGGCATTGAAATGGTTTGCAGTTTTGACTACAATCGGCATGCTTTTTATCCTGCTTGGCGGAGCCCTTGTCACAAAAACAGATTCAGGAATGGGCTGCGGCAGGTCATGGCCTTTATGCAACGGCGAGCTTGTTCCTACGGAGATAACTGCGGAACTTATCATCGAATTTGCACACCGGCTCGTATCAGGCATTGTCGGATTGATGGTTTTAATCCTTTCTGTTTGGTCTTGGCGTAAGATCGGGCATATAAGAGAAACGAAATTTCTTTCGCTTTTATCTTTTTTATTTTTGGTAGCACAGGGATTGATCGGAGCGGCTGCGGTTATCTGGGGTCAGTCTGATTTTGTACTTGCCTTGCATTTTGGGATTTCTTTAATTTCTTTCGCATCGGTATTTCTGTTAACGCTGCTCATTTTTGAAGTAGATAAGAAGTTTGAGGCGGAGAAGTTAATCGTTGATACGAGAATGCAGTTCCATATTAAAGGAATTATGATTTATTCTTTTCTCGTCGTTTATACGGGAGCATTGGTAAGGCACACGAATGCAAGTCTCGTTTGTAAAGATTGGCCTCTTTGTGTCAATTCCAGTCCCGGTCTTCCCGGTAATTTGTATGAATGGATACAAATGGGACACAGAGCTGCTGCCGGCCTCATTTTTATTTGGGTTCTCTATGCGGCGATTATCGCTATCAGGCACTATCAACATCAAAAGGTTTTATATTGGGGATGGGTTGCATCGCTGATCCTTGTCTCTCTCCAAGTAATCGCCGGAGCTTTGATTATTTTTTCCCGGCTTAATCTCTTAATAGCGTTAAGTCATGCATTGTTCATATCTTGCTTTTTCGGTGTGATGAGCTATCTGCTTCTTTTATCATCCAGAAGCAAGAAAAATTCGATGGCGCTGAAAAAAACAGAAACTGATTACAAAGAACCTGAAATAACTGCATAAATGTAAAGAAAATAGGCTGACTCAAAGGTATTCTCTTGAAACCTTTGAAGTCAGCCTATTTTATCTCATGTTCGTATTTTTAGATTGTTCGCTTCGGCGGATTTATTATTTTTCGATTTCGATAAGTAAATCACCGGTACTGATCGCTTCACCGTTTGAAACATGTATCTCTTTCACCGTGCCTGAGAATGGCGCCTGTACAGTCGTCTCCATTTTCATCGCTTCGGTAATGATTAAATGGTCTCCTTGATTTACCTTTTCCCCTTTTTCTGCAACGACCCTGATGACCGTTCCCGGCATGGTCGCGCCAATATGGGATTGATTTTTCGAGTCAGCCTTTACTTTAGCCTGAACGCTCGACTTGATGCTTTCGTCTTTCACTTCCACCTCACGGGGCTGTCCATTCAATTCAAAATAAACAACTCTAGTCCCATTAGGCTGAGGCTGACCGATTGAAACCAATTTGACTATCAGGGTTTTCCCTGTCTCGATTTCAACTTCAATCTCCTCACCCAGTCTCATCCCGTAATGGAAAGTAGGCGTATCAAGATTCGAAATCTTCCCAAATTGCTCAATGGTTTTCTCATATTCTAAGAATACTTTTGGATAAAGCGCGTATGCCAATGCATCAAAGCTTGTTACAGGCCGCCCGATTTCTTTGAATAATTCTTCCTTCAAACTCGAAAAGTCGACATTATCAAGAAGTTCTCCAGGGCGCACAGTGATTGGTGCTCTGCCCTTTAAGATAACAGTCTGTAACTCCTTTGGGAATCCGCCATACGGCTGGCCTAAGTATCCCTCAAATAACTCGATCACCGAGTCAGGGAAATCGATCGATTTGCCTTTCGTTAACACTGACTCTTCATCTAATTCATTCTGTACCATGAATAAAGCCATATCCCCGACCACTTTTGAAGAAGGGGTCACTTTTACGATGTCACCGAACATCGCATTTACCCGCTCGTACATTTCCTTGACCTCTCCCCAGCGTTCGCCAAGACCTACCGCTTTTGCCTGCTGCTGCAGATTGCTGTATTGCCCTCCCGGCATTTCGTGCTTATATACTTCCGTGTGAGGGGAATTCATACCGCTTTCGAAATCTTTATAGTATTTTCGGACGCCTTCCCAGTAATGGGAAAGCTGCTCAAGGGAATGAATATCGGCCTTGGGTTGCCTGGATGTTCCTTCAAGCGCATAATACAGCGTTTGTGAGCTTGGCTGGGACGTCAATCCGGCCATGGAGCCTAAAGCCGTATCTACAATATCGACTCCCGCTTCAATCGCCTTGGCATACATATAAATACCGTTACCGCTCGTATCGTGTGTGTGCAGATGAATTGGAATATTGATTGTTTCCTTCAGTTCAGAAATTAAACGGTAGGCTGCTTCCGGTTTTAATAAACCGGCCATATCTTTTATGCCGAGGATGTGCGCCCCTTGGTTTTCCAGCTCCCTGGCGAGATTTTTATAATATTGGATGTCATATTTTCCTCTGGCCGGATCATTGATGTCACCCGTGTAGCAAATCGCTGCTTCCGCAAGCTTCCCTGAACGCCGGACTGCATCGATGGCTACCTCCATCCCCTTTACCCAGTTCAAACTGTCAAAGATACGGAATACATCAATACCTGCATAAGCGGATTTTTCGACGAACTCTTGAATGACATTGTCCGGATAGTTTTTGTAGCCTACCGCGTTAGATGCGCGCAAAAGCATCTGAAATAATACGTTCGGGACCTTTTCACGCATGGATAACAGCCTGTCCCATGGATCTTCCTTCAAGAAGCGGTAGGACACGTCAAACGTAGCTCCTCCCCACATTTCCAGGGAAAACAGGTTAGGCATAAGTTTAGATGTAGGCTCGGCAATATGCAGCAAATCCGTTGTGCGGACCCTCGTTGCCAGCAAAGATTGATGGGCGTCACGGAAAGTCGTATCTGTCAGCAGTACTTCTTTCTGCTCTTTGACCCATCCTGCAAGTCCTTCGGCTCCCTTATTGTCAAGAATTTGCTTCGTGCCGTCCTGCACCTTCACTTCATTGCCGATTTTCGGGATGGCAGGCAGATCAAAAACAGGTTTTTTCTTTTTTTCGATGCCCGGGAAACCATTTACCGTGATATTGCCAATATAGCTGAGCATCTTCGTTCCCCGGTCTTTACGGACAGGGAAAGTAAACAGCTCAGGTGTGGTGTCAATGAACGATGTATCGTATTTTCCCGTTAGAAACTTCTCATGCTTTACGACATTTTCAAGAAACGGGATATTCGTTTTGATGCCGCGGATCCGGAATTCTTTCAAGTTTCTTTCCATCTTCGAGGCAGCCTGTTTGAACGTATGGGCTTGTGTCGAAAGCTTTACAAGCAACGAATCATAATAGGGGGTTATGACGGCTCCCTGAAAGCCGTTCCCGGCATCCAAGCGGACCCCAAACCCGCCCCCTGAGCGGTAGGCCATGAGTTTTCCGGTATCAGGCATGAAGTTATTTAAAGGATCCTCTGTTGTTACCCTTGATTGTATCGCATATCCGATTGTATGGATGTTTTCCTGGGCGGGAATATCCAGTGGAGCTTCGTGCAGCCGGTTTCCTTCGGCGATCAATATTTGTGATTGGACGATATCGATGCCGGTAATCATTTCCGTGATCGTATGTTCAACCTGAACCCGCGGGTTGACTTCGATAAAGTAAAATTCATCGTTCGCAACGAGAAATTCAACTGTGCCCGCATTGACATAGTCGACATTTTTCATCAAATGAACGGCCGCTTCACAAATGCGAAGACGCAGTTCTTCAGATAATGAAACGGAAGGAGCCACTTCGACGACCTTTTGGTGCCTTCTTTGGACAGAGCAGTCGCGTTCGTACAAGTGGACAATATTTCCGTGCTTGTCTCCAAGAATCTGTACCTCGATATGCTTCGGGTTTTGGACGAACTTTTCGACGTACACTTCATCGTTTCCAAAAGCCGCTTTCGCTTCTGACTTTGCCCTATCATAAGCTTCACGTACCTCTTCAAGCTTATGGACGATTCGCATGCCTCGTCCTCCGCCTCCAAGTGCCGCTTTTATAATGATCGGAAAGCCGTGTGTTTTCCCGAATGAGACGATTTCCTCAAGCTCCCCAACAGGGCCATCGCTTCCCGGGATAACCGGAATGTCCGCAAGCATTGCCTGCTGGCGTGCTTTTACTTTGTCACCAAACATATCTAGATGTTTGGTTTCCGGACCGATAAAAATGAGGCCTTCTTCCTCACATCGTCGGGCGAATTCAATATTTTCGGACAGGAAACCATAACCGGGATGGATTGCGTCCACACCGCTTGTTTTAGCAATTTCAATGATTCCTTCGATGTCTAAATAAGCGTCTATCGGTTTCTTACCTTCCCCGACCAGATATGCTTCATCGGCTTTATAACGGTGATAAGAGCCGTAATCTTCCTTGGAATATATCGCTACTGTGCGTATACCGAGTTCCGTACACGCGCGGAAAATACGGATGGCAATTTCTCCGCGGTTTGCGGCAAGAACCTTTTTAATACGTTGTCCCATTCCCTACACCTACTTTTATGTATTTTTCATTTATTTATAAGGCTATGTTAATGGATATTGCTGATCAATACGATTTTTGGCTCATTCGTGTGAAACCTCGGTTTCACACACCTTTCAGCAATGATGAGTGTTGCTCGCTGCCCATGGACCGAGTGGAGAAAGCTCACTTTCTCTTCGGTCCATGGGCAGTAAGCTAAAATGCGCCAAAAATTACACAGACATTTAACATAGCCATTGAAAAAGAGTGAGAGTGCTCCCACTGCTTTTCTTTCACAGATTAATTTTTCAGTATCAGCTTTAGTAGTTTCATTCAAAGATATTACAAAAATGCTTTTCCTGTCTATCTATAATACTTGAAGATATGTACCCGAAATGATAGTAAAAAAAACCTTATCGGGACCAGAGAAATAAAGGCAGTTTTTATCTAAAAGATATTACCCAATTATCACAATTTTGTAAATATTCTTATATAGTAACCGATAAACCCAAGAAAGTCACTCTATTTACTGTATGTATATATGGATAATAGCATAAATCTTTTATATGTCATACTATTTTTTTAAAAGTGTTATACTATTTTCCGCGCCGAATGCTATAAAAAAAACTCAAACAATCGTATTGATTTGTTTGAGTTTGGTTCATTGTGATGCCTATATCATTTCCTTAGTGAAGCTTCATGCAAAGCTGATAGCTCCCTCTCTAATGTTTCCAGAAGGGATTTTCCTTCCGTTTCTTCCACTAAACCTAAACGAACAGCAAAATCTATTTCACGAGATAAGCCGAACATTTGTGTATCAAGAACCTCTTCATATAGAGGACATTGAGGCATAGTAAGATTATCCATTTGCACTTTTATGAGTTTTAATATCTTGTCAGCATCAGCTTTTAATAAAGCAATGGCTTTTTCTCGATGATTGACAAGTATTTCAGATGCCATATCAAATCCCCCCGCTCGAGAAGCGATTAAATCTTATCTATAAATTTTACCCTTACTTGTTTAAAAAAGCAAGGCGAACTTATTGTTATATACCTACATTTACAGCTATACTTGTATCATAGTGCAAGACAGGAAGGGATGAAAGGTTTGGAATCGATCGTATTCATTAAAGGGAAAGTAAACTACACAATCACCCTCGATCCGGGTGTATGGATTTTTGATGACCGGAAAGTGGATTTAGAGACATACTTTCAATCGCAAAAACAGCAGACAGACGAGCTGGAGGAATATACGAAAGCTGCTTCGAAGCATTGGGACAGGGAAATCCAGGAAGGTTCGGTTTCCCCGCCTACACTTAAAACCGAACAAAAATACGAGAAACAAAAAATTTTGACGGGTACATTCGGTATCCCATTCGAAAGCTTTCTCAAAAACGCTGAGCCAAATGAAGATACCGGCACAGTAATTATTGAAACGGAAACCGGAGAGCAAGCTTTTTCTTTAACTGATGCCCAGATGTTCATTCTCGGCTTCTCCTTTAACGGGAAACCATTGAGTGAAGACGGACCCGTGCATGTTTATTTCGGGGACGGCTCCAATCTTAAAAATCCGATTACGAAAGTGAAAGCATTTCGAATTGAATAATGGCTATTTATAGCATGTGGATAGGCAGTCCCTAATCATGGACAATGGGGCTGCCATCTTTCTTTCTTACAATATATTGGCCGCTAATTGAGCAAGCCCTGACCGTTCTCCTTTTACAAGCTTTATATGCCCCGCAATGCTTTGATCCTTGAATTTTTCCACAACATAAGTTAATCCGTTATTATACTCATCAAGATAAGGGTGATCGATTTGTTCCGGATCACCCATCAAGACAATTTTGCTCCGGTCCCCTACCCGGGTCAGAATCGTTTTTACTTCGTGCTTTGTGAGGTTTTGCGCCTCGTCAATGATGATGAATTGATCCGGTATGCTTCTTCCCCTGATATATGTTAATGCTTCCACTTCTATAGAATTCATCCCCGCTAAAATCGCATCCAATTCCCCCGGTTTTTTAGTGTTAAAAAGATACTCCAAGTTATCGAAAATCGGCTGCATCCAGGGCCTTAATTTTTCTCCCTTTTCTCCAGGCAAGTAGCCTATATCTTTTCCCACGGGGACAATCGGCCTGGCAACCAGCAATTTTTTATACTGTCCCAGATCTTCAGTCTGCATTAATCCGGAAGCCAGGGCAAGCAAGGTTTTACCTGTCCCTGCTTTCCCGATTAGTGTAACCAGTGGCAGATCAGATCGAAGTAAAATCTCCATCGCCATCGTTTGCTGGACATTTCGCGGTTTAATGCCCCAAATATGTTCCTGGTCAAAAATAAGCTTTTTTACTATGGTCCCCGACTGACCAACGATACCAATCGCTGAAGAAGAACCTCCCAACACATCTTTCATCAAGACAAACTGGTTTGGAAAGAGCTTATTGGTTATGATGTCGGAAAGTGGAAGACTTCCTTTCTCATAATACCTATCCAGGATTTCCTTTTGGACAAGTAGCTCCTGAATGCCACTGTAGATATGATCCATCTCTACTACCCGGTCATTCAGGAAATCCTGTGCGTTCAGGCCGATTGCGTCTGCCTTGACCCTGACGAGCGTGTCCTTGCTTACAAGGATAACCTTTCTGCCCTTTTCCTTCGTCTGCTCTTCAAGGGCAAGGTTTTTGGCAACGGCTAAAATTCTATTATCATTTGTTTTTTCAACAAAGATTTCCTGAAGCTCATGAAAGGACCTATGGTTTAATTCAATCCTAAGCACACCGCCATTGTGCAGAGGGATTTTCTCATGAAGCTTCCCTATTTCCCGGAAGCCATCAATCAATTTTGATACTTGTCTTGCATTTCTCCCGATTTCATCCATGTATCTTTTTTTCGAATCCACTTCTTCCAGTACAACAGCCGGGATGACTACCTCGTTTTCTTCGAAAGAGAAAATTGAATATGGGTCCTGCAGCAAGACATTGGTATCCAACACATAGATTTTGCTCAAAATGGCGCCTCCTGCCTGTTCATTCTGGGAAATGCCTGCGTCGTTGCTAATATAGCTTATGTCGTGGACGAGACTGTTGCTAAAATATATGTACCATTGCATAAAGATAGAAGAACAATTGCAGACTATAAACAAAATGTCAGGAATGGAGGCTGTACAATGAAAAGACTTTTGTTTATGGCAGCGGCATTTTTGTTTATTGCCGGCTGTAACGCAAATGACAACGCCGGGGAAAATCGGGAGAACAACAATAACAATGTTTCACAGGTGAGAGACTCGACCATTGAGGAAAGTGACAGGCAAAGCAGCCAGCAAATCGCAAGAAGGCTCGTCGATCTCGCCGAAAAGGTCCCCCATGTAAATGATGCAACAGCTGCAGTGCTTGGCGATTATGCCGTAGTAGGAATTGATATCGATGGTAATGTTGACCGTTCAGAGGTTGGGACGATTAAATATTCTGTAAGTGAAGCGCTAAAGGACGATCCATACGGAGCGAATGCCGCAATAGTCGCTGATCCGGATATGAACGAAAGAATCCGGGAGGTTGCACAGGATATCCAAAACGGACAGCCTGTACGAGGAATCATGAATGAGCTGGCTGATATCACAGGCAGAATCATTCCGGATATACCGGGTGATGCGCTAACGCCAACACCGACAAGAGCTTCAGATGAAGAAAAAAATAGCATCGGTAATCAGAAGGAAAGAAAGACACTTGAAAGAGAACAAAAGAAACAGTCCCATGAACAATAAGGAAATAGGAAAACTCGCCAATTGGCGAGTTTTTCTATTTCTTTATGTTAAATGCTCGGTTAAAGGATAATGTTGATTATCCTATTTTTGGCCTATCCGTATGAAACCAAGGTTTAATTAATCAATTTTTCTTAGCTTTATATGGAATTTGTTTTTCTTCGCTCATTTTTAGAAACAAAAAAAGAGAGGGTTTCCTCTCTTTCCAGATTGTCGACAAAAGGGGTTCGGAATGGTCTCATTCCGAACCCCTTTTTAGTGATTATTTCTATTTTTGCTTATTTTGAGTGTGAATGGACCTCACTTAGCCTTATTTATTAGGCCATTTCTGGACCTTGCCATGTCCAGTTTGCCATCTTCTTCAAATTCATGGCAGCGAAAGTAAGCATCGCCTGCATCGACAATTTTTTAAGTCCCCTTAACTTTGTCCAACGCATGCCATGCTTTTCTTTTGCATCTGCGAATACGCGTTCTATCGTTTCTTTGCGTTTCGCATAGATTGGTTTTACATCCTTGTGGTGTCGCAAATGATCTGTTTCCTCTACATAATCCTGCCAAATATGCCTCGTCACCTCAATCAATTTATGTATCCATTTTAAAATAGATGTTAGGAACGTTCCATAGTAAACGTTTAAAAGCCTGTTGATTGGAGTGGAAGGCGCGAAGACTCCTGCGGGAGCAGCGGGACAGGTGAGACCCCGCAGGAGCATGCGAC
>NZ_QVTC01000082.1 GCF_003429085.1 Bacillus sp. V59.32b | reverse complement strand
CTGGAGCGGAAATCAACGGATAATCAAAAGCTTAAACCACTTCTTTTGGTGAAGAACCTCATTTTTTAACAAAATAAAAAAATAGACGATAAAAAAGATATAAGTATAAACGACAGTCGCTCAAATATCCAAGGAGGTTTTAAAAATGAGTCCAATTATCGAAGCAATTGCAAATATCATCGAGTCCGTGACGACGGCTAAGTCTGTCGCAGGAACTCCAAACGAAGAACAAATCAATCAAAACATTAGTCTATTATTAGAATTCTATTGGTTCAAAGAAGTGTACCGGAATGAACCATATAAAGAATTAATTGAAACAAATCAAAACGTCAGAATTGTCATCGGTATAAGCAATGTGAAAAAAGCACAAAAAAACTCGCGTAAACAGCTGCAGATCAAAGAAAAAATTATGGAGACTATTACAACTGAAATGGAAATATCATAATCGTACTCAGAACCATAAAAAAGAGGAGTTATGAATTTCAACTCCTCAACTGTTCATTTCCATCTCATTTTTCAAAAAAAGGTATCCAGATTGTTATTCAACCCCAAATCCGGCTTCCTTCCACGCTGTCGTGCCTCCATCAATGTAAGCCACATCATTGAACCCCATTTGCTTTAGCAGATACGCTCCAAGAGAAGCCTGTCCACCAGCGCCGCATGTAACGATAACAGGTCTGTTGCGATCAGCCAATCGCGGTTCACGGAGATGTTCCGGCAACTCAAGATCAGCACGGATCGGCAGCATTCCCAGGGAAATGTTAACACTGCTTGGAATTAATCCACAAGCGCCTGCATCTTTCGCATCCTGCACATCAATGACTAAGGTGTCCGGGTTTTCCTTCATCTTCTCACGGGCTTCTGCTGAACTAATACTAGACACATTTGCACGTGCTTCCGTTACCATTTCTTTAAACGTTTTCGCCATTTGTAATCCTCCATTCTAAAAATCATATTAAAAAATTCATGGACCATAACTTCTGTTCTTATCATACTTCTATTCTTCCTCTTTCATCAACCAAACTGCCTTTGAGACACGAATGCCCACTTATGCCATTAGAAGAGTTCCAACCCGTGAAAAAAAAAGGCAGAAACATTCCGTTTCCACCTTTTTGATCAATTCTTGGCAACATATTGGGCGGCTGCCCTTACTTGAACCTCAAGCGTACCATTTTGCCTGTTTGTATTGGTTTTAATCAACACAGGATAATCTTTGTTATTCATGAATTTGAAGTCTTTCCCGCCAAAAGAAACCGTGGCATCCCTGTCTTTAGCCACATAGCCGACTTCCTTCGAATGGTGATGGAGTTCAATAATCTTCAAACCGGCCCTGTCAATCGCATTGTAAAGCGTACTGGAGGTCTGGCAAATTCCCCCGCCTATTCCTTCCACAAATTCCTTATTGACAATCTCCATAGCCTTTTGATAGCCTCTTTGAACGGTTCTTTCACCAACAATCCTATTAAAATAAAATCGGTCTCCAGGACCCAGGATAATTTGATTAATTTCTTGTGCGGATAGTGCTATATTAGAGCTTCTTCCTGTAACGCTTGGGTTGAATTTTGTGACAAAGCTCCCCAACAAAGCTTGATCTATATTCGCTATCGTTCCAGCCTTAACATTGGGAGCCGTTTCACTGATTGGTACTTTTATCTCTCTCTGGAAAGCCTTAAAGTTTTCAAATTCTTTCATAAGAACCTTTTTATCGATCACAACACGCGATTGTCCTGGATTTAACTGACCATTGCTGCGCAATTTAGCAGGAATCATCGGCCGGTCAAACTTAACTTCCAGTTGGCTAGCCGTTTCCTCGGCATTTTCTGTATTTCTGATAGCAGATGCTTTTAATTTTTGCAACTCAGCACCATTCCTGGAATCAATCAAAACAAGCTCCGGATCGATCCATTCTTTTTTTAATAGCGTCATTTCTTTCTTATCGTGATCGCTTATCCCTTGATGTTCCTTTTCTGATGAGCCTACAGCTTCCCCCGATAAAACGAAACCGCTGATCACCGCAACTAATCCAAACAGCAGCATACCTTTTTTCAAATTGTTCACACCCGCATCCCCAAAGTTTCATATAGTCTATTTTTCTAATTCTTCATCTCTTGAAAATCCTTACAAAATTCCCAACTCATTGTTCCAATTATATTCCCAATCTTTCACTTTTGCACCAGTTATTTTTATTATTTTTTGTAAAAAATTCCGACAAAAATAGCCCTCTTCAACAAAGCAAAGAGGGCCTTTTTCGAGGGCGACTTTCTTTTTATACAATTATTTCTGCCGGCAATTCTTGCATACTTGGATCGTTTGGTTTGTATCCGTTTTATATGAGTACAAGAGCTTAATTCTTTTTCTTTGACACAACGGACATTCTCCGCGTCCCTTTGAAGGTAAAGATTTCAAGCTCTTTCCCCGATATCTCTTAGCCATGTCCATCCATCCCTGTTTAAATATATTCATTCTCTTATATTTAATGATGAACAGAAACGATTATTGTTAGGCCATTTAACTATTTTGGGGGTTTAGTACAAATATAGTTTTAGTTCTTCTTCCATCTTTTATACAAAATGAGAAGTGCTCCAAACACCAAGGATACAACAAGAAAAGAAGCGATTATGGATAAATAACCTAGTGGGGTGATGATCATACCGAATGCCACTTCATTCTGTATATACTCAACAGTTTGGAAATTGCTTAAATGATCCGGTTTGTAGAAGCTGGTTTGGACAAAACCTATCAAGATTGGTCCTAAAAAGAAAATACTATGAACAAGTGCAGATAAAAGGAATGCTTGTATCCAAGTTCTCATTGAAACTCCTCCTACGAATATAGCTATAATCCGCACTATTTAATTTTACCACATATTAACAGGTGTTTTTCCAGTTGGCTCTTCACCAAAAGAAGTGGTTTAAGCTTTTGATTATCTGTTGATTTCCGCTCCAGGAGCTCGCTTTCCGCGGGCAGTCCGGGAGCCTCCTCGGCATAGGGCACGCCTCCGGGACTTACACAGGATGTGTTGGCGTCGACGTAAGACATAAGGACGTGGCAGATCTTAGTCGATGTTCCGTTAACTGGCCTGCTTTTCCCGCAGGACGTTGAATCATCATCCTTGCATAGGCACCGCACGAGAAAATGCGTATGCATTTTCGAGGAGTTCGCATATCCTCGCCAATCAACTTTGTTGCAAAATTAACTGAGATATTACGTTAATCATTATTAAACCACCAGTTATGGTGATGAACCTTCCAGTTGATCTAACAAGAAAAATCAGTCTTATACTAATAAATTCGCCAAGTGACGGAATTAGCTCCGGTTTCATTTACTCTAATAAGAATCTGCTAAAAAGCCCACTGCAGGTTAGCCTGAAGTGGGCTTTATCATTTATCTCGTAACGGGTACCGCAGCGAAAAATTCTTCATACAAAGCCTGCACGGCTTTTACTTCATCCTTATTTTTAACACCGAACATCATGCTGACTTCCGAAGATCCTTGATTGATCATTTCAATATTCACCTTTGCGTTCGCTAAGGCATTTGATGCCCGGGCGGTTGTCCCTACATTATGGCGCATTCCTTCGCCTACAACCATGATCAGCGCGAGGTCATGTTCAACCTTCACTTCATCCGCACGCAGCTCCTCGTAAATTCGGGATACAATTTTGTCTTCGGCATCCTGGTCTATCTGGCCTTGTCTTAGGATGATGGATATGTCATCAATACCGGAAGGGAGATGTTCATAAGACAGACCGTGTTCTTCTAAGATATGCAAAAGCCTGCGCCCAAAACCGATTTCCCGGTTCATTAAGTATTTGCTTACATAAATACTGCAAAAACCATCATCGCTTGCAATCCCGACGACTGGCCCATTTGTGTTATCGCGTTTATTCACGATCTTAGTCCCTACTGCACCTGGGTTGTTCGTATTTTTGATGTTTACCGGAATTCCCGCGCGGAAAGCCGGAATCAGGGCTTCATCATGAAAAACGGAAAAACCCGCATAAGAAAGCTCCCTCATTTCGCGGTAAGTAAGTTCGCGAACCTCTTTGGGGTTATTCACCACATTCGGATTTACGGAATAAACCGCATCCACATCGGTAAAGTTTTCATATAGGTCGGCTTTGACTCCGTTTGCGAGAATAGAACCGGTTATATCCGAGCCGCTTCGTGAAAATGTAATCACTTCTCCATTCTTGTTGTAGCCAAAAAAACCAGGAAAAACGATGATACCAGGCTGCTCCCGCAATTTATAGAGATTGTCATACGATTCAGCCAGCACCTTAACATAGCCTGATTCATCGCTGACAATAAGCCCCGCTTCTCTCGGATTTACATAACGGGCATCCAAACCCTGACTTTGAAAATAAGCGGCAATCAGCTTCGCATTATTATCCTCTCCGCTTGCTTTTACGGCATCTAAGTATCTTTCAGGGTTACTTTTCTCTCCTGTCAATAATTCATGGAGATCTTCGCGAATTTGCTCCGTGATTTCTCCCGGCATATTTAAATCTTTGGCAATGCTTCCGTATCTGCTTATAATGGCATCCTCAAGCTCCCATGCTTCGCCATGCTGCAGATGCCTTTCTGCACATTGGATCAACAAATCTGTCACTTTAACATCATTAGAATGTCTTTTTCCCGGTGCAGACACAACAACAATTTTTCGCTCCGGGTCAGAGACAACGATATCTAAAACTTTATTCACTTGTATGCCAGATGCCAGTGAAGAACCGCCAAACTTTACAACCTTCATTCATACATCCCCTATTTTTGATATGATCACTAAAATATAATTTCTATTATCACCTTTTTACGTAAAACAATCAAGATAAAAATCCACAATACATGAACATATGTATTTTCATGAAGGACAATTAAATATAAAGGGGCAAAAGAAAAAGAGTATTCCTTTTGAAGGAATACCCAATAGATGATATTTACTTTAATTTAAAACTTGATATCGCACTTTGCAGTTCTTCAGCCAAGTTTGATAGTGACGCTGCAGCTGCGTTCACTTCTTCCATCGAGGCCAACTGCTCTTCAGAGGATGAAGCCACTTCTGAGGCACTGGCAGATGTGCTGCCTGCCACTTTTAATATCTCGTTCATTCCTGTTGAAACTTGTACGACTTCTCCGCTTACTTGTGTGGAGATTTGCGTAATTTCCTTAATGTGCTCCCTTACTTCCTCTATGGATTCGAGAATGACATTAAAGGTCTGCCTTGTATCCTGTGCCAGCTGTAATCCGGTACCAACCTTATCTTTGACAAAATCTATGGATTCAACTGATTTTGCTGTATCGGCCTGTATATCACTCGTAATGACCGATATTTTTGAGACGGATTGTCCGGTCTGTTCAGCCAATTTACGTACTTCATCCGCAACCACGGCAAAGCCCTTTCCGGCCTCTCCGGCGCGGGCAGCTTCGATCGCCGCATTAAGTGCCAGCAAATTCGTTTGGTCTGCAATATCCTTGATAAGTTTCAGAATGCTGCCGATTTCATCAGACCGCTTATTTAGTTGATGCAATGCCTGATCGGTTTCTTCAACAGATGTATGGATTGAATCCATTTGCTGGAGTGTTTCTTCTACTAAGGCTGAACCTTGCTTGGTCATTTGATTGGTTGCTTCCGACAATTCTAGAACATCAGATGCATTTTTAGCAATTTGATTGACCCCTAATGTACTTTGCTCTACATAACCGACGGACTCTTTGGACATCCTGGTTTGATGTTCTGCGCCTGTGGAAACCTGTTGGATCGATGACGTGATTTGTTCGGTACCGCTCATCGTTTCATCCGCACTCGCCATAAGCTCCTCTGCCGATGCCGCAACCTGGCTTGAGCTGTTGCTGACTTGTTCGATGACCCCGCGGAGGTTATCCGTCATTTGTCGGAATGCCTTGTTAAGAGAGAAAATCTCATCTTTTGTACCTACTTGGATGTTTTCCACTGCCAGATTTCCCTGGGCCATCTCTTCAGCATTTTCGGTAATCTGTTTAATCGGACCAACAATTCGTCTAGTCAACACAATAGAAAACAATAAACTCCCAGCAATCAGCAGAATTAAAGCAATGACTGAAAATGTTACCATTCCGTTAATCTGATTTTGCAGATCTTTTTGCATTTGGTTATATTGATCCGTGATCGCTTGCTTTAGCTGATAAATATCATTTTGAACGCCTTTCGTCCGCAAAGATTGGCGTTTAATTTCTGCTTGGTTTTCAGACTGTAATGCAGCAGTAGCTTCCTTGTTCAAATCTTCAAATTTAGATGAAGCTCTTTTAGAAATTTCTTTTTGTCCTTCATCTGTTAGACTATCATTTAAATTATTATAGATGGTTTTTGTTGTTTTGAGATCTTGTTCAATATCATTCGCATTGCTGGCAGACACATTAAGTGAATACGCGCTTAACGATTTCTGTAAATTTTTTGCCGAACTATTTAACTCTTCAACTTCAACTAATATTTCCACAATACTTTCCGTGGAAGATTTCAAAGATTTCATGCCAAAGATATTGTATCCGATTATGAAAACGGAAAGCAGTAATGGCACTATGGACATCAATAAGATTTTTTGTTGCAGTTTCATTGTAGTGTCACCCTCCTTTCTTAAGGCTTTATTGTAATCGATCCGTCAGAAATTTTTTCCCGAAGATCGTCTAAGGTATTCTGTTCACTCGCAGATAGCGAAATAACTCGGATCGGTGCTATATCGATCCCATTTTCCTTAATCCCTAATTGACTGTTCTTTTTCGAGAGCTTTCCTTTTGATGCATATTCTTTAGCCACATCATAGATCGCGTTATCCACTCGTTTTAACATAGAAGAAGCAACTGCTTTTTCTGCTAAATAAAACTGGTCGGTATCAACACCAAAGGAATAGATTCCGGAAGCTTGTGCTTCAAGTAAAACGCCAACACCCGTAAATCCGGCTGCAGGGTAGATATAATCCGCATCCTGTCCAATCATCTTTTTAGCGATACTTTGCCCCAGCTTGTCATCACCAAAGTTTCCGGCAAACTCAGAAATGACTTTCGCCTTGGGATTCACTGCTTTTACACCCTCAATAAACCCTTTTTCAAACTTACGGATAAGCGGAACATCCATTCCACCTACAAAACCGACTGTATTGCTTTTTGTTTTCATGCCTGCAATCGCGCCGATTAAGTACGAGCCTTCTTCTTCTTTAAACGTGACGGTATGTACATTCGGTAACTTGGATTCAGAATCAATTAGCAGGAAAGTCTGTTTAGGATATTTCTTGGCAGTCTTTTCGATGGCTTCCTGCATGGAAAACCCTAGACCGATGATCAGGTCATTCCCCTCTTCGACCAGCTCCTCCAAGCCTTTTTCATATGTTTTAGTTTCAGATATTTCCCGATAATCAAACGAAATGTCTAACTCATTTCGCGCTTTTTCAAGCCCGGCAAAACCAGCATCCGAAAAGGATTGATCGCCTAAGCCCGCATCGGAAAGCATGATCCCTATCTTAACCCGTTCTTTGGTTTCCTTAGCAGATGATTCTCCATTTGAACATGCACTGCTGACTATGAGCAGAACAGCCAGAAATGGAAGAAGTAAATGTCTTTTCATGTTGCATCCTACCTTTCATGAATTTGTCTCTCTATATATAACGGCAAAATTGGAAGAAAATTAATAACTGCATATATAGTCGGAATTTTCAATTTCTTGCACGAATGAAGACTAGGAAAACCCATTCTGTTATAAGAGTACAGCGAGGCTAAAAAAAATTGCGATAACACTACTAATAATTACAATTTAAAAAGCTGCCTGAAAGTAAATAATTTCAGGCAGCCTTTTAAATTTGATCTACAATGCACAAAAGAAAGTTGGTTAATGAATTAATCATGTTTTCTAAGAGGGATTAGGATTTCTTCAACCCATTTTTGAAACTTTTCCATTACTTCAACTTCTCTTGCATGAAGTATGAGGACACCAAAAGCCTCATCTTTGATATGCTCCACTTTTCCAAATAATCTCTTATACTCTAAATGATTTAAAAAACCATCAAAATAGATATCCCATCTCTTCTTTTAAAGCCTATTCCTTCAACCTCATAGTTATCTGCATCGTAACTAATATGCCAATGCTCATCGTCATAATAGTCTGGATATCCTTTTAATTTGGTCATTAATTTCACCCTCAGTTTCTTAGATACCCGCAGGAATTGCCTCTACAAATTGTCGTCCTTCTAGTGCAAGAACTTTTGTGGATTTCCAAGCAAATCCCTACTCATATATTCGACAAAAGAGGCTTTAAAAACCATTGTCATTGTTTATTCAGCAAGATCTAATTATTAGAGTAATTATTCTTTAACACGTTAGCAATATTTTTAGGAACTTCAAAATTTCTAAAATTCAAGCTAATCCAATCCATCACTGCTGCATCTTCAATTGTTTTGAACTTATCTATTGCTAGCATTGACTTTAAGCTTGCGGCTGTATCATTGATTGCTACTATACAAATTCCGAATTCCCTTTCTCCCCATATTGCCCATTCCATGGAAGGTGAAGCCCAAACTACAGTGAACGAGTTATAAAGCATCGCATCTGCTTCATACCCCTCTGGTCCCTTCTCAAGGATACTAACATAATCATCTTCCGATATATTAATTGGTAATTTGGTGTAATTAAAATAATTGAATTCTTTGTAGAAATACTCGAATGGGTCTGGTCTCAATACCGCATTAATTATGAATGGATCATTGGATTTGCTTCCTAATTCCTGAATAAAAGGCCAAAAGTCATGACTCATGGCTTCATCAAACTCTAGAAACCTGTAACAAGTAAATTTATTAGAAAACACCTGGCTCGGTAGTCCGCCACCTTGGGGTTCGAATAGTGTGTGAATTAGAGTGTTTACTTTATTATATTCTTGAATGTCTCTAATAAATACATCATTAAAATTCACAGTGAATCCCTCCTAATCTAATTTTCAATGCGAACCTTTTCATTTTCCTTGGTGGTTACTTTCATCATTGCTCTAATCTCATTATCAAAAATATAATACAACCCTTACCAAATTTGCCTATGATGATCGTGGAAACGCAATGAAAAGACATGAATAACCACTACTCTTTTAAAGGAAAATATTCCGGAACATAATACCGATTGAATGGACAGGGGAGTATGAATGATTAAAAACAAAAGTCTTTTTTCCTGTTTTTATGTGGATGCGTGCTTGCTTAGGGGTGGACATTCACCAAAGACATTCCACAAGCTAGCGCGAGTAACAGTAACCTCACAATTAATGGTCTTTTCCTGCCATCACAATACTCGAACCCACGAACAGAGAAAGTCACTCATGTAATAATCCATTCAGAGGAACAGACAGCATATTGTGGGCCACGATGAGTATGCCCCCGGAAGAAAAACGGATTCCGGGACATTGTTTGATTGGTCACGCATCCATTTTAATCAAGCCAGTACGGACAAGCAAGTTCACATAGTTAAAGCAGGCGAATCATTATGGTTGATCGCTCAAAAATACGGTGTGAGCATGGAAACCATCGCCAAGTTCTCAACTCAGGCCGCTTATCTCCAGGTCGGGCAAAAATTAAGAATCCCTACCCTTGCCCATGGAATAACGTATACAGTAAAGTCTGGAGATTCATTGTGGAAGATCGCGCAAAAATATAAGTTGAGCATTGAAACTGTTGCCAGGTTGAACAATTTGGATCGAAATGCTTATCTACGAGTCGGACAAAAATTAAAGATTCCACAATAACTCTCCTTGTAATTAGTTTAGATTCAGGATTAAAAGCCGTTATTCTGTCCATTCAATAAAGCAGCCATACCCCTGCAGAAATCCAGGAATAAGGCTGCTCAATATTACTGTCTTTTTAACAAAAACACCGCTCTTTATTTTAATAATATTACATAATTATCGTCTTTCCTCTCAAGCTTTTCTTTCATCTTATTCAACCTTTGTTCTTCACTAGATAGCGTCTTGAATAAGAAATCCAGACCGAGTTTACTGATCAATCCTTCCTCAAGCTTTTCTAGCTGCTTCGATAAGGAGACATTTTCGTCGCATAATTCCGTCAATGCTTTATCTTTCTTCAGCGCCTCGTCGATTAGGTCGAGCCCCAGTTCTTTCGATATTTTACCCCCTGAATCTCTTAACCTTTTACAAGATGCAGAAAGGTTTTCCTGTACTGGTTTCGTGATCGGTTCCAGCTTTTTCTCAACCGGCTTTATGACCTTTTCATTAATCGGTTTCACTGTTTTCTTAACAGTATCCTGTACCGGTTCCGTGATCTGGTCGGTTATTTCTTCCACAGGTTCTTTCACGTCTTCCACCGTTTCATCGATAACGTCTCCAGCTTCCTCCGGCACTATTTCATCTGGCTGAGCATCCGTTACTGGATTGGCGGCTGTTTCTTTTGAAGTATCGGATTTTTCCTCATCTTCAGGCTCATCACAGACGAGCGGTTCCTTTCCTTCAGACATTTTTTGGACTTCTTTCACGGCTTGATTATAAGGAAGAAGTGCTAAATCGACTAAGATTTGTGTCTTTTTCGGCTTGGCTGGTCCTTCATTTCCTGCAACCGTCCGTAACATAAGCTCCTCAATATTGCTTCCTTCCGCATTCATATAATGGACCAGCATCGTTACATCCTCAAGGCCGGCCTGCGGTATGGTTTCGGTTGTCCGGAGGCAGGCCCCCTTTAATGAAATCGCGCTTGTGTCCACAGTCATACCCCTCATTCTCACAGGGCCATCCGCTTTCAAGGTAATGCTTACCGGTCCTTCAGGCGTATTTAATTGTTTAGTCAGTTTCATGCCATAAATGACCGCCTCCTCATAATGAATGCGCATCATCGGGACCTTATCCCTCCCTGATGTTTCTGTGAACACGATAGAAGGCTTCATATTCGTACCTACTACCCGATCGGCTTGTATGACGAATCCGCCCGAATCATCCGTTTTAGCTTTGGCAAAAGAAAAAGGGGACAATGCGAATAACAATAAAATATGAACACTGATTATGGCAATGATAAGTTTGCTGTCCAAAAGCTTTTTCTTCATGCGATGGTCTCCTTTACCCTATCTTAGCTGGGCGTTCTGACATCTCCGGTTTCCGTTGTTTGGACTTTTTCGGTTCTGTCACTTCTGACGGCCTCCATGCGATCAACAAAGAACCTCCGATAATCCCGAATATCGTACCGAACAGAAAACCGCCCAATGCCCCAATTACAGATAAAATGGAAAAGAATATAGTCATTATGCCGAGCATTCTCGATGAATTGGGAAAAAACATCGCCAGCAAGCCTGTCAGCATAATTAAACCGCCAAATAACAACCCGATCATCGCAACGGATCCAGGAAGAAATGTGTTAAGATATAAATTCATTGGCACCCACAGTATCGTGATACCGCTTACAATTGTGACCACAGCTCCCCAAAACGGACGCGATTTTCTCCATCCCTTAAACCCCATCAGGATTCCTCCTCGTACTACTCATTGATTTTATCGACAGTGAGCTTCATACCGCCCATATTAATCGTTTCCTGGAACAGATAGTGCGTTTTAAGATTGGCATCTTCAAGAATGATCTTAGAAGACGTTTGTTCGAATTGTTTTGTCCAGTCATCGCTGTTGTTTTCCTTTAGGGTGAGGTTCTGGAATGTAGCATTGGCTTCTATTAACCCGGCATCATGCTGCAGCCCTGTAATTTTGACCGGCTTGGAAGCTGTGATTTTCACCCTGATTGTCTCCCCGTTCACTTTAAAATCTTTATAGAGCTGAAGATTAGTAATTGTCACATCTTTTATGAGGTTTGTTCCTTGTGGTGTTGAATCAGAGCTGCTAGTCTCGCCCAGTTTCGGAAAAAACGTATAACCTGTTCCTTCCAGCTTATCAAACTTTACATAAAAGTCCCCGACACCGGCAATCGGAACCGCATAGGCGACTCCCGAGATTCCAAAAGATACAAGCAATAATCCAAGCAACAGAAATCCCGAGGCCATCGATGTCCAAAATGCTTTCTTGCTAAAACCGCTTTTTACCTGCACTTCCTGCTCTTTTTCGATCATAGAGCACCTCCGTATTTTTTTAATATTCAAACAACTTTCCTTTTACCTTATACCCATATGTTTAAATTCTCAAGCACGAAAAATATCGTAAAAAAAAGCCGACCCGTTAAATGTCGGGTGGCTTTATAGAAGGCACCAGTGAAAGAACACCGGCAGTTTATCTTCGTTTTTATTTAACGGTTATCGATCTTTTCCGGATAGAGGTCGTGATTCATTAAACGGTAGTCTGCCATCTCTTCATACTTCGTACCGGGCTTTCCATAATTCGTGTACGGGTCAATCGATATGCCGCCTCTTGGAGTAAATTTCCCCCAAACCTCGATATATTTTGGGTCCATTAATTCAATGAGGTCGTTCATGATGATGTTCATGCAATCCTCATGAAAGTCACCGTGATTACGGAAGCTGAATAAATAAAGCTTTAACGATTTGCTTTCGACCATTTTTTGGCCGGGAATGTAACTGATATAAATCGTCGCAAAATCCGGCTGTCCGGTCATCGGACAGAGGCTCGTGAATTCAGGACAATTGAACTTTACGAAGTAATCACGGTTTGGATGTTTATTATCGAACGACTCCAAAATATCTGGTGAATATTCAAAGAGATACTTTGTCCCCTGATTCCCTAACAGAGTTATATCCTTTAATTCTTCATCTTTTCTTCCAGCCATAAAAAACTCCCCTTATCATACCGTTGCACAAAAGGCTTAAAAAAACAGAAAAACCACATCTCCTTAAGATATGGTTGATAAGTTCAGAAGTATCAAAGCCATAGTTTTTTAAAGAGGGTTAATTGCTATGAACCTCTCCGTGCCACCGGTTTATCAATTTGTCACTGCTACTATAGGAAAAAAACAGTCATCTGTCAATCAGGTACTTATTTCTAAGGGCATTTTAGATCACTTGATGTAAAATTTTTGTAGAAGAGAGGTATTCAAAAAATAAGCTTCCGCTGCAATTTTATATAGATTTGCAAAGAATTTTCAGCATGAATGCTGCGCTGACTTTATTTTATAACATTTATCCTCTGTGTTTTCATTTGTGCTCGATTATTTGAATTTATGCTCGATTACCCCGATTTCTGCTCGATCATCCGAATTTATGCTCGATAGCCCGAATTTATGCTCGAAGACCAAATCTATGCTCGATTATACAGATTGGTGCTCAATGGATCGTACAAGGCGCCATATTAATAAGTGACCACGACCCAAGCAGACAGAAAAACTCCGGTAAGGAGCCCATCCTTACCGGAGTTTCTTTTTACGATTCGTTATACCTTGAACATCGATACTGACTCATCAAGCTTCTCAGCAAATTCCTTGAGTTGATGGGTGGTTTCTTCCATCTTGTCCATTCTTGAGAGCTCTTCTTTTGACTCTTTTGCCACAGCAACGGTATTTCCTGCAGTCTGCTTTGTAATATTCGCGAACTGTTCAAGTGATGCGAATACTTCCTCGGAGCCTGCACTCATTTGTTCCGTGACCGCTGACACCTCTTGGATTTCTTCGTTCACTTTCTGGACTGATTGAAGAATGCTGTTGAACATTTCTCCCGTTTGCTTAATGGAATTCGTTCCTTTTTGTGCCTTTTCCGTACTTTCCGTCATTTCCAATAGAACATTTTGGGTAACTGAATTGAAGTTCCCGATTAACTGAGAGATTTTTTCTGCTGATGTTTTTGTTTGTTCAGCAAGCCTTCTTACTTCTTCGGCTACCACCGCAAAACCTTTTCCTTGTTCGCCCGCCCTGGCTGCTTCAATAGCCGCATTCAGCGCAAGCAGATTGGTCTGATCCGATATTTCCGCAATAACTTTGGTGATTTCGCTAATTTCATCTACTCCACTTACCATAGTTTCTAAACGTGACGCCGTCTTTGTTATGGAAGCTTCAACATCCTGGATCTCATCAATTACCGCGGTTAACTCTCCCTCGCTCTGTGCCACTGTGCCGGTTGCGTCATTGGAGGTTTCAGTTACAGCGGATGAGGAGTCGGCGATTCTTTGGATGCCTACTGCCATTTCCTCCATTGCCTTAACCGACTCTTCGGATTGCTGCATTTGGCTGTCGCTTCCGGCCGCAATGCTCGATATCATCGTTGTTACTGAGTTATTTGAACTTCTTACGGAGCTTACATGTTCGTTTAACTCTTCGGACGTTTTACTTAAATGATGGGAGATTTCAACAATGTTTGTAATCATCACCCTGATTCTGCGGGTCATGTTTTTAAACGATTCTGTTACATGCTTGATTTCATCATTCTCTTTTATCGTAAGGTTATTGATCATTAGCTCGGCTTCGCCTATATTCCCGGCTTCTATTTTTTTCGCTGTCTCCGTAATGGTTGATAATGGTTTCAGCCTTTTTCGGATATAAAATAACAATATCCCGCTGAAGAAAATCATCACAACCAATATAAGCCCTATAAAAATAGGCAGATTATCGGAGACGACAATGCTTTCAATTTCGCTTACATCATCAGCCATAATATCAACGCCCATGACCCCGATGACTTTTCCATCAGAATCCTTGATAGGTGCGAAAGCGGAAAGATAGCTTCCGAATTCTGGATCGTCAACGATATCGGTCGAACTAAAGTCTCCCTTTACGGCATTCTCGATATCTTCGTATTTCGTCGCAGTTGTAGGGGATCCAATCGGACTGGCATCTTCATAATCTCTCGGAAACCCGTCTACAAGTATTGATAATTCTTTATCTTTATTTACTGCGAGTGTATATACGTAAGCCGCACCTGTTTTTTCCCTGAAATCATTCAGCTGATCCCGAAGGCTCCAATAATCACTTGATTCCGTTTGATCTTCCAAAAACTTCTCATATTTACGACTATCGAATGTTTCGGCAATGTTCTTCGCCTGATTAATGCTGAAGTTCGAAATCGACTGCTCAACAGATGTCTTCGTATTAAAGAACAATATAAAAATATTCAATAGCAAAATAAATAGCATGGCGATCAATAATGCCATCACAATTTTTGTACTTAATTTTATCTCTCGTTTTCTCATGGTTTCCCTCCTTTAAATACTAACTGACTCTTTCTATATCGGTTTTTTTAATAAAACTTTGATCGGTTATGGGTGAAATTGGAAAAATATTGTCATATTCCTAGGTTTGAATTTTAATAGTAGAGGTATATAAAATCTGTAAGCAAAATGAGAAAGGATGAACAACATGGTTCAAGTGACTGTCACGATCGATTATTTAGGAAAAAGCTATCAAACGAATGTAATTGCGAAGCCTGAAGAGGCAGAAGATGTTATCTTCTGCAGAGCACTCACACAAGTTAAAAGACAATGGACAAATTGAAGAAGCAGGTCAACCTTAACAGGTGCCTGCTTCTATTTTTTTGGCTCTGTTAAATTCCATTGTTGATTTTCAAATGGTCATGGAATCTACTCGCTTTCC
>NZ_QVTC01000081.1 GCF_003429085.1 Bacillus sp. V59.32b | reverse complement strand
TACGTCGACGCCAACACATCCTGTGTAAGTCCCGGAGGCGTGCCCTTTGCCGAGGAGGCCCGGACTGTCCGCGTAAAGCGAGGGCCTGGAGCGGAAATCAACGGATAATCAAAAGCTTAAACCACTTCTTTTGGTGAAGAACCGAAAAAAAGAAGATTTTATAATTTTTTCCTATTAGTGCCCACTAAAACATACAGACCCAACTTCTTTTGAAGCTTTTTTACATTAAAACAGTTGCTTTCTACACAATAAACCGTCAAGATTATGAAGGTAAGAACATTAAAGAAAAGAACTCGAAGGTGATTAACATTATCGAAGTAAAGACATCCCCACTCAGCGATGGGGAATTTAATAGAGGCGTGTTTGCGACAGTTGATATAGCAAAAGGTACGCTTTTTCATGTCGCACCAGTTATTCCTTATCCAAATAGGGAACATATGTTAATTGAGCACACGGTACTGGATGATTATGTGTTTGAGTATGGAATAAATCACTCTGCAATCGTGTTAGGGTATGGCAGTCTTTTTAACCATTCCTATGAGCCTAATGCCACATATGATATTAAATTTGAGAACCATACATTTGAATTCTATGCATACACAGATATAAAAGCAGGAGAAGAAATCCTAATCAACTATAATGGTGACGTTGATGACAAAGAGCCACTATGGTTCAATAAAGATGAGGATGGAGATGGCAAGGACGAATCCGAAAAATGATATTTTCTTAAGCATTGTATTCTTAGATTTCATTTTTTCATCGTTTAGTTATTTGTAGTATCACCTTGCATCGGTTACCCACTTAGCAGGAAACTCTTTTGTAACTACGGCCGATCCAATGACTGTATTATTTTTTAACAGCCTCCTGGTTTTGATTAGTCCTTTTGCCGGCAAGCTCAGGACATTTAATATCATGCCAAGGGGTTTTTTTATGCTCAAATCTCATTTCTTCCAATCCTTTAGTTCTATATAAAAGCCACAATTACGGTATTAACCAATGCCCGGTTCTTTAAGGTTTGACATTAAATTTCTCCATAAAGCAGGTGCAAGACAATGGATATCAAACATTTACAATATTTTATTGAGGTGACAAAATTTAATAGTTTTTCACGTGCGGCTGATCATTTGTATATCACCCAACCAACGATCAGTAAAATGATTAAAAACTTGGAGACCGAACTGGGAGTTCTTCTTTTTGAGCGGTCCCGGAAGAAATTGACCCTAACAGATGCAGGCCGAATCATTTTGGAGCAGGCAAAACTGATTAATCAAGCATTTAACAATTTGGAATCGGAATTGGATAACCTGCGTGGGCTGGAAAAAGGGCATATTCGCATTGGATTGCCACCTATATTTGATGCTCACTTATTTCTAAAAATAGTTGGTTCCTTTCATGAATTGCATCCGGGCATCACATTCCAATTGGTCGAAGATGGATCAAAGAAAATAGAAGAGGATGTGGCTAACAATCTTCTGGATGTAGGGGTAGTTGTCCTCCCTACTAACAACGATATCTTTCAGCATTTCTCATTCATGGAAGAAGATTTATTGCTCATCCTTCATCCATCACACCCATTAGCTGAAAATGAGGAAATAAACTTAGCAGATTTGGCCAATGAATCCTTTATCATGTTTAATAAGGACTTTGTTTTATACGATCGGATTATCGCCTCATGTAATCAGGCTGGATTCAACCCGCACATTATCTCCGAAAGTTCACAGTGGTCGTTTATTGAAGAAATGGTTGCCTCGAAACTAGGTGTATCTCTTTTGCCAGAAAGCATTTGCTCCCATTTAACGAAAGATGTAAAGCCAGTTAGAGTAGTGAACCCTTCAATTAGCTGGAACCTGGCGCTTATATGGGGAAAAGATCAATATTTGTCCTATGCTGCAAAAGAATGGCTTCAATTCACAAAAGAACGGCTTTTAAAGCCTGGTTTTTATTCATTTTCATAAACAAATACCCTGGCGATTCTGATTTTAAAGAATCGTCTTTTTTGTGCCGAAATTTCCCTATGCAATTAGGTTATACATGTAAGCATTTACATAGATTTTATCTATAGTAGAGATAAAATTTAACCATTTTACTATCCAAAAATAGGGGCGTACACTTGTGACAGGCACCAAATAACCTTTTTGGGGCCATGCATCTCGGATTTTGACATGAAAGGGAGCCACCTCATATGGAACCAAAAAAAGCTAAAGAAAGCCGTATTATTAATACTGCTCAAGTATTATTAACGGATTTAAACAACTATAATACCCTTTTTGGCGGAGTGTTAATGAAAAAGCTGGATGACGCCGCGACTTTATCTGCACGCAGACATTCCAGAGTAAAAGAATGCGTAACTGCTTCCACGGATTCGATCGATTTTTTATGTCCCATTCATCAAACTGATTCCGTCTGTGTCGAATCCTTTGTAACATATACAGGAACAACCTCGATGGAAATATTCTGTAAAGTGATCGCCGAAGATATTTTAACCGGCGAACGCAGAATCGCCGCTACTGCATTTTTGACTTTTGTAGCCCTGGGTAAGGATAAACGACCGGTTGACGTACCAGGCATCGTACCAGAAACAGAAGAAGAAATATTTCTTTATAATACCGGCAAGGAAAGAGCGGAGATGCGTAAATTCAGAAGACAGAAAAGTAAAGAATTAGCTGCTTATATTACTGTTAAAAAACCATGGGATGAATAAATAATAGGAGGCAACATTCATGATAACTTTATCAAGCCAAGATGAGTTACGAGAGACGAAAGAAGCTTTGGAGAAGTTAAAGAATTCTTATCCTGCCCTTTTTGAAAAGCTTGTTGAAGTGATTAATCTAACTCGCGCTTTGCAATTTAAGTATCAATATATGGGCTGTTTAATTATAGATGAGAATCCAGGCAATCATACCCCTAATTTTGTACAAGGATCTGTTTTACGCTTGTATAAAAAGGAATTGCAAAAGGTAAAAGATGATATGCATTGCCAAGTATTGAAAGAAGTGTTCACCGATTTCAGAAATGTGGGCTATGCCAAAATCAGCCTGTTAGCGATTGGGATGTCTCCTGAATCATTAACAGGAGCTTCCATTATTCAGTAACAAAGAACATTCTAACTAACAACACCCCACAACGCGTGAAAGGCTGTCCTCATCGGACAGCTTTTTTTATAATTCGCCGTCTTATTTATACGGCAGAAATCCATTGTAAAAACACTCTTTATCAATAGTCAAGATGTGAAACAATTGATAGAATGAAAGAGTAAATATTCCCAGTTAATTATGTGAATAGGAGTGAAAGATATGGGGCTAGCCCTGGAAAAAGATTATGTGGATTACTTTTCCCATAATAGTCATGAATTTCAAGATGAATTGTTAAATGAAGCCGTCAATGTACGTGATAAGATTAATGACATTTTGTTAGTCGGAAACATTGACCTCTTAAACAACGCCCATAAGCTGGTCATGTATGTACTTTCCGGAAAAGAAACGGAATTGGAAAAATTCTCTAATGAAGAAGGCGTATCGTGGGCAAGCCATAGTTTGACCTTATCTTTTAAGCTTGAGTGGGTTCAATCTATCCGCAGGACGTTGTGGAAATATCTACAACAATTTGAAGAAGAGAGAGAAGAAAATGCGTCTCATGAGGATTTTTTTAACCTTGAAAAACAAGTGAACGATCGTATCGACCAGTTCTTAAATGGTTTTTTCCTGAGTTATTCTAATTATAAGGATGAGTTGATTTATGCACAACAGGCTTTAGTTGAAGATCTTTCCGTCCCGATCATTCCCATTACCCCAAAAGTGTGCGTGCTGCCTTTAATCGGAAAAATGGAAATGTACAGGTCGAACAGAATCGAAGAGAAAGTATTGATGGAAATTGGAAAATTGCGAATTGAAACCTTGGTAATGGATCTCTCTGGCATCGCCCAAATGGAGACAGAAGTTATCGAGCATTTGATGAAGATCATCGACGGGACGAATATGATGGGATGCGAGTGTGTGATTACGGGGCTGCGTCCTGAAATTGTACGAAAAATCACCAGGATTGGGTTAACGTTTGAAGGGAAAGCGGAAACAAAAGCCACCCTGCAACAGGCATTGGAAGATTACTTGGTTTAGACCTAATAGCTTGTAAACTCGCAATTATGTCGCGCTGAATCCAAAGCTTATTACCAGCACAGGAATAAAGGACGAAAAAACGAATTTTCTTATAAAAAACCGCGTACCTGATAAAGGCATGCGGTTTCGTCATTTATTAATAGGCCAATACGCTCAGTTCTTCCATACCGCTGCAAGCTACCTTCCCTAAATATAAACCCTTTTATATATAAGAAGGTTCAACCCATTTACATCACATTATCTATACCCACGTTATTCTTTTTCATTGTTTATCCCCCTTCCCTTCATTAACCTTCATGTGTTTTTAATATATAAAATCTGTTGTATGCCCTCTTTGCTTTTTTAGCTAACCTGTCCCGTTAGCTTTAAAACAGTGTTGTTTACCAAAAACCACTTAGCCATTAGGAAAGACGGTTTGTGAATTATGATGCATTTTTGTGCTACATTCAGAATATCGGCAAACATTGGATAAGGCTTGCAAGTTGTCAGGCAAAGTAGGGAAGTTTATTATTGATATGAATTAAACCTAGTAGCGATTGTATTTTGAAAGGTGATTTTATGAGCTGGAATATGGAAGAAGTAGCAAAAAAGGTAACGGAACAAAAATACGAGCTAGCCGAAAAAATTACTGATATTCAGAACAATAAGCATCCGGAACAACAGGTACCCATTTCCACGGCGTTATTGGAAGAAAGAGTAAAATTGATTGATATGTACCAGGAACTATTGACCGATCCGCTAGAAGTAGCCTTGCAGAAAATTTCTGTCTGGGGAGAACAAACAGGGGAATACTGTTCCAATTTGGGAATGACCATTGATGTGGCTTTGGATGAATTGCCGATTTACCGTGAAGTGATGGCTGGCGTGATCACTCAGGAGGCTAAGGTACAACAGGCGTCGTTTGACGAGTACAGTGAGTCACTTACGAAACTGCACCGGATCATTGATCAGGCGGCTCAAAGCTTTAGTGAAGCGTTTGTGAATCATCACAATCGGTTAATGGAAACGGCCAGGGCGGCTCTCAATGAGCTATCGGTGCCCGTGGTCCCGCTTGAAGATGAAATCGCGGTTCTGCCCATTATCGGGACGATTGATACCGACCGGGCAAAATTCCTGATGGAAGAATCGTTAAAACAAAGCACCAAGTTAAATGTCTCCTATTTCATTCTGGACCTCTCAGGTGTGCCGATCATTGATACGATGGTTGCCCAACAGCTTTTCCAAGTCATTGATTCTTTGCGTCTTCTTGGAGTGGAAGCTGTCATCACGGGCATTCGTCCGGAAATTGCCCAAACTATGGTCAGTCTTGGGATTGATTTTAACAACATTAAAACCTATGCCACCCTGAAGCAAGCCTTGCATGCGTATAGGAAAACCGCACTGTGAAAAAAACAGGTACTATTCGAACAATTCTTTGATAGTAAGTTAAAAACAGAGAAATGCACAATCCACTGCCTGATCAAGGCAGTGGATTTTTATTAAAGGGTTAGAAATATTATGCTCAGAATATCTCAAATGCCTTGATAGCAAGTTAAGGTTTGTCAAATAGAAGTTATACTCCTTATAAGTGGTGCTATTTCTATATGTTAGTGTAATTAACCATCTAACACTAATCACTGCCTGCTAAGTATTCATTCCTTCTGTTATGCACGGTTTAGGTTTTTGTAGTTGCATTATGGTTAACATACCACCCATTATGATAAGAATTGTGTTAAACTTGATATATGAAATCAAATTATCTAGGGCATATTCGACTTTTCCTAGTAACTCTCTGCATAAAGGAAGGAGTATGATTATTGGAGAATATTAACGTTTTCCTGGATGACTATCGGAAAGCACCTAGTGGCTATGTGTTAGTCGAGACTATTGACGAGTGTATAGAGCTATTGCGAAATTTTAATATTGAACATCTCTCTTTGGACCACGATTTATTAAATAGAAGTAGGAATGGTTTGATGCTTGTACAAATAATGATTAAAGAAAAATTATTTGCTAACCGCATAACTATTCATTCTGCCAATTCAGTTGGCGGTAAAGCGATGTACAATAGTTTAAAACAGGCACAACGCGATTCTATAATGTCCCATTCCACTATTGTAGCTTTAAGACCACTACCCCTCCATTTCTTCCCGTCACATGTTCTGCAACATTATTTATAAATAAACTCATCTCTTTGACATTTTACCCACGGCATTCACTTTCATTTAAATCTATTAGTAGGGATTAAAACAAGAGTAAGCGACTTAGTCTCAAATGAAACCCTTGATTTTCCTTTAATCATAATAGAGACAGTAGTTAAAATGACTTCAAAGGACACTCTATCAGAGTTGCCCTCAGACTGTAGACAAACTGGATAAAATCGAGTTTGCCTGCGGTTATTTTTTTATTTGGCCTGTTAATGGGGTCTGTTGATTTCCGTTCCAGGCGCTTCGCGCACCTTAGGGGCGGGCGGTGAGCCTCCTCGTCGCATGCTCCTGCGGGGTCTCACCTGTCCCGCTGCTCCCGCAGGAGTCTTCGCGCCTCCACTCCAATCAACAGGCTTTTAAGACGGCAGCCGACAAGAAGCTGATCAGTGCCGAGCACCTTTTCATTGATTCAACACACGTAAAGGCAAGTGCGAATAAGCATAAGTTTGCCAAGAAAGTGGTCTGTAAGGAAACACGTGCCTATCAGGGGAAGCTCCAAGAGGAAATCAATCAAGATCGGGAAGATCACGGAAAAAGACCTTTTCCTCCTGATAAGTTCGACAAGGAAGAATCAAAGGAAATCAAGGAGAGCACAACCGATCCGGAGAGTGGCTATTACGTCAAGGACGAGCGGACAAAACAGTTTGCTTACTCCTTTCATGCGGCCTCCGACCGCAATGGATTTGTCCTGGGAACGATTGTGACACCCGGCAATACGCATGACAGCCATATCTTTGAGCCGTTGGTTGAACAAGTAATCGGGAAGGTCGGAAAACCCAAAGCGGTTGCGGCAGGCGATGCTTACTTTCGCTGTCATGAATTTGAAGAAGATGGCAAACTGGACATGGCACGGTCCAGAAATGGCCTAATAAATAAGGCTAAGTGAGGTCCATTCACACTCAAAATAAGCAAAAATAGAATAATCACTAAAAAGGGGTTCGGAATGAGACCATTCCGAACCCCTTTTGTCGACAATCTGAGGACAACTCTATCAGAGTTGCCCTGTTTTAATCTTTGTTCAACTAATCGCTTTAAACATTTTAATTATTCGGATACATTTCTTTCAAAAACGCTACAGATTGGTTAATTAACGCTTTTAAAACATCAACATCAATGTCCGCTACTTTATTGATGTAGACACACGCTTTTCCAGTGGTATGCTTTCCAAAGTCCTGTAACAATTCCTCTCTTTTTTTATCACCCGTGGCAAAATACAAACTGATTTTGGCTTTTCGAGGTGAAAAGCCAACCATCGCCGCATCGCCTTCATGACCCGATTCATATTTATAATGGTATGAACCAAATCCAATGATACTCGGTCCCCACATTTTCGCTTTGTAGCCTGTCGTTTCAGTAAAAATATCTAATAATTTATATGCGTCTTCACGTTTTTTAGCGCTTTCGACATTTTCAATAAACTCAATGACACTGTTTTCGGTTTCTTTTGTTTTTAGTTCATACATAAATAGATTCTCTCCTTTTAGAAAATGGCTATTTCGTCCGTACCCACAACCGGGCGCCAAAATATCAGCAGCATGATTAATTTCAGGAAATCAACAGACATAATGGCTGATGAACATGGCTTACTCCCCAAAATTTCTCCCTCTTGAAACCGTTTGTTCCCAAGGGAGGCTGGAATACTAAATCACTAAACGAATGCCCTCACCAGCAACAGAATCCAGCTATGGTTTTACTCTTTAATTCAGCGTTCCAATATCCTGATATCCGTAAATGTTTGATTAAATAATTCGCTTCTTAGAAGAAGATTACCTAGAACATCTCTTTCATCCTCAGCTGTTATTAATTCCTCCAGGATAGTCGCATTTCCATTCTTTACAACTACTTTATATTCGTTCATAATGTCACCGCCTGCTTCAAGGTAATGTCTTGATTGTAATTACTTTTTACTCGCGAGGTTCAATTGCCAAGTGACTCCATATTTATCGGCAACCCAACCGAACTTTTCACTAAATGGATAAGCAGCTAACGGCATGAGAACTCCTCCATCTTCGGATAACTTCTCAAAAGCTTCATCAATTTCTTCCTCCGTATCACATGTTACATACAGCGATATAGCAGGAGTGAATGTAAATTCATGCTTAATGCTGCTGTCTATACACATAATCTCTTGTCCCTTTAGCGAAAATGCAGCATGTAACAGCTACCCTCGTTACCAGCTTCATTGGCCCCATAACGGGTAATACTCGTTATTTCTGATTGGTCAAATAGAGAGGTATAGAAATTCATTGCTTCTTCAGCCTTGCCCTCGAAGATTAGGAACGTGTGTACTTTTTGCATTTGGATACAGCTTCCTCCATTTTAATTCTCTTCATTTTTAAACCAAACAATGAAAAATTAATCTGATAAAAATACCGTTTCTGAACAGCGATAAAATAGTTAAAGTAAAATTATTTGATCGTTATTTAATAAGCTCAGCCATATCGTTAAATATATTTAGTATAAAAATAAAAGTCAACCATTTGAAAAAGAGAATTTAATCTTTACTTCCCGCTAGACGGCAATTGATATTCGATGACGCGCTTCATCTCTTCCATTTTTCCTATATGGAGTGCTTCATGCAACAACGCAAATCCGGCACATTCCCCATAAGTCTCAAATCCAAATAAAGGCTTTTCCAGCAGTGCATGTAAGCGTTCAGCTGGAATTTGTTGAAGACGGACCAACTGATCCTTTCAGGTGTGTGATAAGCTCGTTTGCGGAAGGTACATCCCCTTTCCAGTCAGCGGGTTTGGTACCAGGACCAAATAATCCGGTAAAGTTTGCCGGAAAATTGCTCTTTTTTGGTGAAATGCCGAACATAAAGTACTCAGTAACCGTTAATATATAGCCGATATGCCATTGAATTGTATTGTTGAAACCAGCCGGCTGTACATTCACTATTTTCTCCGGGACTGATTCTGCCACTTCAATACACCAACCTCTTGCGAGCTCAAATTGCTTAAACACCAGTTCAGTCATACCTTTCTCTCCTTTTATATATAGTGATTCCATGCTAGCACGCAGTATATGAATACGTTCTTATCGATTGCTATATTGAGCTTTACGAATTAGGTGCGAATAGTTCTACCCCAAAATTCTTCAACAATCAATCTATTACCTTCTTTTACTAAAGATACAACGACCGGCAATTATCAACATGTATTACTAGACAAAGCGCCAGAAATCCTACTCTACGAAACCAAGTAGTTCTTGCGCTTTTACCTGAAAGTCTTTATTTTGGAAAAGGCTTTTGGATTAATCATTCTTCCTGATCACTGCGGATCTTAATCAGATTGATTCATTGCTCTCTGGGCAAGATGCTCTTCTTCTTTTTTTACATAGATATCGTATTGTGTGTTATCGTTTAACCGCTCCCTATTGTTTACATTCAACGGAGTTTTGGTTTTGTATTTCACGCCTGCACTTTTCAGTTTTGCAACAGCTTTATAATAGTTCTCATGTCCAAATGTGGTGTGTAACAGTTTCCAGTTTCTGTTTATATATAGTTGAGCCAATTTGATGATTACAAATATTAAGATAATAATAGCAATTACCTTATACATAACCCACCTCTTTTCTATTTTTTGACTGTCGCCCAATAAAATTAGTCAAATATTATATAGTTATTATAAAAGCCAGATGGACTTATTTTATCTTGCATGAAAAGACATACACGTTCTCGTTTTCCTTAATTAAGTCGTTGAAAGCTTCCTTAGCATCCATAGACGCAGCACTTATCTGTCCGTCTTTTGTGTCTTTTATAAACGCGCCTATTGCTATAAATTTGTTATGCGGCAGTTTCTTTTTTTCGCTAATGGAAACGTTGGAGGATGCTACTGTAGGTGATGCGCTTTCTTCCCGGGCTGAAGCAAATCCAAACTCACCAGCTATAAAAAACTCATGCCAGGTTGGTTCCTTATCTGAAAACTGTCTTATTTCAAAAGACATAAGAGAGTTTCCCTTCTGTATTTCATTTGTCATTGCCATCAATGTGTTTGATAGCTTTCCATTTTGATAATAATCGATTTTTGTTTCGAAATCGCGCTTGTCAGCTAGTTCAATCTTATAGACCAATAAATCTCCTTGACTCGCCGAAGTCAAGTTAATCAACTCTGATTCTTTATCGGTTAATTCATATGGCGATACGGTGTCGTCCTTCTTCTTTATACTTACCGGCTCATTATTTATTGTCAATTCGCATCCGCTTATTGCTAATACTCCCATGAGGAGTAATATAGCAAGTCTTTTTTTCAAATCGCATTTCCCCTTTATAAAAGCAGCAGATAATTCCTGTGAATTTCAGCTTCACAGTTCTCTTTTTCTATCATTCTCGAAAAGAACAATCCCCATACCATAAGCCTCGCCCGATTCAGGATATTTCTTGATGTTGGTTACATCTATAGCTGTTTCTATTTCAATGATTTTCTTTTCATCCCCGTACAGATTCAATTTATACGGGCCATTTCTATTCATTAATCGATTAATATCATATGGGTCATCAATCACAGAGGTTTTAAATTTTAATGTAAACTGAGTTTCCTTTGAACTGTAGTTTGCCAAAGGAATGTAACACTTGCTATTTAATTTGTTTCCATCCTTACTGATATTATATTCACACCTGCTAAATTCCTCTTCGTATTCAATCGCGTAAATTCCATTCCCAAGAGTGTTTTGATACGTATAAATCAGTAAAGGAGAGCCAGCTATACCAAAAATAAATAGTATTAACACTATTCTGCTATTATATTTTTTTAAAGCAATGTTGATTAAATACAAACTAACAAAAAATAGTATAATACTTGTTACCCCAACAAAAAGAATACCCTCTTGGGATTCAGGGTCAGAGTATACTGGCAGGCCAACCGATTTAAAGATTGTTTCGCCATAGGGGCTCTTATTAGGAAAAGAAAAATCCAGAATGAACGAAACGATAAATAAAATAATGCCCCCCATTAAATAATTCCTGTTCGTAATCATGTATCCACCCACTCTCCAACCGGTTCAAATTTTCCGTATCTACTCCTCCGCTCTAACTATTATCTACTATTGAATGAAAAACATTTTCCGATTGGTTCAATAACGATATCACTTGGAAACAAATATAAATCGCTGATACCAGTAGCACGATAAACATGGCCATTATGCCTACTTTAATAAATTCTCCTAGTACCTCCACCAATAATAAGAAAAATAAAAAAATACCTTGATAAATAATGAAAGCCTTAAACACCTTTTTCGCCTTAAAAGCTAACTCTTTCTCTCCAATAGCCACTGCTTCTTTTTCAATCCCCATGCAAAGATTATAGACGCAGTAGGTTAACAGGGAGGCAAATCCCAAGATATAAACAAAGCCAAAAAGCATCCCAACTGTACTTTCAAAAATAAACATCCCATGATTTAACAGATCAAAATGTCTTATCAATACTTCCGAAGCTGAAAGAATAATGAGTATCTGACTGCATTTCCTGACAAGAGAAAAATATGTATTATCCATTTTGTTTTTAATAGTAGCTGCACCTATAAACAATAAAATGTACCCAATTACATCAGACAAGATATCGAATTGTTCCAGATTTATATCAAACAGAATAAAAATAAAGCCAAAAAGCATCGTTCTAAAACCCAATGATTCTCCCCCTTAACAAGCAAGTACTGAAAAAAACTTTTATTCTTATTATACTACCAATATATGTGAAAAACAGGGGTTATATGTAAAATCCACTATCACTTCAATAGAAAAAGCAAGCCATAAACCTAAATTTGCTAAAAAGTCACTCCTTAAGGGAAATTCTTTATAAGTTATAACCCCTAAGTATCGGGTATCTATCCATTTTTCTATCTGACATAGATTACCTGGTCCTCTTATCTACATCTATTCCTAGTGGGTATTATGAAATCCCGTGTAATAACTCCTTTAATTTTGCTCATAATAAACATGAAGAATAGCCTAGTTAGGGTACACTCCATTCTTCATCACAGAATGAAAAAACTTATCTAAGGAGGCATAGAATGGAAAATCAATTGGGACTTCACGAAAAGCTTGAAGCGCATGAAATCTTGACGTTTAAAAGCAATTGCATCGCAAAATCTTCAACCATGGCGGGACTGGCGCAAGATTCAGAACTAAAAAATCTTCTTTCAATGGATGTCCAACAATCAAGACTAGAAGCGGAACAATTAGTTAATTTGTTAAAGTAGGAGGTCATTTTCATGAATGAATTTATTCAAAACATTACGGGTATGGGCAACATCACCGATCAGGTGATAGCAACCGATTTATTGAATGGGGCAAAGTCTGGTGTGAAGATGCATTCTTTCGCTGTCACTGAAACGGCTACTCCAGAACTTAGAGCTGTGCTCACTGAACACTTAAACAACGCAATTAATTTTCATGAACAGGTTGTTGATTACATGGTCGCTAAAGGATTCTATCACCCATACAATATGAATGAACAAATTAACGTCGATGTCACAACCGCACAGACAGCATTAAACATACCTCAACAACAACAGCAACAACAATAAGAGAATGGCTATGAATTTTGTTGGCTTATTCGTTAAAACTTTAGTTTTAAACGCCTTCAGCTCAGCTGAAAGGTAGCTCGAATCGCAAGGGGCCAATAGAAAGCTCGCATTCTCCCTTACGATTCGAGCTTAAATAAGCCAACACTAGCCCATAAAAAAATGGAAATCATCTGATTTCCATTTTTTTATGCCATTTACGGCTTTAGGATTACTTTTATGCAGTCATCTGTTCTCGTATCGAAGTATTCATAGCCTTTTTCCGCTTCAGCAAGCGGAAGAACGTGTGTAACAATATCACTAGGATTTACTTTTCCTTCATTAAACAAATCATGTAGGAAAGGCATATAGTGGATAACCGGTGCTTGTCCTGTCCTAAGGTTCACATTTCTTTGAAAAATATCCCCAAGAGGGAAAGCGTTATATCTGCCTCCATAAGCACCGGTAACTTGTATCGTGCCGCCTTTGCGGACAGCTTGTGTAGCCATTACTAATGGACTAAGTGAACCGCCTTGCAGCTTTAGTCCGGTTCCCACATATTCCATCGGGGTCATTTTCCCGTCCATGCCGACAGCTTCTATCACAACATCAGCGCCGCCTTTGGTTAGCTCTTTCAAATACTCCCCGGTATGTTCGTGCTGTTCAAAGTTTACGGTTTCCACATTATTGTGCTTTTTCGCATGCTGCAGGCGATAATCGATATAGTCAACCGCTATAACCCGTTTTGCCCCTTTCAGCCAGGCAAACTTCTGGGCAAGCAATCCCACAGGTCCACAACCGAACACGATAACGGTATCTCCGTCCTTTACTCCGGCATTATCCACAGACCAATAAGCCGTTGAAGCTGCATCGGCAAGAAGCGTTAGGCTTTCATCAGGCACTTCGCTATTTTCTGGAATTTTGAAGGGAGTAAAGTTCCCATAAGGTACACGCAAAAATTCGGCCTGACCGCCCGGATATCCTCCCATTGTATCGGAATAACCGAAATATGCACCCATTTCTCCATTCTCATTCGAGTTATCGCATTGGCTTTCCAAGTGGTTTTGGCAAAAGAAGCACTGCCCACAAGCCACATTAAATGGGATAACAACGCGGTCGCCTTTTTTCACTTTCGTTACATCAGGGCCTACTTCTTCTACGATACCCATTGGTTCGTGTCCGATAATATAATCTTCAGGGAAGTTGGGAACCATCCCGTGAATCAAATGCAGGTCGGAACCGCAAATGGCAGAATGAGTTATTTTAACAATGATATCGTCCTTTTTTTCGATTGTCGGATCCTTTACCTCTTTGACTCGTACATCCTTTATCCCTTGAAACGTTACTGCTTTCATTATCCAGCCTCCCTCCTATTATTCATCTGAATCGATTTGCGCCATCATACCCATTCTGGAAGTGTCGCCAGGGAATAATTTCAAATTCCCGATCATTGTCACTGCTTCTACTGATTTCATATCGATCTGGTATTGGTCTTCCACATTGTAAGGATGCAGCCATCCCTTTTCCATCATGAAATTGCTTACCTCTTCGTGCAACTGAAGCCCCTGTTCCATCTGATTGCGGAACGCGTTCCTGACCTCTGGCGTTCTTGACTCCGTGATCGCATAGGCTGCATTCCGAACACCGCTTTTTATGCTTAATAAAAATTCCAATGCTAATGCGGAATCAGCCATCTCGGGCATGCCTTCTGCGTTTTCGACTTCTAAGTAATCATTAATCAATGCAGTTCACCTCCGTTTACCGGGTTTGGGATTTTATATAGATTTTGCAGATCTTGTAGTGCTTGTAGCGATTGTTGAACGTCTTTTTCCATTAATGCCTTAAGATCCTGATCGAATACGACCCCCGACATCATCTTGGATTTGACTACACATGTCGTTTTAAAATTAAGCATCTCATGTAATTCCATTGTTTCATGATACCCCAAGCTTTTATTTTCCATTTAATCACCTCCGTGGTCCGTAATCAGATGTATTTTCCCTCAACGAAACAAGAACTATACATGTAGAAAGCCCTAGGCCTGAAGTGAATTAAGAGCATACACGAAAAACCCCAACAGGATTTCCTGTTGAGGCTAATTGACTAAACTTTATAGATTATTTGTTGTTTCTTTTCAAAGTCGCTTTCTGTTTGAATTCAGCCTTGCTTGGCCGCTCCTTCACTTCTCTTCTTGAATCAAAATTTTCAACATTCGCATATCCGTGAGTACCATTTCCATTTGGCATAATGACCACCTCCGTTTGGATGGGATCCACATGATCGTTATATGGTAAAAAGAAGGGTATTTAACGAATTGTTCGAACATCATGTGCCGGACTATTTAGACACATAGGGACTGTTTTCCCCTAAACATAATGTGTGTGTTGGCGAATCTAATGATGTGAGGAATTATAAGGGAAAGCATATCCTTTGTTTAAGAAATAACACATTTCTGTTTTACAGTACTAATTATTGATCATCCTTGTTATCTTGAATAACCTTAATCAGAGTATCCAATTTCTCATTTTCTTTGTTGATCCAGTTTTGTTTTTTCATTCATGAATCGAATCGTTCGAACAACTAGATAGATACTTAAAGCAATACGAATAGATAGAATAAAATAGGAATAATACTAAAAAGACCATAAATAAACTCACCAACCATTGCATAAGACCCCCTCAGTATATACCAATATTATACATTAACCATTAATCTAACTAAAGGAGCTTTCCTTGTTTAATCCTCTCGTTATAGGTTATATAGTACATAAAAGGGGAGAATATCACTTTAAACCACAAAGGAGTGCTAAAAAATGAAAGAGAAAAATGAGAAAGCTCATGACAAGACGAATAACCAAGATTCTTATGAAGTAATGGGTGATAATCCGGAGGACAATCAAATACAGAAAGATAATAAAGAAAATCAAAAAAAGGAGAGGAAGTCCAATAAGTAACAACTTTTGGACTTCCTTTCCTTTTTACTTACAATTAGCTTTATATCATTTTTCATTTCGTTACGTTTAATTCTGTAACTTCCTTCTTTTCCTCCGGTTCCAGGAATTTCTCTGTCTGCTGATTCATCGTTTCAGCTGTGGTCAATGCCTGGCTGTTCGGTTCCGCTTCATCCTTGCTTTGTGGTGTTTGTGTGCCTTGAGAGCCGTTGCCTCCTGTAAAAGTTCGAACCTGGTCCTTAATCTTTTCACGCGTTTCAGGTGTGACTACGGATTGAAGCTTATTCATTACCTTGTCGCGCGTTTCCGGTGTGACGACCGATTGAAGCTTATTCACTACTTTGTTACGAGATTCCTTATTTCGAAATAAATATGCTGCGGTTCCCAGAACTGCAAGCCCTAACAAACTATTTTTTGATTTTGCCATTTTTAGTCCCTCCCAAAGTATATATGGTTATTATTCCCCTAAGTAAGGAAGATAAACAAATGGGAATGGCCCACTCTATATCCGTTTTTTCATCGTTGCCGTTTTAACCGGAAAACCATCAGGATTAGCGTGGATTTCTTCCTTCGTCAATCCATAACCGAGTGATTGATAAAGGCTCATGTTCCTTGGCAGGGACATTCGGACTTTACAAACCATTTCCGTCTTGTTATTTTCCTTAGCAAACGTTTCAAGCCAGACCAGCATGGATTTCGCCACCCCTTTTCCCCTTGCCTGTGGCGATACCGAGACACGGGAGAAATAAAGGGAATGGTCATCCAATTTAAATCTGGCGGATCCAACGGGAACATCGTCGACCATACAAACAATGGCTTGCTCTGAACCGCTCTTGATCGACTGAACGATAGAAGATACCGTTTCGTTCAGGGCGCTGGAAGGAACATCAAGATTTCGATATTCTTCAAAGGCTTCGAGCATCAATTGATGAACGGTATGAATATCTTCTTCATCTGCCAGCTTGATCATAGTCTTCTCCCCCTTTTATCTCACAGATTCAGCTGAAATTTAAAAGCCGCACCACATAAAGTGATACGGCCCTTTGCTTATCGCTTCTGTATTTCCTCTAGAAGAATTTTATTGACGAGCTGCGGATTCGCCTGTCCTTTTGTTGCTTTCATAATCTGGCCGACCAGGAAGCCGATCGCTTTTTGTTTTCCATTTTTAAAATCATCAATAGATTGCGGATTGTTATCCAATGCTTCGTCGACAATTTTCTTTAATGCACCTTCGTCCGAAATCTGGACAAGGCCCTTTTCCTTGACGACCGTCTCGGCATCCCCACCGTTTTCAATCAATTCCTTAAAGACTTGCTTAGCAATTTTTGATGAAATCGTGCCATTTTCGATCAGCTTGATCATCCCGGCAAGCGACTCCGGCGTTAGGGCCACGTCATGCAGTTCTTTTCCTTCCGCATTCAAATAGGCAGAAAGCTCACCCATGATCCAGTTGGACGCCTGTTTTGCATCCGCACCCTTAGCGACAGCTGCTTCAAAGAAGTCAGCCGTTTCCTTCGTAACCGTTAAAACAGCTGCATCATACGAAGACAGGCCGAGCTCTTCCATATAACGCTTCTTTCGCTCGTCCGGAAGCTCCGGGATTTCCGCACGAATACGCGCTTTCCAATCTTCATCAATGTACAGATCCAATAGGTCGGGCTCAGGGAAGTAGCGATAATCATCCGATCCTTCTTTAACACGCATCAAGATTGTTTTCCCGGTCGCCTCATCAAAACGTCGCGTTTCCTGTTCAATTACGCCCCCGGAGCTCAATACTTCTTCCTGGCGTTTTTCTTCAAACTCAAGGCCTTTGCGGACAAAGTTGAAGGAGTTTAGGTTCTTTAACTCTGTCTTCGTGCCAAATTCCTTTTGGCCAACCGGGCGAAGCGAGATATTCGCGTCACATCTTAAGGAGCCTTCTTCCATTTTACAATCAGAAACTCCGGTATACTGGATGATTGATTTCAATTTCTCCAAATAAGCATACGCCTCTTCCGGAGATGTAATGTCAGGCTCGGAAACGATCTCAACAAGCGGTGTTCCCTGGCGGTTATAATCACATAGAGAATAGCCGTCCCCTGTATGTGTTAGCTTACCTGCATCTTCTTCCATGTGGATGCGCGTAATGCCGATTTTCTTTTTCTTTCCGTCGACTTCTATTTCAATCCAGCCATTCTCACCAATCGGTTTGTCGAATTGGGAAATTTGATACGCCTTTGGATTGTCCGGATAAAAATAGTTTTTTCGGTCGAATTTCGTTTCGGTCGCAATTTCGCAGTTCAATGCCATCGAAGCCTTCATCGCGAAATCAACCACCTTTTTGTTTAGTACCGGCAGCACACCCGGATAGCCGAGGTCGACTACAGTCGTATTCGTATTCGGTGCCGCTCCGAAATGGTTCGGGCTCGCCGAGAAAATTTTCGAGTCTGTTTTTAATTCTACGTGTACTTCAAGGCCAATTACCGTTTCATAGCTCATCATTTTTCACCCCTTACAGCTGTGGTCTTTGTTTATGGAAATCAGTCGCCTGCTCAAACGCATGAGCCGTGCGGTAAATTGTGCTTTCATCAAAGTGCTTGCCGATTATCTGCAACCCAAGCGGAAGGCCATTTGCGAAGCCGCATGGCACGGAAATCGCCGGGACCCCGGCAAGGTTCACCGGAATCGTCAAAATATCGTTTGCGTACATCGTTAACGGGTCGCTTGTTTTTTCACCTATTTTAAATGCCGGAGTTGGTGTTGTCGGTCCGATGATGACATCATATTTCTGGAACACGTCATCAAAGTCTTTTTTAATCAACGTACGGGCTTTTTGCGCTTTTTTATAATAAGCATCATAGTATCCAGAGCTTAGCGAGAAGGTACCTAGCATGATCCGACGTTTTACTTCATCGCCAAAGCCTTCCGCACGGGTTTGCTTGTACATTTCGATCAAATTGGCTGCATTGTCGGTGCGATAGCCGTAACGGACGCCATCGAACCGGGAAAGGTTTGCCGACGCCTCTGAGGAAGAAAGCAGATAGTAGGTAGCCAGCGCATATTTAGAGTGCGGCAGCGAGACTTCTTCCCAAGTTGCGCCAAGCTTTTCGAGCACCTTTAACGCTTCAAGAACCGAGTTTTTCGCTTCTTCATTTACACCCTCACCTAAATATTCTTTAGGAACAGCGATTTTTAGACCTTTAATATCCCCTGTTAAGGAATTCACGAAATTTGGAACATCTACATTAGCGGAAGTAGAATCCATATGATCCACACCAGAAATGGCTTCGAGCAGGTAAGCATTGTCCTCAACCGTGTTTGTGATAGGGCCGATTTGGTCAAGGGACGACGCAAATGCAATCAATCCGAATCGGGACACACGGCCGTATGTTGGCTTCAAACCGACCACACCGCAATATGCTGCTGGCTGGCGGATGGAACCTCCTGTATCGGATCCGAGGGAAAACAATACTTCACCAGCAGCCACAGAGGCAGCGGAACCACCTGAAGATCCTCCTGGAACGTATTCCAGATTCCACGGATTACGGGTAACTTGATAAGCCGAGTTTTCATTCGATGAACCCATCGCAAACTCATCCATATTCAATTTACCGATTGTAACCGTTTCTGCTTGCTGCAGCTTTTCGACAACGGTCGCATCATAAATAGGATCAAAGTTTTCGAGAATTTTACTGCCAGAGGTTGTCCGAAGATTTTTCGTAACGATGTTATCCTTTACTCCAATCGGCATGCCCGCTAGGATACTTGTGTGTTCTCCTTTTACGAGCCTGTCGTCAAGCTCTTGTGCATGGGTTCTGGCATTTTCTTCATTAAGTGTCAGAAAGGATTTCACCTTGTCTTCCACCTGGCCGATCTGTTTGTATGATTCACTGACGAGATCGGTTACTGAGATTTCTTTCTTATGTAAAAGCTCATGAAGCTTTGAAACTTTATGTTCAAACAATGACATGATTTCCCCTCCTTAATCCAAAATCGACGGAACACGGATTTGTCCATCCTTGCTGTCCGGAGCATTTTTCAATACTTCTTCAACAGGCAGCCCTTGCTTTGCAACATCTTCTCTCATGACATTTTTTATGTCTAAAACATGAGAAGTCGGCTCCACATTTTCCGTATCAAGCTCATTAAGCTGCTCCGCGAAAGAAATGATTTGATCGAGTTGTTTTGTAAACTTTTCAGCTTCTTGCTCAGTAATCCCAAGCCGTGCCAAATGAGCCACATGTTTTACTTGATCCATTGAAATACGCGACACGCTCTCCACCTCCAATAAATTAAAAAACCGGCTTTCGCTAAGCCGTCATTTGTAGTTAACTATATTTCGGGATTTGCCCGAAAGCAATTAAATAAATCATAACAAACTTTTCAGCAGTAAAGCAACAGCCAGCTGTTTTTGATCTAGTAGTTGTGCAATTGGTTCTGTTAAAATGACAGAAAGTAGCAGATAAATTATTCTTTAAATAGAAATACCGCAAATATTGTCCGGGAAATATTGAAAGAAGTCGGTTCCGCAATTAAATTAGCCAAAGACCTTATAAATAGACGGTGATATGCACCTATCGACAACCACTTTCTTATTAAGGGTGTTACCCTGTGTCAGGATGGGAAAATGACTTTCGCTTAAATGAAGGGAGTTTTTCGCGTAAATGGACTAACTTTTCGCGTAAGTTACACCAACTTTCGCTTGAATGATCCGCCTTTTCGCTTAAGTGGTCCATATCTTCACTTAAATCAAATTCCCCGAGCCATATTAGATTCAAAAAACCTCCCCACACTAGCGGGAAGGCCTGTATTTCTTAGTACATCTCTGAAGTGGTTTTTCCTTGCATATGAAGGACTAGGTAGTCCGGTCCGCCTGCTTTTGAGTCAGTTCCGGACATATTGAATCCGCCGAACGGCTGGTAACCGACAATCGCGCCTGTGCAGCCGCGGTTGAAGTATAGATTTCCGACATGGAAGTCTTCGCGCGCTTTTTCCATGTTCTCACGGTTGCTGGTAATGACCGCACCGGTTAAGCCATATTCCGTGTTATTGGCAATTTCTAAAGCATGATCGAAGTCTGTTGCTTTAGCAAACCCAACAACAGGGCCGAAGATCTCTTCTTGCATTAAGCGGGCTTTCGGATCAAGATCGGCAATAATCGTCGGCTTCACGAAGAATCCAGTTGAATCATCGCCTTCTCCGCCTGCCATTAGCTTACCTTCTGTTTTTCCAATTTCAATATACTCCATGATTTTCTTATATGCATTCTGGTCGATAACCGGCCCCATGAAATTAGATTGATCTTCAGGGTTTCCGATTGACAATTCCTTCGTTAACTCAACAGCACGGTTCAATACTTGATCATACACGTCTTCCACGATAACCGCGCGTGAACATGCAGAACATTTCTGACCGGAGAATCCGAATGCTGATTTTACAATGGATTGAGCTGCCAATTCAAGATCCGCTTCTTTATCAACAACCATTGTGTCCTTGCCGCCCATTTCCGCGATGACGCGCTTCAGCCAAATTTGGCCTTCATTTACTTTTGATGCGCGTTCAAAAATGCGAGTACCGACCTCACGGGAACCTGTGAACGATACAAAGCGTGTACGCGGATGATCAACTAAATAGTCCCCAACCTCTGCGCCACTTCCCGGTACAAAATTAAGAACTCCTTTTGGAAGTCCTGCTTCTTCCATGACTTCGACAAACTTAGCCGCAACTACAGGAGTAGTCGAAGCCGGTTTTAACAAAACGGTGTTTCCTGTTACGATCGCAGCCACTGTCGTACCAGCCATGATTGCAAACGGGAAGTTCCATGGGGAAATGATAATCCCGACACCTAGCGGAATATAATCATAACGGTTATATTCATTCGGTCTGCTTTGAACAGGAATTCCGTCTTTTAATTTCAGCATTTGGCGAGCGTAGAACTCGAGGAAGTCAATCGCTTCTGCTGTATCTGCATCCGCTTCATTCCATGGCTTGCCTGCTTCTTTTGTTAGCAGTGCAGAGAACTCATGCTTGCGGCGGCGGATGATGGCTGCAGCCTTGAACAGGACATCAGCCCGTACTTCCGATTTAACCTTCTTCCAAGTGTTAAATGCTTCGTCTGCTGCTTTCATTGCTTTTTCAGCCAGCTCGCGGTCTGCCTTAGACACGCGGCCGATGATTTCTTCTTTATTGGCAGGGTTGAAAGAAACGATTTTATCGTCAGTGGAAATCCGTTCTCCGCCGATGACTAAATCATAATCTTGCCCTAAATATGTGTTAACTGTCTTTAAACCTGTTAGATAATCATTTTTGTTAGTTTCCTGAGAGAAGTCAGTAAACGGTTCATGCTTGTATGGTTGTACCAAGTAATTCCCCTCCAATATTATAGCTTCATTTTTCACCCACCTACTATTCTACCTGATGCAATCCAAGAGTTACAACTAGTATAAATAATAGAATAATTTTAAATATTGCGAACTCGTTTATATAGTTTTTTCAAAGCAAAAGCCCGCACGAGGCGGGCAATCATTAGTTATAAATATGAACGAATGGCTCCTCTTGATCTGCTTTACGGACAATTAATGCTTCAGGACCATTTACTGAAGTAATCGATACCTGCACCGAAACATAATCCGGAAAATGCTGCATAACAAGCCCTGTTACATATTGTGTGAAGCTCACTGCTTCCGATTGACCATAAAACTGAATAGGAATGTTTATGTCAAGCTCCTGCAGCTGGTCTTCTGCATAAAAGGCTCGTCCAACCACACCGTTGAAGTTTGGAAAGTATTTTTCCACATCCTGCTTAAAGCCGTCAAAGGCATTCGAATCTGTGCGAAATTTATTCTTTGTTTTATCATCTGCTGGAAAAATATAATACTTTTCATTCACTTTTTCCCATTTGCCGATTTGGTTGCTTCCTTGATCGATATTCGTATAGGAAATGAAATTGCCCGGTACGACCGAAGATTTTTCATTTTGTTTAAACAAGGCGATGGTGATCGGAACTTCTTCCAAGCCTTCCATCTGCCGTAATCTCTTTAGTACTTCCTGGGCTATTTTTCTTCCTTCTGCTTCAATGTTTTTTATCTCATTGCTGTAAGTCGCTCCGAATTCCTCTTTTTGATAATAATTGATGGAATTAAGCGCAAGGCCGATCACGACACCGCCAAGGGCCACCTTATTATCTTTGTTCTTAACTAAATAATCGTGCTCGAGGATGTGCGCTAAATAAATCGGGTTCGCTTCATTGCGTTTATCAATATCGCCTTTGCCGGGATCCAAAGGATTCAGCCCAATATTATCCTCCGGCTCCAGATTCTCTTGCTTTAATTGAGCGTCTGTAAATTTTCGGTTTAGCCAGAGGTTTACTGTTTTCTTACCCAGATTCTGTCCTTCCTGGAACAAATATTGATCAGGATCGAATTGTTTCTGGGCAACCCGCATCAGGCCTGTCTCAAATTCTTCAATGTCATAACGCGTATTTAAGTTAGAGACGACCAGACCCCTTGCTTTTGCCGGCTCAAATGGCAGAATAGCCCGGTAAAATTTATCGGAAATATTATACTTTGGTATAATCGCAGTCTCCTTTGATTTATCTGTGTCTGCATCCTGGACTACTTCCTCCTGCTTCTCAAATCTTGGGGCACACCCCGAGAGAAGAAGCAGAACAGCGAGTCCGATAAAGGAGATTTTTTTCATGGTTTTACACCCTCTTATTTCGTTAATTCTCGAATCAGTCTCTCTTCATCCCATACTTCTATGCCCAGATTCTGTGCTTTCGCAAGCTTTGAGCCCGCATCAGCACCTGCAACGACCAAATCGGTTTTCTTAGAAACGCTGCCCGCTACATTCGCTCCAAGCGCTTCGAGCTTTTCCTGTGCTTCAGTGCGCGTTAGCTGCTCCAGCTTTCCGGTCAAGACAACTGTTTTTTCGGCAAAGAACGAATCCGAGTGTTCTGCCGCCACCCGTCTTGGCCCTTTGTAAACAAGATTTACGCCAGCCGCTTCAAGCTCTTTGATCAGCTCTTGAACCTCATTACTTTCAAAAAATGTCACAACAGAATCGGCCATTTTCTCACCAATTTCATTAACCGCCGTTAATTCTTCAAGCGTTGCTTTTCTTAATGCTTCTATTGTACCGAACTCCCCGGCGAGTGTCTTCGCCGCCTTTGATCCTACGTGACGGATTCCAAGTCCGAATAGCAGTCTTTCCAATGAATTGGCTTTCGAAGCCTCTATGGCCTGTAACAGGTTATTTACTGATTTCTCGCCCATCCGCTCCAAAGAGATCAGCTGTTCATACGTTAGTTTGTAAATATCCGCAACATCCTTGATTAAATGTTCGCTGAATAATTGGCTGATTACCTTTTCACCAAGACCGTCAATGTTCATCGCAGTCCTGGACACAAAATGAATCAATCCTTCGCGAATCTGTGCCGGACATTTCGGGTTGATACAGCGAAGCGCCACTTCTTCTTCCAGTCGGACGAGCTCGCTTTCGCATTCAGGACAGTGGGTAGGCATTTTGAATTCTTCTTCCTGCCCAGTCCTCCTGTCAGCCAGGACGTTGACAACTTCGGGAATGATATCGCCCGCTTTTTTTACGACAACCTGATCGCCGATCTTAATATCCTTTTCCCGGATCAAATCTTCATTGTGCAAAGAGGCCCGCTGCACGGTCGTGCCGGCAACCCTTACTGGTTCCAAAATGGCGGTCGGAGTGACAACTCCTGTACGGCCTACGCTTAATTCAATATTGCGGAGTGTCGTGATAACCTCTTCGGCTGGAAATTTATAAGCAATCGCCCAACGCGGGCTTTTAGCCGTTGTTCCAAGCGTCCGTTGCTGTTCAAGGGAATCGACCTTAATGACGATTCCATCTATATCATACGGAAGGTTCGGGCGTTTTTCTACCCATCCTTCCACATATGCTAACACTTCCTCAATGTTCGCGCATTTTTTTCGTTCTTTATTTGTCTTAAAGCCGAGGCGGTCCAATAAATCCAAGCCTTCGCTGTGGGATTTCACACCTGTTTCACCGATCTCCGCAATGGAATATAAGAAGATATCCAGATTTCTTTTTGCCGCCAGTTTGGGATCGAGCTGGCGCAATGAACCCGCTGCCGCATTCCGCGGATTCGCGAACGGCTCCTCATCACGCTCTTCCTTGGCCTTATTGAGTGCCTCGAACGATCGTCTCGGCATAAAGGCTTCTCCCCGAACTTCAATCGAAATCGGTTCTTTCGTTTTTAATGGAATCGACTTGATCGTTTTCAGGTTTTCCGTAATATCTTCCCCGACGGTTCCGTCCCCGCGGGTCGCACCTCGAACGAATAGGCCGTCTTCATACAAAAGTGTTACAGCAAGCCCATCAATCTTCAATTCACATACATAGGAAAATTCCTCACCGGCTGCCTGGCGGACTTTTCGGTCAAAATCCCGCAGATCCGCTTCATTAAAAGCATTGCCGAGACTAAGCATCGGGCTTGAGTGTTCGACTTTTTCAAACATTTCCAAAATTGCTCCACCGACACGCTGTGTAGGGGAATCAGGGGAACGCAGCTCAGGAAATTGTTCTTCATATTCAATCAGTTCTCTCAAAAGTTTATCATATTCAGCATCCGGTATAGACGGTTTGTCCAATACGTGATATTCATAGCTGTACTGATTTAAGAGATTTTGCAAATCTTTCACATGTTTTTCAGCTGTGTTAACGTCCATAGCTTCTTTTCCTTTCCTGAGTGAGGTTAGGTTCCTACACCTTTTCAATCGGCGCGAATTTAGCAAGCAGCCGTTTAATGCCGGTTGGACTTGGAAACGCGATGTCGAGTTCTTTCCCTTCTCCTTCACCCTTTACGCTGACAACTGTGCCGACTCCCCATTTTTTATGGGAGGCTTTGTCACCCACATTCCAGCCGATCTCTTCGCCTCCTGTTGAGGTAGGCGGAGAAACGGCCCGGCCAAATGTAGCGGATCGCTGCTGCATTCCTCTTTGATGACTTGACGAAGACATGAAAGCAGGTGTCTTTTTCTTCGGCTGCAAGTCTTCAAGAATGTCTTCGGGGATCTCGGAGATAAACCGCGAAACCGGGTTCATATTCGTCCGTCCATACAATGTGCGCATTTGCGCGTTCGTTAAATAAAGCTCCGTTTCCGCCCGGGTAATGCCTACATAAGCCAGGCGGCGTTCTTCTTCCATTTCTTCTTCATCCATCAGCGACCGGCTGTGAGGGAACACGCCTTCCTCAAGCCCAAGCAAAAAGACGATCGGAAATTCCAATCCTTTTGCCGAGTGCAGGGTCATCAATGTCACCGTATCCTGGGGCCCCCCTCCCTCTGTATCGTCAAGCTGGTCGATATCGGCAACGAGTGCCAAATCGGTTAAGAAGGCTACCAAGGATTTATCATCATTTTTTTCCTCAAAGCTTTTCGTTACGGATAAAAACTCGTCAATATTCTCTAATCTGCTCTGGGACTCTATCGACTTTTCCGCTTCAAGCATTTCGCGGTATCCTGTTTTTCCAAGAATCTCTTCGACTAGCTCCGTTACCGATAGATATTCCTGCATTTGTGTGTATCCATGAATCAAATCGCGAAAATCTCTTACGGTCTTTGTTATCTTCGGGCTTAATCCGATTTGTTCAATTTCCTGAAGCGCCTGGAACATGGACAGATCGTTCATCATTGCATAGTCGCCAATCTTATCAACAGATGTAGCGCCTACCCCACGTTTTGGCACATTGATGACACGACGAAGGGAAATATCATCATCCGGATTCGCAATCAGGCGAAGATACGCAAGAATATCCTTAATTTCCTTCCTGTCGTAGAACTTGATACCGCCGACAATGCTGTATTGAATATTGGATTTTAGCAGAACTTCCTCCATCACACGCGATTGCGCATTCGTTCGGTAGAGAATAGCGACATCCGAGAACTTACGGGAACCATTCCTTATTACTTCGTTTATTTTTCCGGCGACAAACTGGGCCTCACCCTGTTCATTGTCAGCCCTTAAATATAAAATCTTGTTGCCTTCCGAATTTTCCGTCCAGAGATTTTTAGGCTTCCGGTTGCTATTTTTGGCAATCACTTCGTTTGCTGCCTGAAGGATTCTTTTCGTGGAACGATAGTTTTGTTCAAGGAAAATCACATTGGCATTCGGATAATCTTTCTCAAAGGAAAGGATATTCGCAATGTCGGCGCCTCTCCATCTGTAAATGGATTGATCGGAGTCACCTACGACACACAGGTTTTTGAAACGGGATGCCAGCTGTTTTACGAGCATATACTGGGCCCGGTTCGTATCCTGATACTCATCGACGTGGATATACTGGAATTTACGCTGATAATATTCCAGAACTTCAGGTACCCTTTGGAATAACTGAATGGTAATCATGATCAAGTCATCGAAATCGAGCGCCTGGTTTTTACGGAGACGCCTCTGATATTCCGAGTAAACCTCCGCTACTGTCTGCTCAAAATACCCGCCAGCCGTTTTGGCAAAGTCATCAGCTGTCATCAGCTCGTTTTTCGCAGAACTGATTGTCCCTAAAATAGCCCGATAATCAAATTTCTTCGTATCCATATTCTTATCTTTTAATATCTGTTTAATCACTGACTGTTGATCGGTTGTGTCAAGGATGGAGAAATTGCGGTTAAAGCCAATCCTGTCAATGTCGCGCCGCAAAATCCGAACGCACATCGAGTGGAAGGTGGAAACCCAGATTTCATCCGCTGCGCCTCCCATTAAATTACGGATTCTATCTTTCATTTCTCGTGCAGCTTTGTTCGTGAACGTAATCGCAAGGATATTCCACGGCGCTACTTGTTTTTCCACCATTAAATAAGCAATACGGTGGGTAAGCACCCGGGTCTTTCCGCTCCCCGCCCCGGCCATGATCAAAAGCGGTCCATCCGTTGCTTTCACAGCCTTCTGCTGCTGCTCATTTAATCCATTCACTAATTTATCAGATAAGTATTGCATGAAAACACCGCCCCTGTTCGAACATTTGTTCCTTTAATTATACTATAGGTAATCAAACGATTGATTAACTTTTTTAGTTATTTAAACATTTATTTTACCGCTGAAACGGTTTTCAAAGCCATAGGCAGATCGTCATATACAACATTTCCCACTATAATTACATCGGCAAACTGGGCCATTTCCTTTGCCTGTTCTGCCGTTTTAATGCCGCCTCCATAAAAGAGGACCGTTTCGGACAGATTTTGTTTGGCCATTTCCACCACATGGGGATCGCCATATGTCCCGCTGTATTCCAGGTAAAAAATAGGTAAACGGAACATCTTTTCAGCCATTAATGCGTAAGCCGCCACATCATCCGTATCCAGCACTGCATTCGCCTTCGTCAGCTTTGCAGCCTTACAATCAGGATTTAAAATACAATAGCCTTCAACAATCATTTCATCCCAGTTCATGATTTCACCGTATTCTTTCACAGCCTGATGATGTAAATTCATCATCCAATCGGGATCGGTACTATTCAGGACGGTCGGGATAAAATAGAAGTCAAACCCCGGAGTGACTGTATCTATCGAAGAAACTTCAAGCACACAAGGAACTGTAAATCTTCGCACCCTGGCCATTAAATCAAGAACGTTTTCCAGGGTGATCCCGTCCGAACCGCCGACGATAATCGCATCTGTCCCGGATTCGCAAATCCTCTCCAATGCTTCGTCCGTTATTGCTTTATTAGGATCGAGTTTGAAAGCATGCTTCCACTCACGAAAATCATACATGGTAATCCTCCATTCTAGCTTCCATTACACCATTATAGCATTAAGAAAAATGATAAAAAAAGATAGTATATTAAAAAACGAAAGCCGGGGATATCCTTCCCCGGCCTTAGGAGTTCTATAAAATTAATCTTCTTTAATTCGTTCAAGCGCCATTGTGTAGGCATCATTTCCGTAGTTCAAGCATCTTTTTACACGCGAAATGGTTGCCGTGCTGGCCCCTGTTTCCGTTTCGATTTTGTGGTATGTTTTGCCTTCCTCAAGCATCCGTGCCACTTCGAGCCGCTGGGCCAGTGATTGTATTTCATTTACCGTACATAAATCATCAAAAAAGCGATAGCACTCATCTAAGTCTTTTAAAGATAAAACAGCTTGAAACAGCTGATCAAGCTCTTTTCCTCTTAATTTCTCAATTTGCATAGCATTACTCCTTTAATGAACTAGTCACTCAGAATCAACAGATACTGATTCAATTAAACCAGGTTGATCAGGAATAACATTAACCCATGTTTTTCCCGGTACCAATCCTATTTCTGCCCCGTTCTTTATCGGAACGATATGACCGTCTTTATTTTGCCATTGTACTTCATTCATCTTCCCTTTTTGAAGCAAATAGCCTTTTCCGCCATTTTCTAAGTTAATATCACGACGCCCCTTATTGTCAACAACTTGATGGGACGCTTCAATGATAAAGATGTTATCCAGCAGCACTGGGGTCTCTTTTTCATACTCTACGGTCTGCTCGCCGCCTGAAAAGCGTTTATATTTGCCCGATTCTTCATCATATTCAAATGTCACATCAAAGACCTTCGAACCGTAAGAAATCATCACAGACGGAGCCGGATTTCCCTGTAGATCCTTAAGCTGTTCCTTTGTTAAAAAAGTAAATGAATCTGGCTGGCTGTCCAGATTAAATGAATTGTCTTCCGCGCCTTTTTCGATATTCTTATAGGTGATGTACGAATTGTGCGGCGCTTTTCGGAAGTCTACCCTCTTAAATAACGTGCCATCGTATGCGATTCCATTTAAGTGATCGACATAGCCCCCGGCAAGCAGAGCTTTGGCATCGGGGCTGTATCCATGGGCAATGAACAACGCATCGAGCCCTTTTGCCAGTTTAATATAATAATCCCTGGCACTGCGTACAGGTCCTACCTTTTCCGGCTTTTCACTTTGGTAAACGGCTAGGAATCTTGTGACTTCGGCCTCGGCAAGCATTTCATACACGATGTCCGCCTGAGACAGACCTGATTGCGGGCGAGCGTCCGGATGATTATTGATCATTACCGCGACCGCCCTTCCCTCCGGCTCTTCATTCGTGCCGATTCCTGATAGTGGAAAGGCATTTGAAAATTGTTTTTCTTCTACTTTTGAACTTGTTTCAATTGCTTTCTCTTTTGGCTTAGCATCCTCTTCGCTTTTACATCCGGTGATAAGCATGGATACAGCCAATATAAAAACGGTTACTTTCAGCTTCATTTCTAACACTCCCTGCCTTTTGAAAGGCTTCCCCAATTTTGGAAATTTATCTTTTTCTATATTTTATCGCATTATCGGGGGAAAGAGTACCGTTTTATTCATGACATCATACATGCCTTGCTGGGTAATGCGTATATATGGCAAATGTGTAGATGAAAAGAATAACAGACTATAGATCGGGTCAGAAAATGGATAGCCCCTTTCTGCTAAAAGAGCCTTCAGCTCATTTTCCTTCTGTATCAGTTCATGAATGGGTTCTTTGGACATGATGCCTTTTAAGGTTAAAGGCAGTTCATATATGACCTTACCATGCTCTGTTATGACGATCCCTCCGCCAATCTCCTTCATTCGATTAAAGGCGATGATCATATCCTTCTTCCGCTTGCCAATCAGGATGATATCACCCGAGTTGGAGTAAGAGCTGGCGAATCCGCACAATTTATTCGCAAATCCTTTAATAAGCGTATTGATTCTCCACTTACCATTTGCATCAACCATCATTAAGAACGACTCATCATGGTCGAAGGACAATTCTTCGTATGACACATCTGAAGTAATGGAATACGGTTTTGTAATGACGTCGTTGACCATCTCGATTCCAAATGGCATCGAAAACTCTAAATCATTCGGTTCAATACCCCAGTCCAGCTTCAATGGACTGAAACCATATTTATCCCAATCAATTGTCGCTAAATCAGGACTTTCTATTCCATCGCGCTTCACCCATTGTCCTTTAGCCAACACAGAAACAGGAGTTGGATTTTCGATATCTTCAAGGAAATTAATATTCGCGACCCGGCCTGTAGCAATATTGCCGTGCAGGTATTCAATGTTGTAATGCTTCGCAATATTAATGGTCGCCATGTTATAGGCATCAATGACAGGAATGCCCTTCTCAATCGCCATTCTGATCATGTTGTCTTGTAAGCCTTGTTCATAAAAGGATGGCGGCGAGCCGTCCGTCGTGAATAGTAATTTATCAAAATACTCTAAACCTAGCTCCTGGATTTCATCCAACAGCTTGGGCAAGTCAGGGCGAATGGATGAATGCCTTAGTGATACGGTATACCCTTGCATCAAGCGGGTCATGACCTCTTCACCCGTCATCGCCTCATGATCGGCATCTGCTCCAAACAGCATCATCTTTGCCAACGTTTTTTCAGAGGCTCCCGGAAAATGTCCTTCAATTTGCTTTCGCATCCGCTTTGTTTCCTGCATCCAGTGAAGAAGCATATCATCGCCCGCCAGAAGTCTTGGCCAGCTCGTCAGCTCCCCGCCCTGCAGCACGGCATCATGCTCAAGCCATGCTTTTACCTCTCCATGAGAAAAAATCATTTCTTCGTTCTGAAGTTCAGTCTGGGCATCAAACCGACCCCACCAGTACATCGTAGCAGGAACCTCCCTAAGCTCCCCTAATAGAGAAAACGCTTTCTTTTTTTCTAATTGTAAAAAAAGGACCAGGTTATCGTTTATCAACGTCGTGGTACCAAAATTAGTTGCATATTGAGAAAGGGAAAGGGGATTATAAACTTGAAACGGATGGGCATGGGGTTCTATGTAACCGGGGACTAGATATTGATTCTTACAATCAACAATTTCGCAGCCTTCAAGGTTATCAGGAAGCTTTTCTCCGACATACACGATCCGGTCGTCGTAAATCCAAATATTCGCTTTCATCCATTTTCTAAAAACCTGATTTAAATAAACAGCATCTTTAAGCAGCATATGCGGCGCTTTTTTGCCGTCCAATACATCAACATGCTCACGCAGATGCTTGTTTTTCCATCGATATCGCTGTTCCAGCATGAACATCCTCCCCTTATATTGTAAGCGCTTTAATTAATCGGCAAATTAAAGAAAGCCAAATTAGTTTTCTTATATAATAACACATTTAACATTTTAACACAGTAAAGTTTTAAAATCTTTTATGAAGGGAGTCATTTGATTGAAAGTCGAGCAAAATATCGGAATTGTGAATGCCTTGATCCGGATTACGTGCGGGATTACAGTACTCGCATGGACAACAGCCAAGCTCGTCAAGAAGCCATGGCGTCAATCCTACATCCTCATGGCCGTGCTTGCCGCCATGAAGATTGGCGAGGGCATTCTCAAATTTTGTCCGATAACGGCATTGTATGAGAAAAGTATGGGCCTCCATAACAGTGAAGGTTCCGGGAAATGGGATGAAAAGGATTGAAATGCAAAAACGCTTGGAGCCCAAGCGTTTTTTGCATGTATTTCAGAAATTCACCTAGCTAGTTTTATTCGGAATCGGATTTCATTATCCGAATTCAGGATTTATTATCCAAACTAGGATTTTTTTATCCGAACTCAGCATTTATTATCCAAACAACTCATTTCTTACGAGAAGTCGTATTGAATCGCCTTGTGGCCAATATCTTTTCGCCAAAACAGCCCGTCCTTGTGGAGCTGTTCAAGCTCTTTATAGACACTTGCCTGGGCGGAGAGGAGATCGGAGCCTTTTGCGGCCAGTAGCAAGACGCGGCCTCCGCCCGAAACATATTCACCCGAGTCATTTTTGGCCGTGCCCGCGTGATAGATATGCGTTTCAGAACTTACTTCTTCGAGCCCCTTAATGACACTGCCTTTTTCATATTCACCCGGATAACCTTGCGCCGCTACAACCACTCCGAGCACCGGAGAATCATCCCACTCGATTTGGAGTTCATTTCCTTCTAGTACTGACTCCAGCACGTCGACAAAATCGGATTCCATTCTTGGCAGGACAACCTGCGTTTCCGGGTCGCCAAATCTGGCGTTGAATTCAATGACTTTGGTCCCGTCAGTGGTCGTGATCAATCCTGCATATAACACACCCGTGAAGTGTCGCCCTTCCTGAACGAGTGCCGAAGCAGCCGGTTTTAGCACCGTTTCCAAAGCTTTTTCAACAATGTTATCCGGAATTTGCGGCACTGGTGAATATGCGCCCATTCCCCCGGTGTTCGGGCCTTTATCTCCGTCAAATGCCCGCTTGTGATCCTGAGCGATGACCATTGGATATACTTTATCACCATTTACAAAAGCCATGAATGAAAACTCTTCGCCGTCTAAATACTCTTCTATGACCACTTTAGCTGACGATTGTCCGAATTTAGCATCAATCAGCATTTCGTATAATGCTTCCAATGCATCTTCCATTGTCTGGGCTACAACAACACCTTTTCCAGCCGCAAGTCCATCGGCTTTTATCACGATCGGAACTCCCTTTTCTTCCAAGTAGGCTTTAGCCTGTTCAAAATCAGAGAACGTTTCATATTCTGCGGTTGGAATGTTGTAATTTTTCATCAAATCCTTGGCAAATGATTTGCTGCCTTCAATTTCAGCGGCCAGCCGGTCTGGTCCGAACACCCGTAAGCCCGCTTTTTTAAAATCATCAGCAAGTCCATTCAGCAAAGGGATTTCCGCTCCGATAACCGTTATGGAAACCTCCTTTTCCTTTGCGAAGGAAATGAGACCCTCATGATTGTTTTCCTGGATGGAAACCAGCTCGGCGACATCTTCCATTCCCGGATTGCCCGGTGCCGCGTACACATTATCTACTCGCTTACTTTCTTTCAGCTTTCGGGCGATGGCATGCTCCCTGCCGCCACGGCCAATGACTAACACATTCATGAACCCACCTCATCCCAAATTAAAAGCCTGGTATTTTCTATATACCCGCTTGTAACGATTTCAGACATCAATGCTTAAAATGCCGTACGCCTGTAAATACCATGGCAATGCCATATTCATCGGCTTTCTTGATTGAATCTTCATCCCGGACAGAGCCGCCCGGTTGAATGATGGCTGTGATGCCCGCTTTTGCTGCCGCCTCCACTGTGTCATCCATCGGGAAGAAGGCATCCGAAGCCAAAGCACTGCCCTTTGCCCGCTCAGCCGCCTGTTCCAAGGCTATATTCGCAGCTCCAACACGGTTCATCTGGCCTGCACCAACACCTAGTGTCATTTTATCGTCACAGACAACAATCGCGTTGGACTTCACGTGCTTGACAACATTCCAGCCCAGCTTCAATGCTTCCCACTCTTGACCAGTCGGCTGACGTTTTGTCGGGACTGTGATATTTGCCTGATCTAATCCGTATGTATCCATATCCTGGATAAGCAGGCCGCCTTCGATGGAAGTTAATTTACGTTCTATCTTTTGGTTTCCATTAAAGTCAATTGTGAGCAGACGAATGTTTTTCTTAGCGGTCAGGATTTCATAGGCTTCTTTTGAAAATGCCGGGGCAATCACAATCTCCAGAAAAATCCCGCTCAGCATCTCGGCCGTTTCTCGATCCACTTCCCGATTCAATGCGACAATGCCACCGAAAATGGAGGTTTCATCTGCTTCATACGCTTTTTTGAATGCTTCCCTAATAATGGAGCCTGTTCCAACGCCGCATGGGTTCATATGCTTGACCGCAACAGCTGCCGGTTCTTTGAACTCTTTCACGATTTGTATGGCAGCGTCTGCATCGTTAATATTATTGTAGGAAAGCTCTTTTCCATGAAGCTGTTCTGCATGCGCAATTGAGAATGCGGAGCCCAGCGGCTTTTTATAGAAGGACGCTTTTTGATGCGGATTTTCACCGTAGCGGAGCGTTTGTTTTAATTCGTATGTGACCGTCAGGCTTTCCGGATTTTCTTCTTCAGCAAGCTTTGTCATGTATTCCGAGATGACAGCGTCATATGAAGCCGTATGGCGGAATACTTTTGCAGCCAGCCTTCTTCTCGTAGCTGGCTGGACTTCACCTTGTTCAAACAATTCGGTAAGGACTGCCCCGTAATCGGCAGGATCCGTAACGACTGTTACATATTCATGGTTTTTAGCGCTTGAGCGGAGCATCGTCGGTCCACCGATATCGATGTTTTCAATCGCATCTTCAGGAGTAACATCCGGCTTCGCAATTGTCTGTTGGAACGGATAAAGATTCACGCAGACCATCTGAATCGGTGTAATATTATGCTGTTCGAGCTGTCTTTGGTGTTCTGGGTCTCCATGTCGGGCGAGTAAGGCACCATGGACATTGGGATGCAAGGTTTTCACCCGTCCGTCCAAAATTTCAGGAAATCCGGTTACATCGCTGATCCCTGTGACCTCTATGCCGTTTTCAGTTAATGCTTTCTTTGTGCCTCCGGTAGATATGATTTCAAAACCGGCTTCTTTTAATCCTTTTGCAAATTCAATAATGCCGGTTTTGTCGGAAACACTAAGCAATGCTCTTTTAGCCACGTTTATCCCTCCACATGAATGTACTCATTTTTCTCTAATATCTCTTTCAAAACAGACGGATATAGTTCATGCTCCGCTATCTGGATCCGTTGTTGCAGTCTCTCTCTTGTATCGCCTTCGAGCACCGGCACTGCCTGCTGGGCGATGATCGGCCCGGTATCCATCCCTTCGTCCACGTAATGAACCGTCACGCCTGTCACCTTTACTTTGGCAGCAAACGCCTGTCCGATTGCATCCTTTCCTGGAAAAGACGGGAGCAGGGACGGATGGATATTGACAATCCTGCCCGAAAATTCACCCAGAAGCGTCGGTCCGATCAAACGCATATATCCTGCTAAAACAATGACTTCTACTCCAAGTTCACGAAGGTTCATCAATATCTCTGTTTCAAACTCTTCTTTACTCTTGTACTCTTTTGGTGTAAAGCTGAATGTCTCAAGGTCTGCGGAATTCGCTCTTTCCAGGACATAGGCATCTTTTTTGTCACTCACGACCAGACTGATGTCCGCCTGCAGGCTTCCTGCTTTTACAGCTTCGTATATCGCTTGAAAGTTGCTCCCATTCCCTGATGCAAAAATCGCGATTTTTCTCATCGGGTAAAGGACACTCCTTCACGATCCACTACTTTACCGATCACACTGGCTGTTTCACCGCAGCCTTCAAAGTGGCTTAAAACTGCGTCTTTGTCTTCGGGACTGACAACGATAGCCATGCCGATTCCCATGTTAAAAATATTGAACATTTCTTCATGCGACAGGCTTCCTTTATTTTCAAGCAGCTTAAAAATTGGCGGGATACTCCAGCTCCCCAGCTCAATCTCAATCCCTGTATGTTCAGGAAGCATGCGCGGAAGGTTTTCGATAAATCCGCCACCGGTTATATGGGCCATTCCTTTTAGCTTATATGATTGCAAAGCTGACAAAATCGGCTTTACATAAATTTTGGTAGGCTTCAACAATTCTTCGCCTAACGTACAGCCCAGTTCATCAATATGCTCCGCTAATTTCAGGCCGGAATCCTGCAAGAGCACCTTGCGCACGAGGGAGTAACCATTGCTGTGAATCCCGCTTGATGCAAGGCCAATGACAAGATCCCCCGGAGTGATGTTTTTCCCGGTAACGAGCTTCGATTTTTCAACGGCGCCAACGGCAAATCCGGCGACATCGTATTCGTTTGCATCATACATTCCCGGCATTTCAGCTGTTTCGCCGCCGATTAGCGCTGCTCCCGCCTGTTCACAGCCGTCTGCCACACCTTGTACAATGCTTTCGATTTTTTCAGGAAGGGCTTTGCCGCAGGCAATATAGTCTAAGAAGTAAATCGGTTCGGCTCCCTGGACGACGATGTCATTGACGCACATAGCGACACAGTCAATCCCAATGGTATCATGCTTATTAAGCAAGATCGCCAAAAGCAGCTTCGTCCCCACACCATCGGTTCCCGAGACTAAAACGGGTTCCTTTAAACCGAGTGTTGATAAATCAAACATGCCGCCAAAACCGCCGAGACCGCTCATGACCTCCGGGCGCATTGTACGCTGAACATGTTTTTTCATCCGGGTAACCGATTCATAGCCAGCCTCAATATCCACCCCGGCCTGCTTATATGCGTTTGCCATTGTTAATCCTCCCCATCAGCATTTTTGTAACTCTTGTACGGACTGCTCGTAGATCTCTGTTGGATATTGACCGGTAAAGCACGCAAGACACTGACCATGGGTTTCACCAGCGAAGGGCCGTCCAATGCCCTTAACCATGCCTTCCACACTTAAGAAGGTGAGTGAATCGGCGCCAATCAGCTTTCTGATTTCTTCCACCGATTTTTCGGAAGCGATCAATTCTTCCCTGGAAGATGTATCAATTCCATAGAAGCAAGGGTTTTTAATAGGAGGTGAGCTGATGCAGACATGTACCTCTTTTGCTCCCGCTTCCTTGAGCATTGTGACAATTCGTTTGCTTGTTGTGCCACGAACAATCGAGTCATCGACCATAACAACGCGTTTGCCTTCCACTACGCCTCTTACCGGTGCTAGCTTCATTTTCACTCCTTGCTCTCGAAGAGACTGTGACGGCTGGATAAATGTACGTCCTACGTAACGGTTCTTAATCAAACCCATTTCATAAGGAATGCCTGCAGCTTCCGCATAGCCGATTGCCGCAGAAATGCTCGAATCAGGAACGCCTGTAACGACGTCTGCGTCAATCAATGTTTCCATCGCCAGCTGCTTCCCTAAATTTTTTCTCGCGGTATGAACATTGATGCCATCAATATTGCTATCCGGACGGGAAAAATAGACGTATTCCATCGTACACATCGAACGCTGGCTTGATGCGGCAAAACGTTCCGAATGTATGCCATCTTTGTTCATGATGACCAGTTCACCCGGTTCAAAATCCCTGACAAACTCCGCGCCGACAATGTCCAGTGCACATGTTTCCGAAGCGACCACATAGGCATCTCCCAGTTTCCCAAGCGAAAGCGGGCGAAGGCCATGCGGGTCAACAGCGACTATCATTTCTGTTTCGGTCATGATTAGGAATGCGTATGCGCCTTTCAGCATGCCTAATGCATTTTTAACCCGTTCCTTTAAATCGGAAAAGCCGCCTTTTTTAATTAAATGGGCCAGCACTTCCGTATCAGATGTCGTTTGAAAGATGCTTCCTTGTGCTTCAAGCTGCCCTTTCAGCTGTTTCGCATTGACGAGATTCCCATTATGGGCAAGGGCAAGCCCGCCGCTTTGAGCATTAAATAGAAACGGCTGGACGTTTTCATAGCCACCGCCACCTGCTGTCGCATAGCGCACATGACCGATCGCGGCGATACCAGAAAGATCCTGCATTTTCTCAGCGGTAAACACTTCGGTAACCAGTCCTTCTCCCTTAACACCTGTCAGTTTCCCGCCATCACTTAACACCATACCAGCGCCTTCTTGCCCTCTGTGCTGGAGGCTGTGCAATCCATAATACGTAATCTGGGCCGCGTCCGGATGTCCCCAAACACCAAATACACCGCATTCCTCATTCAGGCCTTTTATTTCAGCAAGCATGGGATCGCTCCTTTCCAGGCTTCGTGTAATTCACCGACATTTGCGTCAACCAATCTATTATTTTCTTCATTCACCACTGTCAAAACACCGTTACTTGTCACTTCTCCAATATTCACTGCGTCTTGGACTATTCCTTCAAACGCTTGGCGATGCTCAGATTTAACCGAGATCAAGAAACGGGATTGGGTTTCGCTAAATAAAGCGGTCGACTCATCGCCGGTTACTTTAATATCAGCACCAAGATGTCCTGTCCCGAATAATGATTCAGCAACTGCAACAGCTAGACCGCCTTCCGCTAGGTCATGGGCTGAAGAAACCAAGCCGTTTTTGATAGCTGCTAAAATTTGAGCCTGGCGCTTTTTCTCAACTTCTAAGTCAATGGAAGGAGCTTTGCCGAAAATTCTGCCTTCAATCATTTTTTGAAGCTCGCTGCCCGCGAATTCAATTTTTGTTTCTCCAACGACATAGATCAGATCGCCCGCATTTTTAAACGTCTGCGTAGTCACATGGTTGATGTCTTCGATCAAGCCGACCATGCCCACTACCGGTGTCGGATATACGGCTACACCGTTATTTTCGTTGTACAGGGAAACATTTCCGCCAATGACTGGTGTACTTAGCGTACGGCATGCTTCACTCATCCCGTCGGCCGCTTTCTCAATTTGCCAAAAAATCTCCGGCTTCTCCGGGTTTCCGAAATTCAAGCAATCCGTAATCGCTAACGGCTCTCCACCGGAACAGACGATATTGCGTGCTGCCTCGGCTACCGCAATTTTGCCTCCGATTTCCGGATCGAGGTATAAATAACGGGAGTTACAATCGGTTGTCATCGCAAGTGCTTTATTAGTTTCTCTTATTCTCACAACAGCCGCGTCAGAACCTGGCACGACGACCGTATTTGTCTGAACCATATAATCATATTGGTCATACACCCATTCCTTGCTGGAAATCGTAGGCTGAGAAAGTAATTTCTTAAGAGTTTCACCGTAATCAGCCAGTTTATAAGACTTGCTCTCCATCTGCTGGAACTCTTGATAATAAAGCGGCTCCCGGGAAGGTTTGTAATACACGGGCGCCTCTTCCGCCAATGCATCAGCCGATACCTTAGCTACCAATTCACCTTTATGGTAAAGTGTTAGGTTTTTATCATCGGTAACTACACCGACTGAAACGGCTTCAAGACCGTATTTGGAAAATAAATCGACGATTTCCTGCTCACGTCCTTTTTTTACGACGATGAGCATGCGCTCCTGAGATTCGGAAAGCATCATTTCATAAGCTGTCATGCCGGTTTCCCGTTGAGGGATGAAATCCAGATTCATTTCAATTCCTGAGCCGGCTTTGCTTGCCATTTCAGCGCTTGAACTTGTTAATCCTGCCGCTCCCATATCCTGAATCCCTACCAGCGCATCCGATTGAATTAATTCTAAACACGCTTCAAGCAACAGCTTTTCCATGAAAGGATCACCAACTTGGACTGCCGGCCGTTTTTCTTCGGAAGCGTCCGTTAGTTCTTCGGAAGCAAAGGTTGCCCCGTGAATGCCGTCGCGACCTGTTTTTGCACCTACATACATGACGGTATTTCCGACTCCATGCGCCTGTCCTTTTTTAATATCCTCGTGATTGATCAAGCCGACACACATCGCGTTCACTAGCGGATTTCCAGCGTAGGAAGGGTCGAATTGGATTTCTCCGCCAACAGTCGGGATTCCGATACAGTTGCCGTAACCTGCAATACCGGCTACTACTTCTTTAAACAAATACTTAACCCTCGGATTATCCAATTCTCCGAATCGCAGCGAGTTTAGTAAGGCAATTGGCCGGGCCCCCATCGAGAAAACATCACGGATGATCCCGCCAACTCCCGTAGCTGCGCCCTGGTATGGTTCGATGGCGGACGGATGGTTATGGCTTTCGATCTTAAAAACAACCGCTTGGTTATCACCAATATCAACGATTCCTGCTCCTTCACCGGGTCCTTGTAAAACTCTCTCGCCTGTAACAGGGAACTTTTTTAGCACCGGCTTGGAATTCTTATATGAACAGTGCTCGGACCACATAACCGAGAACAGGCCGGTTTCGGTGTAATTCGGAAGCCTGCCAAGGATTTCTTCAACCTTCGTAAATTCCGCATCAGATAATCCCATTTGTGCATAGATGCGTTCTGATTTGATCAATTCCGGTGTTGGTTCAAGCAGTAAAGACATGTGATTCCCTCCAGCTTTTTACGATTGATTGAAACAGTTTTAATCCGTCTGCACTTCCCAAGAGCGTGTCGACTGCCCGCTCCGGATGTGGCATCATACCGAGTACATTACCTCTTTTATTTGTAATGCCTGCTATATCATCAAGACTTCCGTTCGGATTTATTTCATGATACGAAAATACGATTTGGTTATTTTCCTTTAATTCTGCAAGGGTTTGCTCATCGCAATAATAATTACCTTCACCATGGGCGATTGGTATCGAGATAACTTCTCCTTGTTCATATCCATTTGTAAAGATCGTCCGATTGTTTTCAACCTTCAAATCCGCTTTGCGGCACATAAATTTCAAATCTTTATTTCTGCGCATCGCCCCTGGAAGCAGTCCAGCTTCCAGCAAAATTTGAAATCCATTGCACACACCAAGAACTGGCTTGCCTGCTTCCGCCGCTTTGATTACTTCAGACATCACCTTTGAAAAACGGGCAATCGCACCGCTTCGAAGATAATCTCCGTAAGAAAAGCCTCCTGGAAGCAATATCCCATCATATCCGTCGAGGCTGTCTGTTGTATGCCAGACAAACTCCGCTTCCGCTCCGAGTTCATCCTTGATCGCATGATACATATCACTATCACAATTGGAGCCTGGAAAGACGATCACTGCAAATTTCATTGAGCGACAACCTCCTCGATTTCATATCGATAGTCCTCAATCACCGTATTTACCAACAGCTTTTCGCACATTACCTTAACGAGCTGATCGATATCGCGATCACTTTTTTCTAGCGAAAGTTCAAGATATTTGCCGATCCTGACATCCTTCACTTCGTTGTATGCCATGCTGTGCAAGGATTGCTGAACAGCAGTTCCCTGTGGGTCCAATACACTTTCTCTTAATGTGATATATACTTTGACTTTATACATGCAGGTTTTCCCCCAGCTTCGTTAAGATTTTTTCATATGCATCGGTTAAATTGCCTAAATCCCGGCGAAATACATCCTTGTCCAACCGTTCATTCGTTTCGATATCCCAAAGCCGGCACGTATCCGGCGAAATTTCATCAGCAAGCAGAATGGCTCCTGCCGCGGTTTTACCGAATTCCAATTTAAAGTCGATTAAAGAGATTCCCAGCTCTTTGAAAAACGGAATTAAAACATTATTTATTTGCAACGCTTTTTGTTTCAGGATCTCGACTTCTTCTTTGTTTGCAAGTGCCAATTCTTCGATATGATCTTCTGTTAATAAGGGGTCACCGAGAGCGTCATCTTTAAAATAGAATTCTACGATCGGTTTTTTAAAAGGAGTTCCTTCCGGGATGCCCAATCTCTTTGACAGACTGCCGGCAGCCGTGTTCCGGACGACCACTTCAAGGGGGATGATGTCGACTTTTTTGACCAGCTGTTCCCTGTCGGAAAGCTGCTCAACGAAGTGCGAAGCAATGTTTTCTTTATGAAGCTTGGAAAATAGCAAACTTGTAATCTTGTTGTTCAGGATTCCTTTGCCGGCAATCTCAGCTTTCTTTTCGCCGTTAAAGGCTGTGGCAGAATCTTTATACTCCACCCACACCAATCCGCTTTCATCCGTTGCGTAAATTCGTTTCGCTTTTCCTTCATATAGCAGATCAAGCTTTTTCATCAGTCAGCCCTCCGGATTTGGAATATTAGGAATTCTATAGTTGCAGTTTTTACAATCGAGCAGAAATCCTGGTCATCGAGCACAATTTTGAATTATCGAGCAGAAATCCTGATCATCGAGCACAATTTTGATTTATCGAGCAGAAATCCTGATCATCGAGCACAATTTTGAAATATCGAGCAGAAATCCTGATTATCGAGCACAAATTTGAATTATCGAGCAGAAATCCTGACCATCGAGCACAATTTTGATTTATCGAGCAGAAATCCTGATCATCGAGCACAATTTTGATTTATCGAGCAGAAATCCTGATTATCGAGCACAAACGCGATAATCCAACGGAAATCTGTAAAAAATAGATGTTGGAGCACAGGATGTAACCGTTTTTCGGCGATCCTCCGCCCCATGCACCTACAAACCTAGTCGTTCAAAAATCAAATCCACATTTTTCAAATGGTAATTATAATCAAAACAATCATCGAGCTGTTCTTTTGTAAGCAGGCTTGTGATTTTTTCATCCTTGTCAAGCAGTTCCCGGAAATGGACTTGTGTTTCCCAAGCTTCCATCGCTTTAGGCTGCACTGTATCATACGCTTCCTCGCGCACAAGTCCTTTTTCGATAAGCGCCAATAGCACACGCTGTGAGTAGATTAAGCCAAGGGTACGATCCATATTGCGTTTCATATTTTCCGGATAGACCGTTAAATTCTTCACGATGTTGCTAAAACGGTTCAGCATATAGTTCAAGGCGATCGTCGCATCGGGAAGGATTACCCGTTCTGCTGAAGAGTGCGAGATATCACGCTCATGCCATAAAGCCACATTTTCATAAGCGGTCATCATATAGCCGCGGATCACCCGGGCCATTCCCGTCATGTTTTCAGAGCCGATCGGGTTTCTTTTATGCGGCATCGCTGACGAGCCTTTTTGGCCTTTTGCGAAAAATTCCTCAACTTCACGCGTTTCACTTTTTTGAAGGCCGCGAACCTCGGTTGCAAACTTTTCAATCGATGTCGCTATTAAGGCAATCGTGCTCATGTAGTGCGCATGACGGTCGCGCTGGAGCGTTTGGGTTGATATAGGCGCTGCCTGCAGTCCCAATTTCTCACAAACATATTGCTCTACGAATGGGTCGATATTGGCATAGGTTCCGACCGCTCCGGAAATTTTTCCGAATTCGATCCCTTTCCTGGCTTCATTAAAGCGGTCGACATTTCGCTTCATTTCCTCATACCAGAGACCGAGCTTCAGTCCAAAAGTCGTTGGTTCCGCATGAACGCCATGTGTACGTCCCATCATTACGGTATATTTATGCTCCTGAGCTTTGTTCTTTAGGATTTCAACGAATCTCTCGAGGTCTTTTGCCAAAATCTCATTCGCTTGCTTTAACACATAGGACAGGGCTGTATCCACAACGTCTGTTGATGTTAATCCGTAATGGACCCACTTACGCTCCTCACCCAATGTTTCGGAAACCGCACGGGTAAAGGCAACGACATCATGGCGCGTTTCTTCTTCAATTTCATTGATTCGGTTAATATTAAAAGAAGCGTTCTCGCGAAGAAGCTTTACATCTTCCTTTGGAATGACGCCAAGCTCAGCCCACGCCTCGCAGGCAAGAATCTCCACTTCAAGCCAGGCATTAAACCGGTTTTCATCCGTCCAAATTTTGCCCATTTCCGGGCGTGTATAACGTTCAATCATGAAATATCCTCCGTTTCAGTCTGCAGATTCCAAAATCCGCTGCTGTTAATTTCAGAAAGTGCTGTATCAATTGATGGGCGCAAAATATTGATATGCCCCATTTTTCGATTGTGTTTGGCCTCTTCTTTTCCGTAAAGATGAAGCTTCCAATCTGATAAGTTAGTAATATGGCCGGTGAGACCATCCAGATGCTGTCCAAGAATATTCACCATGACCACTGGCTTCAATACATTAGTATTACCTAACGGCCAGTTACAAATCGCACGAATATGCTGTTCGAACTGCGAAGTTTCGCATGCATTCATCGTATAATGTCCAGAATTATGAGGTCTAGGTGCAAGCTCGTTGATAATGATTTCATCCTCTGCTGTCAGGAACATCTCCACCGCAAGCGTGCCGACCAATTCGAGTTCATCCGCAAGTAGCTTTGCTTGCTTTATAGCTTCAGCTTCCGCTTGCCCACTAATTCTTGCAGGCACGATGCTTTTATCTAAAATATTGTTGTAATGAATATTTTCGGCCACTGGAAAACAGCTGCTATCACCATTTGCTTTCCGGGTAATGATAACCGAAATTTCCTTCACAAATGGGATCCATGCTTCTAGTACACACTTTCCCATGATCAGGACGTCCGTTGCTTTTGCTATATCTACTTCGCTCCGGATAACAAGCTGTCCCTTTCCGTCATAGCCCCCGCGTGCTGTCTTTAAAACACACGGATACCCGACCTTTTCAATCCCGTTGTACAAATCGTGGAGATTATTAACGGCGAAATAAGGCGCAACAGAGGCCCCGGTCATCGAGATAGCCGCTTTCTCAAGCAGCCTGTCCTGGCTGATTTTCAGTAATTCTGATCCTTGTGGCACATAGGCATGATCCTCTAACCATTCAAGCGCCTCAAAGTTAATATTTTCAAATTCGAATGTAATAACATCACTGATTCTCGCAAGCTCTTCGATTGAATCCAAATCATCGTAAGCGCCATTTATTTCAAAGTCGGCGACCTGTCCGCATGGACAATTCTCTGTCGGATCCAATACTGCGATATGAAAACCGAGTGACTTCGCGGAGAGAGCCATCATCCTGCCGAGCTGCCCGCCACCAATGATTCCAATTGTATCTCCAGGTAATATGGTTTTATTATTTAAGATGCTCACTGCTTTGCAACACCTTTTCTCTCGTTTCATTTCGCATGGCTTCGAGCTTTTCCGCGACTGTGCTGTCATGCGATCCCAAAATTTGTGCCGCCAAAAGCCCCGCGTTGATAGATCCGGCTTTCCCGATGGCCACGGTCGCAACCGGAACGCCGCCCGGCATTTGAACGATTGATAATAACGAATCCATTCCGTTCAGCGCCTTTGTCTGAACCGGCACCCCAATCACCGGCAGCGTCGTTTTGGACGCTGTCATACCAGGAAGGTGGGCCGCGCCTCCAGCACCGGCGATGATGACCTTAATACCCCGGTCCCTTGCACTTTCGGCATATTCAAACAGCAAATCAGGAGTCCTATGCGCAGATACTACTCTTTTCTCAAAAGGAATCTCCAACTGTTCAAGCGTTTCACACGCATACTTCATCGTTTCCCAATCAGAAACACTTCCCATAATAACGCCAACTTCCGGTTTCATTGGCTTCTCCTCCAACATGTTGGTTTTTATCCAACCAAAATATATCGATTTTAGCGAAACACCCAGTCATTTACGCGAAAACTGCATTGATTTACGTAAAAATACAGACTACTTAAGCGAAAGCAAGAAATCCTAAAAATAAAAAAACCGGACAGACTATCTCAAAATCGAGAAAGTAGTCTGTCCGGAATCGTAGTCTTTTTTAATACATACAAAAGACATATGTAATCCAGATAAAGTATCTACTTTCCCTCATAGTCCAATAATTTACGGTTATTGGGTAGAAACTTTCGGGCCATATTCCCAGGATTATATGAGAGAATTCTTATTTACTACCCCATCTTACTAAGGAAGCATCCATTTTGTCAAGTCGTAAATCGAATGATAGACAGTTGAAAGAACGTTAATGTTCGTGTTTTACTCCAATAACTTTGCTTCAAACATCATTTTTCTTTTAATTGGCTCATATTGAACCTTTCCATCTATTACTATTTCTTGAAATATTGGCTTTTCCGTTCGTTTAACAGGAACATATCCTGCCGCCTTAATCCTTTCCAGGCAGGCATCGATGGTCTCCCCGTCTTCGACTTCAAAGATTTCCTTCTTTTTCTTGGTCACGAAACAGCTTTCCTCTCTTTACTGATTTCACCCAAAAACCGCCATAAATTGTTTTAGGCTCATAAGCAATTATAAATGCTTTAGGGTCAAGTTGCTTTATTGTATCATATAGCCTCAGTTCATATTTTCTCGGTGTCAATATTTGCAGAGCCATCCGATCACCTTCCAAACCATGCGCAAGCCAGTTCGTTACACCGTACCCCTTCTCCCTTAATTGTCTCGGCAAATCCTTATCGTATTCTGCCGTTATAACATTTACGGTAATATATCCAAGTGCCAGTTTCTCCTCAATTTTCATCCCAACAAGCACGCCCAACCCATACCCAACCGCATAGGCTATCAAATTCTGGATCTCATTGAGGTTATCGAGCACAAGCCCCAAGCCGATGACATAAATGATCACTTCGATCATACTGATTCCCGCGGCTAAATATTTCTGCCCTTTCAGAGTCAGAATCATCCGGATCGTAAAAAAAGATACATAGACAATATTAATTAAAAGAATAATCAAGACCATTGTCGTACTATTTTGAAGCACCCAACCACGTCCCCTTTACTATAGCCCTGTTTTCGATTATTTTACCCTATTCACACAACCTCACACTAGATTAAGATAATTGACTGGAAAATTCAAGAGTGCTTTATTTAAAATCTTATTGAATTCATTCAATAAAAGTGTAAAATTACACTATATTCATGAGTATTATGGAAATATAAAGGATCTGATGGGAAGGGATTTTAAATGAAAAAAAAGTTTGCCTGGAGGATTCTCCTTTTTGCTATATATTGTGCTGTATTTGGAAGTTCCCTACACCTTTATCAAACGAACGTATCTCATCCTGAAGTTAAAGATAAAGGAGGGCTGCTACCGGTTAAAGTAAAAAGCATCGAGCACGCAACCGAGAAAAGAGATTTCCGACAACTCATTGAAAAGAATGACAAGATTTCAATTGCCGGCATGCAGCATAGCCAGGGAGGCCACACCTACTACCCGAATACCATCATGATTAATATGCAGAAATATAATAAAATACTCGATCTTGATCTCGAAGAGAAAACAATCACCGTACAGAGCGGGGCAACCTGGGATGACATTCAACGACATATCAACAAGCATGGCTTAGCGGTTAAAGTCATGCAATCACAAAATATATTCACCGTCGGAGGTTCACTTAGTGTAAACGTCCATGGGCGCGATATTCGTAATGATGCATTAATTGATAGTGTAGAATCCTATCGCCTCATAAATGCTAATGGCCAGATTATAAACGTCAGCAGAACCGAAAACGCTGAGTTATTCCCGCTCGTAATTGGCGGATACGGTTTATTCGGCATCATCCTGGATGTAACGCTTCAACTCACAGATGACGAGCTATACAAGATAAGAACAAAAACAATCGATTATAAAGAGTATGCAGCCTATTTTGAAAAGGAAGTAAAGAATGACAGCCAGGTAAGAATGCATATGTCCAGGATCTCTGTAGCTCCCGATACTTTACTAAAGGAAATGTATATCACAGATTATGTAATGGCCGCTGATCAAAAAAAATTAAAGGATTTCAGTAAATTGAAAGAAGAAAAAATCATCATGCTTCCAAAATTCTTTTTAGGTTTATCCCGGCACAGCGACTGGGGGAAAGATTTATTTTGGACTACGCAAAAATCTTATGCAAAAAATACACATGGCGATTTGGAAACCCGAAATAACGTTATGAGGTCCGACAGTTTGTTCATGGAATATGATCATCCGAAAAAAACAGAAGTATTACAGGAATATTTTGTGCCTGTTAACGAGTTTGCAGATTACATCGACGGTCTGAGAAACATATTGGAAAAGCAAGAAGATTTCAATCTGCTGAATATTACGGTTCGTTACGTGGAAAAAAATGATAATGCGGTGATGTCTTTTTCAAAGGATGATATGTTCGCGCTTGTTTTACTAATCAATCAAGGAACCTCAGCAGACGATATTAAAAACACCGAGCAAGTGATCAACGATATGCTAAATTTAACGTTACAACATAACGGAAGCTACTATTTGCCGTATTATTCGTATCCAACCAAACAGCAGTTTAAGCAAGCCTATCCGCCTTCTGAGGAATTTTTTCAAATGAAACGCAAATACGATCCTGAAGAACGATTTCAAAGTCTTTTTTATGAGGAGTATGGAAAATGAATTATCAGCGATTTCTTTATTATCAAAGCATCATCTCCATTGCCGGCAGCATGATATTTCCGTTTTATGTGTTGTTGCTTAATAATGTCGGGAACAGCTACTCCCAATTCGGCTGGGCTTATGGCCTCTTTGCCCTGACCTCAGCATTAGCTTATCCTGTCATCGGAAGACTGGCAGACCGGCTTGGAGACAGCGTCTTATTTGCCATCTACTCTTGGTCCATGGCTGTCATTCTCTTATTTCTCCCTCTCATGACGGAAGTATGGCATGTATATGTTCTTCAGATCATTATGGGCCTTTTAGGAGCGATACAAAGAAACTCAGAAAAAACTTCACTTGCGAGGAATGTATCCAAAGAAACCGCAGGAATCGAGATAGGGAAATATCATGTATGGACATCTGTAGGCGCTGCCATTGCCATCATTCTAACTGGATACTTAATTGACTTTCTAACCATCGGCAGTATTTTTTACATTGCCTCTCTTCTATATGCGGGAAGTGGCTTTATGCTTTTGAAAAAGAGCAAGCGGGTGCATAAGAAAGGTGAAGTATATGCTATTCCAGGAAAATAGAGGGTGGTGAGCTAAATTTAAGGGGACATTTGTCTGAATAAGGTCTTCTATTGTAAGTACAAGGAAGCGTTTTTTGCATGATTTTGTGATTCAAACGAAACTCAGGGGGATTTAAGCGAAAGTGGAGCCGATTTACGCGAAAATCTGGTTGATTTAAGCGAAACCTCGGAAGCGGCAAAAAAGACCAGCCGATTTGGCTGGTCTTTCACTTGCTTGGTGACGTCCTACTCTCACAGGACTTGCACAGGATGTGCTGACTTCTCCGTTGCCACAAAGATGTGGCGCTTTTAGGAGAAGGTCCTTGACTCTCCCCCAACTACCATCGGCGCTCGAGCTTAACTTCCGTGAGGCCTACAGGACGTAG
>NZ_QVTC01000080.1 GCF_003429085.1 Bacillus sp. V59.32b | reverse complement strand
TTCGAGGAGTCTCGCAGATTCCCTTCCCAAAAACAACATTATCGTTTAACAGAGCCTTTAAGTTAAGTGTACAACATTAATTAAACTTACTTATAGTAAGTAAGTTTAATTAAATAACTATAATATTTCAAGATATTTTTGAAATTCGTAATGCAATTGTACTAGGGAAGTAAGGATCATCCATAAAAATCCGTCTTGCCTTTTCAGGAATTTTGTAAGCCGGAGTGGACATTTTCAAAATTAAAAAAGTATGGAATTCTTAAAAATCAACTCCTGAACAGATTATTCAGGAGTTGTTTTTTTACATATCCATGTAATTGTCATATGGCATTGGGCCATAATGCGAAGAATGTTGTTGATCCATTTGCTTTTTATAATAGTATGCTTTCGCTTTATTCTCATGCTCTTTTTCCCCATAGCCGAAATAAGCCCCGGATTGTTGGCTGAAGCCTCTTTCATTCTCTTATAATCCTCAGATAATCCTAAGTGTTGTAAATACTTATTATAAAGGTCTTGTTGCATTATTTCAGTCCTAGAACATGCCTTGTAATCGCTGTTCACAAACCTGATTTATGTACCAGAGCAAATACAAGTGCTGGGCATCCGCCCTTCTGGCTAAAAAAAGCAGTTCCTGTTTGTAACATTGATATTTCCATTTAGAAAAGACTGCAGGTAAAACAACCATTGCGGTCGAAGAATAATCCAATGGGTTGTTGATTTAGATGGGGTAAGCTTTATTTGCGCTTTCTGAAGTATTTACATAGCACACTGAATAGTATTAATAGTAATCCTACGATTCGTGGAGATCGTTAGATTTTTATTTTTTCCCGAGCCTTATCGAAGATTTGTTATCTTTTCATTCCTGCTATACATTTGAAATGACAAAGCAAAATTGCAAGTTGCACTATTTTATTTACAAGATAGATCGCTATCAATAGTTTTCATACATATTAGCTTCGAGACTTTCTGATCACGAAGATATTCTATCGAATAAAACATTATCCGAAAGGAGCGTGTCTCATGAAGAAAGGTATTTTCGCTGGCGCCATAGGGCTGATTTTAATAGTGGGAATAGTATATGAATTATCCGGCATGGTAAAGCCAACTGAAAAAGAAGAAGAGATAACAAGCGAAGAACCGAAAGCAGAGCCGAGTGCCTTGCCTCTGCCCGATCATCCGGGAATTTCAGAAGATCAGTTGGACAAAACAATAAAAAGTGTATTAGTTCCTTTGGAAGAAGGGGTCTACGCTACATACCAAAAGGAAAACTTGTCGATGGATCCTGATATGGAAGTACTCGATTCTATGAGTATAGCCTTTTATGTCTCCAGTCATATTTTTTTCCAAGAAGCATTAGCTTTAGGTATCAAGGCTGACCAAGATGAAATCACTAGAGAACTTGAAGAACAGAAAATAGGTGAAAACAAAGTTGTACACGAACAAAATATTAAAGAATCAGGAATATCTCCGGATTTGTATTGGCACGAGGTTCAAAAAGAATTAGAAAAAGACTCCGTTGTCTTTCAATTCTTGGACAGAAAAATTGGAAAGCCCGAGATAGTAGGCGGTGCTGAATATAAACGAGCTCAAAACGAATTGGTAAAACAAACGTTTCTCGATCATATTGACAAAGTCCAAGTAAATGAATCTATGATCACATTTAACCGTTGATTCATAATTTACTTCCAATCTGTCAATATTAACATTGATTACGGTTATATATCTTTATATACTCCTTCCTCCTCGATTACGTTTTATTCAAAAAATTAATCTCGGATTAGACATTTAAAAGGCTGTCGCTCAAGTCTTGATCGACAGCCTTTTGCTTTATAAATACTTCCGGTGAATTCCTTTCCCATCATAGGTAAACAGAATTTCCTTATTTTCCATCATCGATTCGAGGTGGACGGAGCGTCCCCACAGTTGGTGGATATATGGCAGTACTTTTTCCGTATACTTGACATCAAGTTCAATTCCTTCGAACCAATGCTTCAGATATAATTCCCCATTCCGCAGATAATCCCCGTCGTTAACCGTGATATACGGAAACCCTCCGTTGACTCTCATGTTGACGAGCTGATCGCGCACCTGTTCCCAAGCCTTATCGACAATTTTGTAATCCTTGCCCTGCTTCTGGAACAAATACATATCCTCCCGCATGACAAGATCCTTCGTCAGGTAATTTCGCAAAAAAGAAATGTCGCTTTCAATTTCGCGGACCTCAAACATCTTCTCACGCCCAGAGCCTGGCTTAACGCCCCGCTCCTTCATTTCCTCTGTCGGGTTATCATATCGCTCCTCGATGTCTTCAAAAATCTTCAATCCCAAATAATAGGGATTGATGCTGGTCGTTGAAGGCTGAACCACTCCCGCATTTAATTTCGCGAATTCAATCGCGTCATTCGATGTCAGATCCATTTCACGCAAGATTCGCTGATGCCAATATGAGGCCCAGCCTTCGTTCATGATTTTCGTTTCCAGCTGTGGCCAGAAATAAAGCATTTCTTCTCGCATCATCGTTAAGATGTCCCGCTGCCAGTCTGTCAGCTCGCGGCTATATTGCTCAATGAATAAAAGAAGGTCTTTTTCCGGCTGCGGCGGGAATTTTCTTTTCTTTTTCATCCATTTCGTCTGGGTATCAGCTCTTTGATCAAGCAACCATAAATCGTCATACGGAGACGAGGATGGTTTGGCTGATTCCTCTTCTTCCTCCGCCGCATCCTCCATTGTCCAAGACAGCTTCGGACGAACCAGCGATGGGTCAATATGCTCTTCAATCGCCAAGACGGCATCCAGGAATGTTTCCACTTCCTCTTTTCCGTGTTCAATCTCATATTGCCGGATTCTTTCAGCTGTTGCCGCCATACTTTCGACCATATCACGTTTCGTATTTTGAAAGCGGACATTATTTTTGAAAAAATCGCAGTGGGCCAGGACATGGGCAACAATTAACTTGTTCTGGATCAATGTGTTGGAATCAAGCAAAAAGGCATAACACGGATTGGAGTTAATCACCAATTCGTAAATCTTGCTTAAACCAAAATCGTAATGGAGCTTCATTTTATGAAATTGCTTCCCAAAGCTCCAGTGGGAATAACGCGTCGGCATGCCATACGCACCAAACGTATAAATGATTTCAGAAGGACATATTTCGTAGCGCATCGGATAATAATCTAGACCGAATCCTTTCGCAATCTCGGTAATCTCACTGATTGAATTCTCCAGGGCATTTCGTTCCGCATTGTTCATCGGCTTCTCCCCCATTTTGAGTCTTACCACAATGTATGATAGAAGAACCGGAAAAAATACATGATAAAAAAACGCTTGGAACTCCAAGCGTTTTTCAAATTAAAGATATTGGTATGAATTAAGGTTGCTACTGCCCCGTAATTTCCTCAACCGTCAAATTCAACATTTTATTGTTGGCAAGGCTATGCCGCACCTTTACCGTCACATCGACTTTTTTCCCATTTTCGGTCACGTTAAATAGAAAACCATCTTCAACCTGATCGTTCATTAACTTTTTACGGCCCAGGTACTGATATTCGGTGACGGCTTCACCTGGATAGTCAGCCTTTACAACCGCAATGGCGATTTGTCCATATTTTTCATAATCGGGCTTCTCTGCTGCTATGACACCTGATTGGAACAAAATCATTACGGCAAACAAAATGCTTAAAATCTTTTTCATGATGCGCCTCCTTTTACTTCATATATGTTTAATATGCGATAAGATTGTCCTTCTTATGCTTATTCTTACTTAGATTACGAGCCTCTTCTGCAAGCATGAGACCGCCGGCTTTATTTCTTTTCCACTCCTCGGTAAACACCGAAAGCGGAGGATTCGTTTCCTTTACAAGGTAACTGATTTCAATCGTTAATGCAGGCCGGTTGAATTTTGTTATGAACCAATCCGTATACCCGCTTCCTACCGCATGCTTTTCAGGCGAAGAAAGTTGATACCCAGTCAGGGCTGCCGTTTTCCGCGCTATTTGATAATCCCTGATTACGTTTTCCGCTTTATTGTGATAATGCCAAAATATTTCCCTTCCTGAGGTGTGGTAGCTAACCGCAATCTCCGGATTAATTCGCCCTGTGAATTCCGCTAAAGCCCTAGCCTCTCTTGCCTGAAACGGTCGTGTTCCTTTGTAGAATTGATAATGTGGGCGGTTTACTTCTGTCTTGCTGTCTTCCCAACCGGCAGGATATTGCCTGTTAAGATCGATTCCAGCTCCATTTGCCTTCCAGCTGCGATAATCCAATCTGAACTTGTTCATTTTCCATAGTGCAATCTTCTCCTTCCTGGTAAGGAACGATAGATCCCCCTGCTGGATGCTGACTCCATCGGGGTTAATCATCGGCACGAACCAGATACTGACCTCATCCAGGATATCGGTTGAAAAACCGTCAATCCATCCGTTTTTATCGTAAGCCTCACTATATTCTTCGAGCATCTTCATCAATAACGAAGTCGTAAGCCACTCCCTGCCATGATGTGCGCCGACAAGTAAAATGGTGTGATCGCCTTTTCCCAATTGTGCCGCCCAAATATTTCTGCCGTGATGGGATTTCCCAATTTCCCGGATGACGATATTTTTGTTTTTTTCTCTAAAGCATTCAAATCTGCTTCCAGTTTCTCATATGTATAAATATGATGTGGTTTGACAATTCCTTCAGCTTGAATAGGCCAAGGGAAAAATAGCATACACATTACACTTAAAATGATAATTCGTTTCATTGAACACCTGCTTTTTTATTCAGGTAAATTGATACAGACCCCATTTAAGGCTTCTCCACATTTTGTATGGGAATGTTCCTTCTCTTCCCGCACAAACTACAAGTAACTCCTTTAAGGAGGAGAGAAAAATGATTAAAGCGGATTATGATCGGGCTTTGTTCTACACGCATCGCTCTGAATGGGATAACTTGCTGATTCTAATGGTCAGAACCAAAGACAACTTTTTGTCAAAGAAAATCGAGCATTTTCTGCACGCCTACAACTTTGAGCATGATTACAGTGTCATCGAGGAAAAGCTGTACACATTGCTCCGGTATTTAGATCATGCGGCGGAAAGGTCTTCACAAGAAATTTGCTTATATGGCTAGCTTACAAATTATGTTACAAATAGGTTTTGCATATTTGGAATTTCTATACGTAAAAACTAGGACCCTTGGCTGGTACTCCTAACCTAAACGGAACAAACCGAAAGAGGCTGACAATAGCGTCAGCCTCTTTTTCATTTCGACCCTTGATTATATTGAATTTTATAAACATCGTGACGTCTGTCCTTTAGTTGCCTTACGGTGCCCGATTGCCGCTGTCGGCGTAATATTTCAAGGTCCACATCCCCAATCAAAACCATTTCCAGATTTGGATTGGTTTCTCCGACGATTCCATCGCGCGCGTATTCAAAGTCAGACGGGGCGAAAATGCCTGACTGGGCATATTGAATATCCATATTTTCTGTTTGCGGCAAGTTTCCGACCGTCCCGGAAATGACCGTGTAAATTTGATTTTCTACGGCACGGGCCTGGGCGCAATACCTGACACGTAGATAGCCCTGGCGATCTTCTGTACAGAAAGGTGTAAAAATAATTTTCGCACCCATTTCCGTTGCGATTCGGGCTAGCTCCGGAAATTCGATATCATAGCAAATCTGAATCGCGATCCGGCCGCAGTCCGTGTCAAACACCTTGACCCGGTCCCCCGCACTCACTCCCCACCATTTCCGTTCGTTCGGGGTGATATGGATTTTATATTGCTTTTCAATTGTTCCGTCTCTGCGGAAAAGGTAAGCGATGTTATAGATATTATCATCATCCTCTTTCACGACATGGGACCCGCCAATAATATTTACGTTATAACGGACTGCCAGGGTTGTGAATAACTCAATATATTGTTCCGTGAAATCGGTCAATTTCCTTATCGCCAGGCTCGGAGATCTTTCGTCTAAAAACGACATGAGCTGGGTTGTAAACAATTCTGGAAATACGGCAAAATCCGCATTGGCATCCGCCGCAACGTCCGTGAAATATTCCACCTGGTTCGCGAAATCGTCGAAGGAACTGATTTGGCGCATCATATATTGGACGACACAGATCCGAACCGGCTCTGACGTTTTATAGTGCTTCCGCTTTGATTTTGGGTGGTAATCCCAATTATTCCATTCCATCAGGGTCGCATACTTATTCGATGCCTTATCATCCGGAAGATAATTCGGGTTGATCCGCATTAAAGTAAACCCATTTAATAGCTGGAAAGTGAGAACCGGATCATAAATCTTATGGTGCTGGACTTCCTTAACATATTCTCTCGGCGAGAGTTCACCGGAGTGTTTATGATAGTTAGGGATCCGGCCGCCAATGATGATGCTTTTTAGATTCATTTCCGCAGCTAGTTCTTTTCTTGCTTCATATAGACGCTGCCCGATTTTCATGCGCCGGAAGTCTGGGTGAACCATGACTTCTATGCCATATAAATTATAGCCGTTTGGATCGTGGTTTGTGATATAGCCGTTATCTGTGACGTCATCCCATGAATGGCGGTCATCGTATTCGTCAAAATTGATGATCAAGCTTGAGCATGAACCGATGACTTTTCCATCATACTCGGCAACGAATTGCCCTTCAGGAAAGATTTCAAGATGGCTCTCCAGCTGCTCCCGCTTCCATGGACTCATTCCTGGAAAGCAAACTGCCTGCATCGCGATAATTTGATCGATATCCCCATGCTTCAAGTTTCGTATTTCCATAATTTTTTCAAACTTGTGTAAATCTAGCTTTGTCATCCGTCGTGCACTCCTTCTTTTACATGAACCGTCAGTCCAATGCTTGACATAAGTTTCAAACCTTAATATATGTAATGTTCTGTTTTACCCTTCCTGTGAAATAGTCAAACGATGCGCGCGCAAGGGTATTTATGATATTTATTCCCGGATAACGAAAAAAGCCGCACATCAATCTTCTTTTTCCTAAACATTTAGCTAATCCATTCTTCCTTCAATAAAGAGTACATATTTACACTGTGAGATTCTCCATATGAGTACAGATAATCCCGCAATATGCCCTCTTTACGGAAACCAATTTTTTGGAGTAAGTTATTGGAGCCTGAATTCTCAAGATAAACGATTGCCCCGATCCTGTTCAGGCTCAATTTTTCAAATCCGTAATTTATGACTTTTTCGACAGCCTGAGAGGTAATTCCCTGTCTCCAATAGCGGGGATTTAATTCATATCCTATCTCCGCCCGCTTATGCTTTGGCGACCAGGCATTAAAACCCACTGTTCCAATCAGCCGCTCTTCCCCTTTATGGTCAATTCCCCATCTAATTCTCTTTTTCGCTTCATAATTGCTCCTGAATCATGCGATTAAACGTTGGATATCTTCGATGCGTTCAAATGCCTCCTGGCCATAATGGGACATCACTTTTTCCTGAGAAAAATATTCAAAGAGGTCTTCAGCATCTTTTTCGGTAACATCTCTAAGGATCAATCCGGTCGTTTCTATTATTGGAAACATTTCACTTCCCCCTGTTAGATTGTAAATTTTTTCTATTTCAATTATGAAACAACTTCCACCAAAAAGAAATGATAAGAATATATATTTTACAAGGCAGGTGATTACATAATATAATTTTGAAGAAATCATAGGTAGGTGGAAAATGGATGAAGAATCAGGAAAATATTTTTTTTACGGCATGGGCTGTTGCCATCATTGCCATGTTTGGCAGTTTATACTTCTCGGAAATCAAGCAATATGAACCGTGTGAGCTTTGCTGGTATCAAAGAATCGTTATGTACCCTTTCACTGTCATATTAGGGATAGCGATTATAAGAAAAGATTACTGGATCAGCTTTTACACCATGATACTTTCCGCCATCGGTGCGAGTATTTCCGCATACCATTACTTGATTCAGAAGGTTACGTTTTTCTCTGAAAGCGCTCCTGCTTGCGGCCGGGTTCCCTGCACAGGACAATATATTAACTGGTTCGGCTTTATTACGATTCCTTTTCTAGCTTTAACTGCATTTGTTATGATATTTATCTGCAGTTATCTCGTATGGAAAAAAACCAGGGAGGCAGCATCATGAAAAAGATACTTATTTTTTTAGGCATCATCATCGTTCTATTCGCGGCAATTGCCATTATCACGAATATGCAAAAAGAAGAGCAATCTGAAGATAATCCGTACGGCAAGAAAGAGTTAAAAGCTTCCACAGTCGATCAGCTGGATGATCCCAATTATCAGAACCTGATTCTTCCGGAGCAACTAGAGAAAAAGCTTAAGAATAATGAGGACGTCACCGTCTATTTCTATAGCCCGGAATGCTCCCATTGTCAGGCAACTACTCCGGTCGTAGCTCCGTTGGCAGAGAATATGGGTATTGACCTTGTTCAATACAATTTGTTGGAGTTCGAGCAAGGATGGGAAGATTATTATATAGAATCCACGCCTACTATCGTTCACTTTAAAGAAGGTAAAGAACAAGACCGCATTGTCGGGTCTAATGACGAATCAGTATTTCAGGACTGGTTTGAAAAAAATGAGGTAAATAAAGAAAACTAGTCGATGGACGAACCTTTTAAGGAGAAGACAGAGACGTAGTTGCGTAACGCAGAAGGCCATTAATTATAGAATATCAACTAAAAAAGTTGTACTTAACTTATAAAACCGGAGCCGAACTCTATAGATAAGAGTCCGGCCCCGGTTTTTGATATAGAAGCCAATATTTATAGGATAAGTGCTTAAATCAAGTATTGGTTGGCAGCTTCTACATATAAAAGAAATGAATCATCATTTTCCTCATTTTTTAAGATGGCAAAATGATTGAAATCTAAAGGAAACAAAACACCGTAGTCATTCAGAATTCTGACATTGTTTTCGAACAATCTTTTAAATTTCCCCTCTAAGGTCATACTGCTGCTTTCTTTTTTCTCAATAATTGAGATAATAACCTGTAAACAGGTCATGACTTGAAATGCATCCTTAAGGGTGCCAAAATAAGTTATGCTGTTTGCAGGAGTCTGTAAGACCCCTATTTTCTCGAAATGAAGAATTTCATCTTCAGTAAAATACTTCGGAAAAATAGATCTGTAAAAGAATGAGACAAGATTTCCGATTTCCTGCTCCTGTTCAGATGTTGAAGAAAAAACAATCCTCACTAACAACCCACCTTTTAAATTATACAGACGTATATGTAAAATTCTTTTTTTTAGAATAACATAAGACCTATGAAAAAAGGGTGGAAATTATCCCCACCTCCCATTCAACCATAGGAAGAAAGATGCTACATTTTTCCTGATGCTGTCATTTTCAGGATTGATTGTAAAGAATTTTTATAAACCATGTCGAAAGTAGGGAGAAATTTGATTCAAACTGTCAGAAGAGGAAGATTCTTGATTGTCACCATTCCCGCCAAATGGAATCAACTAACTATCGAAGGAATTTTCAGGGATTATTGGAAGATTCCGAAAAAAATGATGCATGAATGGCGCATGAGTAAAGAAGTTACGATTAACAATGAATTTCGCTCTTGGAATTCACCTCTGCATGTTGGGGAATATTTACATATCCCTATTTTCGATAAGGGCAATCATATAGGTGTGATTGCTTCCGATTTAGAAACTTCTATATTATATGAAGATGAGCACTTATTAATCGCCAATAAACCGGCAGAAATGGAAACCCACCCTTCATCACCCGGGCAGATCGATTCACTACTGAATGGAGTAGCCTATCACTTAAAAAATGAATCGGGGATATTAAAGCATATTCATCGCCTTGATAAAGATACCACTGGAGCCGTTCTCTTTGCAAAAAATCATCTCACCGGTGCCCTGCTTGATAAAATGCTAGAGGAAAGAAAGATTACACGCAGCTATGTTGCTCTCTGTGAAGGCATATTGAAAAAAAATGAAGGAACGATTAATGAAAAGATCGGCCGGGACAGACATCATGCTACTAGACGAAGGGTTTCGCCAACAGGCCAAACAGCAATCACCCATTATCAGGTGTTAGAACGCTACTCTAAAAAAAGGCTCTCGCTCGTAAAGTGTTCCCTTGAAAGCGGACGAACCCACCAAATCCGAGTACATTTCAGCCATATTGGCCATCCGCTTGCCGGAGATACTTTATATGGCGGAACACCTGTTTTCGGGCGCCAGGCTTTGCATGGATACAAAATTGAATTCATCCATCCTATCACAGAAGAAAGGATTGTTTGCCGCGCGCCATTTTTAGATGACCCATCCATTTTCCCAGAGATTGATCTTCCATAATACAGAAAAAAACCTTCCCGCTTAAATTAACGGGAAGGTTTTTCACATATACATTCATTATGAAGCTTTTCGCATGCTTTTGAAGATCAGGCTTAAGATGAATACAAATACGATTGCCCCGATTAAAGCTGGTATAATCGCAAAGTCACCTACTACAGGACCCCAGTCGCCCAAGATTAAAGAACCTAACCAAGCACCAATGAAACCTGCGATGATGTTACCGATGATGCCAAATGGAACGTCTCTTCCAATAATCATCCCTGCTAACCAACCGATAATCCCACCAATAATTAATGACCATAAGAAACCCATGTTTTATTCCTCCTAAAATTAGATTAGTTTTTTTAGAGTGCAGAAGCAGGATGAATCCTAACCTCTCCTCTTACGGCAGTTCAACTAAAGAATAAACTCGAATTAAAACAGCTTTATTTGCCTTTGTATTTAACTTATAATTCCCTGTTTTTAAATTACAGGCATATAAAGTGTTTTAATCGGCCGCACCTTTAAGGATATTATCTGTTTTAAATCTGCATTTCATTCATTTTTCATTTTTTGCAATATCCTTGAAAAGCAACCCTTCGTGAAGTTATTCTTTAGTTGCTGTTCCGCCGTTGTACTAATTAATTTCCCCACTCACAAAAATCAAAACCTAAAAACGAATAAAAAATGGTATATAAATAAAATGGTTAATTCATTAAAAACAGGGTAATTATAATAAATTAAATAGTTTTGTTGCATAATTATACATATTTATACAGTGATGTATATAAAAAAAAGGAAGAGGCTGGACAGCCTTTTCCTTCCCGTTTAAAAATTAAAGTTATCTGGATCGGCACCAAATCTTTCATTAAGATTTAAAGCATCAATCTTGTTCATTTCATCCATGCTTAATTCAAAATCAAAAACCTGGGCATTCTCTTCTATGCGGGATGGCGTCACAGATTTAGGAATAACCACAATGTCATGCTGCAAATGCCATCTGATTAAGACTTGAGCAGTCGTTTTGCCGTGCTTATCCGCAATATGCTGTAAGGTCGGTTCTTCAATTAAGTTTCCTTGACCGAGGGGACCCCATGCCTGTACTTTCACTTCATGTTTCTGGCAGAAATCTCTTAGCTCCTCATGGGACAGACGCGGGTGCAATTCCACTTGGTCAATGACAGGCTTGATTTCACTGTTCGCAAATAAATCCTCCAGATGATGGACATGGAAATTGCTGACACCGATAGAACGGACTTTTCCATCTTTATAAAGTTTTTCGAGCGCTCTCCATGTATCATTGTATTTTCCTATTACAGGCCAGTGAATTAAGTAGAGATCCAAATAGTCCAGACCTAATCTTTGCAAGCTTTCTTCATAAGCTTTAAGTGTAGATTCATACCCTTGATCGCTGTTCCATACTTTTGAAGTAATAAAAAGCTCCGCGCGTGGTATGCCGCTTTCCCTGATTGCTTGGCCTACACCTTCTTCATTTTTATAAACCGCGGCTGTATCGATCGCCCGATACCCAACCTCAAGAGCTTTCTTTACCGAGTCCACTGTTTGGCTGCCGCTCTCCACCTTAAAAACCCCAAATCCGAGCTGAGGCATTTTCACACCATTATTTAAAGTAATCGTATCTTGAATATTTTGGATCATAACCAAACCCTCCTTTTTACTTAGTTCCGATTGTATCATTACAGGAATGGTATTACCTAGCGTTTAGTCTTTAAAATGAGAGAGAAAAATCGACAACCGGCAAGCTTTTTAAGGTGCCTGTTCCAGATTTGCGTTTTGTAGCGGGAATTCCTGTTTTTGTAGCCGCGACTCCCAAAAAACACCTGCTAATTTAGATAAAAAAGTCGTCTTTACCACTTTATTTTTAAATTTGTGTAGTTTTTTTAAAAATTCAATATTTACTTTGTTAAGTTTTTGTAAATTTTTATCGAAATTGCTCCCCTAAATGAAAAGAATCAGATAGAATAGTCTTCGCTCATATTATACATATACCGTTTTTGGATGAAGGGGTATGCGTAAACGGGCATTTAAAAAATGGGGGTTTTCTTATGGTTTTCAAGAAAAAGGACAAGTTTGCCATTCTGCTTTTAAGCATTGCACAAAACTTAAGAGAAGGCGCTGACTATTTCGCTGACTATAAACTGAATAATGTCAGTGATTTAAAGGCATTCGAAGAAAAAATGAAAGAGTTTGAGCACAAAGGCGATAGCATGGTGCATGAGGTCATCAGAGAATTGAACAATGCCTTTATCACTCCGATTGAACGTGAAGACATCCTGGCTTTAACGATGAGCATGGATGATGTCCTGGATGGATTAGAACATACTTCCGCGTTATTCGAAATGTATTCGATCATTAATGCAGATGAATACATGCTGAAATTTGTCGAGGCCATTAAGGAATGCACGTATGAAATCGAAAAGGCTGTAGATTTATTATCTTCGAAGAAACTACAAAGCGTTCGTGAAAATGCAATCAAAATTAAAGACCTTGAATCAGTTTGTGATGGCATTCAACGCCAATCTATTAAAAACTTGTTCTCCGTCGAAAAAGATCCGATTCGCATCATTCAATATAAAGAAATTTATGAAAACCTGGAAGAAATCGCGGACAGCTGTCAAGGCGTAGCCAATACCCTTGAATCAATTGTCATGAAGAATGCGTAAGGAGTCCTTTATACATGGATACATTATTTGTCTTAACTATACTGATTGTGATCATGGCTCTCGCATTTGACTTCATTAACGGATTCCATGATACGGCAAATGCCATCGCTACTTCCGTTTCTACTAAGGCCTTAAAACCAAGGCATGCGATCTTTCTCGCTGCAACAATGAATTTTGTTGGTGCGATGACTTTTACAGGGGTTGCCAAAACGATTACGAAAGATATTGTAGACCCGTTCACTTTGCCGAACGGATCTCTTGTTATTCTTGCAGCGCTGATTGCGGCGATTGCCTGGAACTTAATTACTTGGTATTACGGAATACCGAGCAGTTCCTCTCATGCACTCATTGGTTCAATAGCAGGCGCAGCAATTGGAGCTGCCGGTTTTGGCGTATTGGAATGGGGCGGTTTTCTCAAAATTCTTCAAGCCTTGATTATCTCTCCATTGCTGGCATTTGGAGTTGGTTTCCTGGTTTACAGCATTTTTAAAGTCATATTTAAAAATAATAACTTGACCAAAACCAATAAGCGTTTCCGTTATATCCAAATAGGAACCGCAGCACTACAAGCATACACCCACGGTACGAACGATGCCCAGAAAGCTATGGGGATCATCGTAATGGCCTTGATAGCAAACGGTCAACTTGATAGTGCTGATATACCACTTTGGGTTCAATTCTCTTGTGCCCTGGCAATGGGCCTTGGCACTTCAGTCGGCGGTTGGAAAATCATTAAGACAGTGGGCGGCGGAATTATGAAAATCCGCCCGGTTAACGGAGTGGCAGCCGACTTGACCGGTGCATCCATTATCTTTGGAGCAACATTAATCCACTTACCAGTAAGTACAACGCACGTTATCTCTTCCTCCATCCTTGGTGTCGGATCCGCCCACCGGGTAAAGGGTGTTAAATGGGGTACTGCGCAGCGTATGATTATTACATGGTTTATTACACTGCCAATCTCAGGGACCCTGGCAGCTCTTATTTATGTTATATTGAATTTTTTCTTCTAAACAAGCAAAGGTGGCAGGCACCATTCATTTTATGGATGGTGCCTGCCACTTTTCTTTGTTAAGATATGAATAAATACGTTGAAGGGATTTTGTTATATGCAGGAATCCAGTAAAAAACGAGAAATTTTTAAAGGGGTTTACGGCGATCTGATGGAGTTTGCGGATCGAATCAGTTCAGCGCTGGGCTGTCCGGTCACTATTGAGGACGGAAACCATCGGCTGCTTGCATACAGTACACACGAAGAAACGACCGATCAAGCGAGGATTTCAACGATTATCGGGCGAAGGGTTCCTGAAAAAGTCATCAATAGCCTTTGGAAAGAAGGGATTTTGCCTGCCCTCCTAAAATATGAGAAACCGGTACAGGTTCCATCAATCGATGATGTTGGTCTCGGTAAGAGAGCTGCCATTTCCATCCGAAAAAATAATGAAGTCCTCGGTTTCATTTGGGCTCTTGAGGCCAGTAAGCCCTTTTCTGAGGAAGATATGGAATTTTTAAAGCTTGCTGCCAAAGAAGCTAAAAATCAGTTGCTGCAGCTCCAGCTTCGAAAAAAAAGAAAAGAAGAAAGCTACCAGGAGTTTTTTTGGCAATTGTTAACTGGGCATTACGAAGAAGAACAAGAATTATCGGAAAATCTTACACAATTCTCCTTTGACATCCCTACCGTCTTTTCTGTCATCGTTTTTGAGTTTCCAGATGAAATAAACCGGGAAATCGAACGCCACATTACCTATATGCTTACAACTACCCAAAAAGTGAAACCTTATTTTTTCACTACTGACCAGAATCGATTGATACTATTAAGCGGGGATGAAACCAGGACAAATTTTTCACAATCGATCAATGATTTTATCCCTTACTTCATCACACAAATGAAGTCTCGATTTGACGTTAGTGGGATATTTGGAGCCTCAGGCGGCATTTACAAAAAGTTGTCAGATGGAACACACAGCTACAAGGAAGCCTTATTTACGTTAAAAATAAAGCGTGCTTTTCCGGATGATACGGCAATGATGACACAATACCAAGAACTTGGCATATATCAAACGATGGATTTAATGGTGACAAGCAGATACGCACACACTGAAGATGTCTCCATTCAATTCCTAAGGTCTTATGATTCCAAAAATCAAACAGATTTGTTGATTACATTACAGGTTTATTTAGAAAAGGATTGTCACCCTATTGAAGCTGCTAAAAAGCTTCACATACACGTGAATACGTTAAACTACCGTTTGAAACGCATTGCTGAAATCAGTGAAATTAATTTAAAAGATCCTTTACAAAAAATGTCATTGTTTCTACGTTTTAAAATCTGGAAATACGAAGAATTTTTAAAGAAAAAATGAAACCTGCTCTTGTTTTTTTCGTATAAAAGGTAAAATTCACACAAAGGATGGACACTTATTGATACTCGAATCTAAAGAAACGTTACAACAACTACTCAGAGAAGTCGAGACTTGGGAAAAGGATCAAAAGGGGTTATGGTTTTGGGACAGGATCGGCAGGCTTCCTTTCAAAATCCTGGATAAGATCACTCCCGCATTCATCCAAAAGAAAATAGGTTCCTTATTAGAAGAACTAGGCAGCTTCATTCAATCCGGAGGGCGCTATTTGTCAAAGGAAAAAACAATCATAAATAAATTGCAGTTCCTGCTTCCTGATCTACACCTTACAAATATAAATGACATACAGCAGGTTCCTCTTAAAGTGATGGACACTGTTGGTGAAGAAATTCAAAAGACCAATAGCCAGGTTGCGACTGTACAGGGAGCTAGTACAGGTATTGGCGGGATTTTCACCCTAGCCGCTGATATTCCAGTGTTATTAGGTCTTTCGTTAAAGACGCTTCAGGATATAGCTGTTGCTTATGGATATGATCCTAACGATAAAGAAGAAAGAATCTTCATTATAAAATGCCTTCAATTTGCAACATCTGATATTGTCGGTAAAGAAGCAATTCTTAATGAGCTTTCTTCTTTTTATCAAAGCGAAAATAGAAATTCGAAGGAAATGATGTCCCAAATACAAGGCTGGCGGGAGGTTGTTTATACTTATCGCGATCAGTTCGGCTGGAAAAAGCTCTTGCAAATGGTCCCGATCGCCGGCATGATTTTTGGTGCATTCACGAATCGCTCAATGATTTCAGATATTGCTGAAACTGGGCGTATGCTATACCGTAAACGGCGCATTCTCCAACGGCTGGATGAATTAGCGACATAATCTAAAAGCGAATTCCTTTAATAACAGGAACATTTGTGAAATTACACAAAGGCTTCTGTTTTTCTTTTCTTAATTACACAATAAACAACCTTTATGTAAGCGTTATAATTTTTACAAAGGACGAAATTTTTTATTGGAGGTATATATCATGCGAATAGGTGTACCAAAAGAAATCAAAAACAACGAAAATCGTGTCGCGATCACTCCTGCTGGTGTAGTTGCTTTAGTGAAGGCCGGCCATGAAGTATATATTGAAAAAGACGCCGGAGCTGGAAGCAGCTTCGCAAACGATTCCTATCTTGCGGCTGGTGCATCAATCGTTGAAAGTGCAAGCGACGTTTGGGCGGGCGCTCACATGATCTTAAAGGTGAAGGAACCTATTCAATCGGAATATAAATACTTCAGAAAAGGATTGATTCTTTTCACCTACTTGCACCTGGCAGCCGATCCTCAATTAACACAAGCTTTGAAAGACAGCGGCGTGTTGGCCATTGCTTACGAAACCGTGGCAGTGAACAATACTCTTCCTTTATTAACACCGATGAGCGAGGTTGCCGGCCGCATGAGTGCACAAATCGGCGCTCAATTCCTAGAAAAGCCAAAAGGCGGAAAAGGAATTCTACTAAGCGGTGTCCCTGGTGTAAAGCGTGGTAAGGTCACAATCATTGGCGGCGGTGCTGTCGGCACGAATGCTGCTAAAATAGCGATTGGTCTAGGTGCAGATGTGACAATCATCGACTTAAGCCCTGACCGTCTCCGCCAATTGGATGACATATTCGGAAATCAAATTACGACATTAATTTCAAATCCGTTCAACCTTGCCCACGCAGTAGCCGAATCGGATCTCGTCATCGGTGCCGTATTAATTCCAGGTGCAAAAGCGCCTAAGCTGGTTACCGAGGAAATGGTGAAGTCGATGTCTCCTGGATCCGTCATTGTCGACGTTGCGATTGACCAGGGCGGCATTTTCGAAACCGTTGACAAGATTACCACACACGACAATCCAACATATGTTAAGCATGGCGTCGTGCATTATGCGGTTGCGAACATGCCGGGAGCTGTTCCGCAAACATCAACAATCGCCTTGACTAACGTAACCATTCCTTATGCATTACAAATCGCAGATAAGGGGGCGGCACAAGCAATTCGGAGTAATGCCGCACTTGCTAAAGGGGTAAACGTGGCGAATGGAGAGATTACCTTTGAAGCTGTGGCAAATGATCTAGGCTACACATATGTGAGTGTTGAAGAAGCTATAAATAACGAGAGTATTAACGCCTAAGAACAAAAGCGCAAGCGCCTTGTACGTAAGGAAGAACGACTAAGACCGCCACATCGTTATGTCTTCGTCGTTCTGACCCACATCCTGTGGGCCCCCGACAAGCATAAGACGCATCAGTATGGGGAGGGATCTTCTCCCCATCTGATGATTGGCTAGACCAGAGAGGGGTTAGGCGCTGGAGCTGGATATAGATCATTTAGCATTAGTTATCCACACAAATAATCACAAAAGCAGTGGATGTTTTCCAAAGAACATCCACTGCTTTTATTTAGCTATATTTAATTTGCCTGTTTCAATTATTTTTCAATACTCGATTTTAATTATCATTTTTTTAACAGAGCCTCTTCTAACTGGCGGAATCAGCTTCTGATATTTTAGATCCAAACTTTCCAAGGTGTCTTCAATGTAAAACTGCATGTCGCAATCAGTAAGCGGGATTTCTACCTCACCCTTTTCTTTTAAGATCACAATCATTTCCTCGTAGTTTGTTTCCAGCACGATTCTTCCACCTCATTTTAGAAAACTCATTTAATTACCTACTTCTATATATACGATATACAATTGGAAATTCCTTCTTTTGTAAAAATTTTACTATAAGTATTGAACGTCCGTTGATTCCAAGAATACACTTTTTGATTAAAGAGAATCCTACAAAAATACAGTTAAAAAAGGAAGTGACAATCATGTTGAAAAAACAAAGACCCAATAAAACCGAAAAAAAAGCAGATAAACCATCTAAAGCTTTAAATGATCTCGATCCTGAGATGAACCTCCAATCCGTTACTTTTGCAACAACTGAAAACCTTTACTTAAACCAACACGATAATGATGAATCATAGCCCGCGATATAATGGAATCTGTCCCAAAATAGGGTTTAAGATGCTTCCTATGAAACAGATAAATTTGATTTAAGCGAAAAAACTGATGATTTTAGCGATTGTCCCATTGATTTAAGCAAAAGTACATGCGATTTAAGCGAAAGCCTATGGACCGCTCAAAATATTAACAGGCAATTGACAAATAGAAAATTTCAGAATATTATGTGTATATTAAATGAAGGAAGGAATGATGTTTAAAAATGAAGTTCTAATCTTTTTTCTTGTTGGTTTTAGATTTGGTAAACCTTAAGAATAGGATTAGTATGCTCATTTTTAAACCATTCTTTATGAACCATTTGCATGTTTCCATTTGGTGAATATGGTTTATTGCTGCTGTCCGCTCTCTAGGTTTTAGAGAGTTTTTTTGTTGTCAAAAAAGAATGAAGGAGATGACGGATTTGAATAGCAGACAAATGCAAAAGCCATTACAGGGAAGAATCGCTATCGTTACAGGAGCTAGCCGCCTTAAAGGAATTGGTGCGGCGATTTGTAAAGAATTAGCCTCCCAAGGAGCAGATATTTTCTTTACTTATTGGACTAAATACGATCAGCAATTCTCGTGGGGAGTCGAACAAAATGAACAGGAATTACTAAACCAGCAGATTCTTCACATGGGGGTTCGGTGCAATAGCGCGGAGGTTGACTTGTCATCTCCCACGGAAATCACAAAGCTTTTGAAAATGGTTCGGGATCAGCTAGGCGATCCGCATATATTAGTGAATAACGCTTGTTATTCAACCGATGACAATATTGAGAATGTGTCTCCAGCTACTTTGGACGCTCATTATGAAATAAACGTTCGGGGTACTACCCTGCTTTCATCGGAATTTGTAAAAAGTTTTACACATGAATCAGGCGGAAGAATTATTAATATAATCTCAGGACAATCATTACAGCCGATGTTTAACGAATTGTCCTATGCAATCACAAAAGGAGCCGTTGAAACGTTGACATATACATTGGCCGCAGCTGTTGCCGATAAACGGATTACCGTCAATGCGGTAAACCCTGGCCCCACGGATACTGGATGGATGAACGATAAATTAAAACAAGAAATCCTCGCTCGCTCACCTCTAGGGAGAATCGGCCAGCCTGCCGATGCGGCACGTCTTATTTCCTTCTTAGCTGGTGATGAGGCGGAATGGGTGACGGGCCAGGTCATTCATTCGGAGGGTGGATTTAGGAGATTTGGCGGTTAAAAAAATTTTTTATATTTACTTTTGCTAAGACTCTGTTAATGTATTATGATCGTTTATGCTTTTCAAAAATCTGTGTATACTCCAAGGGAAACGCTTTTTTTGAAGAAAAAATATTATGAAAACATGTTGCAAGAAAATAGGTGTATATAATTGAAATCTAATCATTAACTAATGCTTCGCTGTACATCTTTGAACGTTCTTGATCAGTATCAGGAGCATCCATCCCTACAAACTCAACCTTTTTTACTGAAGCAGGTTTATGCGGATCGGCAAATACGTTTGTTGCGGATGGGAACAAAAAAGCTAAACTTAATAACGGAACAATCACTTTTCTTCCTTTCATCTCTTTCGCCTCCATTTTTTTATTATTCTGGACCTGTCTTAGATAATAGAGAACAAATATTAAGAAAATATATAAAGAAGAAAAATAATATGTAAATAATAGAAAAAAGCCCGCAGACTCATTTAAGGTCTGCAGGCTTCCACTCCCGTCTCGCAGGAGTTCTTTATTATGCTTCAGCTTCGATTTTCAATGATTTGTCATTATATGTTTCTGTATCGAGTTCGTTTACCACTCGGCTGGTCAGAATACCAGAGGTCATGCTTCCGCTGACGTTTAATGCGGTGCGTCCCATATCGATCAATGGTTCAACTGAAATGAGCAGCCCGGCGAGTGCGATTGGCAGGTTCATCGAAGAAAGGACGATAAGCGCTGCGAACGTCGCACCTCCGCCGACACCGGCAACCCCAAAGGAACTGATGGCTACGACAATAATCAATGTCGCGATGAACGACGGTGAAAGTGGATCAATTCCAGCCGTTGGAGCGATCATAACCGCAAGCATGGCAGGATATAACCCCGCGCAGCCATTTTGTCCGATGGTCAGTCCGAAAGAACCGGCAAAGTTAGCAATCCCGTCCGGAACGCCAAGCTGTTTTTGCGTTTTCACATTAAGCGGCAAAGCGCCCGCACTGGTACGGGACGTAAACGCAAACGACAGAACCGGAAAAGCTTTTCTGACATACGTAAGCGGGTTTAATCCACCTAATGAGAGCAATAACAAATGAATCAGGAACATGACGATAATCGCCGCATACGAAGCAATGACGAATTTCCCTAAATCGACGATAGCATCCAAATCACTTGTTGCCACCGTTCTTGTCATGATCGCAAGAATACCATATGGTGTTAAGCGCAAGATCAGCGTGACAACCCTCATAACAATTGAATATAACGTATCAATAATTTTCGCGAAGAATTCCGCGTGCTCCGGTTGCTTCCGTTTCACACCAAGGTAGGCAATCCCTAAGAACGCAGCGAAAATAACGACGGAAATCGTTGAGCTTGGACGGGCACCGGTAAAGTCCAAGAACGGATTTGCCGGAATCAACTCAAGGATTTGCTGAGGCATTGTTTTTCCTTCAATCGTTCCATATGTTTCCTCGAGCTCCTGGGCTCTTGCCGTTTCCGCATCGCCTTCAACAATTTGGGCTGCCTCCAAATCAAATACAAAGGCTGTGGTGATTCCGAGTGCGGCTGCGATCGCCGTTGTACCTATTAAGATTCCAAGAATGAGCGCACTGATTTTTCCGATATTGCTTGCGAGCTTCAGTCTTGTAAAAGCAGACACAATCGAAATGAAAACGAGCGGCATGACAATCATCTGCAGGAACTTCACATAGCCGCTTCCGATAATATTGAACCATTCAACCGAATTCAAAATTGCTTCTGATTCCGGTTCGTAAAACACCTGGAGCAGGAATCCGAAAAGTATCCCAAGTCCTAACGCGGTAAAGACTCTTTTTGTAAAAGAAACATGCTTCCTTTGCATAAACCAAAGAACTAATAAAAGAATGACCATGATTGCAATGTTTATGATCACGAAGCCAGTCATACAATTTCCTCCTTAAATGTACTGGCAATTATTCCAAGATATTTAATCGGAATAATTGTTGCATTATTTATATTATCCTTTCCTGTGAAAAATTCTACTATTCTGCTCAAAGGTCTCTGCTCAGAAAATGCATTCGTTAAAAATATAACGAGATGCTTTTTAGCTTACTCTTTATTTTTTACGAGTTCTTTACTTTTAGTCGTACATGCCTTCATCGCGGATAGTACGGCGGCGCGAAATTGGTTTTCTTCTAGCGCAGCCACCGCTTCAATCGTCGACCCGCCCGGTGTACAGACCGCATCCTTTAGTGACCCGGGATGCGAATTCGTCTCAAGCACCATTTTTGCTGCACCTAAAACGGCCTGTGCCGCCATTCGATAAGCCTGGTCTCTTGAAATTCCATCCCTGACACCGCCGTCGGCCAACGCTTCAATAAACATATAGACATAGGCCGGGGAAGAACCGCTAATGGCAGGAACCGCATCCATCAGCCTTTCATCCATGATTTCCGTTTTCCCGAAGCTATTCAGCAGTGAAAGTATTTCATCCAAATCAGACTCGGATACTGCAGGATTTACAGAAACGGCCGTCATCCCCTCTCTTACCAGTGAAGGAGTATTCGGCATAGTCCTCACCACTTTTACCGGTTTTCCAAAGGCCTGTTCAACGGCCTTCGTTGTAACCCCTGCAGCTATCGTAATGATGACGGCATCTCTCCTTATATCATCCTTAATTTCTTTAATGACAGACTCATACCTGTCCGGCTTGACCGCCAGGAAGAGAAAGTTGGCAAAACCGGCGATTTTCCGGTTATCCAACGAACCCCTAATATGAAATTTACTTTCTATAGCAGTTAATGTGTCCTGGCCGGACGTACTAAACATAATTTGATCAGCCGTCACTATTTCAGACGTCAACATCCCTTCTATCATCGCCTGCCCCATTTTTCCGCAGCCGATAAAACCAACATTCTTCATCTTGTTTCACACCCTATTTTAAATTTTTCAGCATATACAGTTTTTCCAGCCGCCGTTTTGTGAATGGTATTATGACTCATGCATTTATTTTTTACAGGTTTAACTAATTCTAACACTCTTTCGATCAGGACTTTTGTTGCCCGGATTTTTGTTGTGTTGCCCGGTCGGCTTTTTGTAGCGGTAATCCAACCGATTGTAGCCGAAAATTTGTTTTTGTGCCGGACCCCCATTTTGTAGAGGAAATCCAATCGATTTTTCGTTGTGGATTTGCCGGACTTTGTAGCCGGAAAAGGAACTTTTGCTTCCAGAATACCGTTTGTTTGCTGGGACATATCATGCAATTCCTGTATGCAACTTATATAATAAGGAGACGATATTTTTTAGAGAAACGAGGAAAAAACGCCATGCCAGAAGAAGTTCAAAACGTAACGCCGCAGCCCAAGGAATTTTTCGAAAAACCTACCTTAGAACTTGCACAAGCCTTGCTTGGCTGTCTCCTTATAAAAGAAACTCCCGAAGGTACCGCTGCGGGATATATTGTGGAAACGGAAGCCTATATCGGTCCGGAGGATAGAGTCGCACATAGCTTTGGTAACAGACGGACGAAGCGGACAGAAGTCATGTTTGGGGAACCCGGCATGATCTATACATATTCGATGCATACCCATACATTGGTCAATGTCGTGAGCGGCGAAAAGGAACAGCCGCATGCCATATTGATCAGGGCGGTCGAACCTTACCTGGGCATTCCGCTGATGCAGGAAAGGCGGGGCATGTCAGAGCTTAAAAAATTGACGAGCGGTCCCGGCAAACTGACGAAAGCACTTGGTATCACGATGTCAGATTACGGACACTCATTCAGAGAACCGCCTTTATGGATTGCTCCAGGAAAACCGCCAGAGAACATATCAACCGGCGCGCGCATCGGGATAGACAATTCGGGTGAGGCAAAAGATTATCCGTGGAGGTTCTGGGTAAGCGGCAGCCCATATATTTCCCGATAGAAGGATTTATTTTACCCCTCCAATAGGCTGTTATCATTGAAAAATGTAATAATAGGTGTAAAATCTAATAGTCACTTATATTTCAAGAAAGGAATGATAAATTTGAAGAAATTATTCTCATTATTATTAATGCTAACTGTGGCCATCGCCATCGTAGCTGGATGTTCAACAAACGATGATTCTAATGACAGCGGAAGTTCCTCAGATAAAAAATCAGACGAAGTTTTCAAAATCGGGGCCCTACCCGACCAAAATGCTGCTGATTTAAGCAGAAGCATGGATGTTCTTTCGAATTACTTAAGTGAAGAAACCGGACTTAAAGTCGAGTATGTTCCATCTGTTGATTACGCTGCTCTTGTTACTGCATTTGAACGCGGTGAAATAGACATGGCTTGGTTCGGCGGTTTAACGGGTGTCCAGGCAAGAAATCTTGTTCCTGAGGCTGAGGCATTTGCCCAGCGTCCCCGCGATAAGGAATTCCATTCGATCTTCATTGCGCAAAATAGTGTGAAGGCTGATACGTTAGCAGACCTTAAAGGACTTAATTTTACATTTGGTAGCGAAAGCTCTACTTCCGGTCATTTAATGCCACGTTATTTCTTAACTAAAGAAGGAATCGATCCGGAAAAAGACTTGGACGGACAGCCAAATTACTCAGGATCCCATGATAAGACTTATAAGCTTGTAGAATCCGGTGCCTTTAAAGCCGGGGTATTGAATGAAGCCGTCTGGGAAGCTGCAGTGGCAGAGAAAAAAGTCGATACGAACAAAGTGAAGGTTATTCATACTACCCCTTCCTACTATGACTATCATTGGACCATAAATGAGGTCGACGATAAGTTCGGAGAAGGCACGAAGGATGATATGAAGAAAGCCATTCTTGCTATCAATAAAGACAATGCGGACTTGAAAGAGTTCCTCGATTTGTTCCAGACAGATTCCTTCATTGAAACAAAAAACGAAAATTATAACACAATTGAAGAAGTCGCAAAAGAACTCGAGATCATCAAGTAGAAGGTGATAAAGAGATGCCGATCATCGAAATAAATCATATAACGAAACAATTCGAGCGGAAGATAGCCTTATCTTCCCTTTCTTTTCATGTGGAAAAAGGAGAAACGGTTGCGCTCATCGGTCCAAGCGGTGCAGGCAAGTCAACGCTGTTGAATATCCTTGCCGGAATCACTGCTCCAGACAATGGGACCTATTTATTAAACGGAACCGCTATTCAACAATTTAACAATAGAAAAGAACTCGCAAGAAAAATCGGGGTAATCCGCCAGCAATTCGATCTGATTGGAGCGCTTCCAGTCATCCAAAATGTCCTGGCAGGGAGGCTCGGGGAATGGGGATTCTTTAAATCGATGTTGTCTCTATTTCTGCCACAGGACAAGCAGCTCGCAGCAAATGCCTTACATCGTGTCGGACTGCTGGACAAAATATATGACCAAACCTCCAAACTTTCTGGAGGAGAACAGCAGCGCGTCGCCTTGGCCCGCCTGCTTGTACAAAGTCCGGAAGTGATTCTGGCTGATGAGCCGGTTGCTTCCTTGGATCCTGCACGAGCTGAGGATATTTTAGCCATGCTGACAAAGCTTGTAAACGAGGAAAAACAGACACTTGTGATGAGCCTCCATTCTGTCGAGTACGCCACAAAATATTTCTCAAGAATCATCGCTCTGCGTGATGGAGAAATCTTTTTTGATCTGCCGACAAACCAAATCACCAAAGAACAATTGGCTAATCTTTATGTTTTAAAGGAGATGGCCGAGAGATGAAACCATTCCTATCTCCCCTTGCTCTTCATAAAAGATCGGTCCTGTCGCTTCTTCTTTTGACTGCCTTTATATGGAGCCTGTTTTCCGTTACCTGGAGTCGCGACCTGGTTCATGCCGGCGGATGGGCAACCACTGTGCAGATTTTCGAAGGTCTGATCAACCCGGATTTTTCCCCCGATATTTTGAGACTTGCAGTGGAATCTTCATGGACCACGATTGTTTATGCGGTAACCGGCATGACAATTGCTCTTATCATCGCGTTTGTTTTAGGGATTTTAGCTTCGGGGGTATTAGCTTCCTCCCGCTCGGTCCGCGTGGTTACAACAGGATTTTTTAGAGGAGTATTGGCCGTTATCAGAGCGATTCATGAACTCGTTTGGGCACTTTTATTTGTCGCCGTCATCGGACTGTCTCCTTACGCTGCCGTTTTTGCCCTTGGTATTCCTTATGGCGGTATCCTTGGGAGGATATTCGCCGATATGTTAAATGACGTTCCCAAAGAACCAATCATGGCTCTCCGCGCAACAGGCGCTTCAAGACTGCAATGTCTGTTGTACGGATATTTGCCGTTAGCCCGTGCCAATATGCTCAGCTATGTGATGTACCGCTTCGAATGCTCCATCCGTTCATCAGCGATCATGAGTTTCGTCGGACTCGGAGGTCTCGGCTTCCAAATTCAGCTTTCCCTTGCCGATCTTCACTATGACGAAGTATGGACATTCCTCTTCTTTTTGATTGCGATTGTTGTCCTGATTGATGCCTGGAGCAACTCCTTACGAAAGCGGCTGGTATTATAATGAGTACAATAAAAATCCCATCCAAAAAAAGGCGCTTTTCGTTTAAGACATTTTCCATCCTATTGTGCCTTGCCTTGCTCACCGGTTCATGGGGACATATTTTCTTCGGAGAAAGGGCGAACTTTTTCGAACTTTTTAACGAGCGGAATTTGGAGTATGCAAAGAAGTTTTTCTCCGGGCTATTCGGCATAGGGGAAGAAAATCCAGCTTTTACTGATAAAGAAAGCTGGAAGAATGCCGTGAAGCTTACGTATGAAACATTGCAAATGAGTGTCATGGCGATTGGATTTGCCACGATTGCCGCCTTGCTAACAGTTATCCCTGCCGCACGGAATATCGCGGACGGATCTTTAACCGCTTCAAAGCGTTGGTACAGTTGGATTTTATTCGGTATTATCCGTGGCATCTATATTTTTTCCCGGTCCATCCCCGAATTGGTCTTCGCGATGGTAATCGTGTTCATCCTGAAGCCTGGCATTTTGCCGGGAGCCATCGCACTTGCGCTTCACAACTTTGGAATTCTCGGGAAGCTCTGCGCAGAAGTAATCGAGGATACGGACGCTAGGCCGATGCGCAATCTCGCATCAAGCGGAGCGTCAAGTGCGCAAATCCTTTTCTATGGCATCATTCCAACAGTCATGCCGAAGTTTCTCACCTACATCCTCTATCGCGGCGAGGTAATCATGAGAACCTCCATCATCGTCGGGTTTGTGGGAGCCGGAGGACTGGGCCAGCAATTCAAACTGAGCCTGAGCTATTTCCATTACACAGAAATTACACTGCTCCTTATCTGTTATATTATTCTCGTTTTTGTGGCAGACTTTATTTCAGAGGGCTTCCGTAAAGCCGCCAGATGATGAGCATAAAGACAAAGGGGCTGTCCCGAAAGTGGAAATTCAGCCGAAATCCGGACAAAAGTAAAACCCAAGAATACTGTTAAATCAGCATTCTTGGGTTTTTAATTTGGATACATTTTACTCTTAAATGGACTTCCTAGAGAGCCCCTTTTGTTTTGCCTCTATACTTAAGTCAAAGATAAATAATTTCACTATACTCCCTCTAAAAATAAGGCTCTGTTAAACGATAATGTTTGTTTTTGGGAAGGGAATCTGCGAGACTCCTCGAAAATGCATACGCATTTTCTCGTGCGG
>NZ_QVTC01000008.1 GCF_003429085.1 Bacillus sp. V59.32b | reverse complement strand
TCATCATCCATGAATAGGCACCGCACGAGAAAATGCGTATGCATTTTCGAGGAGTCTCGGATATCCTCGCCAATCAATTTTGTTGCAAAATTAACTGAGGTATTACGTTAATCATTATTAAACCACCAGTTATGGTGAAGAACCAAAAATGATTTCTTATGTTAAACATGTCTATTCGGATGTTTTAAAAACGGGGATAAAAAATGTATGATATAAATAAGAATCATCATAAGATTTTAGCTTTTCGAAGTTTAATAAATAGTAGAGACCGATTTAATATTCTTAACCTATCCCTGCATTCTTAAGGAAGGAACACCAGGTGACAGTATGAAAAAAATCTTTTCTTTTCTTAAGCCATACAAGCTGCCGATAGCTGTTGCTCTTTCTCTGATGCTAGTCGAATTGAGCGTCGAACTGATCCAGCCTATCTTAATGGCAAAAATTATTGATGACGGCATTTCACAGAAAGACCTATCTACGGTCTACCTTTGGAGCGGTGTTTTGGTCGGGCTCTCTGTCCTGGCCTTTATATGTGGTATCGCGAATTCATTTGTTTCCTCCCATGTGAGCCAGGGTTTCGGATACGACGTGAGAAAAGGTTTATTCGAGAAAGTCCAATCCTTTTCATTTACAAACCTGGATAAAATTCCGACATCGTCGCTGATAACGAGAATGACGAATGATGTATCGGCTCTTCAAAATACCGTGTTTATGGGACTGAGAATCATGCTTAGGGCGCCGTTGCTCGTTATTGGCGGAACAATTATGGCATTACTCGTGAATTTTAGGTTGTCATTCATTCTTTTAGTTTCGATTCCGATTATTATTTTCTTTCTAATATGGATTATGAACCGGGCCGGCAAGCTGTTCAAGTCTGTCCAGGAAAAACTTGATCACGTCAATGGCGTGATGCGTGAAAATTTAACAGGGATGCGGTTAATTAAGGCGTTCCTAAGAAAGGAATATGAAATTAATCGGTTCGAGAATGCGAGCGAACAATTAAAGAAGAAGATGGTTGCTTCATTCAGATTAATCGAAACAACGATGCCGATCCTGCTGCTGGTTATGAACCTGAGCATCATCATCATTCTTTGGTTTGGCAGGGAGCAGATTGCTGCGGGAGATATGAATGTCGGGGAGCTTGTGGCAATCATCAATTATGCCACTAGGATTACCGCCTCCTTCTCTATGTTTTCCTGGCTGATTATGGCATTGTCAAGAGCACGGGCGTCTTCCCAGCGGATAAATGAAGTCTTTGATACGGAAGTTGACCTGCTAGATTCAATAGATGTTGAGGCATCAGCAGAAATCAGGACAGGCAAAGTGGAGTTTAAATCGGTTTCTTTTCGTTATCCCACAACGGAAGTCCCGGTATTACGTGATATTTCCTTTACTGCCGGGTCTGGGGATACGGTTGCTATCATGGGAGCGACCGGTTCCGGGAAAACATCGCTGTTTCAGTTGATACCGCGTTTATACGATCCGGATGATGGAGAGGTACTCGTTGATGGCCGGAACGTCAAACAGATTCAGCTTGATAGCCTTCGAAAACAAATTGGCGTTGTTCCGCAGGAGGCTCACCTTTTTACAGGCACAGTCCATGAAAACATCTCGTGGGGAAAAGCAAGTGCGTCGGATGAAGCGATTATCGAAGCTGCTATAAATGCACAAATTCATGAAACGATTATGAAACTGCCCATGCAGTATGATACGATGCTTGGCCAAAAGGGAGTCAATCTCTCAGGGGGGCAAAAACAACGTTTATCCATTGCGAGAGCGCTTGTCAGAGAACCAAGAATTCTTCTTTTGGACGATAGCACCAGTGCGCTTGATTTAAAAACGGAAGCACGATTGCTCCACGCGTTGAAGAAATATTCGTGCACAACCTTAATCATTACCCAAAAAATCAGTACGGCGAGAAAAGCCGATTTAATTTTGTTAATAGAAGATGGAAGTCTGATTGCGAAAGGCACCCATGAGCAGATGCTTAAAGGCAATGCTCTTTATCAAAAAATTTATCAATCACAATTCGGAGAGGAGGCCCTTTAATATGAGACGAATTGCGCCTCCTTCTAGTTCGGGGCACGCATCACACCCAAATACTGTCCAGAAAAATAAATCAAAGCCACAGGACTGGACGATGACGATAAAACGGATATGGAAGTACTTAGCTGCTAATAAAGGTTTATTGATTCTTGTTTTGTTCATGATCGTCATAAGCTCGGCGCTAGGTCTTCTTGGACCTTATCTAGTAGGTACGGCGATCGATGACTATATCGTGAAAAGGGAAAACAGCGGTTTTCTTAAGCTGTTGCTTGGTTTGTCTTTTGTTTATGCCTTTTACTCGCTGTCAACCTGGCTGCAAAATTTTTGGATGATTGGGATTGCCCAGGATACGGTTAAAGGGATGCGCAATGAGCTTTTCGAGCAACTGCAGAAACTGCCGATTCCCTTTTTCGATCATCGTCAGCATGGAGAACTGATGAGCCGTGTGACGAACGATATCGAAAATGTCAGCTCAACCCTAAATAGCTCGGTTATCCAGATTTTTTCAAGCATATTGACGCTAGCGGGGACAGTGGGAGTCATGCTGTGGCTTAGTCCGTTGTTGACGTTGCTGACATTGCTGATTGTGCCGCTGATGTTTGCCGGGATGAGGTGGATTACGAGCAGGACAGGGAGGCTGTTTAAGGAACAGCAGCGGAATCTTGGAGAATTAAACGGTTTTATTGAGGAGACTATTTCAGGACAACGGATTGTTAAAACATTCTCCCAGGAAGAACAGATGCTCGGCGATTTTATCGAACGAAGCGGAAAGCTAAGGCAGTCTGGCTATTTGGCGCAGGCTTACTCCGGATTTATCCCGAAATTGATGAATGTATTAAATAACCTCAGCTTTGCCGTCATTGCTGGTGTCGGAGGGATTCTAGCTCTGAGAGGATTCATATCAATCGGGACCATTGTTATTTTTACAGAGTATTCGAGACAGTTTACCCGGCCTTTAAATGATCTCTCCAATCAGTTTAATACGCTTCTTTCCGCGGTGGCCGGCGCAGAGAGGGTATTTGAAATCCTGGATGAGGAACAAGAAGAGCAGGATGAAAAACAAGCTGAACGCCTTGAGAGAATGGATGGGAATGTGGAATTTAATCATGTTTCTTTTTCCTATGAAAAAGACGGAAATACGATAAGTGATGTCAGCTTTCAAGTTCCAAAGGGTGAAACGGTTGCGCTGGTTGGACCAACTGGTGCAGGGAAAACGACAATCATTAATTTGTTGTCCCGTTTTTATACCCCTGATAGCGGGCGGATTTTGGTGGATGGCCATGATATCAACGGCATTAAAAGGGAAAGCCTGAGGCGCCATATGGGGTTTGTGCTCCAGGATTCTTTTTTGTTTCAAGGAAGCATCCGTGAAAACATCCGTTACGGAAGGCTCGATGCTACGGACACAGAGGTGGAGGAAGCAGCACGATCAGCTAACGCTCATTCATTTATCATGAAGCTGCCCGAGCAATATGATACGGTTTTAAAACAGGATGGCGGCGGGATCAGCCAGGGACAAAGACAGCTGATTTCGATTGCCCGTGCGATTTTGGCCGATCCAATCATATTGATACTGGATGAAGCGACAAGCAGCATTGATACGATTACGGAGTTAAAAATACAAGAGGCGCTGCAGCGGTTGATGCAGGGTAGAACGAGTTTTGTCATTGCCCACAGGCTGGGTACAATTCAGCAGGCAAATCAGATTCTCGTCCTGGAGGAAGGACGGATTATTGAGAAAGGGACACATGAATCACTTCTGAGTGAAAAAGGTTTCTATTATGGGCTATATCATAGCCAACTGCAGGCAAATGAACATTTGACGGGATGAAAAAGGACTGTAAGGAGTCCTTTTTTTGGTTAAATTACCTTATCTGCCTAAGTGCACGATGTCTAACTTTGCTTTAAGGCATGCCATTTAATTGAGTTTTCTTTACACCAAAAGTCCTATTTTAAAACTAAAATGAAACTTATCACGGTAGTTCTCGTATAATTGAAAGGAAATCCCATTTTCCAAGGTGTAAATGTGCTAGAAAAGGGGTATTTGATAAGTGGCAATTTTCTACATAATTTTTAAATGAGATTGTTAAAAACGGGGAGGTTTTTTTATGAAACGTACAGGTGAATATGTATTAGGAATTATCGGGGTCATTTTATCAGCTCTTATGACGGGGCTGGGGGCGATATTTATTTTCTTTCAGGGAAGTGAAGATTTCGAACGAGGAATAGAAGATGAATTCGCTAATGATCCGACGTTGAACTCTGGCGATGTGGAGATGATTATGGATAGTATGGACATATTAGGACCGATTGGCTGGTTACTTATCGTTGCAGCAATTTTGGGATTTGTGTTTGGTCTAATTGCTGTTCTCTTACTGAAGAGCAAGCCTAAGGCAGCGGGAATCCTATTCATTGTTGGCGCCGTGCTAGTTGGTTTAATCTCTGTTGGAGCGGGTTTCTTGCCTGGGCTTCTCTATCTGATAGCCGGAATTATGTGCCTTGTCCGTAAACCAAAGACGGATGAGCCTGTCGTCCTCTAAAGAGATCGATATCAAGTGATATATGAAGTCGTCTATTTCGTAAAACGTAAAATGCCGGGAAAGAGAATCTGCGTTGGTTCTTTTTCCTATGAGCATATCTTTTGTAAATCGTAATCATTACGTTTATTATACATATATAAACTATAAATGAGGTGATAAGCTTGAAACCAGAAATACATCCAGACTATCGTAAAGTAGTGTTTATGGATATGAACAGCGGCTTTACGTTTTTAAGCGGATCAACGAAACCATCGAATGAGACGATTGATTGGGAAGATGGCAACACGTATCCACTGCATAAGGTGGAAGTGAGTTCAGATACCCATCCGTTTTATACCGGACGGCAAAAGTTTGCGGATAAAGGCGGAAGAGCGGAACGCTTTATGCAAAAATATAATCTTAAAAAAGAAGACGAATAATACGGAAGCCTGCAACACTAGTTGATGCAGGCTTTTTTATTTGACTTTCATTTATATTATTGTGAGAAATTAATTGTTTTAAAACAAGGGTTAATTTATAATTCAAAATAGAAAGAAAATTCTAAACAGGGAGGAATTGCAACAATGCTTAATTCTTTAAAATTGTAAGGATAAAAATCAAACAAAGAGATAACGAACTTGAGAGGTGAGGGAATATTGAAAGCGCTTAAATCGATTCTTTTATGGGGATTAATTTCCGCTATTGGGGCCGTTAGTTTTGGGGTCGTTGCCTTAAAACGCGGAGAGAGTATTAATGCAATTTGGATTGTGGTCGCTGCTGTTTGTGTATATGCTGTTGCTTACCGCTTTTATAGTAAATTTATTGCACAAAAAGTATTTGAATTAGATGATACACGTCAGACACCTGCAGAGGCAAATAATGATGGAAAAGACTATGTCCCGACAAATAAATGGGTGCTTTTCGGCCATCACTTTGCGGCCATCGCAGGTGCAGGTCCGCTCGTCGGTCCAATTTTAGCTGCACAAATGGGTTATCTGCCTGGAACCCTTTGGATTGTGGTAGGCTGTGTCTTAGCTGGTGCCGTACAGGATTTTATTATTTTGTTTGGTTCCATGCGTAGAAACGGAAAGTCACTCGGTGAAATCATTAAAGAAGAAATGGGCCCTGTAACAGGGTTAATTGCGATGGTTGGTATTCTGGGAATCATGGTTATATTATTAGCGGTTCTTGCTTTAGTAGTCGTGAAAGCGCTTGTAGGAAGTCCGTGGGGAATGTTCACGATTGCTGCGACTATTCCAATCGCAATATTCATGGGAATATACATGCGATACATACGTCCCGGACGAGTGGGTGAAGGGTCAATTATAGGGATTGTGTTATTGCTTCTATCTCTATATGGTGGTCAATTGGTAGCAGAAAATCCTACACTCGCCGCGATGTTTACATTCTCAGGTGAATCGATTGCACTTATGATGATTGCATACGGATTTATAGCTTCCGTACTGCCTGTATGGCTGTTGCTCGCTCCCCGGGATTATTTAAGTACATTTTTAAAGGTTGGAACAATCGTAGGTTTGGCAATCGGAATCCTTGTAGTGGCGCCAAATCTCGAAATGCCTGCAGTCACTCAATTTGTGGATGGAACAGGTCCTGTTTTCTCAGGGAATCTCTTCCCGTTCTTATTCATTACGATTGCTTGTGGAGCCGTTTCCGGTTTCCACTCGCTCGTCTCATCGGGTACAACGCCTAAGATGATTGAGCGTGAATCACATGCGCGTCCAATTGGTTACGGAGCGATGCTTACAGAATCGTTTGTAGCCGTTATGGCCATGATTGCAGCATGTGTTTTGACGCCGGGGATTTATTTTGCGATTAACAGCCCCCCTGCCGTAATCGGGACAGAACCTGTCGCTGTTGCCGCGACAATCTCAGATTGGGGCTTCGCACTGACACCGGATGATTTAACCGATCTTGCCGATAAAGTAGGCGAAGAATCGATCATATCCCGCACAGGCGGTGCACCGACACTCGCAATTGGGATGGCTGTCATTTTCTCCGAGGTAATCGGCGGTGATGCGATGATGGCATTCTGGTATCACTTTGCGATTCTTTTTGAAGCGTTATTTATCTTAACGACAATTGATGCAGGGACCAGGGTAGGAAGGTTCATGATCCAGGATATAATTGGTTCCTTCTATAAACCTTTCTCCAAAACAGATGCATGGGTGCCGAATGTCATTGCGACTGCACTTTGTGTCGGAGGCTGGGGATACTTCCTGTACCAGGGAGTGATCGATCCGTTAGGCGGAATCAATACGCTATGGCCGTTATTCGGAATCGCAAACCAGATGCTCGCTGGAATTGCCCTGTTGCTGGGAACTACAATTCTATTCAAAATGGGCAAAAAAGCTTATACATGGATCACTCTTCTGCCTACGACATTTATTTTAATCGCAACCATGACAGCGGGCTGGCAAAAATTATTCCATGAAAATCCAAGGGTTGGTTTCTTATCTCATGCACAAGTCTTCAAGGATGCAATTGATAAGGGAGAGGTCCTTGCTCCAGCAGCAAATATGGGACAAATGAAGCAAGTGTTATTTAATGATTATGTGGATGCAGCCCTTTGTGCTTTCTTCATGATTGTTGTTATTACCGTTTTCATATCAGCTGTCCGACTTTGGATAAAGATCTTCAAGAAACAGGAAGTAACGCTTCATGAAACGCCATATGTATCCCGTACGTAACAGGAGGGAAATCATGAAAAAGAAATTATCCGAAATATTAAGCTATCGGAAACAATTTATCAGCCTGCTGGTCGGTGTGCCATCCTATGAAACCTATATGGATCATATGCAAGCACATCACCCTGGCGAGCCCGTAAAGAGTCGTAAAGAATTTTTCTGTGAAGCACAGGAAGAAAGATTTAACGCAAAAGGCGGTAAGGTTTCCCGCTGTTGTTAATTAAAGCAAGGAAAATAATAATTAGGAAGGGTTCCCGTTTGTGTTCAACGGGAACCCTTTTTTGATGGAAAGAATCTTGCCAGATTCCTTTCTCTATAGTAGTCAGAAAAAGGAGGAATACGATTATATAACGTGTTATAGTTGAATCTCTTTGTTAAAAAGTGTTAAGGTTAATGAATAGGGTCGGCATATTCCTGTCGTTCAGGAATTTGTTGTGAGCCTTTTTTTTATTTCTTCGGCATTAATCTACTAAAATTATGCGTCTGCTCCGCCCTTCTAATCACCAACTCTTAACATTGGCATGCCGTGCCATTAAGGAATAAAAACGTCCACTTTGAAAAACCCTTTTAATAAGAAAATCTCGACTTTCTATTTCGATGAATAGTTGCTTCATTGAAATAAGGAATGGGGCTAAAAACTGTCTGGGGGGAAAATAATGAAACCTAATGTAATCGTAAAGGATGTTACAAAGATCTTTGGAAAATCGCCAAAGGCTGCAATTGAATTATTGAAAAAAGGTTACTCCAAGAAGGACATTTTAAAAGAAACTGGGCAGACTGTCGGTGTAAACAAAGCTAATTTTGAGGTTTATCCAGGAGAAATTTTCGTGATTATGGGATTGTCTGGAAGCGGCAAGTCAACTTTAATCCGTATGTTTAATCGCCTGATCGCACCGACCTCAGGGGAGATTTTGGTTGACGGAGAAGACCTGGTCAAAATGAATCCAGCCCGTTTGCGGGAAACCCGAAGAAAAAAAATTAGCATGGTCTTTCAGAATTTCGCTCTTTTTCCACACAAAACGATCCTGGAAAACACAGAGTACGGACTTGAAGTCCAAAAAATGCCTGAAAAGGAGCGCAGAGAAAAGGCTTTAAAGTCGTTAGAAGTAGTCGGTTTGAAGGGATATGAAAATCAGCATCCATCTCAGTTGAGCGGCGGAATGCAGCAACGGGTCGGACTGGCGAGAGCGCTTGCCAGTGATACGGACATTCTATTGATGGATGAAGCTTTTAGTGCGCTTGATCCGCTCATTCGAAAAGATATGCAGGATGAATTATTGGAGATTCAGGAAAACCTAAAGAAAACGATTATTTTCATCACTCATGATTTAGATGAGGCATTAAGGATAGGCGATCGAATTGCCTTAATGAAGGACGGCAGTATCATACAGCTTGGAACACCTGAAGAAATCATGATGAATCCGGCCAATGAATATGTAGAACGGTTTGTGGAGGATGTGGACTTATCAAGAGTACTCACTGCTTCACATGTTATGAAAAGAGCGGAGAGAATCTCGGTGGATAGAGGCCCTCGTGTTGCTCTGCAAATCATGAGAGAGCAAGGTTACTCCATGATATTCGTTGTGGACAGGAAGAAAAAGCTGCTTGGGGCTTTGACGGCTGAACAAGCATCAGACGCCATTAAAAATAATCAAACCATTGCTGAAGCGATGACAAAAGATATCCCTACTGTTGGTGAGGACGTCATAATTTCTGAACTATTAGATGAAATTGCTACTTCGAGTTTACCGCTGTCAGTGGTAGATGATGAAAACAGACTAAAAGGAATTATTATTAGAGGTGCGGTTATTGGCGCTCTTGCTGGCAATAAGGTTTCTTTAAACGAAATGGGAAGTGATTAAATGAATTTACCAAAAATACCTCTAGGTTCCTGGATTGACAGGCTTGTTGATTGGATAACGGTTGCATTCGGCGGTTTTTTTGACTTTTTAACAAATGCAATTGAGTGGATTTTAGATATCCTCGTTAAGGTTCTAGGAGCGGGGCCGCCACTCATCCTGATCATCATTTTAACCCTATTAATGCTATATACAAGCAGGTGGACACTGGGACTCTTTACATTAATATCCTTACTATTAATAGAAAACCTGGGTTATTGGGATGCGACAGTAGACACGCTTGCGCTGGTGCTCTCAGCGGGAATCATTACGATTTTGATCGGTATTCCGATCGGCATTTGGACATCCCAAAGTGATACAGCGAAGAAAATCATCATGCCGATTCTGGACTTTATGCAGACCATGCCAGCGTTTGTATACTTGATTCCGTCTATTTTATTCTTTGGAATCGGTGTCGTTCCAGGTATTATTGCTTCTGTTATTTTTGCAGTCGCGCCGACAATAAGATTAACCAACTTGGGGATTCGGGAGGTGCCGGGTGATTTAATTGAGGCTTCCGAGGCTTTTGGATCAACAACAGGGCAAAGGCTTTTCAAGGTTCAAATTCCATTGGCGGCACCGACCATTCTCGCAGGTGTTAACCAGAGCATTATGCTCTCCCTTTCCATGGTTGTTATTGCCTCTCTAGTAGGTGCTCCGGGATTGGGCGCAGAAGTGTATCGGGCGGTTACTCAAATTCAAGTGGGGCAAGGTTTTGAAGCAGGTTTATCCATCGTTATCATAGCGATTATCTTAGATCGTATCTCACAAAATCTAAGAAAACCAGCATATGCAGAAAAGATAAGTCGAAAAATTGTATTCGGAATAGTCGGAGCTATTTTTATAGCTGCCTTCACTTACTTCGCAATCGCAGAAGCAGATACAGATAAAGCTTCTTCTGAAAATGTCGGGGATACCGTTAATTATGAAATCACCGGTATTGACCCAGGCGCAGGGCTGATGAAAGCAACTGAAAAAGCCATGAAGGATTATAAATTATCTGATTGGACATTGAGAGAAGGATCCTCAACTGCAATGACAGCTGAACTCCAGAAAGCTTACGAAGATAAAGAACCGATTATCATTACTGGCTGGACACCTCATTGGATGTACCAGAAATACGATTTAAAATATTTGGAGGATCCAAAAGGCTCCTACGGTGAAGATGAAAATATTCATACGGTTGTAAGAAAAGGTTTTGAGGAAGAAACACCTGGTGCTTATAAGGTGTTAGACCAGTTTTATTGGGAACCAAGCGATATGGAAGAAGTAATGGTGGACACCCAAGAAGGAATGGATCCAAAAGACGCAGCAAAGAAATGGATCAAATCTCATTCCAAAGAGGTTCAGCAGTGGACAAAAGGAGCTGAAAAAGGGAACGGGCAGGAAATTGTACTTGTCTATGTTGCCTGGGAATCCGAAATTGCCAGCACGAACGTCATCAGCGAAGCTTTGGAGCAGTACGGCTATAAAGTTGACATGAAACAAGTCGAGGCCGGCCCCATGTTCGCCGGGATAGCGGATGGCAGTGCTGATGCAATGGTGGCCGCGTGGCTTCCGACTACACATGCTGATTATTTAGAAAGATATAAAGATGACTTGGTCGACCTTGGAGCGAATCTGGAAGGCACCAAGCTAGGGTTGAGTGTTCCTGAATATATGGATATCAATTCTATAGAAGACCTAAAAAAATAATCTTTAAAAAGGTACCCAATTGCGGGTACCTTTTTTTTGATGTAAGGAAAAGTAACGCTATTTTTATTTTTTTAAATATTTTACTTGAAATTTCACTTTTCAGAATATATGATAGTTCTAATAACATATTAATGTTAGAAAATATAACATATCAAGATAACAGAAAGGGTGGAATAAAGATGCAGATGGGTGATTCAGTTTTTATGTTTCTTGCTACATTATTGGTATGGCTTATGACGCCGGGGATTGCATTATTTTACGGAGGGATGGTTAAAAGTAAAAATGTGCTGAGTACAGCCATGCATAGCTATATGCCAATGGCGCTTGTCTCAATTCTTTGGGTTGTTGTAGGCTATTCACTTTCCTTCTCTACTGGAGGCAATGCTTTTATTGGCAATCTGGACTGGGCTGGGTTAAAAGATGTTGGCTTTGAACCTAACGCTGATTACAGTGCGACCATTCCTCATAACATGTTCATGATGTTCCAAATGACTTTCGCTGTTTTAACAGTTGCGATCATTTCGGGTGGATTTGCAGAGCGTATGCGTTTTTCAGCCTTTATTATTTTTATTATCGCATGGTCCTTGCTCGCATATGCTCCGGTAGCGCACTGGGTATGGGGAGTTGGCGGCTGGTTAAGAGAGCTCGGTGCCTTGGATTTCGCGGGAGGAAATGTTGTTCATATCTCCTCCGGTGTGACAGGGTTGGTACTGGCAATTATGTTAGGGAAACGCAAGGATATTGAAACCAGTTCTCCTCACAACTTGCCACTAACGTTTTTAGGGGCAACGCTGATTTGGTTTGGTTGGTATGGTTTTAATGTTGGAAGTACCTTGACTATTAACGACGTAGCGATGACGGTTTTTGTTAACACGGCCGTTGCTGCCTCCGCAGGTATTCTTGGCTGGCTGTTGGTCGAATACTCAGTCAATAAAAAACCTACCATGCTTGGTGGCCTTTCAGGAGCGATATCAGGCCTGGTCGCCATCACGCCGGCATGCGGCTTTGTCACTCCTGCCGTATCCATTATTATCGGTCTTGTCGGAGGCATCATCTGCTTCTGGGGCGTCACGTTTTTAAAGAAAAAGCTTGGGTACGACGATGCGCTAGACGCGTTTGGATTACATGGCATCGGTGGTACATGGGGTGGAATTGCTACAGGCCTGTTTGCGACAACCTCTGTTAATTCAGCTGGTGCGGATGGCCTTTTCTACGGCGACTTCAGCCTATTATGGAAGCAAATCGTTGCCATTGTAGCTACTTATATCTTTGTCGCGGTTATCACGTACGTCATTGCAAAAGTAATTAATATATTCATGCCGATTCGGGTCGATGAAGAACAAGAGTCATTGGGACTTGATATTACGCTTCATGGCGAAAAAGCATACCATGAAACGAACTTTTAAGGGGGAATCCACATGGGAGAGGTCCTAACAAAAATAGAAATCGTAACACGTCCGAACAAATTCGACCAATTTAAACAGGAACTTGCTAAAATCGGGGTGAGCGGGATAACGGTTTCTGATGTAAAAGGAACCGGCCTTCAAAAGGGATTTGTTGAAACATATAGAGGAGTAAAAAGGGAGATCTCCCTCCATGACCGGATTAAGATTGAGATCGTGGTCTGTGAGGTCCCTGTGCAAAGTGTAGTGGAAGTGGCGAGGAAGTTTTTCAACACAGGCAAGCCGGGCGACGGAAAAGTATTCATTTATGAATTATCCAATGTGATAAAAATCAGAACTGGGGAAGAAGGGCATGCTGCCTTAAAGAATGATATGTAAGCATGATTCAGGGCGAATAGAGAATACGGAGGGGGACAATGGGGAAATTAGTGAAGCTGGTCTACGCGAGAAGACAAAAAATCATTAATACGCTCATCAGTGAAAAAATCTATCAGCCCAACGATCAAAATTATCTGAGTAACCTGCCTTTGAAAGAGCTGGAAGAACTTTTGAAACAACGGAAAAAATCTATATAAAAAAGAAGAAGCGAAAGTGTTGACTTTTGCTACTTCTTTTTATTGCATTCGCAATGGAATTACTTTACAATATTAATTAAACAGTGGTCAATAAAAGGAGAAATAATTCATGACACCGAGAAAAGCCGTTGATAAAGAACTTTCCAGAGAAATAATTATGGATACAGCAAGAAACCTCTTTGCAAAAGAAGGATATCAGAACGTCTCAATGAGAAAGATTGCAAAAGAAATCAATTATACACATGGTGCGATTTATTATCACTTTGAGAATAAAGCTGAACTTTTTTATGAGTTGGTGAAAGAGGATTTTTCTTTATTGGATGGAGTACTTGAAAAGATCATAGAGCAGGACATGGGGGATAGGGAAAAAATTATGCATATTTTACTTGGCTTCATTAAGTTTGGACTTACCTATCCAAATCATTATGAAATCATGTTCTTGATAAGGGATGAAGAAGTACAAATGCATCTTCGAAATGAACCTGACGATAGCTATGAACGATTCGCGAAAGCCGTTTATGAACTAAGCGGGAAGAGAGCAAACACTAAGATTATCTGGTCCATTTTTTTAAGCATTCATGGCTTTGTAGCAGTTTATTGCAGAACAGGTCAAACTTATGAAGATGTAAGGGATATTGCGGAATCACATGTCATGTTGCTTTTAAAGGCGATTGATATGTGAAAAATTTTTCAAGTTTTATTAACCACTGGATAATAAAAGGAGGAGTATTATGAAAAAGGCTTTGGTGTTAGGGGCATCAGGAAGTATGGGCAGTGCAATAGTTAATGAGTTGATCCAAAGGGGTATTGATGTAACCGTCTTTGCAAGAAACAAAGAAAAGTTGCAAAAACTTTATGATAAGCATCAAGTCACTGTTTTTTCTGGGGATGTTTTTAATAAAAGAAATTTAGAAGAGGCTTCGAAAAGTGTCGATGTCATTTTTCATGCTATTAATATTCCTTATCAAGAATGGCGAGATAAACAGCCTAAGCTAATGAAAAATATTCTGGAAGCTGCAAAGGCATCTTGTGCAAGACTTGCTATCGTAGATAATATCTATGCTTATGGCAGGAGCAAGGGTACCCCAATAACTGAGGAAGTTAGAAAGAATCCTCATACGAAAAAAGGTAAAATTCGATTGGACTCAGAAGAAATAGCTAAACAATCCGGCGTGCCGTTATTTATTGCTCATTTTCCTGACTTTTACGGCCCCAATGCAGGTAGTACTTTATTAAATTACACTCTAGATAATATGGTGAAAAATAAAAAGGCAAGATTTATAGGAGATCAATCCATCTCCAGGGAATATATTTATACACCTGATGGAGCAAAAGCAATGGTCGAGCTGGCTCTTAACGAAAAAGCATACGGGCACAATTGGAATATCCCGGGCTCAGGAACAATCACGGGAGAAGAAATTGTCCAAATAGCAAAGAGTATTACAGGGTATAACAAAAGTGTTCCAACAGTTTCGAAGAAGATGATTCAGTTCATTGGTCTGTTTGATAAGTTCATGAAGGAATTTGTGGAGATGTATTATTTGACGGAAGATCCGGTCGTACTTGATGGAAGCAAGTATGAACGTGAGATTGGATTGCTTCCACGCACACCTTATCGAATTGGAATAGAAGAAACGATAAATCGTCTTCGAGGTTAAATGGTTGTGGATGACGCAATCCTCCAATAGGCTCTTGCATGGAAGCACTACTCAAGGGAAATGATAGTGTAAAGAAAAACAGATGGGGAATCGGAGGTTCGATTTCCATCTGCATTTAGCTAGTTCTTTACCCTTTTAATAAAAACGAATTTCCATCCTCATCTTTGAAGGTTGCGAAGGTGCCCCATTGCATTTCATTAAGCTCCCCTTCGAATACCACTCCGTTGTTTTTCATTGTTTGATATGTTTTTTTTATATCATCGGTTAAAAAAACGATGGATGGCTTTAGTTCTGCCCAGTTCGTCATCATGCTTTTCGGGTAGACTACAAGCGCGGTCTCTGCACCCTTTGGCCCTACTTCAAGCCAGAAGCTTCCTGGTCCCATTTGCTTTTCCACGAAAACATCAAATCCGACTTTTTCAGTCCAGAAGGCTTTCGCTTTTTGCTGGTCTTCTACATAAACAGCTGCAGTTGCGATTTTCGTAATCATAATTTATGGCTCCTTTTAAATATCTTAGTTCAATATTAACGATTTTAGATACACTTAATCAAGTTAAATCAAAAGAAAAGTGAAAGACCAGCCTGGCAAATTTGCCAAGCTGGACCACGTAATTGAACACTTAAAAATGATTTAAGCGAAAATTAGGATGATTTAAATGAAAACACCCTTCATTTAAGCGAAAGTGCCTGTCATTTAAGTGAAAACACCTGTCATTTAAGCGAAAATCCCATCGATTTAAGCGAAACCCATTTTCAGTATTACATCAAACAAAGATTCACAGTCCCAATGAAATATATTTCACTTCGAGGAATTCTTCAATGCCATAGTGACCGCCTTCGCGACCCAGCCCGCTTTGCTTGAAGCCGCCGAATGGGGCTTGCGGTGTTGATGGAAGTCCATCGTTCAAGCCAACAATTCCATATTCGAGAGCTTCAACCGTGCGAATGCCTTTTGAAATGTTTTCTGTGAACACATAGGCGGCCAGGCCGTAAATGGAGTCATTGGCGCGCTGAATCGCTTCTTCGGTTGTTTTAAAAGGAGCAATCGGCATCACTGGCCCGAATGTCTCCTCCTGCATACAAAGCATACTGTCATCAATATTGGACAGAACGGTTGGTTCGACGAATAGATCTTTCGATTTGCCGCCAGCCTCGACCTTGGCCCCCAACTTGATTGCTTCATCAATGTGGTTCTGTACTTTTTCGACTGCCTGTGCATTGATAAGCGGCCCGATATCGGTTCCTTCCTCCAAACCGTTTCCTACTTTTAATTCTTTTACCTTTGGGATGAGACGGTCAATAAATTCCTGATAAATCGATTCATGGACGTAGACTCGGTTTGAGCAAACACAGGTCTGCCCAGCGTTACGGAATTTAGAAGTAATCACTCCTTCCACCGCTTTATCCAGATCCGCATCTTCCAATACGATAACAGGGGCATGGCCGCCAAGCTCAAGCGATATTTTTTTCACAGTCTCAGCGGATCCCTTCATCAATTGCTTTCCGACAGCGGTGGAACCGGTAAAAGTCAGCTTTCTTACACGCTCGTCCTTCAGCCAGGCTTCACCGATCTCCTTGGCATCCCCTGTTACAACATTGATTACTCCTTTAGGAATCCCTGCTTTTTCGGCAAGCTCGGCCATTTTTAAAGCGGTTAAAGGAGTTAATTCAGCTGGTTTAATTACGACCGTACAGCCGGTTGCCAAGGCTGGCGCTACCTTGCGGGTAATCATCGCTGCTGGAAAATTCCATGGAGTAATGACCGCAACAACGCCGACTGGCTGTTTAGAAACGAAGAGCCGTTTATTCCGTTGCGTCGCCGGAATCGTTTCGCCGTAGATCCGCTTGCCTTCTTCGGCATACCACGATAGGAACCCATTTGCATACGCCATTTCACCTTTTGCTTCTTTCAAAGGTTTTCCTTGTTCAGTAGTCATGATTTCTGCAAGCTCGTCAATGTTGTCATTGATTAAGTCGTACCATTTTCGGATAAGGTCCGAGCGTTCGTACACTGAATAATCGGACCATTCACTGAATGCTTCATAAGCGGCATCCGCAGCAAGCCTGGCTTCACGTGAACCACCATTTGGAACCGTTGCGAAAACATCACCTGTAGCAGGGTTTTTTACCTCGATCGTATCAAGGCCCCCATCTGTCCACTCGCCATTAATAAACATTTTATACTGTTCCATGAAAAACCCCTCCTTTATTAATTGAAGCTATTTCCTTCTATTATAAATGATTCCTTTTCCGCCTTTATAAATATCTGCTTAAAAAAAGTCCGATAGTGATCTTTTCCCTAGTTAATAAATTATATGATCGAAATCTAAAATATATGCCCGAAATTTGAGATATATGCTCGGAATCTAAGGTATATGCTCGAAATCTGAGATATATGCCCGAAATCGGGGATATGACCGAAACCTGGGATATATTCAACGAAATTTAACATATACGCTCGAATTCTATCAATCTCAACATTTTTGACAAAAATGTGTCAGAACGGGTGGAAGATAGGGGGATTTCCCCCAGCAGATGGGGAGTTTCCCCGATATGGAATAGAACGGGAATTTCATAAAATGAATTACAGATAAAGCTTACGGAACAGGGGGAAGGAAAAATGCAGGAAACAGTAACAATCAATAAAAAGGCGGAACGCTCCATAAATCATGCGTTTGCGTCGCATTTTGCGAAATCAATGTTCTTGTCGGTACTGGGTCTGGCGATTCTAACGTTTATCGGTACCAGGATGTTTACTCATATTGATTTAAATTTATATGGTTATATGGTCGGGACAATCGTTTTTCTCGGAGGTTTCTTTTATCGGTTCATTGCATGGGGAGAACGGCCGCCCACAAAAATAATCATTAAAAAAGGGATCAAGCTTCTTTTTAGAAAATCGACGCCTAAAACGGCAACAACCCATTTGGTTACTTACAAGTTCATTTGGAATCGGGGCATTTACCGGTGGGCCCAGCACGTATTGATGGGCGGAGGCTGCATGCTTGCATGTCTGGTGACTTTCCCGTTGGTATTTAGTTGGATGTATTTCACGATGGATGACAATGGATATTACACAGTTGTGCTGCTTGGCATGAACCTAATTAACATCCCGGCAAACGGGATACTTGCTCAGCTTTCCTACAATGCTCTTAATATATCAGCGATCATGGTCATAGCCGGTGTATCGATGGCGCTTTACCGCCGATTGAAGAACATGCAGGCTCGTGCGGAGCAAAAGTTCATTTACGATTTCCTGCCGCTTTACCTGCTATTGCTGATTTCGATCACAGGTTTAATGCTGACTTTCATGAACGTATTCTTACATGGCTGGGGACAGCCGGTGATGTCTCTGATCCATCAATACTCTGTAATCGTTACCTTGATTTACCTCCCGTTTGGGAAGCTTGCCCACATTCCTTTCAGGCCGATGAGCGTGTTCGCGAAGAACTACCGCGAGCATTACGGAGAAGCTTCAATGAAAGAATGCAAGGTTTGCGGAGAAGGTTTTGTTTCTACCGAACAAGCGGGCGATGTAATGGATGTATTAAGTGTAAATCAGATGAATTTTAAAAAAGAGGACGGCTTTCATCTTGCAGAGCTTTGCCTTCCGTGCCGGAGAAAATATAGAATTGCTCAATTTTCAGGAATACCTACCCACGAGATAAAAGTTAAGGAGGCTAACCAGAATGCAAAGGGATAAGTTTTTAAAAGAAATAGAGAACCTAAATCATCCAAATGAAACGCTTGTTCCAACACACTGCAGCTATTGTGCGATGCAGTGCGGAATGAACTTAAGGGTGAATACATCGACAAACAAAATCATCGGCGTTGAGCCTCGTTACGATTGGCCGGTAACGCTAGGGAAAATGTGTCCGAAAGGCGTTACCGCTTACCAGCAGACAAACCATGAAGATCGGCTTTTAAAGCCATTAATCCGCGACGATGCTTCTTTAAAAGGAACAAAAGAAGGTTTCCGTGAAGCGACTTGGGATGAGGCATACGACCTAATCGTGAAAAGGTTTAAAGAGCTTCAGCAAAACTATGGAAAAGATAGCCTTTCGGTGTACGGCGGTGTTTCCATGACGAATGAAAAATGTTATTTAACAGGAAAATTTGCCCGTGTCGCGCTTCAAACGAGATACATCGATTACAACGGACGTTTTTGTATGGCAAGTGCAGCCGGCGGCATTAATCGTTCACTCGGTGTCGATCGAGGTTCAACCTTGCCATGGACGGATATTCATGAAACCGATTGCTTGTTCCTGGCTGGAAGCAATACGGCGGAATGCCATCCGACTTCGATGTTCCGTATCTGGGCTGTCCAAGAAAGAGGCGGATATTTGATTATTGCCGACCCGCGGGAAACACCGATTGCCAGAAGAGCAGATGTGCATCTCGACCTAAGACCAGGGACGGATCTTGCCCTTGCTAACGGAATCTTACATTTACTTATTGAAAATGGTCATGTTGACGAAGAATTTGTAAAAAATCACACAAACGGCTTTGAAGAAACAAAGCAAGTTGTCAAAGAATTCACACCTGAATATACGAGTCAAATTACAGGCGTGGCTCCGGAAAAAATCATTCGCGCTGCTGAACTGTACGGCAAAGCGCCGAATGCCATCGTGTTGTTTGCTAGAGGAATCGAACAGCAGGTTAAAGGGGTAGACAACGTTTCTGCCTATATCAATATGGCGCTTGTTACTGGTAACATTGGCCGTCCGAAAGCCGGAGTTGGTACCATCACGGGCCAAGGAAACGGACAAGGCGGTCGGGAGCACGGACAAAAAGCTGATGCCCTGCCAGGATACCGAAAAATTGCCAACCCTCAGCACGTAAAGGAAATAGCCGAAGTGTGGGGGATCAAACCGGAAGAAATGCCGGAAGCGGGAGTGTCCGCTTATGAAATGTTTGGCTTGATGGAGCAAAAGACGATTCGCTCTCTTTACCTTCTTTGTTCAAATCCAGTCGTTTCCGCACCTAACTCGAATTATGTGCGCAAAATGCTAAAACAGTTAGATTTCATGGTATGTGTAGACTTCTTCCTTTCTGAATCGGCTGAATATGCGGATGTAGTGCTTCCAACTACGACTTGGGCAGAAGATGAAGGAACGACAACGAATGTAGAGGGCCGCGTCATCAAAATTAACAGGGCCCAGAAGCCGCTAGGGGAATCTAAGCCGGACTGGCAGATCCAAGTGGAACTAGCGGAACGCCTTGGCCGCGGAAAGTATTTTTCACACTTAAAAACTTCCAAAGACATTTTTGATGAACTGCGCAGAGCTTCTAAAGGCGGAAATGCCGATTATTACGGAGTGACCTGGGAAAAAATCGAAAAGCAAAACGGCGTATTTTGGCCATGTAAAAGCGAAGATGATCCAGGAACACCTCATATGTTCTTAGATAAAAAATTCTATCATCCGGACGGCAAGGCGAAAATTTTTGCACTGCCTTACACACCGCCAGCTGAAGAACCAGACGAGGAGTATCCGCTCCGTTTAACAACAGGAAGGGTGGTTTACCATTATCTATCAGGCAACCAGACTAGAAGAATTCAATTCTTGAAAGATATGAGTCCTGAACCGTTTGTCGAAGTGCATCCGGATACGGCACAAAAGTACAATATTTCCCATGAAGAAAAAGTGCGGCTGTTTACCCGCAGAGGAGAAGTCATTTATAAAGTGAAAATAACAGAGGCCATTCGGAAAGATACGGTATTCGTTCCTTACCATTGGGACTTTGAGAGGGCCGCCAATATCCTGACGAACCCGGCGCTTGACCCGATTTCCAGAATGCCGGAATTCAAAGCGTGCGCAGCTGAGATCGAAAAAATAGAAGTAAAGAAGGTGCAGTAGATGAAAAAGAGGCTCTATATCGAACTTGAAAATTGTATAGGCTGCCGGTCTTGTCTCGCTGCCTGTACCCAGTGCGGAGGACATGAAGAGCGTAACCGTAACTATGTTTACGATGTCAATCCTCTTGTGAATACGCAAACGATGCCTCTTATGTGCCTTCACTGCGTAAACCCTGCCTGTGCAAGAAGCTGTCCGGCACAGGCGATCCAGATTCACGAAACAGGCGCCGTTTTATCCGCGCTTGTTGAAAAATGCATCGGCTGCCAGAACTGTACGATTGCCTGCCCATATGGCATTCCGAAGTTCGATACCGAACAAAACCTGATGTATAAATGTGACTTATGTATTGACCGTACGAAAGACGGAATCCCGCCAATGTGTGCCAGCGTTTGCCCGACAAACACATTGCAGTGGCTGACTGATGAAGAAATTGAAAACAAGAAACAACAATTTAACCTTGATAACGATAAATGGGTAACAAGCATGCCTTATCTGGAAAGTGAAACGAATGTAAAAGTAAATCTGCCTGGAATCTTGCAGGGAGTAACCAAACTATTTTAGGAGGGGAATCGTGTGAGTGGTGAAAACGATAAAATCCCGTTCAATGAAAATAATTACACCCACAATATCAACCGTGACAACGAAAGAAAGCTCGATCGCCGCGGCTTCATGAAAACGATGGTTGGTGCGGCCGGACTGTTTGCTGTATCGACCCTTCCATGGGGAGGCGTCGCCGCCAAAGAATTGATGGGACTTGGCGATAAAGAATATCCACATAAAAAGATTGCCGATGTTAAATCGGTAAAAGTTGGAGACGCGGTTGAATTCGCGTTTCCCGGCGAACATGACAGTGCGCTTTTAGTCAGGCTGTCAGAAAATAAATATGTGGCCTATCAAAACGCCTGTACCCATCTTCGCTGCCCGGTTTATTGGGTGAAGGAAGAAGGAGATCTGATTTGTCCGTGCCATCACGGTAAGTTCGATGTAGAAACCGGTGCCCCTACGGCAGGACCGCCAAGACGTCCGCTTCCTGAAATTGTCGTAAAAGTGGATAAAGGTTCCATTTACGCAGTAAGGGTGAAGCGCTATGAATCCTAGATATGTAAGTGTAGCAATTCTTTGTGGAGTCCTGTTATTGAATATCATTTTCACGCAATATGTCGTTCATCAATATTACCATGAAAATTATGTAAATGTTCTTATATTCTGCGGTTTGAACCTGATCTTGTTCCCTATTGCTTTCTTGATATATAAACGGGACCGAAAAAGCGAAGGCGGGAATTAATATGAACAATGAAACGTATCTTGACTTTTGTTTTATCAGAGGAGCGGCTGGAGGGTTTGCCGGTGAAATTGATGCCATCCTGCAGGAAGTATTCAAAGGCAAGCGACTAAATTGGTATCTGGAAGAGAAAACGACCGATGGCGCGGAAATCGTGGTGGCTGAGGTTAAAGGAATGAGCAATTGGCATTCCGAGAATGAAACGATCGACTACCTTGAAGAGAATGCGGGAGAGCAGTTCTGGCAATACCTTCAAGGATATCAAATGTATATCTATCCCGCTAAAGGATGTGGGACACGTGGCAAGCATTAATATTGAGGAATGGAAGCAGTTTGTTTCTCATGATATTGAAACGGCGATTCTCGACCAGCAGGGAGAGACGGCGCCCTCTGTCAGGAAAAATATCCGAAAAGTCGAGATATGTCCTGATGGCACGCATCTTCGCCTCTATTTCGATAATGTGTATTTCCTGGCTATTCCATTAACAAGTGAAGTAACAAAAACGGGTAACAAATGGGCGGCCTTCGATCAAGGAGCTGACCTGACTTATATTATAAAAAAGGTGGATGATTTCCATGAGTAGAATCACGCAATGGAACCCTGAAGACGAAAAGTTTTGGCAAGAAGAGGGAAAAAGACATGCGAGAAGGAATCTTTGGATCTCTGTTCCAACATTAATGATGGCGTTTATCGTATGGCAAATCTGGTCTGTAGTAGCAGTTAGGTTGAATGACGTCGGCTTTAATTTTTCAGACAGTGAATTATTTTCACTCGCAGCCATCCCGGGGCTTGTCGGAGCAACCCTGCGTTTCTTCTATACATTTGGCGTCGGTAAATTTGGAGGCAGAAACTGGGTCGTGTTCTCAACCGGTATTCTCTTAATTCCTTCTATCGGTATCGGGATGGCTGTCCAAAATCCTGACACGCCTTATTCTGTCATGCTATTGTTGGCAGCTCTTTGCGGTCTCGGCGGAGGTAACTTCTCTTCAGCTGTTGCGAATATCTCCTTCTTCTTTCCGAAAAAAGAAAAAGGAACAGCGCTCGGAATCAATGGCGGACTTGGAAACATGGGGGTTTCAGTCGTTCAGTTTGTTACTCCTCTAATCATTGCCGCAAGCACTTTCTCATTTGTGGGTGGTGGCGTTACATTAGATAATGGCCAGCAAATTTGGCTTCAAAACGCAGCGTATATTTGGGTCATTCCAATTATCATTTTGACAATTGCCGCATACTTCGGAATGGATAATCTTCCGGGCACAAAGCAATCAGTGTCAGCGCAATTTGTCATTGTAAAACGCAAGCACACCTGGATCATGACTTGGCTATATGTCGCGACTTTCGGTTCTTTTATCGGGTATTCCGCAGCATTCCCGCTGCTTGTTAAATCACAGTTTCCTGAACACTTAAGTCTTGCTTTCCTGGGTGCGTTGCTCGCGGCGGCGGCACGGCCTGTCGGCGGCTGGGTTTCCGATAAATTCGGAGGTGCCCGGATCACGGCCATCGTTCTCGTAGTGATGACCATTGGAGCAATTGGCGTCATTTACTTCTTAAACCTTGGAAGCTTTGCAGGATTCCTGGCATCATTCCTTGTATTATTCATAGCTTCAGGTATGGGATCTGGATCTACTTTCCAGATGATTCCATTCTTGTTTCCTGTAAAAGAAGCTGCACCGGTTCTAGGCTTCACGGCAGCATTTGCGGCTTACGGATCCTTCTTGATTCCAAAGCTTTTCGGATGGTCCGTAAGTACAACAGGGACACCAGTAACGGCATTCTACTTCTTCATCGCTTTCTATGCGGTTTCATTAGGATTAAACTGGTACTATTATCAAAGAAAAACATCTGAAAAAACAGCTGAGCTTTACGTTCATTAATTAAAAGTAACACATTTCATAGAAAACAAAGGATTCCACTTTTAAGCCCAAAAGTGGAATTCTATTGTATCCGAGACGGCCACTACTTTCACCAAGAAGAACAAGCGCTAACAGCAAAACCAAACAAAACTCTGCATGGAACACGAATGCAGTCAGGAGGATGGATATGGAACAAACAATGAAAAACAAAAATATTAGTTCGTATATCATACAGTCCCAGGATGAAGAAATTAAAAGAATAGCGCTCGAGCTTCATGAAGGTGTTGGCCAGACCCTGTATAGTCTGTATACAGGGCTGCAGTTTATCGAAACAGGGCTAGAGCAGCCGGCAATGAAACCGTATATGAAGGAGATGTTTCAATTGATGGAGAAAACACTGCAGGAAATACGCTTGCTATCCTTGGAATTGCATCCGCCTACGTTGACTACATTCGGTTTATTGCCCGCGGTCAAAAGCTACTGTAAATTATTTACGTCCACATACGGTATAATGGTCCATATAGAGTCCACTGGTGAGGAGAGGGCTATATCTGAGACTAAAAATATTGCTATATTCCGAGTTTGTCAGGAAGCGCTTGCAAATATTGCGAAATATGCAGACGTTACAGAAGCAACAATTAGCTTTACCTGGGGACTTGATTTTGTCAAAATAATCATTGAAGATAAAGGAAAAGGATTTGATGTCGAAGAAAAATTGAACATCAATCATTTATCAGGACTTGAAGCGATGAAGGAAAGAATGGTTTTGGCTGGTGGGGAATGTTTGATTTCCTCTAAGTTAGGAATAGGGACCAGTATAGAAATATACCTGCGCAATTAATGTATGTGTGAAAAGGAGAGATTGCTATGATTAGGATACTTCTGGTGGACGATCATGCGGTGGTAAGAATGGGCCTGACGATGCTCTTGGATGCACATCCTGATATGCAGGTGGTTGGCGAAGCTTCTGAAGGGAATGAAGGCCTTCAAAAAGCGGTTGAACTCAAACCCAATGTAGTGGTGATGGATTTAAGCATGCCGCACGGAAAAGACGGCTTATCCGCAACTTCGGAATTAAAAAAGCTGATGCCCGATGTGCAAATATTAATCTTGACGATGCATGATGATGAAGAGTATTTATTCAGGGCCATCCAGGCTGGTGCATCAGGCTGTATTTTAAAAAGCGCGCCGCACGATGAACTGGTGGGGGCGATCCGGTCGGTAGCAAGTGGTGAGGCTTATCTTCACCCGTCAGCTACAAAGAAATTAATGGAAGAATACCTCGGATCTGTTCAGAAAAACGGGATGGATACGTACAGCCTGCTATCAGACAGGGAACGTGAGGTTCTGACGCTGATTGCCAAGGGTTTTTCCAATAAAGAAATCGGAGAACAACTGGTCATCAGTGTAAAAACGGTCGAAACCCATAAAGGAAACCTTATGGAAAAGCTCCAAATGAGAACAAGACCTGAATTGGTCGCCTATGCTTTGAAAAAGGGGCTGCTTGGATATGGCGTATAAGGGAGTTAATCCGACATGGCTGAATTAGGTGAAGTCCTTCCGGTTGTAAAAGCTTGTCAAGAATTAATGGATACTCTTGACTGCGATTTTGTCGGTCTGGCCTTTCAAAACAAGATTGGACCGGATATTAAATGGCATGTTGCTGTCGGGAACAAGAACGATAAGTATAATCGAAGTACAGTGCGTTATGGAAAAGGGATAGCGGGAAAGGTAATCGCCTCGGGCAGACCGTTGATGATCACTGATTTTCCAAATGATATTCACGGAAAAATTCTTGAACACCCGATCATGCTTGCAGAGCAGCTTGTTTCTGCCTATTCTGCTCCTATGTTTTTTAATGGTGTCCCAAAAGGAGTGCTGTTGGTCGGAAAAAGGAGCAGCTATTCCTTCTCGGACAATGAGCAGGCAATTGTCAATAAGGCTGCAAAGAGTCTGGAAGAAACCGTAAAGATAAGCATTACATTTTAATTCAGGAGGTCTGGGGATGAACAGGTATGATAATGAAAACGAACAAAATCTTAACGCTCCTGATTCCCGTAACAAAAAGATCCCACCGACTGAATCGAAAGGAACGTCTAATTTGAATGGTGATTCGTCAGTGCTGCACAATCAGATCGTCGAAAAACAAAAAAAGACCTTTGAGGAGCTGGTAGATCTTAAGTTTGCTCTGGATGTCTCTTCCATTGTGGCAATCACGGATAACAAAGGCGTCATTACTTATGTAAATAATCATTTTTGCAAAATATCGAAATACTCCAAGGAAGAACTGATTGGCCGGGATCACAGCATCATCAATTCCGGTTACCATTCCAAAGATTTTTTTAAAACGATGTGGAAAACGATTGGATCCGGTCAGGTGTGGAAGGGTGAAATCAGAAATAGAGCAAAGGACGGCACGATTTATTGGGTGGACACGACAATCGTTCCGTTTCTAAATGATAAAGGAAAGCCTTATCAATATATGGCGATTCGCTATGAGATAACGGAAAGAAAACGGGTTGAAGAAGAACTGCAAAAAATGATGATTCAGATTATTGATGTCCAGGAAGAAGAAAGAAAGAGGTTGTCCCGGGAATTGCATGATGGGATAGGCCAAAACCTGTACAGCCACCTGATCACCATTAACCGCCTGCAGGCAGAAATCACTAATCCCCTTTTGGATCAAATGCAGGATGAAACTGCAGAGCTGATAAAAGAAGTCAGGGAGATATCATGGGAACTTCGGCCTTCCGTGCTGGATGATCTCGGCCTTGTCCCGGCTATTCGCTCGTTTCTAAACCGCTATTCGGAATACTATAAGATTAATGTGATGTTTGAATGCGTCCTGAATGGACGGCTTGCTAACAATGCCGAAATCACGATTTACCGGATCATTCAGGAAGCCTTAACAAATGTGCGGAAATATGCTGAAGTGAATGAAGCGATTGTAACAATCCGGGAAATGGATGATATCATCAGGGTCATGATTGAAGATCACGGTAAAGGATTCCTTCCTAAAAAAGGTTCCGGGGGAGTAGGCTTATTCGGGATGGAAGAAAGAGCCCGCTCGGCAGGCGGCTCCATAGAAATTCAATCCACCCCGGAAAAAGGGACGAAAATCATTTTGGAAGTGCCGAAGCATCAGAATGTTTAATGTACTTTATTTACCTTCATGCATGTAGACTTTGGATAAAGAATGATAGCTTATGTTTGGAGAAAAATCCTACCTGAGATATGTAGGATTTTTTTGTTTACCAACGGGCCGGATTGTGGAAAAAACAGCTTAAATATTTAACCATAAATAATATAATTTATAATTGATTGAATCCATTTCATAATTCCTTTTTATAAAGAAACACAGACCAATATTAGTTACTCAAAAATTTTCTTAGTTTGCACCTACTGAATTTGACTGTTGATTTCCGCTACAGGCGGGCGCTTTCCGCGGGCGGTCCGTGAGCCTCCTCGTCGCTTCGCTCCTGCGGGGTCTCACCTGGCCACGCTTTTCCCGCAGGACGTTGAGTGATCATCCTCGAATAGACACCGCACGAGAAAATGCGTAGCATTTTCGAGGAGTCGCTGCCTGCAGCGAAAAGCAACCGGTTTGGCAATCAGGAGTGAGTACTAACACAGCCTATATTTTGTGGATTTATCTGAGCATGGATACGATCAGCGGCTCATTTTGAAGCCTTATAAACGAACGTAACGATGTTAAAAATGGACCTTGATGAAGAAGTGTCTCTTGAACTTCTTCCAAAACATTTGATTCACTAATGATCGTAATCATTCTCGAATACGCAGCTTCTGATGGCACGGAATCGGATACTAAAAACCCGCAGTCAAGACAGAAGATCATTTAAACTACCGGGCAGGTTACGGGAAGAAGAATAATTTTCTTCCCGTCGTCAAATATTATGCAAATCAAAGTAAATGAAAATAAACACTAGCCAAGAAATGCAAAAAACTACCACCCAAGATGGATGGTTGTGCTAAGCATATCAATTTGTTTCTAAACAGCTAATTGATATTATAGTGATATATCTTGTTTCAGAAAGGAATCATAATGACAAATATAAATATACCCGTTTCTGTTTTAAACCTTGCCCCAATTCGTCAAGGAGAGGAACCAAAAGATGCCATTGATTCGATGGTTGATTTAGCACAAGCTACGGAGGAAATGGGCTATAAACGGTATTGGATTGCAGAACATCATAATTCCCCTACACTTGTAAGCTCAGCTACCTCTATTTTAATTAAACATACATTGGAGCATACGAAAACCATCCGTGTCGGATCTGGCGGGGTTATGCTGCCTAATCATTCTCCATTGGTCGTGGCCGAACAATTTGGAACAATGGCAACCATTTATCCAAACCGTTTGGATTTAGGACTTGGTAGAGCACCCGGTACCGATATGATGACGGCAAGCGCTTTAAGACGTTCACAGAATGATTCTGTCTATACATTTCCTGACGACGTTAATTCCTTGCTTACTTACTTCGGACCTGAAGAAAAACAAGGGTATGTCAAAGCGCATCCTGGTGTGGGCACTAATATCCCATTATATATTTTAGGGTCATCGACAGACTCAGCGTATTTAGCGGCTAAATTAGGGTTGCCATATGTGTTTGCCTCACACTTCGCACCTAGATATATGGAGGAAGCGATCTCGATTTATCGCAATCGATTCCAACCTTCTGAATATCTGGATTCTCCATATATGATGGTTTGTTTAAATGTGGTTGCAGCTGAAACAGATGAAGAAGCGATAAGAGAATCAACAACGACGCAACAATTTTTCCTAAATGTTGTCCGAGGTTCACAATCACCATTGCAACCGCCAGTGGATAGCATGGATAACATATGGAGCGGTCAGGAGAAAGAAATGGCTTCCTCGATGTCCAGTGTGACGTTTACGGGCAGTAAAGAGACAGTAAAAGCACAGTTAACAAATTTCCAAGAGAAGTACCATGTAGATGAAATCATGGCTGTTTCCTATATCTTTAATCCTGATATACAAAAGCGGTCCTATCAGATCTTTAAGGAAATTGTTGATGGAAAATAAATAAGCTGAGATAACAAACTTTATCGTTTACTTCAGTAAAAAACATAAAGGATCTTCCACAATCAGACGCATTTCTTTAAAAAGGAATGCGTCTTTTTTACAATCGGCCGGATTGTGGAACAACACCCAGAATATTAAATATTTATGGTGAAATATAGATGGATTGTGAAAGATTCCACTAAACAAAACCTGAATTAGGCTTATCTAATCAGGTTTTTTCAAAAATAAAATAGGCAGCTTATATTTTTGAACATATACTGATATCAAGCTTAGACGCCCAGGACGTGACGGATACGAGCCGACGTTTCTTTGCGGGCCGTCCCTTGCTAACGTAATGTTTAAGTAAGCCTTTTAAATTTGGCTCTGTTAAACGATAATGTTGTTTTTGGGAAGGGAATCTGCGAGACTCCTCGAA
>NZ_QVTC01000079.1 GCF_003429085.1 Bacillus sp. V59.32b | reverse complement strand
AGGTCTTGGCAACAAAAATAAAATTCCGGCAACAAAAGTCCCTGTTCCGGCAACAAAACGAGAAAAGCGGCAACGAAAACGGAAGTTCCGGCAACAAAAAGAGGTCTTGGCAACGAAAACGGAAGTTCCGGCAACAAAAAGAGGTCTTGGCAACATAATAAAATTTCGGCAAAGAAAGCCCTACAAATTTTCTCTCATTAATCCTCCCCGTCATAATTCGGACAAGGTAATCATAACCTTGTACAAAAGGCGCAGGGGGTGGATATTTGTATGAAGGATAGAAGGAGAGAGATACAAAACCGGATTGCCAAGCGGAGAAAAATGAGCGAGAAACGAGTGGATAATGCTTGGACGCATATTAGTGATGAGGAACAGTACGGATTTGAGACGACATCTTACGAGAAAGAGCATCCTCTTTTTAAAAAGGAATATTTCTATTTTAAAATATTGGCTGCGCTTTGCTTATTTTTGGTGGTTGGCGTTATGTTTAAGCATCCATCTGATAAATTGGATGAGCCGAGAGCTTTTGTGAGTGAAACGATGGATCAGGAGTTTCAATTTGCGTCCGTAACTACCTGGTATGAGGACAAGTTTGGCAAGCCGATCGCCTTTTTGCCAGAGGCGAAGACCGGGAAAGAAGAATTAGACCATCAAAATGAAGTGCCTGTATCCGGAAAAATAACCGGGAGTTTTGAAAGCAGCGGAGCTGGGATTATGATCGAAACCGGTCCGGAGTCGAAAGTGGAATCGATGAACGATGGTGTTGTCATATTTGCAGGAAGCAAGAAGGATCTTGGCCAAACTGTCGTGATTCAGCATAGCGATAAAAGCGAATCATGGTATGGGCACCTTGCGTCAGTGGATGTGAAATTGTATGAAACCGTGAAAAAGAAAAAGGAAATCGGCAAGGTCACAGCAAGTGATGATGGTACAAAAGGATCGTTTTATCTCGCTATAAAAAAAGGGGATGCATTCATCGACCCAAAAAAGGTGATACCATTTGAATGAATATTTTCAGCTCTTTGCCAAACTTCGTATTCATCCTACCCTTTGGATCGTCATCGGAATTTCCGTTCTGACGGCGCATTTCATTCCGATGCTTATGCTGTTTTTAACGGTGTTCATTCATGAAATGGGGCACGCAATGGCGGCGCAACACTTCAAATGGAGAATTAAATCGGTTTCACTGCTTCCTTTTGGCGGGTCAGTCGAAACAGAAGAGTGCGGAAACAAATCGCTGAAAGAAGAGTGCCTTGTGATTCTCGCGGGTCCGTTGCAGCATGTATGGATGATTGGCGCAGCTTTCCTGCTCCACACACTATCGTATATGCCGTTTGAATTATTCGAGCAATTTCTTTATATGAATATAGCGGTGCTGGTCTTTAATTTGCTTCCGATCTGGCCCTTGGATGGCGGAAAAATATTGTTTCTTTGTCTATCCTTGTATCGTTCATTTATCGATGCCCACCGTCTTACGATATTATTTTCAACGGCGTTTGCTTTCATTTTTCTGATGCTAGCTACCGTTTTTCAACCGTTCAACCTAAACATTTGGATCATTTCCGGCTTTATTGCCTTATCACTTTCGATGGAATGGAAACAACGATATTATGCATTCATTCGTTTTTTACTGGAGCGACACTATGGGCGGTACAGTAATTTAGTGGTGCTTAAACCGATCAGGGTGGAAGAAAGTGAACAAATCCATAAAGTATTGGAGAAGTTCCAGCGCGGCTGCAAGCACCCTGTCATTATTCTCAAAAACGGAAAGGAACGGGGTTCCCTGGACGAGAACGAAATTTTGCATGCTTATTTTTCCGATAAAATGACAAATATAAAAATTGGCGACCTGTTATATTCCTATTAAATGTGGTATCCTTTCTTCAAAAGTGAGAAGGGATTTTTTTATGAAGAAAGTGATTGTCAATTTGGCGTCGAGAGAGAAAAGGTACGCCGTTATGGAAAATGGGAAATTGGTTAAGTTTGAGACAATTTCGCCAAATCAGCAAAGTCTCGTCGGAAATATATATCTAGGAAAAGTGACGAAAGTATTGCCGGGCATGGACGCCGTATTCATCGATTTCGGAGAGGCGAAACATGGATTTTTGCACCGCGACCAGCTGCCGTCCTTTCAGCTCTCCAAATCCACCACGGATCCAATCGGGAAATTCGTCAGGCAGGGAGAAAAGCTGCTTGTCCAGGTGACCCGTGATGAAACGGGTACAAAGGGAGCGAAATTGACCGGTTTAATTGAGCTTTCAACGGATTATCTTGTTTACATACACGGAATTGACTATGTGGGGGTTTCTAAAAAATTCGAAGGGGGCCTAGAATCGCAGCAAAAATGGCGAAATGCCGCTATCGAGCACAAGAATGCGAATGAAGGATTAATCATTCGGACATCGATGGAAAAGCAGAACCTGGAAACGTTTCATGAGCAGTTAAGCGCATTGCGCACAAAATACACCGCGATCCAAAATAAAGCCGCTGCGTTAAAATCCCCGGGTTTGCTTTATTCAACCGATACTTTTCTCAAAATGGTCAAACGTGAGACTGCCTCTGAAGAAACTGGTCAAATAATCATTGATGATTTTTCGGGCTATAAGGAGCTGGAAGAATGTTCGGGGGCATGGGAAGCGATTTATTATAAAGGAAGAAATAATATTTTCTCAGAAGAAAAAGTCGAGCCGCAATTGGAAAGAGCCATGAAGAAAATCGTCTGGTTAGACAGCGGAGGCTCCCTGATTATTGAAGAAACGGAAGCACTCACGGTCATTGATGTGAATACCGGAAAATATACCGGTAAAGCGGAAAAAGAACAGACTGTGTTTGAGACCAATCTTCAGGCTGCCAAGGAAGCCGCGAATCAAATAAGGCTTCGGAATCTGGCCGGGATCATCTTGATTGATTTTATTAACATGAAGGATGAGCACCATAGGCAAAGAATTATTGAGCAATTAAAGGAAGAAAGCCGGTCGGATGAGATGAGAATGACGATCGTCGGCTTTACCGAACTCGGAATCCTTCAAATAACCCGGAAGAAAACATCTCTCTCCTTAACTGAGAAAGCCACGGAGCCATGTCCTTGCTGCAGCGGCACAGGGAAAATTGAAAGTGCGGAGACAATTGCTTTTCGCCTTGAACGTGAATTAATGGAGCACCGACATCGTGACGAAGAAGCTGTCTGGGTAGAGATGAGCAAAAAGGCGGCAGGAGCGCTGCTTGGTGAGAGGGAAGCATACCGACCAACTCTTGAAGCCGCAATCGGGATGAAACTATTCGTAACACACCCGGAGAATGTTCACAACAAATATGCGATAAAAAGATTCGGCAGTATAGCAGAGATTGAAATGGCGGTGCAAGCTGCAATATGATAACATATTGACATCGTTTTCGGTTTATGATAGTATTTTACTGTTATGTTTATAGCACACCGCACAGATCAGGCTATAAAGTTTTGCCGACCGGCAGGCGCCTGTGATTGGCGAGTCTTAATAATTACGAGGAGGTGCAAGTATGTACGCAATTATCGAAACAGGCGGTAAACAAGTAAAAGTAGCAGCAGGTGATGTGGTTTACGTTGAAAAATTAAACGTAGAAGCAGGCGAAACTGTTACCTTTGATAAGGTTTTATTCGTTGGCGGCGATGACGTGAAAGTAGGTTCTCCATTAGTGGATGGCGTTACTGTAACGGGCAAGGTTGAAAAACAAGGCCGTCAGAAGAAAATCATCGTTTTCAAGTACAAAGCGAAGAAAAACAACCGTAAAAAGCAAGGTCATCGTCAGCCATACACAAAAGTGGTCATTGACGCAATCAACGCATGATTAAAGTGACAATCGATTATGCTCCACAGGAACGAATTACTTCGTTTACCCTAAGTGGACATGCCGATTTTGCCGAAAACGGTTCGGATATCGTTTGTGCTGGTGCATCTGCGGTTTCATTCGGAGCTGTGAATGCGATTTTTGAGTTAGTCAAAGTCAAGCCTGAAATTGAGCAGGGCGGCGAGGGCGGCTATCTCCGCTGTGTGATACCGGAGGACATTTCTGGTGAAGCACAAGAGAAAATTCAGTTATTGCTGAACGGCATGCTGATCTCACTTCAAACGATAGAACGTAATTATGGACAATATATTAAGATTACTCTAAATAAATAGGTGGTGGAACATATGTTAAGTTTGGATCTTCAATTCTTCGCTTCCAAAAAGGGAGTAGGTTCTACAAAGAACGGCCGTGACTCCATTTCTAAGCGTCTTGGCGCTAAGCGTGCGGACGGTCAATTAGTATCCGGCGGTTCTATCCTTTATCGTCAGCGCGGTACTAAAATCTACGCTGGTGAAAACGTTGGACGCGGTGGAGATGACACTTTATACGCAAAGGTTGACGGCGTAGTACGTTTCGAACGTTACGGACGTGACCGCAAAAAGGTGAGCGTTTATCCAGTTGCACAAGAAGCATAATAGCATCTTTGAATAGAGGCTGGCTCAAAAGGGTCCGACTCCTTCGGTTGTACACAATATATCGCGTCAGCTATATATCGTGATGAAGGCGTCCGGTCCTTTGTTTATGAGCCGGCCCTTTTCTATTTCGCTCTGCCATCGCCCAAAGTATTTGCCTATCTGCCGAATATTTTGGATGGCGGCTAACATGTGCGGTTAATATGACATATCGCAAAAACAGGACGGATATATCTTAGACCAGAGTCTACAAAAGGTGCTTGTACTAACATGATAGAGCGAAAACGGATAAGCGCTTTTATTATAAAGGAGCTTTCAAATGGATAACGAACGGAAATCGGTGGAGACGATTCTTCGCCATTCAAGACATGATTGGCTGAATAAGCTTCAATTAATCAAGGGCAATATTGAATTGAATAATATAGACCGTGCCAAGGCCGTAATCGAAGAAATCATCATTGAAGCCCATCATGAAGCCATGCTTTCAAACCTCAACATGCCGAAGTTTACGGAAACGCTTTTGACGGCAAACTGGCGGTCATTACCTTTGCACATTGAATTCCAAGTCGTGGAACTTCAACGAGGCTTGCGCGATATGGACGAATTTATCTCTGCGTGGTTGGAAGAGCTGTTCCACATTCTCGGGGATTCACTGGATGACTACGGGGAAAACGTGCTTGTCATTTCAATCGATGAAAATAAAGAACATAATCTTCGTTTGTCCTTTGAATTGCAGGGTACGATAAAAAATGAATCCGTTTTGCGTAATTTTTTAAATAAATCAGTGAGCAAGAATGCTGGCGTGACAGTCCGTGAAATCAACAGCGTGGAAGCTGTATTTCTAGTTGAACTTTTCGAAGACTAAAACGATATAAGCACAGCTTAAGAATACATACAGAGGAAGTGATGATATGTTTGTCGATCAGGTCAAAGTATTTGTTAAAGGCGGAGACGGCGGTAATGGAATCGTTGCGTACCGCAGGGAAAAGTACGTGCCAAAGGGAGGTCCCGCAGGTGGGGACGGCGGAAACGGAGCAAACGTTGTCTTCGAAGTGGAAGAAGGCTTGCGCACGCTGATGGATTTTCGTTATCAGCGCCACTTTAAAGCGCCGCGCGGAGAGCATGGCATGTCCAAGAACATGCATGGCAAGAATGCGCCTGACATGGTTGTCAAGGTTCCGCCGGGTACGGTTGTCATTGATGATGACACGAAGGAAGTAATCGCTGATTTAGTTGAGCATGGCCAACGGGCGGTTATTGCAAAGAGCGGCAGGGGCGGACGAGGGAACTCGCGCTTTGCCACTGCATCTAATCCAGCACCGGAAATCGCCGAGAACGGGGAGCCCGGCCAGGAGCGCAATATTGTACTCGAATTAAAGGTATTGGCTGATGTTGGTCTCGTTGGCTTCCCAAGCGTCGGAAAGTCGACACTTCTATCGGTTGTATCGGCAGCTAGACCAAAGATTGCGGAATATCATTTTACGACGATTGTCCCGAATTTAGGGGTGGTTGAAACAGAAGACGGGCGGAGCTTTGTTATGGCCGACCTGCCTGGATTAATAGAGGGTGCCTCACAAGGCGTGGGACTGGGCCACCAATTTTTACGACATATAGAAAGAACGCGCGTGATTGTCCATGTAATCGATATGTCAAGCATGGAAGGGCGTGACCCGTATGAGGATTACCAAACCATTAATAAAGAGCTTATGGAATACAATTTGCGATTAATGGAGCGTCCTCAGATTATTGTCGGCAATAAAATGGACATGCCCGGCGCGGAAGAAAACCTACAAGCCTTTAAAGAAAAACTGACCGAGGACTATCCCGTCTTTTCTATTTCTGCGGTTACGAGAAATGGAATTCGCGACCTATTATATGCAATTGCTGATAAACTGGAAGAAACACCGGAATTCCTGCTTGAACATCAGGAAGAGGCAGAAACAGGCATCCATCGGGTTCTCTATAAGCATGAATCATCCAAGGATGAATTCAAAATTACACGTGATCCTGATGGGGCCTTTGTCGTCTCCGGATTCAAGGTGGAAAGATTGTTCAAAATGACTGATTTCACCCGTGATGAATCGATTCGCCGTTTCGCGAGACAGCTCCGTTCGTTTGGGGTGGATGAAGCGCTCAGAGAACGAGGCGCAAAAGATGGAGACACGGTCAGACTGCTTGAATATGAATTCGAATTCGTAGATTGATGAAATGATTTTTGACTGTTGAATACTACCGTCGGGAAGAGGTGCATGGATAGTGAACAAAACCGATAAGAAATTTTATTTAGTTCGAGAAGATGTCCTCCCTGAAGCAATGAAAAAAACGCTGGACGCAAAAGAGCTGATTGAACGGGGAAAGGCAGAATCGGTTTGGGAAGCTGTCCAGAGGGTGGATTTAAGCAGGAGCGCTTTTTATAAATACAGAGATACCGTTTTTCCTTTTCACACGGTAGTCAAAGAAAAGCTGATCACGCTATTTTTTTATCTCGAAGACCGTTCCGGTACGTTATCCCAGCTTTTAAGCACTGTCGCTTCATCAGGTTGCAATGTCATGACGATTCACCAGACCATTCCTTTGCAGGGAAGGGCCAACGTGACATTGTCGCTGAATACAAGCGGCATTACAATGGAGATAGAGGAACTGCTTTCCCGGTTAAGAAAGATGGAATTCGTAGAAAAAGTAGAAGTGCTGGGCTCGGGAGCCTAGCTCTTAGCCGTACAGAGGTTGTACGGCTTTTTTAGTTTAAGGAATGAACTTTGACAGTGAACAGTGAGTTGCCCGACAAAGACAAGGGCGCTTCCGTTCTCAGCCGGCCTGGGATTGTCATGGCATGGGCTCAGGTCATTATCGGAACAGAGGATTTTTTATTAAAGGCAGGATTTGTTATTCAAACTCAGGGTTTTATTATTCAAACTCCCAATTTGTTATCCAAACTCAAAGTTTATTATCCGAACTGAGGATTTATTATCCAAACTCAAGATTTATTATCCAAACTCAAGATTTATTATCCAAAACTCGGAATTTATTATCCAAACCCACGATTGCCACAGTGCATCGGTCTTAGTCATTCCTTCTTCAAATAAGAGGTTCAGTCACTGTTCCATACATACAAGCTTTTCTTGATAATTGATATACCTGACTATTGTAATAAATCAAAAAATAGCATAAGATAGACAGTAAATTTTCATAAAAAGAGGGAGTATAGAATGTCATATAGTATCGCTTTTCTAGGACCGAAAGCAACGTTCACGGATCTGGCGGTTTCACGGCTTTTTCCGGATGATGTAAAAATAGCGATGTCGACCATCCCTGAATGCCTCGATGCAGTCAATGAAGGGCAAACCGATCTGGCCCTTGTACCGATCGAAAATGCATTGGAAGGCTCTGTGAATATAACCCTGGATTACCTGGTTCATGAAGTCAGCCTTCCGATCAGAGGAGAAATCATCACGCCGATCCAGCAGCATTTCATGGTGCATCCGGATAATGATATTCCATCCTTTTTGCCGGAAACCATTTACTCACATTCCCACGCGATCGCTCAATGCCATAAATTTTTACATAAAGAACTTAAAGGGATTGCCTGTGAAAATACAACGTCCACAGCGGCAGCCGCAAAAATGGTCAAAGAAAACCCAGAGAAAAAAATGGCGGCAATTGCCAATGAATTGGCTGCCGAGGAGTACGGCTTGAACATCATTAAGCACAATATTCATGACTTCAACCACAATCATACGAAGTTTGTCGTGCTTTCCAAATCCGAAGTACAGTATAAGAAAATGTTCGCTGTGCCGCGCGGATACAAGACGACGTTGATGATCATGCTTCCAGAGGATCATTCTGGACAATTGCATCAGGTTCTGTCCGCTTTTGCGTGGAGAAAGCTTAATTTATCAAAAATTGAGTCCCGTCCAATGAAAACGGGGTTGGGCCATTACTTTTTTATCATTGACCTGGATATGAAAATGGATGATGTCTTGGTGCCAGGCGCGATTTCTGAACTGGAAGCGCTCGGATGTACGGTTTCCCTGCTCGGCAGCTACCCAAGCTTCATGGTCGAAAAATCGGTTAGTATACCTTCCAAAACGGTTTAAAAAAAGCAGAAGCCCTTTTTTGGAGCTTCTGCTTTTTGGTCTGAATTAGTTTTTAAGTTTCTGTTTTGACAGCTAAAATATGGTCGCCCTATCGCCATCCCAATATGCTACAGCACGAGCAAACCTGCCTTACTTAAAGCGTCCTCGGCTTCATCCAATAATTCTTCGGAAGGAGCAATCAATGTATGGAGATGGATTCCGTCGGTAAGTTCTGATAAAAAAGCGGCATTCGTTGCTGCGATTTTGTCCAGGAATTGCTTGACTTCCTTTCGGCTGCTTACTCTGATGGAAGCAGTCAGGTCGCCATATACCGGATGTTCGATGGTTACATCCTTGACTGTGATGCCTAAGTCAACGAGTAAATTCAATTCTTCTTCCGTCCGTTCCGGGCCGTGAAGGCAAGCAACGATTCGCTCAGAGCTTTGCGTGGCTGAAGTGTGGAAGTACATATACCCCTGGGCCGTGGCGACAATGGGCTCATGCTTTGCTTTCAGCAGTGTGATATCACCGACAATCACCTGGCGGCTTACATTGGCAATCCGGGCCAGTTCTGTCCCGGTAACTGGCTTTCCGCTTGTTTTCAAAATATGTAAAAGCTGTGCCCTTCTATCATCACCCAGTAATTTTTTCTTCATGGTTGTGTGCATCTCCTTATTACGCGAACGTACACTCATTTTACCACAAGTTTCAGCAACGTTGCATGAGCAGAGTCAGTTAGTGACGTGAGCCAGAGCCTGCGTAAGTCCAATAATATCGCCTCCTGAAGTCGTATTACCAAGTGAAATCCGGATCAAGCCCCGGCTCTCGTCATCGCTCTTTCCAATTGCCTTCATCGTTCGGGATGGAGATTGCTTACCAACCGTGCAGGCACTTCCCGTTGAAACGGCATATCCGGCACGATTCAATTCGAGCATGAGAAATTGCCCTTGAAATCCGGGAACAATCATGCCGATAATATGGGGCAACTGTCCTGATTCTGACTGAAACAGCTCAAAAGAAACCTCCATTCTCTGTAGTTCCAGTATGAACAAGGATCGTAAAGCCTTCATCTTCTCCCATTGGGATTCTTTATTTTGGTACATTTTTTTACAAGCAGTCACAAATGAAGCGATTGCTGGCACATTGACTGTACCCGCACGGAAGCCATTTTCATGAGAGGTTCCAGGGACTGGCGACTTTAAACGATGGATATTTGGAAAGATCACGGCGCCCACACCTTTTGGTCCATACACTTTGTGGCTGGAAATCGAAAGGCTGTCGGCCTCGACTAGATCAAGCTTTCCGAATGACTGAACGCAATCAGCATGCAGGAATATCTCTCTATCTGCAATTAATTCCTTGATTTCAGACAGCGGCTGGATACAGCCGATTTCTGAATTGGCATGGGCGACAACAATCATGCAGGTTGACGGCTTAATGGCGTCTTTCAAATTCGTTAAATCAATAATCCCATCTGCTTGATGGTTTAGATAAGTAATTTCATATCCATCTTTCTCAAGCTTCAATAAATAATTGGAAAGCGAAGAATGCTCCGTTTTCGAAGCGATGATATGGTTTTTCTTTTTCTTGCTTGATGAAAGGAGTGTCTCGAGGGCAACGATATTGCTTTCCGTACCGCCGCTTGTAAAAATAACCCCCTCTTTTTCCACATTCAAAAGTGCAGCCAGCGTCTGCCGCGAATGCTCGAGCAGTTGTTTTGCCGCGGACCCGGTATCATGAAGGCTGTTTGAATTGCCGAAAAATCTATTGGAAGCTTCGATGAATACCTCCAACGCTTCCTCATCCATCGGTGTAGTAGCTGCATAATCAAAATAAATCATTGTCCCACGTCCTAACTAAAAAAACTCTTGTAAATAGTTTAATAGTATGTAAATATAAGTGTCAAGACACCTGTTAAAACAGGAGGGCGGAAAATGAAATTTTCAGAAGTAATTGTAGTTGGAAGCGGGATCGCCGCACTCCAGACTGCATTAGAAGCAGCCAAGGATAAAAATGTGATGATTTTCACAAAGACTGAATGGAGAACCAGCAATTCCTATTTGGCACAAGGCGGGATTGCGGCAGCCATGTCCAAAAGCGATAGCATAACCAAACATGAACATGACACATTGCTTGCCGGCAGGAATTATAACAATCCGGAAGCTGTCATGAAATTAGTGCAAGAAGCGCCTTCTGCGATCAACTCATTAATGATAGCCGGTATGGAATTCGACCGGGATCAGAATGGGAAAGTATCTCTTGGACTGGAAGGAGCACACAGTGAGAGAAGGATATTGCACAGTCATGGCGACGCGACTGGCAAATTTTTGATTGAACATTATCTTTACCGATTGGAGCATTCTACGGTAAAGATGATGGAAGGATTCGAGGTTACCGGGCTTATCATGAGCGAAAACAATTCCTGCATCGGCGTTAAAACGGTGAGTCCGGAAGGCCGGAGTGAATCTTATTTAGCAGAGCATGTTGTTCTCTCGACAGGTGGCTGCGGCGCACTGTACCGTTTTACCTCGAATTCTCCTTCGACCACAGGGGAAGGCATAGCGATGGCCTTGAAAGCGGGAGCGAGAATCAAAGATATGGAATTTATCCAGTTTCACCCGACCTTGCTTTACACATATGGAAAAACACATGGACTCGTCTCGGAAGCGGTTCGGGGCGAAGGGGCGAAGCTGGTCACGGAAACAGGCAACAAAATCATGGACGGCATCCATCCGCTCAAGGATCTTGCGCCGAGGCATATTGTTGCACAGACCATCTTTTCTTATCTTCTACGGGGCGAAATGGTGTACCTTGATATTTCCATGATTCCAAATTTCCGGGCCCGCTTCCCTTCAGTTGCCTCTCTATGTGAACAAACTGGGATTGAAATCAGCAACGGAAAGATACCGGTTGCCCCAGGTAATCACTTTTTGATGGGCGGCATTGAAACGGATGAAGTTGGCAGGACCTCGGTTCAAGGACTGTATGCTGTCGGTGAGGCCGCTTGTACCGGTGTGCATGGAGCAAACCGGCTCGCGAGCAATTCCTTGCTCGAAGGGATTGTGTTTGGTAAAAGCACGGGTCACTTCATCGCCAAGCAACCGGTCCGGGAACTGCCAAAACAAAGAATAGAAGCAACCGGACAAAAGGATGTTGATCACTTGCCTTCCTTAACCGAGCTTGGTGAAAAGTTAATGCTATATGCGGGCATTGTCAGAAACGAGGCAGGACTTAAAACTCTGCTCAATTGGCTGGAAAGCTTCGATTTGTTGGTCCTGTGGAAACAAGACGTCAGTTCTTTGCCAATCGAGCAGCGGCTTGTTGTCAATGGGATGTTGGTGGCATGGATGATTGCCGAATCGGCCCTATGCCGAACGGAAAGCCGTGGCGGTCATTTTCGGAGTGACTTTCCGATGGAAAATGACAAAAACTGGCTCCATCAAACCATTGTCATCGATAAAAATGTGATGAAAAACCGATTGAAAGGACGGGCATTCGATGAACAAGTTAAAGCTAAGGCAACTACTTGAACAGTTTTTCATGGAAGATATCGGCGACCGGGATGTGACAAGCGACCTGTTATTTTCAGAACAAGAGCAGGGAACGCTGACCTTCATCGCGAAGGAGGATGGAATTTTTTCTGGACGGGACGTGGTGCAGACCGGATTTTCCTTATTGGATGAGAAAGCGAACGTCCAACTATTGGTGCATGATGGAGATTCCTTTTTTAGCGGTGATGAGCTAGCCTTGATTACTGGAAATATGGCTGCGCTTCTCAAAGGGGAAAGGGTTGTCCTCAATTTGGTTCAAAGAATGAGCGCAATAGCCACTCAAGCTGGGAAAGCTATGCAAATTCTTGATGGAACGAAAACAAAGCCGTGTGATACGAGAAAAACGACACCGGGGCTAAGAATGCTTGAAAAATATGCCGTCCGTTGCGGCGGGGCTTTTAACCACCGATACGGCCTTTATGACACTGTGATGATAAAAGACAATCATATTTCATTTGCGGGCTCCATTGCGAAAGCGGTCCAACTGGCAAAATCAAGGATCGGCCACACGGTGAAGATTGAAGTGGAGACAGAATCTGCAGGGCAAGTTATCGAGGCAGCCGAGGCCGGAGCCGATATTATTATGTTCGACAATCAGACACCAGAACAGATCAAACAACTCATTTCACTCGTGCCGCCACACATCATCACCGAAGCATCAGGAGGGATTAACCTTGGAAATCTTCACGTATACCGCGATTGTGGTGTCGACTATATTTCGCTTGGCAGCCTTACCCACAGCGTAAGGGCCCTGGATATTAGTGCGAGAGTAAAATTGAATGTACTGCAGGAAACCTAAGGAGGGAGATTTTTTATGAGTATATTGGAAATGGCGGAAAAGATGCTTCCCGAAAAATATAAGACCATGAACACGGAAGAAATGGAAAACAGGGTCAGAGAAATTAAGCACAAACTAGGATCCTCTTTGTTTATTCCAGGACATCATTATCAGCGCGAAGAAGTCATCCAATTTGCAGATGTAACAGGGGACTCACTGCAGCTCGCCCAGCTTTCGGCCAGTAACCGTGACGCCAAGCATATTGTATTTTGCGGAGTCCATTTTATGGCCGAGACAGCGGATATTCTCACCTCAGATTATCAAACCGTTGTACTGCCTGACATGCGCGCGGGTTGTTCGATGGCTGATATGGCGGACATCCATCAGACTGAAAGAGCATGGGAGAAGCTGCAGCATATATTTGGTGACACGATCCTGCCCTTAACGTACGTCAACTCGACAGCGAGCATCAAGGCTTTTGTCGGCAGAAATGGAGGAGCGACCGTGACGTCCTCCAACGCTAAGAAAATGCTGCAATGGGCGTTTAGCCAAAAAGAACGGATCCTTTTCCTGCCTGACCAGCACCTTGGCCGCAATACGGCTTTTGATTTAGGAATCCCTCTTAATCAAATGGCTGTCTGGGACCCGCACCGGGATGAACTGCTTTATGACGGAGATGAACAAGAAATAAAAGTACTGCTCTGGAAAGGGCACTGTTCTGTTCATGAAAACTTCACCGTTGCCAACATCGAAGCCGTCAGAGCAGAACAACCGGAAATGAAAATCCTCGTCCATCCGGAATGCCGAAGAGAAGTCGTCGAGCTATCGGACTACAGCGGATCCACCTCCTACATCATCAAGATGCTCGAAAAAGCGGAACCGGGCAGCGAGTGGGCGATCGGTACGGAAAGCAATCTTGTAAAACGGTTAATGATGACCCACCCCGATAAAAAGATTATCTCGCTGAATCCGAATATGTGTCCGTGCCTGACCATGAACCGAATTGATTTACCTCATTTATTATGGTCACTGGAGTCAATTGAAAAAGGCAACATCGTGGGTCCAATTAAGGTCGAAAAGAAAATCGCCGATGATGCCGTTCTCGCCTTGGAGAGAATGCTGGAAAGGGCATAATTCATAAAATAAATGGGAGGGCCTAACCAGGTCCTTTTTTTGTTGAGATAATCATCACGCTATCATAAATAATTTCTTTTGAGCATAAGTTTTGATGAAAATGATAGCAATTTGCCCAGGGCTTCATAGTATGTAAGGACATATGCATAGGAGGGATTTAGTAGCGTGAAAATTCATATTGTCCAAAAAGGGGATACACTTTGGAAGCTCTCGAAGAAGTACGGCGTCAGTTTCGAAGAGCTGAAGAAAGCCAATGCCCAGCTTAGCAACCCGGATATGATGATGCCGGGCATGAAAATTAAAGTGCCGGGTTCTTCAGGCAGTGTAAAAAAAGAAACAGTGAAACCAAGTGTGAAAGAAGCTCCGACACAGTATACACAGCCAGTAAAAGAGCAACCGATGGCCCCCCAGCCCTTTGTACAACAACCAATTGTAAAAGAACAGCCAAAACCCGAGCCTTTTATACAACAACCGATGGCGAAAGAGGAGCCATTTCCAAAACACATCGTTAAAGAACAACCCTTAATGCCTGAAATTGACATGGAAATAGATATCAATAATTATTATATGGTGAACATGGTAAAGCCACCAGCACCCAAAATGGTGGAACCGAAAGAAATGAAAGAGGAAAGTCCTGAATTGGAATATGCTCCTGCACCTGATTGCGTCCCTATTACACCGATCATGCCGGGAACGGGGTTTTGCCTCCCTTATCAACCGTGGGCCATTCCGCAGATGCAGCAGTCCTTCCCACAAGGTCAAGAGTGGGAAAGCTGTTCCGATACATCAGAAATGCAATATATGCAACAGCAAGGATACGGAGCAGGATTCTACCCGTATCGACAGGAAAGAACGACAGATCATCAATATGATTCCTCATCTTTTGATCAGGCGGGATACGGGCAATTTTATGGAAACAATCCTGCGATGGGCGGTTCATATGTTCCGGAGATTCCAACTTATGAATCGTCCATGGAATCACCGGCACACTTTATGAGTATGTATAATAAGCACCAGCACTATCCGAAGTTTCAACCACAATTCCAACAGCCGGAGTATCAGCACTACCCAGAGGCTCAGCCACCATACCAGCAGTCCCCGGACAGTCAGCAGTACCCAATGGTTCAATCTCAATATCAGCAGCCGGAATATGACCATTATCCAGAGGTTCAGACCCAATATCAGCAGTATCCGGAGCGCCAGCAGTACCCAGAGATCCAGCCACAATATCAGCAGTACCCGGAATCTAAGGAGTACCCAAAGGTTCAACCACAATACCAACAGCCGGAATATGACCA
>NZ_QVTC01000078.1 GCF_003429085.1 Bacillus sp. V59.32b | reverse complement strand
AAGCGAGTAGATTCCATGACCATTTGAAAATCAACAATGGAATTTAACAGAGCCTAAAATATAAAACGAAAAAGGATAATCCTTAAAAAAATCGAATTAAATAAATGTTGAAAGCGTTTTCTAAATAAGGAGGAAATAAAAAATGATGAATACTCCCTTGATTATGACGCAGATGATTGAAAGAGCAGAGAAGTATTATTCGAAAAAACAAGTGGTATCGCGTACGGAAAGCGGCATTCAAAGATTCACTTACCGTGAGATAGCCGAGCGTACGAGAAGGCTGGCAAGCAGTCTTGAAAAACTGGGAATAGAAAAAGGGGACCGGATCGGTACTCTTGCGTGGAACCACCACCGACATCTCGAAGCGTATTTCGCAATCCCTTGCTCGGGGGCGGTGCTACATACGATTAATTTAAGACTTTCGCCACAGCATGTTTCATATATCGTGAACCATTCTGAGGATAAATTATTGTTGATTGATGCAGATGTCCTGCCGCTGATTGAAAGCATTCAGGAGGACATTCAGCATGTTGAAGGATTTATTATCATGACTGATGCCGAAGAACTGCCTGAAACGAAGCTGTCTCCTGTATACCATTATGAAAAACTGATCGCACAAGGCGATCCTGCACACCCATTCGCACAGGAGATCGATGAAAATGATCCGGCTGGTATGTGTTATACGTCCGCTACAACCGGTAATCCAAAAGGGGTTGTTTACTCTCACCGTGGGGTTGTCCTTCATAGTCTTGGACTGGGTTTAACAGACAATTTGGGCATCGCGGAGAGAGACACAGCGATGCCGGTTGTGCCGATGTTTCATGTGAACGCCTGGGGGCTTCCGTTTGCGGCGGTCTGGTTCGGCAGCAATCTTGTTTTGCCCGGACCGTATTTTACCCCGAAATTACTTGCTGAATTGATTGAATCGGAAAAAGTGACGTTAACCGCAGGCGTACCAACGATTTGGCTTGGCCTTCTGCATGAGCTGGAGGATAACGAATATGACACAAGCAGCCTGAGGGCGGTAATTTGTGGCGGTTCCGCGGCTCCTAAAAGCATGATCAAAGCGTTTGAGCAAAAGCACCAAATTCCCTTTGTTCATGCTTACGGCATGACTGAAACAAGCCCGCTTGTTTTTACCTCTAGTCTGAAAAGCTATCATGATGATTTAGAAGAGGAAGAACAGTATGAGCTAAAAGCAAAGCAGGGAATGACGGTACCGTGCATTGATATAAAAGTAATCGGCAAGGATGGCGAAGTGAAAGCAGATGGAGTAGAAATGGGTGAATTGCTCATTCGCGGCCCGTGGATTGCCAGTGAGTATTACCGGGACGACAGGACTGAGGGAGCATTTAAAGATGGCTGGCTGTATACCGGGGATGTTGTAACCGTTGACGGGGAAGGCTTCGTTAAGATTGTCGATCGGACTAAGGACTTAATTAAGAGCGGTGGGGAATGGATATCGTCGGTAGACTTGGAGAATACATTGATGGCTCATGAAGCAATCTTCGAGGCAGCAGTTATCGCGGTTCCGCACGAAAGATGGCAGGAGCGGCCCGTCGCTTGTGTCGTTCTGAAAGAAGCATATAAAGATAAAGTAACCAAAGATGAAGTGATTGAATTTTTGAAACCGCAGTTTGCGAAATGGTGGCTGCCAGATGAAGTATTATTTATGGATGAAATTCCGAAGACGTCAGTGGGCAAATTCTTGAAGAGGGCTCTTCGTGAACAAGTCCAGGATAAGGTGAAACTATAAGATTGTCTGCTCGAACGAGATAAATAGGTTATTCAATAATCGCAAAAAAGGGGATGGGATCCCATCCTCTTTTTAGCATGCCTAAAAGTGAGATTTCTCACAATATTCATTTTTTTCTTTTTATTTGAATGAAAGAAACGTTATAATATTTATGAGAAAATTTTTTTGAGGAGGAAGAGCAGTGGGATCCTACGAATCGACTTCTGTTACAGAGACCGTTACGGTAACGTATTCAGAAAGGACGGCTACAGTTGAACTGAACCGCCCTGAAGCTTTAAACGCAATGAATGAGCCTATGCTGCGTGAATTGGTGAACGCACTTAAGGAAATAACGACGAATGAAGATATCCATGTTGTTATTTTAAAAGGAAAAGGGAAAGCGTTTTCTTCCGGCGGAGATATTAAAATGATGCTTTCATCCAATGATGAAGCTGATTTTAACTCTTTGATGGATTGCATCAGTGAATTGGTGACAACGCTTTACTTTATGCCAAAGCTTACGATTTGTGGGATTCATGGAGCGGCAGCGGGCCTTGGCTTGAGTATGGCGCTGGCGACGGATTACATTATTGCTGAGCCTGAAAGTAAAATTGCCATGAACTTCATCGGCATTGGTCTTGTGCCGGATGGAGGCGGACATTTCTTCCTTGAAAGAAGGCTGGGTGAAGTTCGCGCAAAGGAACTCATTTGGGAAGGGAAAGTAATGAGGGCGCAAGAAGCCTTCGAAAAAGAACTAATACACGAAGTCGCTTCCGAAACGCTCGATCAAGCCATTGAGACGAAGCTTGCGAAATGGCTGAACAGCCCGATCCAGGCGATGATTAAGACGAAAAAAATCCTCGGTGAAAAAAATCGGCCGCTGTTATTAAAAATGCTTGAACTTGAAAAAAACGCACAGATGAAAATGCGTAGAACAAGCGATCACCAGGAAGGCATTCAAGCATTTGTCGAGAAAAGAAAACCGAATTTTACAGGTAATTAAAGAAAGGGGCCGACGGGGAAATAAACTGTACCCTATGTAAAGGACATTTTAAAAAAGGTCAGGCAGCCTGAAGAAGATG
>NZ_QVTC01000077.1 GCF_003429085.1 Bacillus sp. V59.32b | reverse complement strand
GTTGCTTTTCGCTGCAGGCGGCGACTCCTCGAAAATGCTACGCATTTTCTCGTGCGGTGTCTATTCGAGGATGATCACTCAACGTCCTGCGGGAAAAGGTGGCCAGGTGAGACCCCGCAGGAGCGAAGCGACGAGGAGGCTACGGACCGCTCGCGGAAAGCGTCCGCCTGTAGCGGAAATCAACAGCCCAATTCAACGCGTACAAAACTAAGAACATTTTTTGAGTACCTGCATATTCTGTTGGTCTGTGTTTCTTCATAAAAGGCTCTGTTAAATTCCATTGTTGATTTTCAAATGGTCATGGAATCTACTCGCTTTCCGCGGACGAACTGGCAAGCCTCCTCACTCGTACCTCGCTGCGGGGTCTTGCCAGCCCGTTTTTCCGCAGGAGTCTCGCAGATTCCCTTCCCAAAAACAACATTATCGTTTAACAGAGCCTTATAAAAAGGAAATATGAAATTGATTCATTTATCTTAAGCCATCTATATAAGTTGAATTTATGAGTGTTAAGTTGTTAACCGATATAGTTTTGGCTCCCCTTACATCTTTCATTTTTCAGGCGAGCACCTTGCTTTTTGCTGCTTCAATCAATTTGGAAATCGCATCAAAGTCATCATTCTCCAGGCATTGGACCACCTTGCTTCCCACGACAGTACCATCGCAATATCTCCCAGCTTCCTTTACATGCTCTGGTGTGGAAATACCAAACCCGGCCATAACCGGAACAGAGCTTAATGCCTTAACCCTTTCTAAAAATTGGCCCGTATCTTCCGCAAAATGATCTCTCGCTCCCGTTATCCCTTTTACGGTAACCGCATAGAGAAAGCCCTCCGCTCCATCGGCGATTTTTCTAAGTCTTGCTTCGGGGCTTGTTAATGTTACGAGCCTGATGATGGCGATTTCTGACTGTTTCATCGGTTCGGAAACAAACCGTTCTTCTTCCAGCGGCATGTCCGGAAAAATACAGCCATCGACTCCAGCTTTGCGACAATCCTGTGCGAAACGGTCAATCCCATATGCAAAAACCGGATTGAGATAGGTCATTAAGATAATCGGAATGTTTATTTCATTACGGATTTCGATTAATTTTTCCATGATGTTTCTCAAAGACACACCGGAATCGAGAGCCCGTTTTCCTGCGCGCTGAATGACTGGTCCGTCGGCGACAGGATCGGAAAACGGAATTCCTAATTCTACGACATCAGCACCCGCTTTTTCAAAAAACAGCAAATGCTGCTTTAATTGATCAAGTCCGCCATCACCAGCCATAATATAAGGAATGAAAGCTTTTTCGCCCTTTTCGGCGCACTTTTGTAACGCCTCATCAATTCGCTGTTTACCCATTCGAAAGTCCTCCCATCCGCTTTTGTATCGTTTCGACATCTTTATCGCCTCTGCCTGACAGGCAAATAACCAGGCTTTCATCTGACTTCATTTCTTTTGCAAGCTTCACCGCGTACGCAATCGCATGCGAGCTTTCCAAAGCCGGAATGATTCCTTCAGTCTGTGACAGCAACACGAGGGCATCCATTGCTTCAGCATCAGTCACAGAAGTGTATTGAACCCTGTTGCTGTCCTTTAAAAAGCTATGCTCGGGGCCCACTCCCGGATAATCAAGTCCCGCCGATATGGAATGAGCTTCCTGAATTTGGCCATCCTCATCCTGTAATACATACATTAACGCTCCGTGAAGAATCCCTTGTTTTCCTTTTGTCAGGGTCGCCGCGTGCTCTAGCGTATCTACTCCGCTGCCTGCCGCTTCCACACCAATCAAGGAAACCTCGTTATCCTCAATAAATGGATAGAATATCCCCATCGCGTTACTGCCACCGCCAATACAAGCTACGATTGCATCAGGAAGGCTGCCTTCCATTTTGTCAAATTGCCTTTTTGTTTCCGTGCCAATGACACTTTGGAAATCTCGGACAATTTTCGGAAAAGGATGGGGTCCCAGCACTGATCCCATTATGTAATGAGTATCATCTACGTTGGCAACCCAGTATCGGAGCGCTTCATTAACGGCATCCTTAAGTGTGCCGCTCCCTTGGTCCACAGAAACTACCTTAGCTCCCAATAACTCCATACGAAATACGTTAAGCTTCTGGCGAGCGATATCCTCTTTCCCCATAAAAATCACACATTCTAAATTCAACAGTGCACAAACGGTCGCAGTGGCAACTCCGTGCTGGCCTGCCCCTGTCTCGGCAACCACCTTTTTCTTGCCCATTCTCACTGTCAAAAGTCCCTGCCCAATTGTGTTGTTTATCTTATGGGCACCTGTATGGTTCAGATCTTCACGTTTAAGATATATCTTCGCCCCGCTTGCCTTTTTTGTTAGATTGCTTGCATAATAGAGAGGGTTTTCACGACCGATATATTGAGTTAAATAATATTCCAATTCCTTCTGAAAACTCTCGTCCTTTCGTGCTTCTTCATAAGCATTTTCTAATTCAATGACAGCGGTCATTAATGTCTCAGGTACAAACCTGCCGCCGTATGGTCCAAAATGGCCGTTTTTATCTGGTTGAACATAGCTGTTCATTTCACTCCATCTCCTTTAAGATAATCTAGCATTGCGCACAAATCGATAAATTTTTTCAATATCCTTTGAACCGTTTGTTTCGACACCGCTTGAGACATCGACGCCGCCCGGATTGACGGTTTGAATGGCTAATGCAACATTTTCCGGTGTAAGTCCTCCAGCAAGGATAACCTTATCTTTGGGAAGCTTTTTATTTGTTAATAATTCCAAATTAATGGCTACACCATTTCCGCCATGATACTGGCCTTTTGGGCTATCAAGCAAATAATAATCCGACTGAAAAGAAGATATCTGCTCAAGGTCTTCGTGAACTCCGATTCCAAACGCTTTAATTACGGGAAACGGGATATCCTCTATATATTTCGGATTTTCATCACCGTGGAGCTGGATGTAATCAAGGCCGACGATGGACCCGATTCTCTTTATTTCTTCCACATCTTCATTGACAAAAACTCCAACAGCCCTGACCTTGCCTTTCACCTCTTCCATGATCTCCGCCGCCTGTTCAGGAATAATGCGGCGCTTGCTTTCGGCAAAAACAAAACCGATTAAATCAGCACCGGCGTCCACTGCCGCATGCGCTGCTTCAGTTGTCGTAATCCCGCAGATTTTAACTAACATGTAAAAACTCCTAATCTATAGTTGAAATTCAGCCAGTTTATTCGGCAGATCCTCACTTTTCATGAAGGTCTCCCCCACCAAAATTGCGTCTGCCCCGGCTGCTTTTACACGCAGCACATCTTCCTTTGTCTTGATGCCGCTCTCGCTTATCAGTGCGCTTGAAGATTTTCCAAGTGCCTTCGCGAGCCTTTCTGTAACAGCTAAATCAACTTGAAATGTTTTTAAATCCCGATTATTAATGCCAATCATTTCCGCGCCTAAACTGACCGCCCGCTCCAATTCATGTTCATCATGCACTTCCGTTAACACTTCAAGACCTAATGATTTGGCAAAACGGTACAATTCCTGATGGCGCTGTACCGAAAGAGCCGCCGCAATCAATAAGATGACATCGGCGCCTGCCCTTCTCGCCCGGTCTATCTGGATTTCGTCAATCATGAAATCTTTGCAAAGCAAAGGGACCGAAACTTTCGCCCGGACCGCCTCCAGATCAGCAAAGGAGCCTTTAAAGAAATCGGTATCTGTCAAAACGGAAATGCCTGAAGCGCCATGGGCTTCATAAACGCCTGCCTGCTGGGCAGGAATCACATCAGGATCGATATCTCCTTTGGAAGGAGATGCCCGCTTAATTTCTGCGATGATGCCGATGGAATCTTTATTTTTAATGTTTGCATACAGCGAGGTGCAAGGGGTTGTGAATTCCGTGCCCACGACATAACCGGAGCGCTTTAGTTCCGCTACTTCTTCCCCTTTGCGGGCCAATATTTCCGATAAAATATCCTGCATTTATAGCACCCCGCTTTTGGTTTTGTTATATGAAATGAGTGTTTCCAATTTTCCAAGAGCACTGCCGCTGTCAATGCTCTCATTCGCTAGTGCAATCCCGTCCTTTATGGTCGCGGCCTTGCCGTTCGCATAAATACCAAGTCCGGCATTAAGCAGGACCGTATCTCGGTAAGCACCCTTTTTCCCTTTTAACACATCCAATAGAATTTCACTGTTTTTCTTGGCATCTCCGCCTTTTATTGCTGAGTTATCATAAACAGGAAGACCGACTTCTTCCGGATGGAGACTAAAGCTCTTGACCTCACCATTTTCAAGTAAGATAAGGCTGTTTGTCCCCTGAAGGCTTGCTTCATCCATACTGCCTGCTCCATTTACAATGATTGCCCGTTTTCTTCCGAGTGAATCGAGCACTTTCGCAAATGGCTCCAGCATATCGTTCCGGTATACGCCAAGCAGCTGTGACGTCAATTCCACAGGATTCGTTAGCGGACCGATTAAATTAAAAACCGTCGAGATTTTCAATTCCCTTCTAATCTTCATAATCCTGGCCATTTTGGGATGGATATGCGGAGCAAACAAGAAGGCAATCCCATTCTCCATCAACATTTCTTCAATCTGAGACGGTGCGGCTTGTAAATCCACGCCCAGCTTTTCCAGTACGTCAGCGCTGCCTGTCTTGCTTGAAACACTCCTGTTCCCGTGTTTCGCGATTGTAATACCTGCTCCCGCGATTACGAAAGCGGAAGCTGTGCTTACATTAAAGCTTTGCGAACCGTCTCCTCCCGTCCCGCAATTGTCCATCACATTCTTGAGGTTATGGGTAACGCGCAGCGCTTTATTACGTAACACCTGGACAAGGCTAGCGATTTCGTCTGCTGATTCCCCTTTTGATTTCAAGGCGACAAGGAAAGCCGCAATTTCACTGTCGGTTATTTCTTCAGAGAATAGAGATTCGGCCGCCAGCTGCATTTCTTCCTCTGATAAAGTTTTTCGCTCAGATAACTTTTCCAGAATGAATTTCATTCTTCTTTCCCCTCCCGGCTTGAATAATAAATTCATGTAACATTTTTTTACCTGTCTTCGTACCGATCGATTCCGGGTGAAACTGAACGCCATATACCGGATACGTAACATGCCGGATGGCCATAATCTCACCATCATTCATATCGCTCGCCATCACTTCCAATTCGTATGGCAAAGTGTCCCTGTCGATGACAAGGGAATGATATCGCATCACCTCAAGCGGTTGTGATTGATATTCAAAAAATCCTTTCCCATTGTGCGTGATAAGCGAGGTCTTACCGTGGCAAATCCGTTTAGCGGTGATGATGTCCGCCCCGAATGCCGCCGCGATTGCCTGGTGACCGAGGCACACGCCAAGAATCGGAATCGATTGATAAAAACGGTTAACCAAAGGGATGCAGATCCCGGCTTCCTCTGGACGACCAGGTCCGGGTGAAATTACGATCGCTTCAGGCTTAAGGGCGTCTATTTCTTCAAGCGTAATCGCATCGTTCCGCTTGACGACAACCGTTTCACCGAGTTCAGCAAGATACTGGTACAGGTTATAGGTGAATGAATCATAATTATCAATTAACAAAATCATGTTCTTTTTCCTCCATTAGTGATTTTGCTTTATTCATCGTTTCCTCATATTCTTTTTCGGGGATGGAATCATAGACAATTCCCGCTCCAGCCTGGACATAAGCCGTTTGATCTTTAATAATCATCGTTCGGATCGCCAGTGCCATATCGAGATCACCGTTAAATGAGATATAACCGATTGCTCCCGAATAAAGGCCACGCTTTACGTTTTCCAGTTCATTAATGATTTTCATCGCTTCTATTTTCGGGGCGCCTGAAACTGTTCCCGCCGGCAGGCAAACGGCCAATGCATCCAAACCGGAGATGCCCTCCTCCAGTTCACCGGACACTTCGGAAACAAGATGCATCACATATTGGTAGCGTTCAATCAGCATCGATGCCGTAATGTCAATCGAACCAATCTTGCTGACCCTGCCAAGGTCATTTCTGCCCAAATCAACAAGCATCATATGCTCAGCGATTTCTTTCTCATCTGAGAGCAGGGTTTCCTCCAACCGATTGTCTTCTTCCTCGCTGTCTCCCCTTGGCCTTGTGCCGGCAATTGGATTTAAAGCAACCTTTCTTCCGTTCACTTTCATCATGCTTTCCGGTGATGAGCCAAGGACGGCATAGTCCTCAAAATCAAGATAGAACATATATGGAGAAGGATTTTTAACACGCAGCCTGCGGTAGACCTCGAATGGATCTCCGTCAAAACCGGATGTGAAACGCTGAGAAAGTACAATTTGAAAAATTTTGCCGGCAATAATTGATTTTTTCGCTTCCTTCACAAGGGATTCGAATTTTTTTTTAGGTATGGATGGGCGGAACTTAAGTGCTGTTTTATCCCGGCTGATAACGCGATTTTCCTGGGTTAGGAGCTCCTTCATCTTATCGATTCGATCTTGTAACACAGTTTCAGATTCATCAAGGGAGACGAGATGGACTTTTTGCAAAGCATGATCGAAAACAATCACTTCCTTGTAAATCATGAAGTGGGCTTCAGGCATGTTCAGTTCATCATCAGGAACCTCACCGATTTCTTCATACTGGCGGATGACATCGTAGCCAAGATAACCAATCGCCCCCCCATAAAAAGGAAATGGCAATTCAGGACCTGTCTCTGTTAACACCTCTGTTTTTAAAAAGTCGAGTATCCTTCCTTTATGCCTTTCCACCGAATTATCCCGCAAATCCGTAAGAGTTATCTCGTTATCTAAAGAGATAATTTCGAAAGCCGGGCTGCTTCCTAAGTAGGAGTAACGGCCATCTCCCTCGTGTTTGTTAGAGCTTTCAAGCATAAATTTCTTCTTTCCGGCTAACTTTTGAAATAAGGAAACAGGAGTATGTGTGTCCCCCTCTAATGTCTCCAGCTTGCAGTTAAGCTTATTGTTCACATCATCACTTCCCCTTTTTTTCTAAAAAAAAAGTCCTCTGCAAACAGGATTTTTCTGTTTGCAGAGGACGGTTATTGACCGCGGTGCCACCTCAGCTTGGAAGGTTTTTGATCGCCTTCCCGCTTTTCGGGTACATCTTTACATATACCCTATCCCTGTAACGGTGGAATCCGGGCTCCCCTACTATTCATTCAAGGCGCCTCTCATAAGTCCATTCACCACTCTTTCGCGTACCGGTTTCCACCTTTCCCGGCTCTCTGTATCGCATCTAAAATGGCTACTTACTCTTACTCAACGATTTGCGTATTCAATTAAAAAACACAAAAAGGGCCCTCATCCAAAAGGACGAGGAACCCGTGGTACCACCTTTATTAGCTTAAAAAGCTCACTTTACGGCATCCATATCAATGCCTGCCTTTTGTAACGATAAGGCGCGTTCGCCAAAGCCTACTTCCGCGAGCGGTTTCAGTTTGGGGCTCAGAAGGCCATTCACTAAACGATACATACCGGTTCACACCAGCCACCGGCTCTCTAAAATGCATCCATTAAGCTACTCTTCTTCGTCAATGCCGTTTATTAATGATTCTTATTAAACATAATAAAACGTTTGTAGATGCTAAGTCAAGAATTATCTCGAAAGATTTTGAATTTTTTGTGTAAATTATTTCATGGAAATCCATTCACCATCTTGTGCATCTTTGGCCTTCTTCATTACCAAATAAGCTGAATAACCGCTGCTTTCCTGGAATTCATCCGTATAGTTTTTCTCATCCGCCTTGCCAGGAACGATTTCTTTGAACCTGCGATAGCTTGACATGATTTCTTCTTTCAGGACTTTGCTTTCATATGCCTTTTCCACCGCTTCAAAAAAGTGAATGACATCGACGATTTCTTCCGTTGTCCAGTCCATATCCGTTGGGTATTGATAATCCATTTGTGTCACCTGCTTAAGAATAGTAGTACACCTTCCCAAAGTGTGCGTTTGATTATGTTGCCCATTTTTGCCTGATTGCTTCCGCTTCCTTTATCATTCTGTCAAATAGCTCGGAAACTGTCGGTACATCGTGGATTAACCCCATTACCTGTCCTGCCCAGGCAAATCCTTCATCAAGTTCTCCATCATGAATGTAGCGTTTGTTTGCCTTCCCGCTTATGTAATTCTTTAACGCTTCATACTCGCCACGTTCTTTTTCAATTTCGAGAATTCTGTCAGTCCAGCTATTGGAGATTACCCTTGCAGGCGCACCAATTGACCGTTTGATAACAACCGTTCCATTTTCATCTCCTTCTATGAGGGCTTGTTTATAAAGGGTATGAGCGTGCACACATTCTTTCGTCGCAATAAATCTTGTCCCCATCTCAATTCCTTCAGCTCCAAGTGAGAGGCCGGCCATTAACCCGCGTCCGTCACCGATGCCCCCTGAAGCAATAACCGGTATCGACACAGAATCGGCCACCTGGGGAATCAGCACCGTTGTGCCAATATCATCCCTGCCTAAATGTCCGCCACCTTCCTGCCCGACAACCATTACCGCATCCGCACCCAACTCTTCGGCCTTGACTGCCTGCCTTTTTGCCGCAACGAGGACGAGTTTCTTTACATTTGTCCCTTTTAATAAATCAAAAAAAGGAGCCGGGTTGCCACCAGTAATGGAAACTACAGAAATACCTTCCGCCAGTGCTGCGTCAAGAAAATTTTCAAACGTTCTTCCATGCTGTCCGATTGCAAAATTTACTCCAAACGATTTGTCGGTCATGCTTTTTGTCTTTCGGATTTCCTCTCGAAGATCCTCGGGCGTCTGCAGGCTCATCGCAGTGACCTGTCCAAGTCCTCCTGCATTCGAAACGGCTGCAGCAAGATCGGCATAAGCCAAATGGGCAAGCCCCCCTTGTATAATCGGATATGTAATGCCCAGCAATTCCGTTACTCTCGTGTTCCAGTTCATGAAAGCTCCCCTTCCATTCGTGTATAATTCCTTTTGGCTCTTCACCATAACTGGTAGTTTTTATTGATTAACGTAATATCTCAGTCAATTTTCCAACAAAGTTGATTGGAGAGGGAAAAGGCATACGCATTTTCTCGTGCGGTGCCTATGCATGGATGATGATTCAACGTCCT
>NZ_QVTC01000076.1 GCF_003429085.1 Bacillus sp. V59.32b | reverse complement strand
TCGAGGAGTCTCGCAGATTCCCTTCCCAAAAACAACATTATCGTTTAACAGAGCCTATTTTTAAGCTGCTTAATAGTTTTATTTGCTTATATATTGATATAATCATATTAGATATTTCTTCGATAATCAGAAGGTCCCCCTTTTTTTCACACATCCTGGTTTAAAAATCAATTTTCTGCAGGACATTAAGGTAAAGAATATAATGAAGGATCATGGCATATTTTCTTTAGCGAAAAGTAAAAAGGACTTCTAGAATTTATACTCTAAGCACATTTATAAGAATGGATGATTTTCTATCACCGAAAAAATATTACCCATCCTCTTTTCATGCAGCATATCGCTCCCTAATGCACAGTATTTTTCAGAAAATAATTAATCAAGAGGTGGACAATGATCAATACAATTCATCAACCTGAAAGTTTAACGAAAAAGCAGCATCGCCGACGTTCAAAAATTTTGCTTTTCCAGAGGATATTGCTCATTACGTTTGGTGCTATTTTAATGGCAGTGGGCCTTGAAATCTTCCTTGTACCCAATCAGGTAATTGACGGCGGAGTGACAGGTATATCGATTATGCTCGCCTCTACCACAGGCTGGGGAATCGGTGTGTTCTTATTCATTTTAAACTTGCCTTTTATCTTTATTGGCTACAAACAGATTGGAAAAACCTTTGCTTTATCGACTCTCTACGGAATCATCATCCTTTCGATATCCACGACATTACTTCATCCAGTACCTCCTTTTACGGATGATCTGCTTTTAGCCACCGTATTCGGCGGAATTGCGATTGGAGCAGGAATCGGCATTGTCATTCGAAACGGCGGGTCTCTTGATGGAACCGAGGTATTGGCTATCCTTGCCAATAACAAGCTCCCTTTCTCGGTTGGGGAGATTATCATGTTCATCAATATTTTCATTCTTGGCAGTGCCGGATTTGTTTTTTCCTGGGATAGAGCCATGTATTCGCTTATCGCCTACTTTATTGCTTTTAAGGCCATTGATGTTACGATTACCGGACTGGAAGAATCAAAATCGGTTTGGATCATCAGCGACCATTATCAGGATATTGGGGATGCCATTCTCCACCGCTTGGGACGCGGAGTGACTTATTTAAATGGGGAAGGCGCTTTTTCCGGAGACGATAAAAAAGTGATCTTTTGCGTCATCACCCGGCTGGAAGAAGCTAAGCTGAAGGACATTGTAGATGAGGCTGATCCTAGTGCCTTTTTATCAATAGCAGATATTGCGGAAGTGAAAGGCGGACGTTTTAAAAAGAGAGGGATTCATTAAGTATAGCTAGAGGCCAACTCAGATATATTGGCCCCTAGCATATTTAGATTGTACCTTCAAATTCTGGGGGACGTTTCAGAACAAACCACTTTAATATCACTTTTCGAATGAAATAAGTTTGTGATGAGCTTCTTTCAGGGTAATCAAGAAGAAGACTAATATTTCTTAGCACATGGAGGTGAACGCCTTACTAAGTAAGGCTACTTTTTGGAAATTGTTAATGTAATCTTATTGATCTTGTTAATTGCTTTGACCGCATTTTTCGTTGCAACCGAATTTGCGATAATCAGAATTAGAAGTTCAAGGTTGGAACAGCTTATACTTGAGGGCAAGGCAGGAGCCGTAGCGGCTAAAAGGGTAACTTCACATTTGGATGAATATTTATCCGCCTGCCAATTAGGGATTACCGTTACAGCATTGGGAATAGGTTGGCTGGGGGAACCTACAATTGCAGATTTCTTAGAACCGATTTTCCTTAATTATAATATCGGGGAAAATACATCCCATATTATTGCCCTAATTATCGCCTTTTCCCTCGTAACCTTTTTGCACGTGGTAGTGGGTGAACTTGCTCCGAAAACGGTGGCAATCCAAAAATCTGAAGCTGTTACTCTTGCATTCTCTAAACCAATTATTTGGTTTTATAAATTAATGTTTCCGTTTATCTGGGTCCTGAATGGATCTGCCCGTTTCATTGTAGGCCTGTTTGGATTGAAACCAGCTTCAGAGCACGAGTTGGCCCATTCGGAAGAGGAACTGCGGTTTCTTCTCTCTGAGAGTTATAAAAGCGGGGAAATTAATCAAAACGAATTGAAATATGTAAACAACATCTTTGAATTCGATGAGCGGATTGCTAAAGAAATCATGGTGCCCCGCACTGAAATCATCAGTTTTTCGATCGATGATAAAATTGATGATATCCTGACAACCATCCGGGACGAAAAGTACACTAGATACCCTGTAGTTGACGGTGATAAAGATAATATATTAGGGATTGTTAACATTAAAGAAATACTCACAGCTAAGATTTCGAGAGAATCTTTGATGGAAGAAATCCCGTTAAAGCCGTTTATTAAACCGATTATCCGCGTCATTGAAACGATACCGATCCATGATTTATTAGTTAAAATGCAAAAAGAACAGACCCATATGGCCGTTCTTTTTGATGAATATGGCGGAACCTCAGGGATTGTAACAGTTGAGGATATCCTTGAAGAAATTGTCGGCGAAATCCGCGACGAATTTGACGCAGATGAAATTTCCGACGTTCGTAAATTGAATGAGAATCATTATATCTTTAATTCCAAAGTGTTAATCACAGAGGTGAATGACACTCTCGGAACCCATCTATCTGAAGAAGATGTCGATACGCTCGGAGGATGGTTCCTGACCCACAGCTATGATGTCAAAATTGGTGATGAATTAGAAGAAGAAGGTTATACCTTCAAAGTTAAAGAGATAGACGGCCACCATATCTCATTTATCGAAGTTAAAAAAACCTAAATAATTCTTTATCAACAGAAAAAAAAGGGGATCCCTCGTATGAATAACACGAAGGATCCCTTTTTTATTATTTCTTTAGATGATAAGGTACGGTCGTCACAATTATATTCCTTCTATAAAGCAGATAAGCACGAATTAATAAGCTGGATTGATTGTGAAGAATATTGTGCCAGCCTTTTTTTGGGATAAATTGTGGGATGATTACCGTTACCCGGTATTTCGATTCCCTCGCCTTTTTTTCTACTTTATCTATAAACTTAGTCAGCGGTTGAATGATGCTCCGGTAAGATGAGTGTAAAGTGACAAGCCTTATATCAGGCTGCCATTTACTCCATCTCTCTTCAAATCGTTTTTCATCTTCCCTATCAAAAGCAACGTACACAGCAATAATCTGATTGGCTGACAGGGATTTCGCATAATTCAATGAGTTTTCAACCACATGAGTAATCCCGGCAACAGGGACTATAACGACATTCCCTTCAATCGGGATAGCCGGTTCGCAACTTTGTATACTCAATTGTTCACCAACGGATTGATAATGCTTTTTCACCCGGTGAAAGGCAAAAACAATGAGCGGCAAAAAGATTAATACGGGCCATACCTGCCCGAACTTTGTCAAAAAGAAAATCATCATGACGGTAAAGCTAATCAAGGCCCCAACAAAGTTGATCGCTAATTTAACCATCCATCCTTTCGGTTTTTCACGGATCCATTTTACAAGCATTCCTGTCTGCGATAGAGTGAATGGAATGAACACTCCAACTGCATAGAGAGGAATAAGCTGTTCGGTTTGTCCGTTAAACACAACAATCAAAAGGATAGACGTGACTCCAAGCGTAATGATTCCATTTGAGTATCCCAATCGATCTCCTCTGATCGTGAACATTCTAGGAATGTACTTATCACTCGCCAGATTGAACGCAAGTAAAGGAAAGGCCGAGTAACCGGTATTCGCAGCAAGGACCAGGATCAACGCAGTTGTACCTTGTATAAAGAAATACATGAAGTTCCTTCCAAAAGTTTCAGATGCAATCTGTGATATGACCGTTTCTTCCACTTGAGGAGAAATTCCGTAATAATACGCTAAGACAACAATCCCTGAAAATAAGACGGCAAGCAAGCCACCCATAGCAAGCAATGTTTTGGCTGCATTATTTGGAGCCGGATCCTTGAAATTCGGAATAGCATTGGATATAGCTTCAACCCCGGTTAACGCAGAACTTCCAGATGCAAACGCCCTTAATAATAAAAACAACGTGATGCCTGCAACTGGTGTTCCAATTGGAGCATGCAGATCCGGTGAGACATCACCGGTAATGATTTTATACAACCCTACCCCGATTAAGATAAATAGCGCCAGAACAAACAAATAGACCGGGTATGCCAGAATAGAAGCCGACTCGGTTATCCCCCTCAGGTTTAGGATCGTAATGAAAACAACCAGTAAGCTGGCAATCGCCACATTATGGTCATGCAAAACAGGAAACGCGGAAGTAATAGCATCCGTGCCGGCTGAAACACTCACCGCAACGGTCAGAATATAATCGACCAGAAGCGAGCCGCCTGCTATCAATCCCGGATTCTCTCCGAGGTTTTCCTTCGACACCACATATGCTCCGCCACCATGTGAATAGGAAAAAATGATTTGCCTGTATGAAAGAATAAGAGCCGTCAAGAGTATGAGTACTCCGATTGCAATCGGAATCGAATACCAAAAAGCGACTGTACCTACTGTAATTAAAACGAGCAGGATCTGCTCCGGGCCGTAAGCAACTGATGAAAGAGCATCCGAAGAAAGGATAGCCAATGCTTTCCGTTTGTTTAATTTTTGTTCCCCTAGTTCTGTTGATTTTAATGGCCGACCGATTAAAAATCTTTTTAACGCGGATATCATAACCCCACCACCATCATTCTGTTTTTGTATATTTCCTGCTGTTTAAACAAATTTCCCAACAACAAAAAGCCCACAAGGCACAGCAAACAGCCTAGTGGACATTCAAGAAATTTTTGTCTCACCAGCTCCACTTCCTCTCTCAAGAACGCTTACGGAGTTAGCTGTCGGATTCGGGCCAAAAGAGTAGCCCTACCTACGTTAATAGGATTCACCCCAGGTGAAAAAATCACCTTAAATAGTGGGTCCCCCGCTCCAATAAAGGATTAAGCGATATAGAAATCTGAAACTGATGATAACTATACTCCTGTGTACAAAATTTGTAAATAACTATTTTTAAAATTTTTTAAGGCTTGTTCCCCTGACCTAAATAATGTGTTTCAATCACTTCTTCTATTAATTTATCCTTAACGTTTAAGACTCTATCTTTATGAGAATCCCAATAAAATTGCCATTTTTAGAGTACATGAAGCGGCATTTAATCAAGAACCAAAAACGGGCATTATTGGGACATTCCTTTTATGTAAAATGGTTTCCAACCTTAACGTACTTTTTTACCGTTTCTCTGTCTGTACCCTATAAAAGAATAAGAGCCTTACTACACTTCATATGTAGCAAGGCTCTTTATAGTTATTTAATTTATATCATTTCAATCTCTTCTTGGCCTCAAAATCGATAAAAGTTGTTTAATTGGTTATTCTACTAAAGCTCCTGTTAGTCTATTTTCTCAAACCTCTAGAAAAAACCCTTCTGAAAAAACGAAGTGTTTTTACATACTTTTCAATTCTTCTTTTGAAACAACACGCCAACCGTGTGCTTCAAGTTTCCCTATATAGGTTTCTATCTTAATTTCTTCCATTTCTAACACAAGTGGGTGTAGCGAAACAAAACATTCGTTTAAAGCATAATTGATCGTAACTTTTACAACTTCATATCCATTATGAAATCCAGAATGGAATCCTGGATCATCTATTATATCCCCTTCAACAGGACGAATATTAGATTCAAATGTTTTCATCATTAATTCTTGAATATTATTTTCTTTTTGTTCTTTTACTGATGCAATAAAAATCATCAAATTAATTTTCATTGTAGTAGTCTCCTTCTTTACATTTAATTGTACCAATACTCATTTTGTTTTTACATATATTATTCAATGAAAGTTTCTATTATTCAATTATATGTCTCGATTTCAACACCTCATTCATTTCCTTATTTAATTCTATGTCGCCTCGGTGACTCCTGTTTATATGACACATGTTGACATCTTCCATTAAAATGTTATTTTAATATAATGTACTTTAACACCCAAAAGCACGAAAGTGTGTATAGATAACGATTTTAAGAAAGGCAGGAATACCCATATGGAAGAAAGGCATCATGATTTACAAAAAGGGTTATTGCCCAGGCATGTGATGTTTATTGCACTGGCGGGCATGATTGGAACCGGTATTTTTAAAGGCAGCTCAGATACATTAAATATGGCAGGCCCAAGTGTCGTCTTTGCCTATTTAGCCGGGGGGATCCTACTATTCATTGTCATGGCTGCTTTAGGAGAAATGGCGATGGCTTTTCCGGACTCAAACGTTCAAAACCTTGTTAATAAAGCGTTTGGTTTTCGGATATCCTTTGTCGTTGGATGGCTCTATTGGTTTAATTGGATCATTGTAATCATTGTCGAATTGCTGGCAGCAGGAAGCTTCTTGCAATACTGGTACCCCTCTGTCCCGTTATGGCTTTTCAGCTTGCTTTGTGCTGCGGTAGTAATCGGGATTAATTTGTTTCATGTAAAGTTTTATGGAGAACTTGAGTTTTGGTTTGCAGGAATTAAGATAATTGCAATTATTGCTTTTATTGTTCTAGGACTTCTGATCATATTAGGTTTTTTTCCCAGCTCCACTCCCGATCCCTTCTCAAACTATACGGCACATGGCGGATTTTTCCCTAATGGGCTCAACGGAATTTTTAGCGCGCTATTGGTTGTTATGTTTTCCTATGGGGGCGCTGAATTAATTGGGGTGGCCGTGACAGAAACGAGAGATGCTAAGAAGGTGCTCCCCAAAATAATCAAAGGGGCCGTTTGGCGGGTTATCTTTTTTTACATCCTTCCGATTCTTATCATTTGCGGGATCATGCCCTGGAACCAAGTTTCGGGCGAAGACAGTCCTTTCGTTCAGGTTTTCAGTTTATCAGGACTCCCCGGGGCCGCTCATATTATGAATTTCGTTCTGTTAACAGCTGTACTTTCAGCCGCTAACTCGGGCATCTACGCCACATCTCGAACATTGTATTCAATGGCCCAAAGCGGAGAAGCGCCAAAAGGCTTGTTGCAAACAACTAAAAAAGGCATTCCTCTCAAAGGAATTCTGCTAGCTGCAACATGCCTATTGATCGGTGTGTTCTTGGCTTATATGTCACCCGAACGAATCATAAGTTATTTAATGACCATTCCGGGTTTTACGGTTCTTCTGTTATGGATAAGTATTTGTTCAGCTCAACTAAAGCTCCGGACGGGGTACAAAGAACAACCTGACTTCCGGGTGAAGTGGCATCCATATACGACCATATTTGCGATCGTCTCGTTATCGCTTATCTTTCTTGCTTTTATTTTTAATCCAAATAATCTCATCGGATCTGCCGTATGTCTGGTGACTGTATCAATACTTGCAATACTCTCGTTCATTGTCCGAAAATGAAAAGGAAAAAGTCTTAAAAAACACTTTGAAACCTTATTCAAAGTGTTTTTTTCTCTTTTAGGTATCTGCCTTGTTTATTTTATTTTTTTCGTATGCCAAATTGGGCATTCAACTGGCCTCTGAGCATTCTTTCGCGGGTTGTTCGCCGATCTTCCTTCTTGCCCTCTCTTATCATTTCCTGCCTGATTTCGTATGTTTGTACACCATCTTCTATTTTATTCGCGATATCCATTAAGTCTTCAACATCGGCAAAAGAGTACTTGCGGTTACCCTTTTCCGCTCTTTCGGGAAAAATGAGATTTCTTTCTTCATAATATCGAATCTGCCTTTCGGACAGACCCGTTAACTCGCTGACCACTCCTATTGAAATCACCTTTTTATCTTTATAAGATGCATCTCCGTTTCCCATATCATCACCTCGGACAGAAAGTTTATGTTAGGTAATATAACATAAACAAGGCCGAATGAAAATAAATTCCAAAGAATTATCTGTATTTTTAGATAATAAACTTTAAAAATAAAAGTTATGTTATATAATCTAACAAATATTATGATGATTCATACTTATAATTCTAATAAATCCCGATTACGGAATCAACGGATAGTTTTACGGAATAATTCGAATTTTTACGGAATTTACGCTTAGTTTTACGGAATAAATGAAAATTTTACGGAATTACCAAGAAGAGGGTTCCCTTCCATTTTAGGCGGAAACCCTCTTTTAATGAACATAACTATTCATCCAGCTTATAACGAATATAATCATAGTTCGAGGTAGGAATCACTTTCTTAACATTCCCTGCTTGGTCTTCATAGAGCTCGTACTCCCGGTATGTTTCCACAAGATATCCGTCTACCTCTTCACGATCGACCAGTCTTTGATCTAGCTGTAATGTCAAATTTTCTTCAGATGTCTCCTCCTTTTCTTCAGGTATGGCCATGGTGGTTTCATTATTAGCACCGCTCGCTTGTCCAAGCAATAAAGGTTCAGTGTCATACAAAGTTTTCACATATTCAGATTCAAAATATGCGACTGGAACCAAAACTATAGCAAGTAACAGCAGAGGATAAATCTTTATTTTATTTTTCAAAGATATTTCTTCCTTCCTTATCCTATCGTAATTTCTTATCTATTCTATGCATGGTTTTCCAGGGAAATGTCTGTTCTTTAAAAGCTCAAAAAAGCCTCTCAGCATAATGAGAGACTCTTTAAAATGCAATTATACGAGCATTGTAAATCCTGTTAAAAATAATCCGATAATAAATCCGCAAACCGCTCCATTAACTCTGATCCATTGCAGATCTTTCCCAACGTTATTTTCAATCATCTCTATGAGCATCTTATCATCCAGCTTATCCAGGTTCTCCTCTACAAGCTTGCCAATTTTCGAGTGATTGCCTTCTATAAGAACGCTAGCTTGTTCCTGAATCCAACCTTCAATCTGATTGATTCTTTGTTCATCCGCTTTTATCTCATTTAACAAATTTGTTATAAGCGGAAGGAAATATTCATCCATGAATCGGCTGTCTTGGACAAAGGCCAAGACGTGCTGACGAACCTTTTCGAGGATACCAGTTACCTGTTCAGCCGGCTCCCAATCTGAAATAAGACGATCCTTCAGATTTTGTATTTCTTCTACTAATGGCTTGTTCTCCCCTATATTCCGCAATGTCGTGCGAAGCCGCAAGAGGATTGCCTCGCGGTTTGCATCGTCTTCCTGACGCAGGCTTGCTATATTGTTCAGCAAAAGGTTCTGGAGAATATTTCCGAGCTTTTCTTCGTTCACCATGCTTTGAAAAGACTTAAGCGCAAACTGAAAAATCCCGTCTACCTCGATTTTATCGATCGCACGCATTGCGAAGCTCCCCAGTTGATAATTACGGTTTTTTTGGACTAACCATTCTTCCGCTTTTAACAGTAAAAGATCAAAGGCCTGTTTGTCATAACTGCTCAGCAGTGCTTGATTGGCAGCAGACTGAAGAAGCCCGCGCACTTCAAGTGAAGTGAGTGACTCCTTCAGCTGTTTCTCAATAAAAGGCGCTACCCTTTCGGTGTCAATATGGTGGATTAACCGAGTTAAAGTCTGTACGATTCCCTTTTTCAAATAATCCGAGTGAAGCTCTTTTTCGGTAATGTTCAGCAATTTCTCGGTAAAATGAATCTGTTTTAATTTATCTTTAATACTTTCTTTTGAAAGCCAGTCGTTTTCTATCGTAGAGACTAGCGCCTTTGTCACCCGTTTTCGATTTTTCGGTAAAAGCGCAGTGTGAGGAATAGGCACTCCCATTGGATGCCGGAATAGAGCCGTCACGGCAAACCAATCAGCCAATCCCCCTACAAGACCCGCCTCAAAGCCGCCTTGTAATAAATCAATAATGAAAGGCCCTTCAAAAGGAAGAGTGGAAATAAACCCTGTCCCCATGACGGCCAGTGAGATACCAGCTAAGTGCTTTGAATTTTTAGACATATGATTCATTCATCCTTTGTGTAAATAAATATATTATACCCAAATGATATAGTCATACTCTACTAATTACAACGCCTAACAAAAGAAGAACCGACCGTGCGCATCACGACCGGTTCTTCTTTATCTTTTTCCGTCTATTTTTGATTCACTTTAAAACTTACACTTTTACCTTCTTTTTGATCACCATAATGTTTTTTATCATGAACGTTTGATAATAAGCCCGATAATTCTTATGATGCTTGATGGACAAATAAATAACCCCTCAGCGGGAACATCCGAGGGGACAAATATTCATTTAATATCCAAAGGCATCTTCTGACGAGGTTTAGGAAAAATGTCATCAATCCGGTTTAGTTCTTTATCGGTTAATTCAATTGTCGCCGCTTCGGCATTCTCCAAAACATGTTGTTCCTGGACCGCTTTAGGTATGGCTATTACTTGATTCGTCCGTATCGTCCAGGCAAGAGCGATTTGCAGCGGTTCCACATTATGCTTTCCTGCAAGGTCGACCATGACCGGATCGCTCAATAAACGGTTTCTTAAAGAACCGCCTTGAGCAAGGGGACTATACGCCATAATCGGGATATCGTGTTCTTTTTCCCAGGGGAGCAGATCAAAATCAATCCCTCTGGAACCAAGATGGTATAACACCTGGTTCGTCACACATTTTTGCCCGCCCGGGGTGTTCCATAACTCTTCCATATCATCGGTGTCAAAATTAGAAACTCCCCACCTTAAGATCTTACCTTCTTTCTTCAGTTGTTCCATTCCGGCAATCGTTTCCTCTAACGGAATATTCCCTCTCCAGTGCAGAAGGTATAAATCTAAATGGTCAGTTCCTAACCGATTTAAACTGTTTTCGCACGCTGTTGAAATCTTCTGTAATCCTGAATTGTGCGGATACACTTTCGATACTAGAAAGACATCCCCTCTCATCCCTTTTATCGCTTCGCCTACTAGTCGTTCAGAACCGCCATTTCCATACATTTCAGCCGTGTCAATCAGTTTCATGCCCAATTCGATTCCAAGTTGCAAGGCTTTGATTTCCTTGCTTTTCGCTTGAGGGTCCTCTCCCATGTACCACGTCCCTTGCCCTAAGCATGGAAGTGATGTTCCGTCAGACAAAGTCACTCTGCGCTTTTCAAGACGATCTTTGATTTCGGCTACTTTGTTTTGATCCGGTAAACTCATCCGCATCCATTCCTTTCCACTGTAATCGCTCCCTAACATCTTTGGATACGTTCCTTCATTAAATAAGGTTTCCCTACTCTGGAAGATAGAAACCAGAAAAACGGCGACATTCTCCTTTGGAGCATTGCCGCCAGCCCTATTGGTTACAGGATTCGCATAACCGGGCTACTATCATCACATGGTTATGGTCGCGTATAAGGATAGAATGATCGCCTTCTGCCCGCCATGCCGAACCCATAGCGCTACCTACTTTATTGGCAAGGTTTCCACTTGCCTAAAGACCTCTGGTTGTATCTTCTATCTTGCCAGTTTAAGATTATAACGATAGACTTCTTCGTCAGATGAAAGTTTAAATCCAAGAGAAGGATTGAAATCTAAAGATATATTGTGATACAGATGTTTTTGGCTTTCTTTCGAAACTAAAATGGGAATATCCTCAATGACAAACAAATCACCATCGGTTTGCTTTTTATCGATTTTAAGATGATGTTCGGCATATAAAGAACAGCTGCCAACATATATCGCTTCTATTCTGACACCTTCATTTTCCTTAAAGTCATATTTTTTCAATTCCGCTGCTGCGGGTGGTTTTATCATAATTTCCATCATCATCACCCTTTCTTCATACTTTAACTATACTCCTTCTTCAAGAAAATAATGGGTGAAGATATATGTAACTTTATTACATTTCATAAATTGAAATAAAATTACATATATTTTTAACGTAAGTAAAATAGTAACTTAACATTCCTCCTTTATTAATTTGTTGTTAGAAAATTCTAATTTTCTTGGAGGGAAAAGGATTGAACAAAATGAGCAAAAAAGTAGCAGGGTTTACTTTGGCTGGGGCAGTTGCTATTTCATCAATGGGGTTAGCTGCCAATAAGGAAGATGTTCAAGCAAAGGATAGAAAAAAAGAACCGACTAACGTAATCATGATGGTCATGGATGGGACAAGTGCCGGTGCCACGACCCTTTCAAGATGGTATAAAGGCGAAAATCTCGCTATCAATGAAATGGTCGCAGGCGGCGTTAGAACGCATTCTGCAGAATCGGCCATCACTGACTCAGCACCAGCGGCAACAGCACTGGCTACGGGGAATAAATCAAACGATAAATTCGTTGGTGTCCTACCTGCAGTAGTCAATTCACCGGGGGTTAAGCCTGTTTCCGCAAAAGATGCTCATAAACCGGTTGCAAACGTATTGGAAGGTGCCAACAAGGGAAAGCGACGGGTATCATTTCAACATCCGAAATCCAGCATGCGACACCAGCCGGCTTTTCTTCTCATGTGACACATAGAAGCAATTATGGCGACATTGCTGAACAGCAAGTCTATCAAAATATCGATGTAGTGTTAGGCGGAGGAAAGGAATCCCTTTCTCCCGGAACAACAAAAAATGCAAGAAAAGATGGCGAAGACCTCATGAAAGTTCTGCAAAAGAACAAATACGACATCGTTGAAAATCGCAGCGATCTATTAAATTCAAAATCGGACAAGATTTGGGGAAGTTTTGCCCCAAGCGCACTTGCTTACGATTTTGACCGCGAAACAACCAAACCTAGCGAGCCTACTTTAGCAGACATGACAGGTAAGGCAATCAGCACACTGAATAAAGATAAAGACGGTTTCTTCTTGTTCGTGGAAGGAAGCAAAGTTGACTGGGCAGCACACGCAAACGATTCGGTTGGAATGATTAGTGATGTATTAGCATTTGACGCGGCTGTTGAGAAGGCTGTTGATTTCGCGAAAAAGGATGGAAATACAATGGTCATCGCCGTAAGTGACCACGGGAATAGCGGAATTACAATGGGTAACCAAAATACGAATGCTACCTATCCGGAAACCCCTGTGTCAGCGTATATCGATCCATTAAAGAAAGCAAAAATGACGGTTGAAGGTGCATTAAGCCAACTCAAATCAGACAAATCGAACCTTAAAGAAGTAGCAGCATTATATGGTCTGGATAACTTAACGTCTGAAGAAGAAGCAACCTTACATTCTTCTAAAAACCTTGCTTCAGACATGGTAAAAATGCTCGCGAACCGTGCAAACATCGGCTTTACAACGGGAGGACACACAGGTGAAGACGTATTCCTATATTCTTACGGACCTTCCAGACCCATCGGGCTGCTTGAAAACACGGACATTGCCAAAAAGATGGCACAATTCATGGGCTTTGATTTAAATCAATTAACAGAAAAACTTTATATGAATGGCCAAGACGCATTAGAGAAAAAAGGCTACACAACCCGCATTGATGTGACAGACCCAAATAACGTAGTTCTGATTGCCGAAAAAGGAAAACAAAAAGTACAATTCCCGGCAAATAAAAACATCATGATCCAAAGTTCAAATCAACAAAAAACGGTAAACACAATCAATGTGTATAACGGAAAAGACTTCTATATTTCTGAAAGTGCATTGAAGCTTGTGAAATAAGCACTCTCTTCATAGTATGCATGACAAAGGACACATCTTAACCGATGTGTCCTTTGTCCATTTTTCTCCCTTTACTAGATCTTAAATTGCCTTGCAAGGCTTTGCAGTTCTTGTGCGGTTTGAGCCAACGTGACTGTCGCAGCACTTACTTCTTCAATGGATGCGGTTTGCTCTTCCGTGGCAGAGGCAACCTCATGCGTATATCCGCTTGTCTTGGCTGTTATCTCATTCACACCAACCATTGTTTCCACTAAGTTACTAGTTCCCTCGTTAATTTGATTCATAGAGCTTGTTACGTCTTTCAGTCGGTCTACGACTTGAACAACGGCAGTCCCAATCTCCCCGAAAGAGCTCCCAGCGGTATTGACTAATTCTGTTCCTGTCTTCACGGCATTTTCACCATTTTTCGTCGACTCTACCGCCTTGTTGATACTCTCCTGGATGTCTTTTATCAATCCATTGATTTGCTGTGTCGATTCACTGGATTGTTCTGCCAATTTGCGGACTTCATCAGCTACAACGGCAAAACCTTTGCCATGCTCCCCAGCTCTGGCAGCCTCAATTGCCGCGTTTAGAGCTAGTAAGTTCGTTTGTTCCGCAATGCCCTTAATCAGCGATACTATTTTTTCAATTTCAGATGACTTCTCATGTAATAGTTGAATGGCACTTCCTGTTTCAGCAGTATTACTATTAATTATACCCATTTGTGTAATCGCTTGTTTTACGATTTCTTTCCCTTTCTCGGATTGCTCCAAAGAGAAATTTGTGGCTTCCGTTACACGTTCCACCTGATCTGAAATTTCTATCACATCATTCGAGATTTCTTTAGTAAATTGTGTTGATTGTTCAACTCGGTTCGTTTGTTCTTCAGCACCTGCTGCCACGTCCTGCATCGATCCTGCAATTTGCTCTGTTGCTTTAGATGTTTCATCTGCGTTCGCACTCAGCTGTTCAGAGGAAGCTGCTACTTGTTCGGAAGTTTCAACAACATTCATGATTAATTCTTTTAGATTTTCTACCATCTTGTTAAAGCTGTCCGCCAACGATCCAACCTCGTCATTACTTTTCACTTTCACTTTCTCTATCGTTAAATCTCCCGCAGCCACAAGGGTCATCTCTTCGGCTATTTTCCTTATTGGATTTGCGATGCGTCCCGAAAAGAACCATGCGATCACCGAGCCAGCGAGCAATGAAATACCTAATGTAATTAATAAGACATATAAAATGGAATTAGCGCCGCTATTAAAATCCATCATATATGTCCCCGCAGAGACCACCCATCCCCAATTCTCTTCTTTTTTTGCAAATGTTACTTTAGGCTTGATGCTTTCCGGGTCATTAGGCAACGGCCATTGATAATAGGCATATCCATCGCCTTTAAATGCAGCGTCAACAATTTCTTCCCCCACATTTACTCCATTGGGATCTACAGAGTCAAATAGATTATTACCTTCTGTGTTTGGATGAGCCAGTAGTTCTCCCTTCTCATCCATCACAAAAAAGTAACCGTATTCGCCCATGTTAATGCTTTTATCAATCTCTCTTTTACCGTCAGACCCTTTTTCACCAATGAGTGCAACCTTAGCTCTCTCTTGAGCTTCCTCTAAGGAAAGGGCTCCTTTTTCAACTTCTTGATTAAGATTTTCAATTAATTTAATAGCCATATTCACATTATTAGTTAAGTTTGTTTCGCCAAGTTGGTCTAGATTTGCTTTACTGGATTGATAGCCGGTAATCCCGATTACCAGAGATGGAAGCGCTAACAAAATTAAACATAAAAAAATGAGCTTTGTTTTGAGCGTAGTTACGATATTTTTCACTTTTAGATTCATAACGCAATCCCCCGACGCTTTAAATTAGGACTATTTTCATAGTAAATAATGCCTAATTTCAATATAACAAATTTTCAGATTATTACAAGGGGGTATAAAAATATCGTCATTATTGCCACTAAAAAAACAAGCAAAGCTGCTCAAGGCATCTTGCTTGGTTTTTCAAACAATAATAGATATAAAACTAAAAAATCTCTTCAAACTGTTTTCTTCTTCCCGCTTCGATATTATTTAAAATGATGCTTAAATCTGCAATCATTTCCCTTTTTAATTCAAAAAATTCAAATCCGTATCTTAGCTCCCCGTTTAGGTGGTCCTCTCTTCTTACAATCTTGCCCATGAGATTAAATTCTTTTTCTCCCAATGTAAAATATATTTCTCCAATAATTTCATATTTTACAGGCAGCTCATACGTTGAGACAAACTTCACCCCCGTAACACTTATGTTTTCCACTTGGCCAATAAACCGCTTGTTTCGTAAAGATTCAAACTTTTCATTGCCAAAGTCAACAATTTTAACGGTACATTCTATGTACGGGACTAATACCCTATGTGCTCTTTTTTGGATGGAATACTCTATTGAAGTTTCATTGCTTCCTTTTTTCGGATAGTTGTTTGTAGTATGGTATAAGTTCAAATTCTTTAATTTCTTTTCACTGCGTAAATATAATATTAGTAGCAATACGATCAGAAATGCTTCAAATAATACGAGATAATACACTTCTTCACCTCCAACAAACCAAGATCGCTTCTCACATACAAAAGGGATGAATCCAAAAAAAATGTGGAGTCATCTCTTTTAATTAGTTCTTTATCATTAAAACCATTTACCTAATTTATACAGTAAATACTTCTAAAAGTCTAGGAGAAATTAAAATTTTCTAACATTTAATAGATATACAGCAATTGTTTTTATAATTTTCAGAATATATTGACTTTAAAATTACTATATTGTACATTAGTTATCACATATAACTAATAATATTAAAGAAGAGGAGGACATTGATGAGCTGTTTGAAAGGTAAAGTGGTACTGATATCTGGTGCGGGCAGCGGCTTGGGAAAAGAAACAGCTCTTGCTTTTGCGAAGGCAGGAACAAATTTAATCATTTGCGGGCGCGGTTATGGCAAGCTTGAACAAGTGAAGGATTCCATCGCTAACCAATTTGAAGTGGATGTCTTTCCTGTCCGCGCGGATGTATCGTCTGAGCATGATGTGAAAATGCTGATAAAAACAGCGGTAGACAGATTCCAAAAGATTGATATCTTGATCAATAACGCAGCCGTTTTCCACCAGTACCATGTAGTCGATAGTCCCCTCGATTCGTGGGATTACCAAATCAACAATAATGCCACGAGTGTATTTTTAATGATGAGAGAAAGTCTGCCGATTATGAGAAATCAAAAATCAGGACATATTATCAATATTACTTCAGGTTTGGTCAGGGAAGGCGCTGCAGGTTTTGGCGCATACGCAGCAAGTAAAGCAGCGGTAGAAGCACTGACCTATTCTGTTCAAGACGAGGAAACTAAAAACGGTATCCTTGTAAATGTATTTAATCCCGGGGTAATGAAAACTAATCTGGCGACCATTGGTGATGATCCTGCCAATGTAGCACCCTATCTGGTAGAATTGGCCCATACTGATTCACTTAAGGAAAGGAGGGTGATTCAGTTAGAGGATTTTCAATTGTCCGGCGGTTAATCCCATTATAAAATACTTTGAAAAGCCCATCATATTTGGGCTTTTTTTCATGTTCCTGAAAATGATACTTTCTAATTATTTCTTTATTTGGTATCATATATCTAATTGATATATATCAAAAAGATACAAGGAGGTGATTTCATGACAAAAGAGAACCATACAAAGTATGCGGTACTCGGCTTGCTCACCATAGGATGTCATACCGGGTATTCCATAAAACAGATGATTGATGGGAGTTTGAATCATTTCTGGAAAGTTAGCTACGGGCAAATTTATCCGACCCTCAAGCATTTAGTTGAGGAAGGTCTGGCGACTGTAGTTAATTCCACTCAAGATGGGAAACCCGATAAAAAGGAATACCATATCACAGAAAAAGGAGAACTCTCCCTACAATCTTGGCTTCAAACACCCATAAATGATATTCCCACCGAAAAAAACGAATTATTGCTGAAGCTATTTTTCAGCCGTCATCAGAGCAGCCATATAACCATCCATCACATCGACACATACCTGGAAAAACTTCAACAACGATTTATCACCTTTGAAAACATCTCAAACATGATTACAGAAAACCTAATGGAGCAAGCAGATGCAAAATTTTGGCTCACCACATTGGATTATGGCAAAAAAATGACGCAGGCCGCTATCGATTGGTGTGAGGAGACAAAGAAAAAAATTCAAGAATAAAAGGAGGTTATTCAGATGGGTAAAAAAATTTTCCCGGGACGTTTTACTTCTGCAAACGAGAGCGAAATTGTGATATTCATAATTGGGATGCGGGTTAATAAGTGGTGGGCCGTCCATAAATGGGGGCCGGTATTTAAAGCGATACCTTCAATGATACGCGAGCTTTATATGAATAAAGAGCTTGGATGTTTATCAATGGAAACCTTTTGGGGATTACGCTCAACACTGATGGTTCAATATTGGCGTTCCGCTGAAGATCTGCTTGCCTATGCGAAAGGCCAAAAACATTTAACCGCATGGGAAAATTTCAATAAAAAAGTGGGAAATAGCGATGCGGTAGGAATTTATCACGAAACCTATGTCGTTCCTAAGGGCCAGTATGAATCCATCTATGGAAATATGCCAGCATTCGGGCTTGCCAAGGCAGCTGGACACAAACCGATTACACCTTCCTTGAATTCAGCCCGCCAACGACTTAAAGCATAAAAAAAGAGACTACTTAAACCATCCCTTTTCTTTGGATTGAGTAATCGCTTCTATCCGGTTCTTTACTTCCAGCTTATCTAAGATCATTGAAATATAATTTCGTACCGTTCCCGTTTTTAGCCTAAGTTGGTCAGCAATTTCTTTTGTGTTTTTTCCATCGGCAATCAGTTCTAATACTTCCCGCTCCCGTTCGGTAAGAGGATTTTCTTCACTGTATATATCATCCATGAGTTCTGGTGCGTAGATTCTCCTGCCTGCCTTAACGCTGCGGATTGAGCTCGCCAGCTCTTCGCTAGGGCCATCCTTTAGTAAATAGCCGCTTACCCCTGCTTTTAACGCGCGTTGGAAGTAACCTGAACGGGCAAAGGTTGTTAATATGATGACTTTACAGCCTAGCCCTCTCAGTTCTTCCGCCGCCTCAAGACCATTTTTTCCAGGCATTTCAATATCCATGATACACACATCCGGCTGATATCGCTGGACAAGACTAATGGCTTCTTCCCCATTACTCGCCTTTCCAACGACCTCCATATCCTCTTCCAAATTGAGCAGTGAACCTAAAGCTCCCAATAGCATTCGCTGATCTTCAGCAATGACAATTCGAATCATTTAAGCTCCTCCTTATCTGTCTGCTTTACATCATTTGGGACTTTTATGAGTAATGTTGTCCCTTCTTGAGCGATAATCTCGAGGCTGCCATTGACGAATTCCAGGCGTTCCTTCATTCCAATCAGACCGTTTCCTTTTGTAAAGTCGTTTTCCGTCACGCTGCCGACTCCGTTATCCCTAACAGTAATGACAATTTCGTTCCACGATTGCCCGATCGAGATATGGCACATTGAGGCTCCGCTGTGTTTGACAACATTTGTCACCGCTTCTTTCAAACACATACTTAGAATATTCTCAGTCAACAAGGAAACATTCGTTAAAGCTATTTCCTCCTCCCCTACAAACTCAATCTCAGCTGCTTTAAGGATTTGTTTGACACGAATGATTTCTTCTTTCAATCGGATGCCACGCATTTGCGACACCATCTTCCTTACTTCATTCAATGCTGTTCTAGCGGTCTGCTGAACATCCTTCAATTCATCTCGTGCTTGCTCGGGGTCATTGTAAACTAATTTACTGGCCAAATCGCTCTTTAGTCCAATAAGGGAAAGCTTTTGTCCGAGTGTATCATGAAGATCGCGGGCAATCCGCTGACGCTCCTCAAGCTTTCCCAACTCAGAAATCCGATTGTTGGCATCTTCCAGTTTTTCTTCAAGCTGTCCCATCTCATTCCGATTCCGAATGCTGAATGGGAGAAGGATGACACTTATCCAAATGATCACGACAAATGGCAATTGCTTTAAGAACTGGTCATCCTGTAGAACGACATTAAGGTTGATTGAGACGGATGTGCTTACTAAATGAATAATATACAGTGTGATAAACGGATAGCGGCCCTTAATATTTCCGATAAAGTAGGCAATATAAAAGGCAAAATACACATAGTTGAACAGGCTTGTCGATGCAACCGATATACCGATCAATAGAATCGTCCATATATAAACAACCCATCCGTTCGATATAAAAGCTACGCCGTAAAAGAAAAAGAATAAGATTGTCAATAAAATTCCTACGATGATTTCAGTCGTGGAGGAAGATTCAAATATAAAATAGAACGGTAAAATGCTCAGGACCGCCCATATATAGGGCGATATCCCGGTGCTTTTCAGGAATATCATATACCTTTTCAGCATGTTCGAAACCTCTTTTTTTGGTATTAGATATTAACACTCTTTGCTATTTTATCACAGTCATCCCAACTGTCCTGCAATCAAATCTGATCCACTTACGACTTAATCTCTTTATATCCCACGAATTTCTTCTTTTGCTCGTCCCATAGGCGGAATTTAAGTGAACTCAAGCTGGTTGCCAGACTGATAGTCGGTACATTCTGCAAAGGCTGAGTGTTATTGTGAGCCGCTTCAAGCTTATAGTTAGGGACCCTCGGGCTTAAATGGTGTACGTGATGGTAACCGATATTTCCTGTGAGCCATTGCAGTAGTTTCGGAAGCTTGTAGTAGGAACTCCCTTCAACCGCTGCTTTTACATATTCCCAGTCCTTATCTTCTTCAAAATAGGCATCCTCAAAGGTGTGCTGGACGTAAAAAAGCCAGATCCCGGCAGCGCCTGAAATCCAAAAAATCGGCACTTGCACTAAAAGGAATGATTCCCATCCGAGCGTCAGTCCTAACACGACTACCAAAGCAACGATCGCGACATTTGTCAGATAAGTATTCAGCCGCTCCTTCAATCTTGCACCTTTTCTGTTAAACCTGTTTGTAATAAGGAAAACATAGATTGGACCCAAGCCAAACATGACGAACGGGTTTCGGTACAAACGATAAGCCAGTCGCATCCAAATGGACGCTTCCCTATATTCATCCACCGTCAGCACCCATATATCCCCGGTACCTCGCTTATCCAGGTTGCTGCTTGTTGCATGGTGGACAGAGTGCTCGTGCTGCCATTGGCTATACGGGAAAAGAGTTAATATGCCGGTGAACGTTCCAAGTATTCTGTTGGCCTTCCGGTTCCTAAAGAAAGAGTAGTGGCAGCAATCATGAAAAATAATGAAAATCCGCACCAGAAATCCTGCGGCAATCACTGCCAATCCAAGCGTCAGGAAATAAGAAATGGACAGGCTTTGATAAGCAAGATACCATAGCATAAAAAAAGGAACCATGGTATTAATGAGTTGCCTAACACTGTTCTTTGTATCCGATTTTTCAAATGGGGCTACATGCTTTCTTAAGCTTTTTACATTATTTTCGCTCATTTTATCTATTTCCCTTCCTCATTCATTGTTATGATTAATGATAAGTAATCGAAATAGATTTTTGAAGACATACGTGTCATGCAGCGTATATGATAAATGTCATGTTTAAGCTGTCAAACAGGCAAATTAGGCTAAATTTCTACAAAACAGACACCCGGTTCCGCCCGTTTTCTTTTGATAAGTAAAGGGCAGAATCGGCACGGTTAAGCAAAGAGCGTTTATCATCACCTTGTTCATATGTAGCGATTCCAAAACTGGCCGTAACCGTTTGAACATCCATAAACAGATGAGCTTCAATAATCGAGCGTATTCGCTCTGCCTCCTCTTCCGTATTGGTCCCGCCGGTTACAATCATGATAAACTCCTCTCCACCCCATCTTCCTAAGAAATGTTGATCCTTTTTGTGCGCACTTAATAAGGATGAAATTTTTTTCAGTACCGAATCGCCAATATCATGCCCATACTTATCATTGATCGCCTTAAAATGATCGATATCAAGCAAAATAATCGAAAAAGCTTTCCCATTACGGAATTGCTTATTTAATATTTGATCGATTTTCCGTCTATTTGGGAGACCCGTTAAATAATCAGTACTCGCCATATCCTCCAGCTCCCGATTTTTTAGAAAGACCTTAAAAAGTTCCTGGAAATAAAACATCGCAAAAATAAACACGTATTGGGAAATAAAAAAATTGAAGAGAATTCTTGTTGTATCGTCAGGATATTGAAATTGCCAATATGCAAAAAAGGTCATCACTAAATTTACTGTTTGGATGCTTAATGCATAAATTAAAGCTTGTTTCTTAGGGAGCGATATAAAAATGGCAATGAATAAAAAGGGAGCCCAAAACAAAAACGTACCTGAATCTAACACATCTTCACGAGGAATTTCAACGAATAAAATATGGCGCAGATATATAAAAAGAATGATTGGTACTAGACCCAGCGTTATAAGTTCGACCGTCCTAAGCGAACTCTTCTTTATCATTAATAACAAAAATCCGATTAAAAACCAAGATAACATAAGGTAGTCTTTTAATTTATCTTCAAAGTGTAAGGTTGAATCACTATGCCTATAGTGAAACTGATTGACTAATAGAGATAAGCTAAACAAAGGAAATACCACTAAATATATTCTTCTTTTCAGCTGTTGGAATTCTTTAAACATAAAGCAGACTCCTCTTATCCCAGGATGATTTTAGGTCTTTAGTATTATTTTTTATTCCATTATACAACAAATTGTTTATCTAATGTGTTTTTATATACAAACAAAAAACTCGTCATATTGACGAGTTCGATTTGATAGTATTCTAATTCAATCATTTTTAGTGAGTCTCATATACGTGTTCTCCGCGCAAAATCAACAAAGCGAAATTTATCAGGTCGATGCCTGGATTCCGTATATTGAAAAAGGCTCGCATTATCTAAGTATACATAATTTTTGATAACGACAACATTATGAAATCCTTCCAGATCTAAAAGAGTCCGGTCCTCATCAGAAGGTTCTTCAACAACAATCTCTTTTTTTGCGAAACTAATATTTAAGCTTAAATCATTCTCCAGATAATCATAAATAGAGTGTTCGCAAATATCTTTTGTCAAGGTCGAAACATACTTCTTATTCAGGTAATCTTTGTCTAAAATGATTTTCTTGCCGCCGATCTCCCTCGTTCTGATAACCTTCCACACCTGATCCTTGTTTGACAGTTGAAGCTGTTGCTTGATAAATTCATCGGGCTTTATTAAAGTCAGTTCGTTGACAATCGTTTGTGGTTTGTTGCCCATTTTCTCAGCCAGTTCTTTAAAACTCACGAGACCGGAAACAGGGAAATCAAACTTACTGATGTCTATCACAATGGACCCTTTTCCTCTTACCTTTTGAATATATCCGTTTTGCGAAAGCAGGTTTAACGCTTTTCTAATCGTCTCCCTTGACGTGCTGTAGCTTTCTTTTAATTCATGTTCAGACGGCAGAAGAGTGGCAGGCGGAATCTCTCCGCTCTCTATTTTTGCTACAAGGTCACTATAGATTGTTAGAAACTTGTTTGTCATAAAAAAGAATCCCCAATCATTGATTATATATTTATATCCGGAATGCTACTTACATTATAGTATAAAAAATAAATTGTTTATAAAGAAAAGGAGGGAAACACAAGCCCCCTCCTTTTTACTGATTTCTTATTTTCTCTTAAAAGAGATTTTTCCCATGTTTGTTTTAGCAAACACGATTGTCAATACGAACGGAACGACAATCGCTACAACCATAGCTACAGCAAACATTGCGATATGCTGTGACTGGATGGATAGGATTCCTGGCAGTCCGCCAACCCCAATTGAGTTAGCCATAACATTGCTTCCTACTGATACGACCGCCGCAAAGAGGGACCCGATCATGGCAGCTAAGAACGGGAAGCCATATTTCAAGTTAATACCGAACATAGCCGGTTCTGTTACCCCTAAGTAACAAGAAATGGCGGCCGGAATGGAAACCTGCTTTTCTTCTTCGTTCTTTCTATTGATATAGATCATAGCGAGCACCGCAGAGCCCTGGGCAATATTGGACAATGCAATCATTGGCCACAGATTTGTCCCGCCAAGCTCACTCATCAGCTGAAGATCAATTGCGTTGGTCATATGGTGTAAACCCGTTATAACAAGCGGCGCATATGCAAATCCAAAGATAGCTGCAAATAACCAGCCAAAAGCAGATGTTAACCCGGAATAAACAATATCAGAGATGAACTTTCCGATTTCCCAGCCGATAGGGCCAAGGATTGTGTGCGCAATTAATACTGTTGGAATTAGTGCAAAAAACGGTACAACAATCATTGAGATTGAATTTGGCACAATGTCACGAAGCTTTCGTTCTAATACAGCCAAAAGAAGTCCTGCAAAGATTGCTGGAATAACCTGCGCCTGGTAGCCGATCATATCAATCTGGGCAAAACCGAAATCCCAGAAAGGTATGTCTGCAGCTTTAGCGCCAGCAACACCATAAGCATTAAGCAACTGCGGTGATACAAGTGTGATACCGAGAACGATCCCAAGAATTTGAGATGTTCCCATTTTCTTTGTAATAGCCCATGTGATTCCGACTGGGAGGAAGTGGAATATCGCTTCACCAATCAGCCATAAGAAAGAATGGACTCCGGCCCAGAACTGGGAAATTTCGATCAGTGCCTTTGTATCATTTTCAAACATTTTAATGTCACCGATTACATTTCTGAATCCAAGAATCAGACCACCAACGACAAGCGCTGGAATTAATGGCGTAAAGATATCCGCAAGATGGCCAATCATTCTTTGCAGCCAGTTCATATTTTGCTTTGCGGCAACTTTTGCTTCTTCCTTAGAAGTGCCATCAATGTTCGCTAGTTTGACAAAATCGTTATAAAAAGATGAAACTTCATTCCCGATGATAACCTGGAATTGTCCGGCTTGTGTGAAAGTTCCTTTCACAAGAGGAATCGATTCTATCTTTTCCACATTCGCCTGATCTGGATCATTTAAAACAAAGCGCATTCTGGTTGCACAATGGGTAACAGCGGCAATGTTTTCTTTGCCACCAATGTGCTCCAGCAAGTCTTTAGAAGGATCTGTATACTTACTCATTTCTTAACCCCCTGATAAATTGGAATACCCAATTCTCTTTTATCTTCTATAATCAAACCCTTATTTATACAGGGCACTGTTTACGCTTTCAAAAATATCCCCTGTATATACAAGTTTCTGTTTACGCTTTCATTTTATCCTGTATATACATGTTTGTCAACCGAAAAAAACCTAACTTTATTAAAAATATAATATGGAATCAATGCTGTGGATGATGCCTTGTTTAAATCAAGGTATTTCAGAGTGAAACGAAGAGCCAACGATTCGTAATTCACGGATTATCCGCTGCAAATAATAGACATGGCCTTTTATTTTGATAGGATTTCCTTTAGGTACTCCGTGGAAAAGGATCAGCTGAATGACAAGCACTTCCCCCCATCCCTTATAAAAACCTTGCTATTCGGAAGATTTCCTGACATACCTCTAATCTTTATAAAAAAAACCATGTTAATTTATCTGACATGTTTGCTGAATCCTTTTAAAAAATTATTTATGATGGGAAAAATAGTGAAGGAGGTAAAAAATTTAGAGTGCCTTTATTGATTGAGCTGTCCATCATCGCCGCATTTCTCCTGCTCGGTAACAGCATTTTTTATCTGATTCAGCTTCCAGTATCGGGCAGTATAGTTGGGGAGCATTAGGATGCATGGCCATGACCGCCCCTGCAATCCTCCTCTCCTGTATACTTCCTTTCCTCCTGCTCATCATTTAAAAAAGAAAGAAGGCCTGAAAGATGGAACAGCGAAAAGAAATCCTGTTAGCCCAAAAAATAATCCAATTGGATATATTGAGAGATCAGCTGTATGAAGAGTTAATCAAAACCCTGGGATCCCGAGGACATGAGTTACTAAGAATTATGCAAAATAAATAAAAAAAGGAGTGTATCAACATGTCCATTCAACTTCGGAACGCGATTGATAAATTAAGACAATGTTATATTGATAAGCTGCTGCATGCCGGTGTTTTTAAAGAAGGGGATGCCCAGCTTTATCAGCTTACTGTTAGTGAATTGGAGAGTTTGTGCAGGAAGGTAAATATTGCAGAGGAGAAAGGTTGTTTAATACAGTAACCACCACTTTAACGAATAATGCGCCCTTAAGGACTTCACCCATACAGAAAGTGTTATGATGTTTCCCCACACTAGATCCCCTTAGCAGGGGATTCTCTTCGTTTATAATAATTTTTTCTATCATCTTTTCAGCTTCAGTTTATTAAAGAACGCTCTTTTTATTCTTATTTCTGACTCTCTTTTTTGAAGGCAATGTTGCTGAAGAATAGCCACACTTATAACAGTCCGGATGATTCTTTTGTTGGCAGCATAGTCTACCTTCTTCCAACAAATTACCTCTTTTTCCATCATATAATCAAGTAGGTCTTATTACTCATTCCTTGGGATCCATCAAATAATTTCCTCGATTTGAATAAAAATCTATAATTAAAAAATAATTATCCATTTTTGCAGATTTGTTCTAGTTTTGTTGGTATTATAGGGATAATAGATATCAAATTTTGTTTCCATTCAGATGCATTGAACTGTAAAAAGGACTGAGATAAATGACAGCAAACAATATCGGAAGTGTGATAAAAGACCTACGAATAAGCCGAAATATCAGTGCAGAAGAATTATCAGAAGATGTCTGTGTAATTGAGGCATTATTAGATATTGAAAGAAATATTGGCTCTCCCACGGTGAGTGAGTTAATAAAATTTGCAGAGAAGCTGAATGTGGAGATTACCTATTTTTTTAAAGCCTGCGAAAGTGCGAGATTTAATCATATCGAAGGCATTCAAAGTATTATTCGTAAATATATTAGAAAAAGAAACTACGAACCCATTAATGATATCGTTCAGCAAGAACTTGCGGCAGCAAAGGAAATTCCCCTTTCTTTTTATCAATTTTTGAAATGGCATGAGGCCATATGCCATTTTTACATAAACAAGGACAAAGAAGCTGCGATTGATAAATTATATGAGGCTCTTTATATCACGATGAAAGACGGCATCGTCCTTCATGGAAGAGAGGTCGAAATCCTTAATAGCATCTCCGTCATTCATCATGAAACAAAAGACTTCGAGAGTGCTTTCCTTGTATGCGAAGAGGCTTTGCAGCATTTGGATAATCTTCCGGAATTAACGGATCAAAACTTATATGTTCGCCTCCTTCATGGAGCTGCCCAAAATCTGACGGAATTGAACAAATATAAAGAATCTCTTGTATACACGCAGCACGGCATCGATCTATGTACATCAAACGATTCGATGTATTTACTCGGGGAACTATTCTTTCTAGCAGGGGAAAATCTGATCCAGCTAGATGAAAAGGAAAAAGGGCTCGAATTTATCGAGAGTTCCAAATTCATTTTTAACTTACAAGGCAATGAAAAATTTGTAAAATTAGTAGAAAGAGAAATGATAAGACTACTATAATTTAGTAAAACAGTTTATTATTAGAAAAAGGAGGGTTGATTATATGAAGAAACTTATTTTATCATTAGCAACACTTTCTGCATTGGCTGCATTCGTCATTTGTGCACCTCAAAGTCACGATACAGCAGGGCTGCCTCCGCAACATAGCATCGAATCTGAAATCAACATTGCAGGATTGCCGCCTCAGCATAGTCTTGAATTGAATGATTAAATAGAGATAGGAACCACCTGAATTTCAGGTGGCTCCTATTTTTGTTTAACAAACATTGGTTATTTCAAATTCATGTAGAACATAATTGATGAATTAATTATATACAATATTTTTCCCCAACAAGCAGGAGAGTAAAAAATGTATAGAACCTATCACCATAATTATAATAATGGCCATTATAATAAGTAAGGAAAAAGGAAACATGGCCCAGTACAAATAACTAAATATAGTTAAAAAAGCTAATATCAGTATACCGCTTATGGTAAGTTTAACTTTACTGCTTGCTTTCAAAAGGAAATTCAGAATGTTAATTATTGAGCTTAGTAAAACTGACCCAGCACTCAAAAAGAATATGCTGCTTATATTATCTTGGATAGAAGGGTAATACTCATCCCGAATTGGTAAACTAATAGAACATATAAACATAGACAAGAACAACGAAAGTATAATCCAACCCCAAAAAATGTATATTTTTATTCTTATCATATTATTCTCCGTTTTTTACATTTTCTTTATATTACCATGCTTAGAACTCCCTCAAAGAATTTATCAAATAATTAAATAATAAACAAAGGTAAAAATATAACAATACAAATCCAATAGATCCTTAATAAGCTTTTAAATACCTCTCGAACTTTATATAATAAAAGATCAGTCCATAAACTCGTTAAGTTAAAAAAATGGATTGTATTAAATTATTTAGTAAGCATGAGTTTGCCAAACGGAAATTTTATGGTAATACAAACAATGATTGCTAGACAGCAATTTTTCGTTATCTCTAGCACTTATGCTTTCAAATAACTTGCCATTCAAGTTGATCAACCATATTGTGGCATTGAGTATTCCAAAGCATAAAATGGCATTATTGCCATAATATCATTGAAGTAACATTTAAGTCTTATTTGGGACTGATTAAAATCAGTATTTTCTTCTTTTAATAACGCAGTTAGTCCTGTTAATAATGCAGCCTAATACCGGTTTAGCAAACCATTTATGCCCGTTTTCACACTCCCACTCTACAGGTGTCTGGCTATTTATGTATTCAGTAGATAGGCACTTACCGCCCCTTGATATTGCTAATTCTTTTAGTGTATCAATAGTAATATTTGAACCCATTTATTTCACCTATTAATTAGACTTTAGAATTATTATAACGCAGGTTTTTGTAAATTAAATGGAAGGAAATTGATTAATGAATGAATTATTTAGTATAGAAGTATATTTTCTTTAAAGGAATTGTTCCACAATCTGGCCCTTAACAAAAAGAAAGAGCGTAATTCTTGCTGAAGAATTGCGCCCGTTTTGTTTAATATACTTTTCTGTTGAACAGTATCGTTGTACTAAGCCATACTAGGGTATCTTGGAAGTAACATTAATACCACAAGATATTAGCATCCACGTTAAGTATTACTTTCCTAACTCATAAAAGTTATCAATTTTTCTAAATGCTTTTTTCTTACATAAAAATAAATGATTGATTGGTATTACCTCATCCTCAATTTCAGTTGCAGCTTTTTGAAAGCCTATTTGCCAAGGATTTTCTAAAAAATTCAATAGCTTATTGGCAGTAAGCCCCCCTTGAAAAACACCTTTCATTTTTGGTGGCATTATCTGTTTTATTGGCTTGCCTTTCTCAAAAATTGTTGGCAACCTTTTATAAAGTAATGTCGTGAAAACTGTATAGTCAGTAATGATTACTCTATCCAGTTCCAACTTTCTAGCTAGTTTACAAGAATATATAATCATTCTATATATTCGTCTTGGCTTCCAATCTGTTGCTAAATTACATTCCTGATTCTTGTTAAACTCGTCAATCACATGAATTAAATTAGAACTATAGAAATCACATATTCTGTTAGTTTGTTCTACATCTTCTGGTATTTTTTTATTATAAAAATCATACCTTTTTCTTTGTGTAACAGGCTGAGTTGTATGTTTACACTCACATAAAAATAAGTCATTTCCTAAAAGAAAAGCAACATCACATTGATATTCATCGTTTTCTACTTTTCGTTTAATACTTATAGCAGGAATTTGGTTATTCCTTAAATCATTAAGAATTCTATCCTCATAACAGTAACCCTTAAAATCAAGGTTCATATCTTCCTTTGTTGCCATAGACGTAAGTGCTATTACATCTTGTAGGTTACTAACAAGTGATGGGACGGTTATAACATTTTCTCCTATTTCAATAAATGGAGAGTCAAACCAATCTACTGAGCTCTTTTTAAATTTTAATTTGTTGTATATAAATCTTGCACTATCCCTGTCTATACCATGCTTAATAAACATTTTTATCCAATGATCGCGAGTCGTTATATACAACCAACTGTTTGGGATACCATTGTCAGGAAATATATTTTTATTTAAAAATTCTCTATTATAGTATCGAACTATAGCATATGCCCTTAGCCATTTTACAAGTTCAATGCCATTAACTTTATAATCCAAACTATCACTAGAAAAATACTCTAAATATTCATCGTATGATGCCTTTTCCCATTCATCTATAAAAGCATCTGGTGCTAAAGAATTAGTTAATGAAACTTGTTTTATTAATACATTCTCATCTCGGTTACTACGGATATTCGTTTGTCTATATGATTCAAACCGTTGGATTTCTATTTTCTCGTCTAAAAAACTTTTTAAGTCTTTGGGGATAATATCAGTATATTGTCCATTACATATCAATTTATAATTGCCAAACTTCCAGTCTTCTAGGGCATCAAACAGAACATTTCTTATATCTATTAAATGAAAATATTGGATTGATTTCTCAATATCAGCCCATTCTATTTCTTCTTCTATTCCACAACAATTAAATTTGTTATTTTCATAAAGGTATCCATGAAAAATGAAAGCTTGTACAACTTTACTTGCTTGTTGCAATGTATAGTCAATAGCATCAATTAACTGATTAGCAGATAATTTATCAATGCCTGTCGCCTTTCCTTTAATACTTTTCTGAATGTCTACATCTCCATAAAAGTCTTTATTTTTACCACCATTAAACCTAAGATCCTTTAATGCTCGTACATAGATTTCAAAAACTATTAAGAAAGCAAAAAGTTTATTTTCGTCTGGAACTTGTATAACTTCATTAAATTCATTTTTATTGTAATAATCGTCAAACAAGGCATTAAACGGTTTTATATCATATTCATATTTTTTAATCTCAGCCAACTCACCTTGTGTCAAATCGGTTGAATAAATTTTTCTTATTAACCGCAAATAAATCTCATATGACTTTGAATCCGGATAAGCATTTACCCCTAATCCATTCCCTTTAAAAGCAAACAATATTTCTTGCAATGTATGTTTTTTAATAAAAGCATCAATCTTATCATGTTTTTTTAAAACATCCATTAGTTCATAGAAAGCTTTACTATTCAATACCTCACCAGCCATCGTATTATTTATTTGTGATCCTATTATCTCATAGGCTTTATTGATATATCTAGACACATGTAGAAGCAAAATTGAATCAAGCTCGTAGACATCTGCTGCTGACTTTAACACTATATTGCCCAACTTCCATCCTCTCCTGTTCACACTTCTAAATCCAGATCACCTGAATTTTTCCTTCTCGTAAATTTAATTGCTTTCTTTCACATAACTAAATAAAAATAAAGACCTTTGTTGCACAGTAAGAGTCAAATATGAAAAAAGATCACTTCAAAAGTGATCGGGTTAAAATACATATTTAGTGACTAATATCGTTGTACTGCGCAGCATTACATTCTTTTGTTAACTATTCTTTGTCCAAATAGACACCTATATAGTAAATTCCTCTAATACTAGCCTTTAATTACATAAGTTTATTCTAAAATATGATCTGGCTATTTTCTTATCTGCTCTACCTTAAATAATTTACAAATAGATAACTGGACCTTTGGATTAAATCACCTTAATAAGATGGGTGCCTTTCACCACCGATATACAGCAAAAACTTTGCCAAAGGATTAAAAAAGGGGTTGTTATCTAGTTAATCTTTACTACAAATCATAACTGGCCAGTTCTCTCTGCCCCATTGACTCCGATCGATACTGGTCAGAAATTTCCTTTAGTGTTTGGGACAGTTTTGGGTATTCTATTCTTAATGCTCTCGCGTAATCCTCATATCGAAGCGCAAGTTCTTGCTCAGCCTTACCTTCTGTACCAAAGTAAGCACCTCTTTGATTAATTTTCCCTAGGTAAAATCCTCGCTTCAAGTCTTCCGAATAATGCAACTCAAAGACTTCCCGTACTGCTTCCATTGGAAAGATATCATCCTCTCCTTTTGGGGAGTACGCAAATGACTTCCCGAGTGTTTGTCTGCCTATATCTTCTCGTTTTTTAGAGTCAATTTGTTTAAGGTATTCTTCCGTATAGCTCGTTAGTTCATGTACTTTTATATTTCCATGATCATCAAGACATGGGCAAAATTCTAATTGAAATAAAATATTCCATGCTTGTCTACTAAGACTTTGCTCTGCCTCACTGCGGTCAACGGGTACTTCTTCTTGATCGGAAGCTTTGTAAGCAGAAGAGACTAATTGTGCAAGGAAGCTTGGATTTATTTGTAATTCTCTTTTCAAATATTTTGGTTGGATTCTATTAACTAATACGTTGAAATACCCCCACTCCAACGCACAAACTCGTGTATACAATGACTCATTCAATTTCTCCTCTTCATATATTTTCTTAAACGATTGAACAATATAATGTATATCGTAATGCGCAATTTGATAGTCACTGCCAGGGTTATACATAAGATGCTCTAATGCAAGGATATGCTTCTCGACATCCTCCTTAAATGCTCGATGAAGCATTTGAAAGGCATTATGAAAATTTTGATAGGTCAATAGTTTATCGAATACAAAATCCCGAGTTGTTTTTTCCTTTATTTCTCTATGGTACGTGAATGCTTTCCAATACCGTTCTATTCCTTGTTGATGGAAAGAGGATAAGTATTCCAAGAATTCATCATTCACCCTAGCCACACTTAACAGACTAACCGTTATTTCAGTATTCACCTCTATTTTCCTCAGCAAATCCTTCACTGCATGGAATCCCTTCGCTTCATAGATGGTAGACATATACGCGATAAGGACATCTATTTTCCCTGATACGATTACCTCTTCTACAAATGCTAAGTCTATCTGGTAATCATGAATATCAGCTGCCATGATCGATCCAGTCGCTCTTAATCCCATCACTGCTGTCGGATCATCAAGGTTAGAGAGAAATAAGGATAAGCTAAAATCAGGATCTTGCATCAGTCTCTTTATTGCTTGTACCCGTTCTTGCTTTAACTGTCTCTGCTGTTTTTGAAAATCATCATTAAAATCTTTATCTTTTTTATATGGCTCAGGATGTAAGTCTGTCAGTTGATCCGTTTTAAAAAGGTAAAGGTAGTCAAAACTAGCTTGTTGAAATACGATCTTGTCAAAGACCTCACGTTCGATAATGTCAACGTACTTCTCATCTAGACTCCATTCAGCATCGATAAAGTAACGATGATTATGAATTAGATCGCGAACTGTTTCTTTCAATAAGTACTTATCCTGATCAAATCCTGAATTATCAATAGCTTGTTGCACACCATGTATGACTTCTTTTTCTAAACCTAACTCAAAGAAAAAGCATTTTTCAAAAATAACGGCCCATCTCTTTAAATTTCCTGCCGCTTCACGGATAGCAAACTGCATATAGGATTTGTACGTATGTCCAATTTCACTTTGGTATTTCAATTCATACTTCTGGTTATAGTTTCTGTAGTGTGGTCTAGACATACTCATAGCAGTATGCCCTGGTGATCGATCAGGTACCAACTTAGCCAGTAGCTCCCAACCGATCGTACTAGTTTTAACAATATGATTTGTCAGCTTAATCTTTTCATTTATTGAAATATTAATATCATGGTACCAAGCAAGTAAGGCACGACTTAATGTCTCAAAAGGACTGTTTGTTATTGGATAGTTAATTTCCCGCTCGGATAACTTTGCTAAGACACGTACAGCACGTGGAACAAAGTCTTCTAAGCACAATAATTTCTCCAATCCCCATAGAACATGTGTATAATAGTTTCTTGCTCCAAACCCATCACTAGTTTGTTCGAAAAGCTGCCAAATTTGTGAGTCTTGCTTTTCCACTTCTCTTTCTAGAACGGAAAGAAATACTTCTGGAGAGGCTTCTGCAATGTCCGATAACGCTTCCGAAATAGCAAACCATTTTTTCTCGGTTGTGATGTTTTTAAACACTTCTACCAACAGATCATCTACCCACGATTGCGTAGAAAGAACGTTGAAGTTATTATCGATACCGTTCATATTAGCAATCATAATCAAGGTCCTGATTATTCCTTTTTTAATCGTATCTGAATGTTTTGGTCTTTTATTAAATATACTTGCTTGAAAATGGTCTTCTATTGGTAAATCAAATTTTGGAGGAACATCTAGTAACAGTTCTTGTACTAGTTGTCTAAACGTGTTCATATGTTCAGCTGTTATATGTTTAAATAGAATTTCCCACGCTTCTTCCACATTTGCTAGCTTGTATATTGTTGTACCAAAATTCGTGTATTTCAATAAATATGGATCTTCCCCACCAATAACAGCTGCTAGCTTAGACATATACTCCTTGTCATCCACTCCTGCAAATCGACAAACTACAGCAAGATCATCCTTTGAGTCCGTCCAGCTCCCAACCAATAAGGCAGGAATCAAAACATCCACGTCATGTGCCTGCCATTTAGGTAAACCCATTTTTCCTTTAAACACAATTCTTTTAAAAGTAGTGAAAAGCCCACTGGATTTCTCAATAATCTCATTCGCTCTCCGTACATCGTTTATTTCTTCCTGCAACTGCTCCCGCATGTTCCGGATTATCCTTTTTTTCAACTCTATTGGAGACCTATTCCCCACATAATCCTCTTCGCTATATGCGATGATATTCGTATTATTGGGGATAATATCGACTTCTGCTGCACTAAAATTAGGAATGAGAATCTTGCCCTGACATTTGACTTTAAGCGCATTCCAATTATCGATAGAATCAATTATATATGTTTGTTGGGCACGCTGTTTTTCTACATATTTTAAAATGTATAATATATATAATACAACTTCTTCACGCGTCTTTCCTTTCACATAGATAACATCCTGTGACAGTTGTTCCAAGAAGGACTCTTCAAAACTTTTTTCTTTATAATTGAAAAACTTTAAACTAATAGCTGGTTCAGTCTTATCCCTTAATGACTGTTCCATCTCATCGATCGTTTTGTACAAGTGCCCGTAAGACTTCATGAACTGAAGGAGTTCATTTAATTTGTTTTCAGTACCACCACTAGAATAGACAGAATAGAATTCCGATTCCAATATGACCTGGTTTTTAAAAGCCTCATAGGTATTCCTGATTTCATTTTGCATGGTTGTTGTGAAGGTTGGCACATCATCCATTTCTATTTCCATGATGGTGATTATGTCTTCAATTAATTGTTCCCAATAAACTTCTTTGTTAAATCGATTATCTTGATAGTCTTCCATTACAGCCTTTTCCCGTTTGTAATCCAGTTCTTCTATCTCTTTTCGGTCATCTGCACTTTTGTTTGCAATTTTCCATTGAGCAAATAGTTTATCCGTGCCGGTTAGTTGCTTTTCTGTCACATGAAAGACTGCCAGTTTAGCCAAAAGAACATCAACAAATCGACAACGTTCCTGTACTTTCATCGCAGCTTGTTCTTTGTCATTCTTCGCTAATTGAAGTAATTTTTTTATTTGTTCCGGTAAAGTTTTGCCTAACAAGGTTGCTGCAGTAGAGGCAGTTGCTCCTATCACTGGAAATGCAGCTAAACTAGTAGCTGTTATTGTAACAGCAGCCAACATGGCAACTCTATCAATCGTTGGTGTCTTTCCATTCACATAGGCAATGGTTTGCTTTAAATTTGGATTGGTTGGTTGCTTTTCACTCAAAGCTAGTGGCCTCCTTAAAGATTTTATAGTTTGCTATAACTATGTTAAAAACCGCAACCTCGGTGTGCTTCGTTATACAATAAATTTCCGTCTTTTGTAGCGGAATTTCTGTAGGAGCTGCACTTCTTTTTGGAGGAATTGCTTGTATCACTAATAACATCTTCGGCAATCTTTGACCAATCATTAGGTTTTGGTTTGCATAAAAATGCTCACTATTACCTGTTGGTTTTGTGTCGCGGTTAATCTTGCTTTCAATGAAATCGAAAAATTCATCTCTACTTATATAATTTAGGTCTAGAGTCCTTCTTGCAACAACAATCCATAAACAGTTAAACCTATGCTTAATATAATAAGTATTATGGACAAGCCAATTAATACTAAAAACAAACTTTTTACCACCTTTCTATTATCAGTATCCTAACCTAGTATATTTGTAATTCTAACATATTATTAATTCCTTTAAATGATGAGAAATTAATAGAAAGGTTGAAACAAGCCCTCCATTTTGGAGAGCTTTATAATAACTTTACGTTTTGTGATAAGTTCAAAAAATCATTGTCCACGGTATTGTAAGCTAGCAGGTGCCACTTTTTAAAGGACATATATGTTGTAGAATAAATGGTAAAGTTCCTTTCCTCTCAGAAGATTTGTAATCTAGTCTGAATGCATTCTATAAAGACTAAAAGGAACAATTTAAAAGGCACTTGATCAATATGGAAAGGAGCCTGATTGTGGTAGAAATAAAAATAATTTATAGGAGAATTCTCAATAGAAATACTCCTCTTTAGGTTTCAGATAACGTAGCATATTCACATTTTCAAAGATACAATGAAAAAAGGAAAAATTCCTCCTTTTGTCGAATTATATTAATTGGTTATAATCCAATACTCTAAAAAGGAGGAATATATATGGATAATATAAAAAATCACATTAGACAAGTTTTTAAAAATCAGCAGAAGAAAGGTCCATTGACGGTATCAAAGTCTCACCGCCACCTCCTCCGAATCCTAGAAAATGATAAAAGGCTTTTCAGAGTGAATAATGTTAGGAAGGAGTATTTATTTTGTCCAAAAAACAACCTCATTCTAAACCTTCAATTAAAAAAACTGGGTCACCATCGTCTATAAATCCAGGAGGGAAAATTAACGGTTCAGTAGATGGTAGAAAGGTTTCACCACCACCTAAAAAAGGATAAGAGTATTAGCTATGTTCAGGAATGGTTTTGGCTCTTGGATTCTTATGGTTTATTTCCTTTATAACCATTCCTGATTTAATATCAACATATGCTCTCTTTACATCGTAGTCATAATCATTGTTTATCGAATCAATCCACTGTTGTATATCTTCTAAAACAAGACCTTTATCAACCTCTAATGGTCTTGAAACTTTGGTCATAGACCCTGCAATAAATTCTTCTGGTTTGTCAATTTTATAAACAATCAAGACTGCCTCCTTCATATCATGGTCATTCTCTTCATTATCTTCAAGTTCTTTGTTAATTTTAATGAAAAATTCTTCCCAAACTGAAGAACTAGAAGACAATGGTCCAATTTTCCTCGTTTTTCTTACTTCATTTATTCTATTTCTTAAAATTTCATGTCCCCATAAACTCCACAACCAGCATATAAAATAACTTACTAAAAAGCTAACTAATAAAAATAATACTAGATATCTAATATCTGAAGTGGCTTTGTTTAAAGACTCCACTGTCCATACTTGATCTACCGATAAAATTTCTATTTTAATAAAGGCACTCCAAGTATTTAGTACTAATAATGAAATAAAACTTACAGGTAACCACAATAACGCTGCTATTCCTGACAATTCTGGTGCAGTGTGCTTAACTGTTGGGTTAAGTCCAAAGACTTGTAGCCAAAAATAAGCCATTAACCCAGGTAAAATAAATACCAATGTAGTCAGAAATTCTGCCATGATTTCACCTCTTTAAAAATTCTCCATTCTCTCTTTCAACCCTTTTTAAATAGAAAACACTTCTTTCAATATTGTTTACTCTCCCCAAGATGCATAATTAGAGCGCTATCCACCCATTGGATAGCGCCTGATTGTTGAAGCACTTCCATCTATATATGACTAATATATTCTATCATTGAGAATCGTCAATATAGGCTCATTACATTTTTCTCTACTATAGAAATACTCATCATTTTTAATAGGTCCTAAGATTTTAGGTTGTTTTGTTTCGTCTTTTTCAGTTGCAATCACAAGGGTTGCAGCAAAATTCCCTTCCTCTACTGTTGTCTCATGAAATATTCCTTTTTCGACTATATAGAAATCTCCTTTATTATGTACCGTACTACTTTTAAGACTACATGTTAATAATACTTCGGTTGGAATTAGTAATGATCCACCATTATTATATTCAGCTTCAAATGCCCTATATTTATGACCATTATCAGTTCCTAATTCATAAATATGATTGGTAACAGTACCGGTCAAGATAAAACTATTCACATTAAATATATGATCATGAATTGGCATATGGGGTAACTGAGTACTTCTAAATCCATCTAACCAAACATGTAATCTTAAATCACCTATATTAGGGATATTACATAGTTTAGAATGAACAAACCCTAATGGGTGCCAATTAAAAATGATATGATCACTATTTTGATTTATATATTTTTTAAAGTCATTTACTATTTGATCGGGTGATTCTTTTTTTAATAGTTTATTTGTTAGAAGTTTTAATTCAGTATCCATATGGATTTTCTCCTTTTTTTACCAATTCAGCTATATCATTAAAATCAGCATCATCAAGTATACTTATATCCAATCCCAGAGAAATGATAAATTTCCTTATTTTTTCTCCGTTTAATTCATTAAAGGGGATACCTTCTACATTTACATTAAGAATTTGGCTTTGACTTAAACTTAACCTTAAATCCTCAAGATAAGATTTAAAAAAGAATGTTTCTTTTTCACACATTAGAGCTGGTTCACTAGTATCTTCTTTGGTTATTACAAGTAGCTTGGTTGATAAGTCTATCCTAAACATTGAATAATGGTTTATAAGGCCTATGGTTAAATCTAACAACGGCTGCTCTCTTTTCCAAGAGTATGCAGATACCACTGTTGCAAAAATTTCCATTTTTATTTTTTTTAAATCCCAATTTTTTTTAATACCGGACCTAACTCTATTTCTATAGTTCACATAATTTGAACAGACAGTATCATTATCAGGGTTAATCAATATTAACACTATTTTTTTTGAGAAGTTTGAGAATCTCGCATCAGTAGCCAATTTAGGGATGGTTTTTGACCTTGTGAATCTTCCAGTTCCACCTGCGAACCAATATTCATCCGTATCTCTTGCTTTCTCTAAATAGCCTTTAATTTCTTTCGGTTCAATTATATCCATTTGTGATTCTTTCACTACCCGAGGAGTAAGCCAAAATGCAAGAGAAGCTATAATTACAGTACTAACTCCGGTTGATAGTAAGGCATCTAGGATAGTATTAAAGATAATGACGTATTCTTGGTTTAAATATAGGGAAATTTTAGGCATTAACATTAGCCTTATTAATAATAAAAGTATAAATAAAACTCCTGTTATGATGAAAAAAATTTTTCTTGCATATTTTGATAAAAATATTTGTTCCATAAACCCTCCTAAGAAAACTATTTATTTTTACATAATCTTCTAGCAATGTAATTTGAAAATTTATGTATATTGTACCATTAAATAGAAAACAATCTTCCGAAATCTGACCCGATAGCAGGACAAAAAAAATCCTGCACATCAACACAGGGTTTTTGATACATTTTTTCCAAATTATCAATTTTTATTATAATCGATCAGACTTTTTTAAGGACATAATTTCAAAGACAAGAGGGAGTACAACGTTTCTCCCCTTCTTCTTCAACTAAAGGGGGCGTTAGCTAAATAATAAAGGACATAACATATTAGTCATATGAAATATGTTATGTCCTTTGGTCTATTTACTTTTTTAAAATTTAGGCCTTGATAAAACATTGGAAAATTTATGCTTCATGTCACAACTACTAATGATTATGGAAATGATTTTACCAGAGCTGATTTGAAAAATAATTAAATAAAAGCATGGCGCTAACGCCATGCTTTTTTCCCCTGTAGAGTCAGTTCTCGACTCTAATGTAATCGACAAGTACGACTTTATTGCTTAGGCTACATTTTATTGTTTAGTTACCTACTTTCTTGTTCATAAGCAAGAAACTGCCAAGCGTATCATTATCGATTTTTGATAAGTTATAAACCATAAAATTGAAGTATATTATTGCCTAAAGTTTATTGAAGCATTTCTTTGCCAATCTGGCAAAATTATGGTTCAAGTCACAGAAAAACAAAAAACCACCAAACAACTATGTATGGTGGAGACGGTGGGAGTCGAACCCACGTCCAGACATAACGGCACTTAAGCTTCTACGAGTGTAGTCGATATATTCGCATTTCGCGAACTCATTAGCCTATCGACAGGCGGCAGAGCAGCTAGTCTGGTTGTTCTCTTCCTTCATCCTCAGACGGTGGAATCCGGCGTAGCCCACTTAGAGTGAGTCCCTTACCCTACCACATGGGCAATGGAGGGAGGAACCGCAATCAACTGTTATTAAGCAGCGAAAGCGAGGTTGTTGTTTTGTTTGCCAGTTATAGGCGTTGACGTTTTAACGAGGCCGATCCCCTCGACTCGCAACTTAAGCTCGAACTATCCCTGTCGAATCCGTAACGTCCCCATGATAAAAATGGAGCGTACGAGAACGAATAGTCAGCTATATTGCTGATATTCAGTTGTCATCGGTACATTACTTATTATAGCATATTTGCAGTAAAATTCAATTGTAAGGTCCTGTAAAACCCTACATCTTCTGGCTATCGCGGAAGGCACGCTCGATATCGCGTTTCGCTTCCTTCTGCTTCAGGTCCTCACGTTTATCGTATTGTTTTTTACCTCTGCCAAGCCCGATTAACACCTTGGCGAAGCCATTTTTCAAATAAACCTTCAAAGGGACGATCGTGTATCCCTGCTCTTTTGTCTCGCCAATCAGCTTATTGATCTGTTTGCGGTGCAGTAAAAGCTTACGGGTACGAAGAGGTTCATGGTTATAACGATTACCCTGTTCATAAGGGCTGATATGCATGTTGTGAAGGTACACTTCACCTCTTTCAATCTTGGCAAAGGAATCCCTCATTTGGACTTTGCCGGCACGAATGGACTTGATCTCTGTTCCCTGCAGCACGATCCCGGATTCAAAGGTTTCTTCAATAAAATAATCATGATTCGCTTTTTTGTTTTGTGCGACCTGTTTTCCTTCTCCTTTTGGCATCTCTACTCTCCCCTTACCGCAGAATTGTATCAAATAGATTGCTGAAAGAGAGCCTGCAAAAGAGGCCCTCATTCCCAGAACTATCTTTTTCTCGGTTTCTTTTTATTACGCTTGGCAGAAGGTGCGTTTTCATAAAACTTCTTCTTTTTCCTCGGTTTTCTATCTGAAGAAGAAGTTGAACCTTCTCCGGAACTGCTCCGGCCTCTGCCTCCACCGCTATCACCTTTGCGGCGGGTCCGATTACTCGGTGCTGCTTTAAAGATTCGTTTTTCGCCCGTTTCACGGCTGCGTGTATTTTTCATGCCAATGATTTCAAAATCCACGGCGCGCTCGTCTTTATTAACGTTTGCAACCCGGATAGAGATTTCATCACCAATACGGAAAACCTTTGCCGTACGTTCCCCAATCATCGCCAGCTGGCGCTCGTCAAAGCGATAATAATCGTCCGACATCGCACTGACATGAACAAGGCCCTCAATTGTGTTCGGTAGTTCGACAAACATCCCGAAGTTCGTGACAGAGCTGATAATCCCGGCGTACTCCTCACCGATCTTATCAAGCATGTATTCCGCCTTTTTCAAATCATCCGTTTCACGCTCAGCATCTACCGCCCGGCGTTCTCTTTTTGATGTGTGATCAGCGATTTCCCGCATGCGCGCATTCCATTTTTCACGTGTTGTTTGATCCAGCTTGCCTTCTATTAGGTATGTCCTGATCAAACGGTGTACAATTAAGTCCGGATAGCGGCGGATTGGCGACGTGAAGTGTGTATAATAGTCTGTCGATAATCCAAAATGCCCTAGACTTTCAGGGTCATATTTTGCCTGCTGCATCGAGCGGAGCATGACAGTGGAAATAACCATTTCCTCTGGCTTGCCTTCTACCGCTTCAACAATTTCCTGAAGTGCCCGCGGATGTATAGAATTAGCTTTTCCCCTCACGATATAGCCAAAGTTCGTAATGAACTCGAAGAAACGCTGCAGTTTTTCTTCTTTCGGATCTTCGTGGATCCTATAAAGGAACGGGACATCCATCCAATGAAAATGTTCGGCAACCGTTTCGTTGGCAGCAAGCATGAACTCTTCAATCAGACGTTCAGCAACAGATCGTTCCCTTAAAACGACTTCAGTTGGATGGCCATCTTCATCAACTAAAAGTTTAGCTTCTTTAAAGTCAAAGTCAATCGCTCCTCGGTTCATCCGTTTATTCCGAAGGATCTCCGCAAGCTTCTCCATTTCTACAAACATGGGAATCAATGGTTCGTAACGCTGGTGAAGTTCTTCATCCTTATCAACAAGGATTTTATTCACATCGCTATAAGTCATCCGTTCCGTCGTCTTGATAACACTCTGGAAAATTTCATGTTTCACGACTTCACCCTGTGCGTTAATTTCCATTTCACAAGAAAGGGTAAAACGGTTTACTTTTGGGTTCAATGAGCAAATTCCATTCGAAAGACGGTGCGGGATCATCGGAATAACCCGGTCAATGAGATAAACACTAGTTCCACGCTCAAAAGCTTCCTCGTCGATGGCCGAGTTTTCTGTCACATAATGGCTAACATCCGCTATATGGACACCAAGCTTGTAGTTGCCATTTTCAAGTCTTGTTACTGTTACGGCATCGTCCAGATCTTTCGCATCCGCTCCGTCAATTGTAACGATTGTTTGATCGCGAAGGTCTCTCCGGTCCGTAATTTGGCTTTCATCGATGGTATCAGGCGTATCATTTGCCTGTTGTAATACATCATCCGGAAACTCCATCGGCAGACCATGCTTATGAATAACAGAAAGAATATCAACACCGGGATCATTTTTATGCCCGAGAATTTCAATGACCTCTCCCTCAGCGCTCACCCGTCCTTCCGGGTATGATGTAAGCCGGACAACTACTTTATGTCCCTCCACCGCTCCTTGTGACACTTCTTTCGGAATAAAGATATCATTGGCGATTTTCTTATCATCCGCTATGACAAAACCGAAGTTCTTGCTTTCCACATATGTACCGACTACCTCAGTCACTCCGTGTTCCACAATCTTTTCTACTGTTCCTTCTCTTCTTGAACCTGAACTTTCTGAAGATACCCTGACTAACACGATATCACCGTGCATCGCATTCTTCGTTTCGGTCGGCGGGATAAAGATGTCATCCGCGCCTGGTTCATCCTCAGGTGTTACAAATGCGAAACCCTTTGCATGACCCGTCAGCTTACCGCGAATCAGATTCATTTTCTGCGGCAGACCGTAGCGATTGCTTCTGGTCCTGACAACGAGACCTTTTTCCTCCATTTTCACGAGCGCTTTAACAAATTCCTTGAAATCAATAGAATCTTCTATTCCTAGCGCTTCTTCAAGCTCCTGGACTGTTAATGGCTTGTAAGCTTCCTCCTTCATATAAGAAAGGAGCCTATCCATATGATTTTGGATATTTTCTTCCATTGTTTAACCCTCCTTAACGGGTAAATGTGAGTGTGTATAGATAATGAAGGAGAAAGCTTGCTTTAGAAAAATTACTCAGCCCAATCCAGACTTTCTAAAAACTGATAAACATCTTCATTAAGTTGCTCTCGTTCTTTATCTAAAGTAATGACATGTCCGGATTCTTCATACCATTTTAAATCCTTTATGTCTGATTCCACTCCATTATAAATGATATTGGCGCTGTCTGTATTGATCATCCGATCGAGCCTGGCCTGAGCGATGAATACCGGGGCATAAATATGATCCACATGCTCGCGGACATCGGAAATCAGCTCCTGCAGTCCTTTTAACGTATCCATCGGCTCGAAAAGCTCCATTTCCTTCTCGATTTGTTCAGGAGTTTTTTCTTCACGCTTTTTAAATTCCCTGGCGTACTTCAAAACTCCTTTATACATCGTTTCTTCGCTTTTGAAATACATTGGCGCACACATTGGTACGATACCCTTTATAGGAACAGTGTAACCTAATTTAAGGGAAAATACGCCTCCTAGCGAGAGTCCGGCAACTGCAATTTCATCATGACCCTGATTCCTTAGAAAATCATAGCCCATCATGACGTCCTTCCACCAATCACTTGGCCCTGTCTTAACCAGTTCCTCCGGCGGTACCCCATGACCCTTGAAATGCGGCGCATGACATGTATAGCCCCTCTTCTCCAAATAACGGCCGAGTATCCGTACGTCAGAGGAATTGCCTGTGAATCCGTGCAAAAGCAAAACCGCCCGTTTGCCCCCCTCGAAGGTAAAAGGCTGCGGCAGATTTATTTTCATAGTAAAAACCCCTTTTTCTGCTTCTTGTTGAAAATTTATTCAATCGATTGAGTAGTAAACGGCAATAAACATATTTTATCCGCGAAGTTCTGTTTAAAACCTATACCTTGATCACCCTTTTATTAAAGCAAACTCTTGCGGTGGATTCCATTTGTTAGCTTATAATTAGGCTCTGTTAAATTCCATTGTTGATTTTCAAATGGTCATGGAATCTACTCGCTTTC
>NZ_QVTC01000075.1 GCF_003429085.1 Bacillus sp. V59.32b | reverse complement strand
ATGAGCGATAATCCAGATATATGGGCGATTATCTGAATAAATGAGCGGTTATCCAGATAAATGATCGATTATCCGAATATATGAGCGATGCCACAAATTTATGAATGATGATCCAAGCTTATGAGCGATAATCCAGAAATATGGGCGATTATCTGAATATATGATCGGTTATCCAGATATATGATCGATTATCCGAATATATGAGCGATGCCACAAATCTATGAAAGATGATCCAAGCTTATGAGCGATAATCCAGAAATATGGGCGATTATCTGAATATATGATCGGTTATCCAGATATATGATTGATTATCCGAATATATGAGCGATGCTACAAATTTATGAATGATGATCCAAGCTTATGAGCGATAATCCAGATATATGGGCGATTATCTGAATAAATGAGCGGTTATCCAGATATATGATCGATTATCCGAATATATGAGCGATGCCACAAATTTATGAAAGATGATCCAAGCTTATGAGCGATAATCCAGATATATGGGCGATTATCTGAATAAATGGGCGGTTATCCAGATATATGGGCGATTATCTGAATATATGATCGATTATCCAGATAAATGATCGATTATCCGAATATATGAGCGATTATTCAAATAAATGAACGCTCACACAAGTATAGAAAAGCGTTTGAAGTAATAAGAAAATTAAGAAGAACAATAAATCAATTTTGTAGGAGCTGATCTTTATATCTACTTAGGTATTTATTCTTATTGATAGTCATATTTTACTAGACAAATATTCTATTTATTGGTATATTTTAGATATAAAGTCATACTATACTAAGTGAAAAGGGCAAATCATAGGAAACTATGAGACGCAAAGCCAAGGGCCTACCCGCACTGGACAAAGTGTGAATGGCAGCCGGTGGCCACAAGGATACATAGTTATTCTTCTATGAACCTTGTTTTTTAAGGTTCATTTTTTATTTGGCCTTTTCACAGGGAAAGGTGGGAAAGCATGATAAAACGCACATTAAGTATCATTCTAGTTTTTGCAATTCTTATGTACCAATTGGCGGTTCCGATTGGGAGCGCTCTTGCGAACAATGGCAGTATTCTGCCTCCAAGTAATCCTATATTACAAAAGTCGACACCAGATGACGGGAAACTGACATGGAGTTCTGTATTTGGAGCTACTGGTTATAATGTTTATGAAATTAAAGAAGGTTCCTTAACTTTACTTGGAAAAACAACTGCAACTAGCTACAGTCTTAATAATCTTGCTGAAGGAGCATATAGCTATGTTGTTTCTACATTAGCCGGAGAGGATGAATCAGGTCCTGGTGCACCGATTGATGTTGAAATTGCATATCCTGATATGTCTGCTCCGACAAGCTTGACCCATACGATTCAAAGCGGAAGTGACATCGTTTTGAGTTGGACGGCCTCCCAATATGCGGAAAGCTATAATCTTTATAAAATTTCTGCAGAAGGAGAAAAAACGCTTGTAACATCCACTTCATCACGTACATACAACGTTACGAATGCTGATGAGGGATTGTATACTTACGCGGTATCGGCAGTCAATGAATTGTATGGCGAGTCTCCGCTGTCTACTAACCTTGATGTGAATGTAACGCACCCAGTGATGGCAAAGCCATCCAACCTTACATTCTCGATTACAAGCGGCAGTGATGTAAATCTAAGATGGCAAGCGGTTAGCTTTGCTACCAGCTATAAAATCTATCAGGTGATCGACGGCCAACAAGAGTTAAAAAGCACAGTCACTAGTACCAGTGCGAAATTTACAAATCTTCCGGCCGGTGATTATGAATATAAAGTTTATTCATATAGCAGCCGTTTCGGGGAATCAGCCGAAGGTACTCCGGTTTCCTTAACTGTTAGTGAAGTGACAATGACACCTCCGCCAGCCTTAACCTTTAAGCTTCAAAACATCAATGATGCTGTTTTAAGCTGGGGCACTGTGCCGAACGCCACCAGTTATAAAGTGTATCAAGTGATTAATGGCGAAAAAGTCCTGAAAAGCACGGTGACCGGAACTACGGTAACCTATACGAACCTTCCAGCCGGAGACTATGCTTATGAGGTCTATTCTTACAGTGACCGTTTTGGAGAGTCTGCGGAAGGAAGCAAGGTTTCCTTTAATGTTGAATCTGTAACGATGACAGCCCCAGCGGAAGCGTCCTATAAGATTCAAAATGGAAATGATATTGCTTTGACCTGGACTGCGGCAGCAAATGCCAACAATTATAAAGTGTACCAAGTGATTAATGGCGAAAAAGTTTTAAAAAGCACGGCTGCGGGCACGACGGTAACCTATGCGAACCTGCCTGCCGGGGATTATGAATATGTAATCCATTCAAACAGTACTCGTTTTGGCGAATCACAAGAGGGCAAGCGCGTCTCTATCTCCGTGGCTTTACCGGAAATGAAGGCTCCTGCTAATGTAATCCAGACCGTTAAAAGCGGGACTGAATTTTCATTAAGCTGGGATGCAGCTGATTATGCCACAAATTATAAAGTGTACCAGATTGTAAATGGCGAGAAAGTGTTAAAAAGTACAGTGTCAGGAAAATCCATTGCTTACAGTAATGTACTTCCTGGTGAATACACATACCAAGTTCACTCTTATTCATCCCGTTTCGGAGAATCCCAGGAGGGCACGAGGGTTGACGTAACACTGAACGGACAAACGATGGAGCCGCCAACGAATCTGACATCTACAATCGTTAACGGCAATGATATTAGCTTAAGATGGACAGCCGCCCAGTATGCGAACAGCTACAAGATTTATCGTCTGATCGATGGCGAAAAAGTGCTGCTGCGTACGGTGACAAGCACGTCTTCCGTTTTAACCAATATGGCTGAAGGGGATTACGATTTCGTCATTCATTCTGTATCACCTTTTTATGGTGAATCGCCGAATGGCGCGGAATTGAAAGTATCGTTGGTTCATCCTGATTTAGGGGCTCCTGCCACTCCTTCTTTCAAAATAAATAACGGTAACGACATATCCTTAACTTGGACTGCGGTGCCATATGCGACAAGCTACAAAATTTATCAGGTTATTAATGATGAAAAAGTTCTGAAGAAAACGGTCACCGGTATATCCAATGTCTTTGCGAATATGCCTGAGGGTGAGTACGAATACGAAGTTCATGCGTTCAGCGATCGTTTTGGGGAATCAGCGGAAGGCAGTAAAATCAATATTTTATTAGATTTCCCGGTCATGCAGAAGCCCGGAAACCTGGTTCAAACGATCAATAACGGCAACGATATTTCATTAAGGTGGAATCCGGTTGCCTATGCTACATCCTATAAAGTCTATCAGATTATTGATGGGGAAAAAGTTTTAAATCGGACTGTACCAGGAACATCCACGGTATTTACTAATATGCCTGAGGGCGATTATAAATTCGAAGTTCATGCGTTCAGCGACCGCTTTGGTGAGTCAGCAGAAAGTAGCGACGTAAGCCTGTCATTGGTTTTCCCAATCATGCAGGCACCATTAAATCCAACACATAGTATTACTGGTGGAAATGATGTTACGTTGAGATGGACAGCCTCCACCTATGCAACAGGATACAACGTTTATCAAGTTGTTGATGGAGAAAAGATTTTCAAAAGGACTGTGACAGGAACATCTACAGCGTTTACGAATATGCCGGAGGGTGAATACACATATGCGATTCATTCCATCAGCAATCGTTTCGGGGAATCACCTGAAGCGAGTGAAGTGAAGTTGAACTTGATTTGGCCAGTGGTACAGCCTCCTGTACTAACAAGTACTGTTGTTAATGCGAATAACATTACGTTATCGTGGAAAGCTGTCACTTGGGCAAATGAATACAGGGTTTATAAAGTGACTGACAGCAACAAGGAGTTGATCTACAAAGGGACAGCCCTAAATCATAAGGTCTATAATCTAACAGAAGATATTCACTCTTATGAAGTCGCGGCTTATAGTACCCGGTTCGGCGAATCTGCACCGTCCAATGTAGTGAGCGAAGACATTGTTTATCCTGAAATGCAGGCACCAGTGGCCAGTCTTACGCTACTCGGCCCGACAAGTGCACGGATCAGCTGGAGCTTTGCGACATATGCAAACAATTATAATGTCTATGAAATCGTCGATGGCGAGCCGGTGTTGGTAGCAAAGAACATTAATAATCTATCATACACGCTGCAAAATCTATCGTATGCCAATCACGAATATTATGTTACATCCAACAGTAATTCATTTGGCGAATCAGCACCATCCAATGTCGTATTGGCGAAATTAATCGTTGATACAACAGCGCCTGAGACAGTGGCCAATGCTCCTGAAAAATGGACGAATCAAGCTCAAGAAATTACGTTGAAAGCCACCGATGATGAGACGGGAGTGGCGAAAACCTATTATTCCTTGAACGATAGCGCATTTGTCGAAGGGACCGCCATTTCAGTGGAAGAAGAAGGCGTAAATAAATTGTCCTTCTATTCGGTTGATAAGGTTGGCAATACGGAAACTAAAAAAACAATAGAGGTAAAGATTGATAAAACAGCGCCGGTTACAGAATCGAATGCGACTGATACATGGTCGAACGAAAACGTAGCAGTGGCACTGACAGCGACCGACGCACATAGCGGAGTCGCGAAAACCTATTACTCTATTGATGGCTCTGAATATCAGGAAGGCACTTCTCTGATGGTAGAAAAAGAAGGCGCCAGCCAAGTCTCGTATTATTCCGTGGATGAGGCTGGAAACAAGGAAGAAGTAAGAACGATCGAAGTTAACATGGACAAAACCGCTCCCGTTACAGAATCGAATGTCCCTGACACATGGGGAAATGACGAAATAGCGGTGACTTTGACGGCAACTGACACCGGCAGTGGAGTAGCGAAGACTTATTACTCTGTTAATGGTTCGGATTATTTGGAAGGGACTTCATTTACAGTAGAAAAAGAAGCTGTGAACGAAATCACGTATTATTCCATTGATGTGGCCGGAAACAAAGAAGAAGTCCGCACTGCGGAAGTGAAGATTGACAAAACAGCGCCGTTAACCGAGTCGAATGTCTCTGATACATGGGGAAATAGCGACGTAGCGGTGACCTTGACGGCTACTGATAGCGGCAGTGGAGTAGCGAAAACCTATTACTCTATTAACGGATCTGATTATCAGGAAGGCACTTCTTTTACAGTCGATAAAGAAGGGGAAAACGAAATCTCGTATTATTCCATTGATGCGGCTGGCAACAAAGAAGAAGCCCGGACTGCGGAAGTGAAGATTGACAAGACCGCACCGGTAACTGAATCGAATGTTTCTGAAACATGGGGAAATAGCGATGTAACAGTGACCTTGACGGCAACTGATGGCGGCAGTGGAGTAGCGAAAACCTATTACTCTATTAACGGATCAGAGTATCAGGAGGGCACGACCTTTACAGTCGATAAAGAGGCTGTAAACCAAGTCTCTTATTACTCAGTAGACGAGGTTGACAACAAAGAAGAAGTCCGCACAGCGGAAGTGAAGATTGATAAAACCGCACCGGTTACCGAAACGATTGTTCCTGATACATGGGCAAGCGAAGATGTGGTTGTAACATTGACAGCAACCGATGCGGGTAGTGGACTAGCAGAAACCTATTACTCTATTAACGGATCTGATTATCAGGTAGGTACTTCTTTCACAGTAGATAAAGAGGGTGCCAGCCAAATTACTTATTACTCTGTTGACGCAGCAGGCAACAAGGAAGAAGTAAAAACAATTGAAGTGAAGACCGATAAAACAGCGCCGGTTACTAATTCGAATGCGACTGACACATGGACCAAAGAAGATGTGGCTATCACATTGACAGCAACCGATGCATATAGTGGAGTAGCTAAGACGTACTACTCTATTAATGGATCGGAGTATCAAGAAGGTACTTCCTTCATTGTTAATACAGAAGGAATCAATAAAATCACTTATTACTCCGTTGACCAAGCTGGCAATAAAGAAGAAATACAAAGTGCGGAAGTGAAGATTGACAAAACGGCCCCGGTCATTAATATGGACGGAAAAGTCCGTTATCAATTCTGGAATTCGCTTCAGTTTACGTATTCTTTAGAAGACCAATTGTCTGGTCTGGGCGATAAGAAAATGATTATTTCAGGTCCTTATGCTACTGGGGCCCCGCGAGTTGTTGAAGAGGGTGCAGGACTGACCTTAAGCAAACCCGGTAAGTATAACCTTACGATCCAAACAACCGACGCCGCAGGAAATAAAACAGAAATTCAAAAACAATTTTTCGTATTACTACCTGTTAAAATAGAAGCATCTTCACAGGCGATAAATGGAAACAAGGAATTATTCACAGTCCGTGTTGGACTGGGATTAAGCAATTGGCCATTTGGACACTGCTTCTTTAACTGGGTAAGCGGCTACGTGGAATTTGATCTCTACAACCCTGGGAAAACATCAGGCCAAGTATCATATGGCCGAAACAATTTTTCTTGGTAAGAATAAGATAAATAGGAAAGGCACCATCCATTTGGATGGTGCCTTTCCTATTTTATAGAGAACAAATTGTTCTTTATAGAAAATAGAGAAATTAGTAGTAAATTAGAGAAAAGGGAAGTAAAATACTCTTTTTATAGAAAAAATAACCAATTCCGATACTTTCCATCCCTATGTCTTTCGTACTATACTAAACTAAGTGTTCTGTAAAAAGAACGAAATCAAGAGTAGAAAGAACGAAATCTGCAGAAGAAGGAGGAAGAGATGGAAAGTTTAAAATATAAAAGACGAGCTGAAAGAAAAAGCAAAATGAGAAAGTTGATTTTCGTAATTTCATTGGCAGCATCTCTTTCGGTTGGAACGACTGCCTTTGCCACGGTTGATGAATTAAGAACAGGATTTCAAAACTTAATCGCAGCGATAGTAAACCCGATGTTACCCGAAATTGACAGAGAAATTTCAAAGGCTGGCAATCAATACAGCATAGAAACAACTAAATATATACAGGAAACAAATAATACTATAACAAAAGAAATAGAAGATTATAAACAGGCTGAAATTAAGCGGGGTATTGCTGAATTAAAAAAATATTATGAAGAAAAAGTGAAATCAATAAATGATGCAGCCAATACCGAGCTTGAGGTTGGTAAAAAGAAAATCAAAACTCAAACCGACGAAACCATCACCAAAGGGAAAGCAAAAATTGATGAGGCTTTCGAAAAAGCTGGTAAGTAAAAAAAGAAGATAAATTAAAGTAACCATTTTAATTGGGGGAACAATTAATTTGGGGATAAGCAATCATGCTTTCCAATAAAAAAGTAAACAGGCTGTAAGCCGGAGAGGAGAATGGTATATGAAATTGTTAAAAACGGTAAAGGGCAGGATTTTAGCTGGATCATTAGTAGTCGTTTTGGCTTTTGGCGGAGGTGTAGCGGCAAGCAGCTTCGGATTCATTGATGATTTGGCGAAATTACTTGGTTTTGCAACTGACAAGGCAGCTGATGCTACAGGAAGGGCAATAACTAGTCAATCTTATGAAGACGAGATCAGACAAGACGTTACCAATGCAGCAAACAGAGGCGTAAATGAATTGGCGAGACATGCCGGCCAGGAAATTACTCGCGGGAATGGTGCTGTAAAATCCAATTATGAGCAATTGAAAGCCGATATCGATTCAACCGTCGACACAGCTGTGGTTGAAGGGAAAACGAAGATTACAAACAAAGTGGACAGCAAAGTAAACGAAGCGAATGCAAGTGTAAATGCGGCTGCTGAAGACCAGATCAACAAAGAGCTTGCGAAATATCCTGCATTCACTGGTAAATAATAAGTATTGTGTTGACAAAGGGCTTCCAAATGAGGAGGCTCCTTTTACTGAAAGAGGAGGCTTGTTAGATGTTCCTAAAAAACTGTTATCAATGCCAGCGGCCTTCGTACAGCAGTTCAAAGAGAGGGCAATGGCTTTGCTCGACTTGCGGCTATGACCTGACTGGACAAAGAGCCTACAATGCCACGAGCATGGAGAGATATAATAAAAAAATACTTCAGTTAGAAATCGTGAGAAAATAGCAGAGAACCCTCTCCATAGGGGGACGTGTCTCGATTTTTGTCGAAACTTTTTCTTATTTGTTGACATAAATCTACAAATTCATTAATATATCATCTGTATAATTACACTTGCAGACATAATCTGCAGTGATACAGAAAAAGGCAAACTTATTGAAAAATAAGGACGCAAAGTCACGGGTCTACGGTAGTTTATCCTGCTAGGGCGGCCGGACTGCCTGAAATACTTTAGGTATTTTGGGAGGTTATATGATGGAATTAAAAATGGCGGAACAGGTGAAATTGGATCGGGAATGGCTTGAGCTAATTGCACAGGCAAAGCAAACCGGATTGAATGTGACTGAAGTTAGAGAATTTTTGCAGACAAATGTTAAACAAAAAGAAACAGTGTAAGAGATAATAGTCAGAACGAAATAAATCCCTTAAACAACACGTCAAGTATGGTTGGCGCTTTGTTTAAGGGATTTATTTGCTTTCTTAGCAGATAGGGAACAGGAAATATAAAGAAGTGACATTCTCCATGCTTGGATCAATCTTTCTTCAATCTCCATTTATTGAACTCTATGAATTCTCGGAACTGCTCTTTGGGCACGCCAGATTCCATGGCTTCCTGGACGATTTTCAGCCAATCTGCATCGAGGTGCTCGGTGTCCACTTCGTCATGAAGAAGAGAATCAATCGAAACGTCGAGCACGGCTGAAATTTTCTCAAGAAATTGTATGGAAGGGTTGGTTTGTAGATTTCTTTCAAGAGAACTTACATAAGATTTTGCCACTCCGGCCTTTTCGGCAAGCTCTGTCATCGACATCTTTCTTTCTTCTCTGAACTTTTTAACGCGGTCGCCTATCATTTCTTCACATCCTGAATATCGTTTTCGTTATAGTATATTTTATTTTAGCAGTATTCCCATGTGATTATCCATACTTAATTTAGATACATGAAGTTGTACCTAATCTATAGAAATGTTAGAATTAGGGATGCATTGTATTTACCCGAAAATGTATTCTTTTTATGTGAAAAATTTTAAGGCAGATGGTATTTTTTCGATAATTTTTTAAGAGGAGCGTTTGAGAATGCTTAATATATTAAATAAAGTGTTTGATCCCAATAAGCGTGAATTAAAACGCCTGCAAAAGCTTGCTGATCAGATCGAGGAGTTGGCATCACGGATGGATGCATTGTCCGATGATGAATTGCGCGCGAAAACGGATGAATTCAAGCAACGCTATCAAAACGGTGAAACAGTTGATGATTTGCTTGTCGAAGCGTTCGCCGTCGTTCGTGAGGGAGCGAAACGCGCACTTGGATTGTATCCGTTCTATGTGCAGCTCATGGGTGGCATCTCGCTTCATGACGGAAATATCTCCGAGATGAAGACAGGGGAAGGTAAAACATTAACCTCCACATTGCCTGTCTATTTAAACGCGCTAACCGGCAAGGGAGTTCACGTGGTTACGGTCAATGAATACCTTGCCAGCCGTGACGCGTCCGAAATGGGTAAGCTGTATGAATTCCTTGGTTTAACGGTAGGCCTAAACCTGAATGGTTTGTCCAAAGAAGAGAAGCAGGAAGCATATAGTGCTGATATTACGTACAGCACGAATAATGAGCTTGGTTTTGATTACTTGCGTGATAACATGGTGCTTTACAAAGATCAAATGGTACAGCGTCCGCTTCATTATGCGGTTATTGATGAAGTTGACTCGATTCTGATCGATGAAGCACGTACACCGTTGATTATTTCCGGTTCTGCACAAAAGTCAACGCAGCTGTATATGCAAGCTAACGCCTTTGTACGGACGCTGCAAAAAGACACCGATTATACGTATGATGAAAAAACAAAAAGTGTTCAGCTTACTGAAGAAGGCATCAATAAGTCTGAACGTGCTTTTAATATCGACAACTTATTCGATATCCGGCATGTTTCACTGAATCACCATATTAATCAAGGATTAAAGGCGCATGTCACCATGTTCAATGATGTGGACTATGTGGTACAGGACGGCGAAGTGGTTATCGTTGACCAATTTACCGGACGTTTGATGAAGGGGCGCCGCTATAGCGATGGATTGCATCAGGCCATTGAAGCGAAGGAAGGCTTAGAAATCCAGAATGAAAGTATGACACTTGCGACGATCACATTCCAGAACTACTTCCGTATGTACGAAAAGCTTGCCGGTATGACCGGTACAGCGAAAACGGAAGAAGAGGAATTCCGTAACATCTATAATATGAATGTTATCGTGATTCCAACCAATCGTGAAATCGTCCGTGATGACAGGGCTGATTTAATCTATGCTTCGATGGACGGAAAATTCCGCGCAGTTGTCGAGGATATCGCTGAACGCTATGAAAAAGGGCAGCCTGTTCTTGTCGGTACCGTGGCAATCGAAACATCCGAAATCATTTCGACATATTTACAGAAAAAAGGAATCCGACATGACGTGTTAAATGCGAAAAACCACGAACGTGAAGCGGAGATCATTGCGAATGCCGGTGAACAGGGCTCGGTGACAATCGCGACGAACATGGCCGGCCGTGGTACGGACATTAAACTGGGCGAAGGTGTGGTTGAACGTGGTGGGCTTGCCGTTATCGGGACGGAACGCCATGAAAGCCGTCGAATCGACAATCAGCTGCGCGGACGTTCCGGACGTCAGGGTGATCCAGGTGTCACGCAATTCTATCTTTCCATGGAAGATGAATTAATGCGCCGCTTTGGTTCCGATAATATGAAGGCAATGATGACGAGACTAGGGATGGATGATTCCCAGCCAATTCAAAGCAGGATGGTAACAAGAGCTGTTGAATCCGCACAAAAACGCGTGGAGGGTAACAACTTTGATGCCCGTAAACAATTACTGCAATATGATGATGTATTGCGCCAGCAGCGTGAAATCATTTATAAGCAGCGTTTTGACGTATTGGACAGTGAAAACCTAAGAAGCATCGTCGAGAGCATGATTGATTCTTCTGTCCGCCGCAGTGTGGATTCCTTTGCCCCGATGGGTGACGAAGAACACTGGAACCTTCAAGCAATCCTTGACTATGTGAATGCCAATCTCCTAGATGAAGGCGATATTACCGAAGAGGACCTGAAGGATAAGGATGCCGGTGAAATTGCTGGGATTATCCTTGCCAAGATTATAGAGCGATACGATGAAAAAGAAGAGCAGCTTTCTGCTGAGCAAATGCGTGAGTTTGAAAAAGTAATCGTGCTTCGTGCGGTTGATAGCAAGTGGATGGACCATATCGATGCAATGGATCAATTGCGTCAGGGTATTCACCTACGTGCCTATGGACAGATTAATCCACTTCAGGAATATCAGCATGAAGGGTTTGCGATGTTTGAGGATATGATTGCTTCGATCGAGGATGAAGTCGCGAAATATATCATGAAAGCGGAAATCCAAAATAATCTTGAACGTCAGGAAGTGGCGAAAGGGCAGGCGGTTAATCCGAAGGAAGACGGAGAAACGGTGAAGAAAAAGCCTGCTCGTAAAAAAGCGGATGTCGGCCGCAATGCGCTTTGCCCATGCGGCAGCGGCAAAAAGTACAAAAACTGCCACGGTCAGTTAGAAGCATAAATGATAGCAGTTAACGATGAAACACAAAAGAGGTCGGTAAAACGCCAGGTTTTACCGCCTTTTTCTTTGGGGCTGCTAAAACATATGGCTGATCTACGCTTCGTTTAAATGAACTGAGTTTTCGTTTGAATGGACTATACAAGCGTTTAAATCACCATGATTTCCGTTTAAGTGGACTATATTTTCGTTTGAATCATCAAAATTACTGTTTAAATGAAAAAACAAGAGGGCTCTGTGAGAATTTTTAGCAGATAACACTCCTATCTCCATATGGCGACTCTGCCTCTACAGACAACACGGGCGAGTTACTTTATTATTCAAAAAAGATTGATTCTACCCCGTTTTTTCTTTATAGTTTTAAAAGAGAATACGGAACATTAATGGTTATCATAAAGTATTTTATATATGAACGATTTTTTAATACTATGAGGTGAAGGAAAATGGAATTGGCAGAAATCAGGAATGAACTTGAAAAAACCGCTAAGCGTTTAGCGGACTTTAGGGGGTCTCTTTGACTTAGAAGAGAAGGAAGCCCGAATCGCGGAACTGGAAAACATTATGACCGATCCTGATTTTTGGAACAGTCAGCAAAAAGCGCAGACGGTCATTAATGAAGCGAATGCTTTGAAAGACCAAGTTAATCAGTTAACCGAGCTGAACGAGACCTTTGAAAATCTCGATTTAACCTATGAGCTTGTAAAAGAAGAAAGCGACGCGGAGTTGCAGACCGAATTGGAAACGGAAATTGTCCAGCTTTCCCAAAAGATGAATGATTTTGAACTGCAATTGCTTCTGAGCGAGGAATATGACAAGAATAGTGCAATCCTTGAACTTCATCCGGGTGCAGGCGGCACCGAGTCTCAGGACTGGGGGTCAATGCTGCTTCGCATGTATACCCGCTGGGGCGAGAAGAAAGGCTTTAAAGTGGAGACACTCGATTACCTGCCTGGTGATGAAGCGGGGATTAAAAGTGTTACACTGTTAATAAAGGGACACAATGCTTATGGATATTTAAAAGCGGAAAAGGGCGTCCACCGTTTGGTGCGTATTTCTCCTTTTGACTCCTCGGGCCGCCGTCATACTTCATTTGTTTCCTGTGAAGTTATGCCGGAATTTAATGATGAAATCGAGATTGATATTCGTACGGAAGATCTAAAAATCGATACGTACCGAGCGAGCGGTGCCGGCGGACAGCATATTAATACGACGGATTCAGCTGTCCGGATCACCCATATCCCGACTAATGTGGTCGTTACCTGCCAGTCTGAACGTTCGCAGATTAAAAACCGTGCCCAGGCGATGAATATGCTGAAAGCGAAGCTGTATCAACGTGAAATTGAGCAACAGCAGGCGGAATTGGATGAAATCCGCGGCGAACAAAAGGAAATTGGCTGGGGAAGCCAGATCCGTTCGTATGTCTTCCATCCATATTCAATGGTGAAAGACCACCGTACAAGTACAGAGACAGGCAATGTACAATCAGTCATGGACGGCGATATTGATCCGTTTATTGATGCGTACTTGCGGTCAAAATTGAATTAATCATAAGGGTCTGACTCATCATAAAATGTACCCTATGTAAAGGACATTTTAAAAAAGGTCAGGCAGCCTGAAGAAGATGATCTCT
>NZ_QVTC01000074.1 GCF_003429085.1 Bacillus sp. V59.32b | reverse complement strand
TAAGCTCTTCAGCGCCGATGGTAGTTGGGGGATCTCCCCCTGTGAGAGTAGGACGTCGCCAAGCAAGCAGAGACCAGCCGATTTAGGTTGGTCTTTTTCATGTTTAAAACCGAAGGTTAGTGGGAAGATTCAAATAGATTGGAGTTACATAAAGAAAGCCCTGGATGGGGAGGAGCAAGGAGGTCGAGGAAACGAGGTTAGGAACGAAGGCTAAGAACGCAACGTCCTGTTGCAACGCCTTCATGACCTACATCCTGTAGGCCTAACGGAAGTTAAGCTCGAGCGCCGATGGTAGTTGGGGGAGAGTCAAGGACCTTCTCCTAAAAGCGCCACATCCTTGTGGCAACGGAGAAGTCAGCACATCCTGTGCAAGTCCTGTGAGAGTAGGACGTCGCCAAGCAAGCAGAAGACCAGCCGATTAGGCTGGTCTTCTTTGGCGCTTTCGAAGTTTCGCTTAAATCAACCGGGTTTTTGCGTAAATCAGCCTACTTTCGCTTAAATGGACGATAGTTTCGCTTGAATCCCCCTGAGTTTCGTTTGCAATCACAAAATACTTTTCTTGAATATTGATGAGCAACAAAAAACTTCGCAGCAGACATACACTGAAAGCCTGGATTCAACATACATTGTTATAGGCGGTAACCATTCTCTTAAACTATTCGAAAAACTGTATACAATATGGGTCTTTTGGAGAGAATGCAGGTATGGAGGTGGAGATGTTGAATTCAATAGCGGCCAAAGAGTTTGTTGGAGAAACATGTGTAGTCTGTGAAGAAATCAAGTTGGCGGGGATACATCTTTATACGGCATTTATCTGTGAGGAATGTGAAAAAGGCATCATTCATACGGATACAAATAATCCGAAATATAAGTATTATTTAAAACAGCTTAAAAAAGTGAATAACCCTGAGATATACTCATAAGTGTGTGAAAGAGGAGCTCTGCTTTCTAATGATAAAGACCCTTCCAGGTTTTATCTAAAGCATAGCTTTTTTTTATTACTGCCTCTGTGATTCACTTTAAAAGGCTTGCCCATCGGCGAGTTTTCTTTATTAGTCGGCAAAAGTAACAATATTTTTTCAGGAATTTGAATTTAGACGCCTTGGGTTTGATAAACTGAAGGTAATGAATTTATTAGAGGAAGATCAGTATGAATCAATCAAAAATACCGTTGTTTGATGCACTTTTACAGCACAAATCCAAAAAAACAATCTCCTATCACGTACCAGGGCATAAAGGCGGCCTTGTTTTTACAGAAAAAGGACACCATGAATATCAATCTATTCTATCTTTTGATGTAACCGAACTGAATGGTCTCGATGATTTGCATGCGCCCGAGGGAGCGATCTTTGAGGCACAAAAGCTGCTTGCTGAGCTATATAAGGTACGAGAGAGTTATTTTCTAGTCAATGGCTCGACGGTTGGAAACCTGGCGATGATTTTGGCAGCTTGCCGGGAGGGTGATACGATTTTAGTGCAGCGTAACTGCCATAAATCGATACTGCATGGTTTAATGCTGGCCAATGTGAAACCGGTATTCCTTTCCCCTGTCTTAGACCGTGAGTGGGGAGTGGCTGGCGGGATAGAAAGTTCTTTGATTGCAGAAGCATTGTCCAAATATCCTGACACAAAAGCCATTATCCTGACTTATCCGAATTATTATGGATTAGGAAATGATATTTCAGTAATCATTGAAAAGGCCCATGAAAAAGGAATTCCTGTCCTAGTTGATGAAGCACATGGAGCCCATTTTATTTTGGGCAGCCCTTTTTTGAATTCTTCACTAGCTTCAGGTGCCGATATGGTGGTGCAGTCAGCCCATAAGACATTGCCGGCGATGACGATGGGCTCATATTTACATGTCAACAGTGATTTGATAGATTCTGATAAAATCCGTTTTTATTTGCAAATGCTGCAGTCAAGCAGCCCTTCATATCCGATTATGGCCTCGCTCGATTTGGCCCGCTCATATCTTGCTTCCTTTACCGATAAAGACAAAAAGGCACTTGGTGAAAAAATTAAAGGATTTCGCCAACAGCTTGACCATTTGCCGGATATAAAGGTTTTACAAGTAGCACAATCGGGAGACCCACTAAAGATAACAATCAGATCGAGGGAGGGTGCAACCGGTTTTCAATTACAGAAGGCACTGGAAAAAAAGGACGTATTTACCGAGCTTGCGGACACACGAAATGTATTGCTTGTATTACCGCTGCTAAAGGCCGAAATGGAATATCCTTTTTCTGAAACGATACAAAAGATAAGTGAAGCAACAGCCGAACTGGAACCTTCTCCATTTTCACCAGACGAAGTAGCGGATATATATGAGAAAGAAAGCGCAATGGCGGAGCTTCAACTAAGTTATAAAGATATGGTGGATAAGCCAAAGCAGCTTGTGGCACTAAAGAATAGCAGCGGCAGGATAGCGGCAGAGATGATCATCCCTTATCCGCCTGGAGTCCCGCTGATTATGGCAGGAGAGTTGATGGATGAAAATAAATTAACCCAGCTTGAGGAACTAAGCGCCAAGGGAACACGGTTTCATGGCGGGAGCGGGCTCCGGGCGGGGAGCGTATGGGTATTTGAATAACCCCTACCTGAGGCTAACTGAATGGTGTATACTTATACCGCATAGATAGAACGTGGAGGTTTAAGACATGAGTCGCGGATTGTTTATCACAATGGAAGGGCCTGAAGGGGCAGGCAAAACGACGATTTTGCAAATGCTTGGAGAGTCCCTCAAAGCTCTTGGATATGACATATTGCTTACGAGAGAACCAGGTGGTATCTCTATTTCGGAACAGATTAGAGAAGTCATTTTAAATAAAGAAAACACAGAAATGGATGGACGAACGGAAGCGCTATTGTATGCAGCGGCAAGAAGGCAGCATATGGTTGAAATAATTAACCCAGCGCTTGAAAGAGGGAAAATTGTTCTGTGTGACCGTTTTATCGATAGTTCACTGGCTTATCAAGGCTATGCCCGGGAATTAGGGATGGATGAAGTCTACGCTATAAACCAATTTGCAACTGGTGGTGTCATGCCGGATATTACTTTCTATTTCGATATTGATCCTATCCAAGGATTAAAAAGGATTAAAAAGAGTGAAAACCGGGAAGTGAACCGCCTTGATTTAGAAGAATTAAACTTTCATGAAAAAGTCAGGGAAGGCTATTTGAAGGTTATTGATAAATGGAAGGAACGATTCATTGTCATCGATGCCTCAAGAGGGCTGGAAGAGGTCTTGGAAGATGCTAAATCGAAGTTTTTGAAAAAATTAGGCGAATCTTAAGATTAACCATCTGTAGTCTCAGTCCTTCCGGTTAATTTATGACAAAATGCCTATTTTGACTAGTTTAAGGGTATATAATTGTTATAATAATTAAAAAGGATGAACACAAATTTATAAAAAATCTGTGTTAAACGGAGGATAATCAAGATGAAGATGATTATTGCTGTAGTTCAGGATAAGGATAGCCAACGGCTTCTAACTCAGCTGGTGGACCACAATTTCAGGGCGACAAAGCTTGCGACAACCGGCGGGTTTTTAAAATCAGGAAATACGACCTTCATGATCGGAACGGATGATATTCGGGTCGATAAATGCTTAGAGATTATTAAGGAAAACTGCCGGTCACGCTCTCAGTTGGTGGCGCCGGTATCTCCAATGGGAGGGAATGCTGATTCGTATGTCCCTTATCCGGTCGAAATTGAAGTTGGCGGAGCCACCGTCTTTGTATTGCCAGTCGAAAACTTTTTACAATTTTAAGATTGAAAGTATGGTGGTACGTCATGAAAATTAACCATGATCTTCATTTGAAGATGGACCAAATAAAGCAGGATGCGAAACAAATTCAGGTGGGAGGCGGAAAATTTCAGCAGCTCGTGCAAAAACAGGATCAGAAAATGCAGATTGACACATTAACCAGATTATTAGGCGATATCCAGGGTGCGGGAGAAAGACTTAGCAAATCCCGCACCTTTAAGGACTTGGCCAAATATAAATCACTGGTTAAACGCTTTATCCGCGAAGCCGTGGATTTTGGAATGGATCTGAAGCAATCGCATAGCTGGAGTGAGTACGGACAAAGCAGACCGCTGAAAATCGTGGAAATCATTGACGAAAAACTTGTGGAACTGACAGAAGAAATCATGGAAAAGGAAAGTAACTCCATTGATATTTTAGGAAAGATCGGTGAAATTAAAGGACTTCTTATTAATTTATATACGTAAGGCAGTTGATTGTGTTGACGAAAACATGGAAAGAATTAAACGAAACTCAGCCTGAAGTCATGACAATGCTGAAAAACAGCATTACTAAAGGAAGGGTGGCCCATGCGTATATTTTTGAAGGGGAAAAAGGGACAGGCAAGAAGGAAACCAGCCTTGCATATGCCAAAAGCTTGTTATGCGAGAACCCTGTAGACGGTTACCAACCTTGTGAAGAATGTAGTAATTGTAAGCGAATAACGAGCGGAAACCACCCTGACGTCCATAGTGTGGAACCAGAAGGGCTATCGATAAAAAAAGAACAAATCAAAAGCCTCCAAGAAGAATTCTCAAAAAAGAGTGTCGAATCCAATCGAAAAATCTATTCAATCGTTCATGCAGATAAAATGTCGGTCCAAGCTGCAAACAGTTTGCTTAAATTTTTAGAAGAACCGCAGTCAGACACGATTGCGATCTTAATGACCGAACAAATTCAACGCATGCTGCCCACCATCCTATCCAGATGCCAAATATTACCGTTTAGACCGCTAAGTCCCGAAAATATAAAGAAAAAGTTAATAGAACATGGTGTTGACGGCCAAACAGCCGCAGTCATTTCCCGACTTACACATAATTTTAAAGAAGGATTGCAGATAAGTAATGAGGAATGGTTTGCACAAGCTCAAAAAATAGTGTTAAAATTGTATGAAGTGCTAAAAGCAAATCCAATGAAGGCCCTTATTTATCTTCAAGAGGAATGGTTTTTGCACTTTAAGGAAAAAGAGCAGCTGGACAGAGGTCTAGACTTATTATTTCTAATTTATAAAGATTTACTATACATTCAGTTGGACAAGCGGAATCAGGTTATATTTCAAAATAAACAGGGAGAATTTGAAAATCACGCTCTCCATATTTCCCAGAGGCGCCTGGCAGACAAGATGGGCCATATTTTGGAAGCGAAGAGGAAGCTGATGTCCAATACAAATCCACAGCTGTTGATGGAACAGCTCGTGCTGAATTTGCAGGAGGGATCATCTTTTGTATGATGTTGTAGGCGTCCGTTTTAAAAAAGCGGGAAAAATATACTACTTTGACCCTGGCGATATTGTCATTCCAAAGGATGAGTTCGTCATCGTCGAAACGGTTCGCGGAGTAGAGTTCGGCAAAGCTGTAACGATCCGGAAGCAGGTAGATGAAAACGATGTTGTACTGCCCTTGAAGAAAGTGCTTCGAATTGCGGATGCCAAGGATAGAATGATTGTCGAAGAAAATAAAACCGCTGCAGCTGAGGCATATGAAACTTGCGGTAAAAAGGTTGAAGAGCATCAGCTGGATATGAAGCTGGTTGATGTAGAATATACGTTTGACAGAAATAAAGTCGTTTTTTATTTTACAGCAGATGGACGCGTGGATTTTCGTGATTTAGTGAAGGATCTTGCAGCCATTTTCCGTACCCGGATCGAATTGCGCCAGATCGGTGTTCGCGATGAGGCGAAAATGCTCGGAGGAATTGGGCCTTGCGGCAGAATGCTATGCTGCTCGACATTCCTTGGTGATTTTGAGCCCGTATCGATTAAAATGGCAAAAGATCAGAATTTATCACTCAACCCTACGAAAATATCTGGATTGTGTGGCCGATTAATGTGCTGTTTAAAATATGAAAATGATGAGTACGAAAGCGCGAAGGAAATGCTTCCTGATTTAGGAGAAATGATAGATACCCCTAACGGAAAAGGCAAGGTAGTAGGGCTTAATATTCTAGAACGAGTACTTCAGGTGGAATTAACCGAACAAGAAAGAGTATTAGAGTATACTTTAGATGAAATTCTAAAAGAGGGAGCCGTTTCTATTCAAGCCACAGATTATTAAGGTGGTGGGAGAGCGTGGATAAAAAAGAAATTTTTGACTCGGTTACTAACATGGAAATCGAAATGGGCAAGTTCACTACCCAGCTTGGGGAATTAAAGCAGCATTTGGCGGAGATTTTGGAAGAGAATCATTCGCTGAAACTCGAAAATGAACATCTGCGAAAAAGGTTAAACCATGTTGAAAATAAAGGCTACTCAAAAACAAGTTCAAAGAAATCAAAGAACCGGCAGCCCGCCAAAGATATCGGTGAAGGCTATGATAATCTGGCCCGCCTGTATCAGGAAGGCTTCCATATTTGCAATCTTCATTTTGGCAGCCTTAGAAAAGAAGGCGATTGTCTGTTCTGTCTATCATTTTTAAATAAAAAATAAATTCAGGGGATGACTCGGAAGGGTTCTGATTCCTATACATGATATAAATTTTTATATTGTGATAGGAGCAGACATCTTCGCTGGAGTCAGCCCTTTTTTTTGAGGTAATGGGACATGCAGGAGGAGGATAAGCGTGCTTGAACTAAAAGGAGATGAACGCCTGGATTATTTACTGGCGGAAAGGCTTCGGATCATCCAAAGCCCGTCGGTATTTTCGTTTTCATTGGATGCGGTGTTGCTTTCAAAGTTTGTACGAGTGCCGATTCAAAAAGGCCATCTTATCGATTTATGCGCAGGGAATGGAGTGATCCCGTTATTATTGAGCACCCGGACGAAAGGGAAGATTACCGGTGTGGAAATCCAGGAAAGACTTTTTGATATGGCCCAGCGCAGTGTTGAATTTAACGGGCTTTCTGAACAGATTAATATGGTACATGGGGATATAAAGGATCTCCCAAACAAAATCGGGTTTCGCAATTTTGATGTCGTGACATGCAATCCTCCTTATTTTTCGACCCCTTCAGATGAGGAAATTAACCAAAATGAACATTATGCGATAGCGAGACACGAAATTCTCTGTACACTTGAAGATGTCGTACGCGTCAGCAGCAAGCTACTGCGTCAGGGTGGGAAGGCTGCCTTTGTACATAGACCTGGGCGATTGATGGATATTTTAAGTTTGATGAGAGAATATCGATTGGAGCCGAAACGTCTCCAATTTGTTTATCCAAAAGAGGGGAAAGAAGCGAATGCCATTCTGGTAGAGGGCATTAAAGATGGCAGCCCTGATTTAAAGATCCTGCCGCCGCTTGTCGTCTACAATGATAAACATGAATATAACCAGGAAATCAGAAGGATTTTATATGGAGAAGAATGAGCATTTTTTTTATGTACTAAGATGCAAGGACGAAAGCCTGTACGCAGGTTATACAAATAATTTGGAAAAACGGATAAAGCAGCATAATGAAGGCAAAGGCGCAAAGTATACACGGGGGAGAGGACCCGTCGAGTTTGTTTATCAGGAAGGATTTAGAACAAAGACAGAGGCGATGCAGGCGGAATATAGATTTAAACAATTGGGGAAAAAAGAAAAAGAAAAGTTCATCGAAAAGGAGGCGGATACATCAGATGTGGCAGCAAAAAAGCTTTGAAAACGAAGGGGAGAAGCCGGCCCTATATTTAGTGCCTACACCGATCGGGAATCTTGAGGATATGAGCTTTCGGGCAGTAAGGATTTTAAAAGAGGCTGATGTGATTGCCGCGGAAGATACGCGGAATACGAAGAAGCTTTGTAATTATTTTGAAATCGAAACCCAGGTGATCAGCTATCATGAGCATAATAAGCAGTCGAGCGGAAAACTGATTGTGGATCGCCTTTTATCTGGACAGACGGTTGCTTTAGTCAGTGATGCGGGTATGCCAACGATTTCTGACCCAGGCTTCGAGCTCGTTAAGGAAGCTTTAGCGGAAAAAATTACAGTCATCCCTTTGCCGGGTGCCAATGCGGCATTAACGGCACTTATTTCGTCAGGACTCTCTCCGCAACCTTTTTATTTTTACGGTTTTCTTTCGCGAAATACAAAAGAAAAGAAACAGGAGCTGGAAACACTTAAACGAATCAATTCGACATGGGTCTTATATGAATCTCCACATCGGTTAAAAGAAACGTTAAAAACGATGCTTGAGATTTTGGGAGACCGGCAAATCGTCTTGTGCAGAGAGCTGACTAAGAAGTTTGAGGAATTTATTCGCGGAACCATAACCGAAGTCATAGGTTGGGCATCTGAAACGGAAATTAGAGGTGAGTTTTGCCTCATTATAGAAGGATCGGAAAAACGTGAGGAAATCGAAGAAGAAAACTGGTGGGATGGCATCGAGCTTGCTGCCCATGTTGATCATTATATATTAGCGCAAGACCTCAGTTCAAAAGAAGCGATTAAACAAGTCGCAAAAGATCGCGGCATCCAAAAAAGAGAAGTTTATCAGGCTTTTCATATAAGAAAGGATTAAGCAACTTGAAGTCGGATAAAGTCTGCCATATCGTCTGGCAAACGCGAAGTCAGCTCATCTTAGTGTATACCTGCCGAAGTGTTCCTTATCCGGTAGTGATGTCGGCACATTCATGGTGCACAGGTATACTTCCTATTCAATTAAAGAAAACTCACCGATTAGCGAGCCGTAAGGCGGAGATTAGACGTAGTTGCCCTTGCCCTTATGCAGAAAGGAAAGTTTATACTTTCCTTTCCACCAAAAAAGGCTTCCAAAAAGGAAGCCTCTCATATTATTTAGCAGGTTGGAAATTATCTTGAATTTCTTTAAGAAGCTGCTCTGCACCTTCACGGCTAAGAACTAGTTTTCCGCCAGCAAATGTAAAGTTATTATCAGATACTTCACCAGTTACCTGGCAAATCATGTTTGGCTTGTATTTTTTCAAAATGATGCGTTCATCGTCAACATAAATTTCGAGAGCATCCTTTTCAGCAATACCCAATGTGCGGCGTAATTCAATTGGAATGACCACACGTCCTAATTCATCAACCTTTCGAACAATACCAGTAGATTTCATTTTTTAATTTCTCCTCTCAAATCTAGTACCCATATCTTTTTATCTTTTTTCGTCATTATTCGACAAATTTCTCCTAAAAACAATAATACCAGCCATTCCCAAATGCGTCAATAAATAAATATTTCCTAGTTTCTTCAATTTAACTGTAATGGATTAAACACCGCATCAAATCAAGGTTTGTAGCAGTCATTGACTGTAGAAGGCAGATAAATAAGGAAAAAGAAGATTATATTTATTGCAATGAAAAATTATACTATAATAAGATAATTTCTTGATTCGACACAAATCGACAAAACCAACTATCGTAATGCGGATTGAGAAGGATTATAAGTCAAGAGGAGCAGATGAATATTGATCGTTCTCTTGATAGTGATACCGTGATTATATTATAAGATGCATGGGATTTATTTACAAACAATTAGTCTCACAACTTCATGACATTTTTCATTTTCATTCTGAAAGGCTTCTTCTGGTTGCACATTTTTAAAATTTTAGGTATATTTTGTTGATAGAAGAGGTAATGATGACATAGTAGACCCAATCGGCATGCCTATAAAACTGGCTAATAATTTTTTCACTTTTTACTAGCTGTTTTTCTAATTAGCTCTCGCCTATGGGGCGTGAGTTTTTTAACTTGTGATTACACATTTACATTTAAATAATGGTGGGGAAATACTGGAGGGAACTTAATGAAAGATAAATTAAAAACATTTTATATTACGACTCCGATTTATTATCCGAGTGGAAATTTACATATTGGACATGCTTATACGACGGTAGCCGGTGATGCCATGGCTCGCTATAAACGACTGAGGGGCTTCGATGTCATGTATCTGACAGGAACGGATGAGCACGGTCAAAAGATTCAGCGAAAGGCTGAAGAGGCGGGGATCACCCCGCAGGAATATGTCGATAACATTGTTTCGGGAATAAAGAAACTTTGGAATAAAATGGACATTTCTGTTGATGACTTTATCCGTACAACGGAGAAGCGCCATACAATAGTTGTCGAAAAATTATTTAAACAATTGTTAGATCAGGGAGATATTTATCTGGATCAATATGAAGGCTGGTATTCCGTTTCGGACGAGACCTATTATACGGAAACCCAATTGGTTGACACTATCATTGAAAATGGCAAAATTGTCGGCGGTAAAAGTCCGGATAGCGGCCATCCGGTAGAGCTCGTGAAGGAGGATTCCTATTTCTTCAGGATGAGCAAGTATGCCGACCGCCTGCTTCAGTATTATGAAGAGAATCCAGGGTTCATTCAGCCGGAAACCCGCAAAAATGAAATGGTCAATAATTTTATTAAACCGGGCTTGGAGGATCTTGCCGTTTCAAGGACTACTTTTGATTGGGGCATTAAAGTTCCCGGTGATCCCAAGCATGTTATTTATGTTTGGATTGATGCCCTATCCAATTATATTACAGCGTTGGGATACGGCACGGAGGATGATTCCAAATACTTAAATTATTGGCCGGCCGATGTTCATCTAGTGGGTAAAGAAATTGTCCGTTTTCATACCATCTATTGGCCAATTATGCTAATGGCATTAGACCTGCCGCTCCCGAAAAAAGTATTTGCCCATGGTTGGCTGCTAATGAAAGACGGGAAAATGTCGAAATCAAAAGGAAATGTAGTTGATCCGCTTACACTAATCGACAGATATGGTCTGGATGAGCTTCGGTATTACCTTCTTCGGGAAGTTCCATTCGGATCGGATGGAGTGTTCACCCCTGAAGGCTTCGTCGAACGGATTAATTTTGATCTCGCAAATGATCTTGGAAACCTGTTGAACCGTACTGTGGCGATGGTTGATAAATATTTTGACGGAACAATCCCGGATTATAAAGGGTCTGAAGGCGAGTTTGAAAAATCACTGCTTGAAAAGAACCAAGAAACAGTGGCCAAATATGAAGAAGCGATGGAACATATGGAGTTTTCCGTTGCCCTGACGACAGTGTGGCAGCTTATTAGCAGGACGAATAAATTTATTGACGAAACGCAGCCATGGACACTTGCCAAAGATGATGCCAATCGCGAAAAGCTTGGAAGCGTCATGTACCATTTAGCTGAATCATTAAGAAGAATTGCGATTCTATTGCAGCCTTTCCTGACAAAAACACCAGGAAAAATCTTTGAACAGCTGAATATTACTGAGGAAACGTTGAAATCGTGGGACAGTCTGGAAAAGTTTGGTCAAATCGCCAGCGGAACGAAAGTAGTAAAAGGAAGTCCGATTTTCCCTCGTTTGGAGATGGCTGAAGAAATTCAATACATTAAAGAGCAAATGCAAGGCGGAAAACCAAAAGAAGAAGAATTGAAAGAAAAAGTAAAGATTGAAGAAGTTCAAGAGGTAGAGGAAATCACAATTGATGATTTCATGAAGGTTGAATTGCGGGTTGCTCAGGTTCTTGAAGTAGAACCGGTGAAAAAAGCTGACAAGCTTCTTAAGCTTCAATTGGACTTGGGTTATGAAAAAAGACAAGTAGTCTCTGGAATCGCGCAGTACTATAAGCCAGAAGAGTTAGTTGGAAAAAAAGTGATTTGTGTAACAAACTTAAAACCTGTAAAACTTCGCGGGGAGTTATCGCAAGGCATGATTCTGGCGGGGAGCTCAGATGGAAAATTATCGGTAGCTACTGTTGACGCATCACTGCCAAATGGTTCACGAGTAAAATAAAAAGAGAAATAAAGCTTTTCCTCAATAACATAAAAATGTTCCACATGGAACGTTTTTGTGTTATTTTTTTGCTTACTGAATAGATAATTCTATTGCCAGATAATGTTACATAGAGGGATGTTATTAGTTGAAATGAGAATACAGGCAAATTATTTTTCAAAATTCTATTTCATCTGTAGAATAAAGGAACCCATTTCACTGGAAATTAAGGGATTATATTCTCTGTAATATTTTTGTTACCTAAATGTGAAACATGAAAACTTCTATTGGATAATACATTATTGCTAGAAAGGGCGAAAATCATGTTATTTGATACACATGTACATTTGAATGCAGAACAATTCCAGGAAGATTTAGAAGAAGTCATCGAGAGAGCTAAAACCACGGGAGTTTCGAATGTGGTGGTCGTGGGCTTTGACAGACCGACCATTTCACGTGCGATGGAGCTTGTGGAGCAATATGAGTTTATGTATGCGAGTGTCGGCTGGCATCCTGTTGATGCAATCGATATGAGTGATGAAGATCTGCAGTGGATTGAAGAGCTTTCCCGGCATCCAAAAGTCGTTGCCATTGGAGAAATGGGCTTGGACTACCATTGGGATAAGTCCTCAAAAGAAATTCAAAAGGAGGTTTTTCGAAAACAAATCAGGCTTGCCAAAAAAGTGAAGCTGCCTATTATTATTCATAATCGAGAGGCTACTGCCGATATAGTAGAGATTTTGAAAGAAGAAAACGCTGCGGAAGTTGGCGGAATCATGCATTGCTTTAGTGGAAGCGCAGAAACGGCAAAAGAATGTGTAGAAATGAATTTTTACATATCTCTTGGAGGTCCCGTTACATTTAAAAACGCCAAAAAGCCTAAGGAAGTCGCTCTGGAAATACCGCTTGATCGCCTTTTAATCGAAACAGATTGTCCTTATCTCGCACCACATCCACATCGTGGCAAAAGAAATGAACCATCATTTGTAAAATTAGTAGCGGAGCAAATTGCTGAGATTAAAAATATAACTTTAGAAGAAGTAGCAGAAGTGACGGAAAGAAATGCCAAAAAATTATTCGGCATCCTTTGACAGTAATCGCTGTCGATATGCCAATAACTTTGTCGAAAAGAAACTTATTTCTCAAAGGTTCTACAAAAATCAATTATTTCTTTGAATAATAATGTCGATAAGTCACCCTTTTCAATTTGAGAGATTGTATGCATAATAAGAGATGTTTTCCGAGGTAAATGTGAATTGATTGACAGTTCTGTAACAATGTCTATATAATCTATCACCGAGAGGAAGGAGGAGTTTTTCATTTTGTCAATACCTATGAAAAACCTGATCCCCAAATCTTTTGGGAAAAAGAAGCTGGCCATTGTGATCAGTAGTGCTGTACTAGCTGCTGCTACAATTGGATTGTTGTTCTATTTTGGAACAAAACAAACAGTAGCGCTTACTTTAGATGGGGAAAAAAGGTAGTGAGAACGCATGCGGCTACCATCAATGATATTTTCAAAGAATTAGAGATTAACGTTAAGGCTCAAGACCACTTATACCCCTCGGGAAATAACAAAGTGACGGATAATATGGAGGTAGTTTGGGATCCATCTCACGAAGTGGGCATTCTTGAAGACGGCAAAGAGAAGATAGTCTTTTCAAGAGCTGATACTGTTGAAGAACTATTGAAGGAACAAAAGCTTGAAGTAACCGGGAATGATAAGGTAAAGCCTTCCCTGGATACGAGGCTTCAAAGCGAGATGGTGGTTGCAATCGAAAAAGCCTTTCCGCTAAATCTAGTAGTAGGCGGAGTCGAAAAGCAGGTTTGGTCAACTTCGACTACGGTCGCTGACTTTTTAAAGAAACAAGATGTAAAACTTAATACATTAGACCGGGTTGAACCAGGTTTAGGGGAAAAAGTTGAAGCAGACAACCTTGTAAATGTCATACGAGTAGAAAAAGTCACCGATGTAGTGGAAGAACCAGTAGACTTCGCAGTCATTACAAAAAAAGACGCTAGTTTAATAAAAGGAAGAGAAACAGTGCTCAATGAGGGCAAAACCGGACTAATTTCCAGACAATACGAAATCATAAAAGAGAACGGTAAAGAAATTAAAAGAAACTTACTTTCGGAAAATCTTATAAAAAAGCAAACGGATAAAGTGGTGGCAGTTGGTACAAAGAGCTTCGTCGCCCAAGTTTCCCGGGGAGAAAAAGGCGGCAGGGAATTCTATGTATCTTCAACAGCTTACACGGCCAGCTGTAACGGCTGTTCCGGGACAACGGCCACAGGCATCAATCTAAAAAAGAATCCGGGAGCAAAAGTGATTGCTGTGGATCCAAGAGTGATCCCGCTCGGCTCCAAAGTTTACGTTGAAGGATATGGCTATGCCATAGCCGGTGACACGGGCGGCGCAATCAAAGGCAACAAAATCGACGTGTTCATCCCTTCCAAGTCCGACGCATACCGCTGGGGAGTCAAAAGGGTCAAAATTCGCGTCTTGAACTAAGTAATCCTACGGCAGAGGGTTTTATACCTTCTGCTTTTTTACGTTATAATAAGAAATGAACGTCGACTAAGAGCCGCCACGTCCATGTGGCGAACATCGACGCCAGCCCATCCTGGGCAAGTGCGACAGGCATAAGACGAACCGCGCAGGAAATCCTGATTTCTGGAGCGGTTTGACTTATGACCCCGAGCGGCTGGGCGCTGCAGCTAGACAATTATCCAAATTAAAAAAGGGATTCTTTTATCAGTAGGATCGAAGGCTAAGTTCGGCACATCCTGTGCCACTGCCTTCATGACCCACATCGTGTGGGTCTAAGCGGAAGCGTCCTTTAATGGATCATCGACTAATACCTGCCACATCGTGTGGCGAACATCGACGCCAGCCCATCCTGGGCAAGTGCGACAGGCATAAGACGAACCGCGAGGAGGCAGTTCTCCGCCACTACAGTGGTTTGGCGATAGCGGATCCTCGGCTACAACCTGCCACGTCCTTATGTCTTACGCCGAGGTCAGCACATCCTGTGCAAGTCCGAGCGGTTGGGTGCTGCAGCTAGACAATTTAAGAATTAGAAAGTGATTCTTTTATCTAGATGGATCGAAGGCTAAGTTCGTCACGTCCTTATGTCTTCGACTTCATGACCCACATCCCCTGTGGGCCTAAGCGGAAGTGCGTTATAACAAGGAAGAACGACTAAAACCGGCACATCGTGTGGTGACGTCGGCACAAGTCACGTCCCTGTACGTCGCAGCTAGACATCTTACAAAATTAAAAAAGTTAGCCTTTTATCTTTTTAATATATGTGGAAGCGCCTTATACTTGTATAACGGTACTATGTACGCAAATGTTTCGTGCTGCAGGAGGAAATAATGAAGAAATTAAAAGAAATTATTGTGGTTGAAGGCAAGGATGATACAGTCGCGATAAAAAGGGCTGTTGATGCTGATACTATTGAAACAAACGGATCAGCCATTAATGAAGCCGTGATCGAACAAGTTAGGCTTGCCCAGAAAACACGTGGAGTGATTATTTTTACTGATCCTGATTATCCAGGACAAAAGATAAGGAATACCATTGCCGAACAGGTGAATGGCTGTAAGCATGCTTTTATCTCCAAACAAGAGGCTCTTCCCAAATCAGGGAGAGGAATTGGAGTGGAACATGCCTCACCTGATGCAATCCGGGCTGCATTAAAAGAAGCCCAAATCATGGATGAGGAAGCAAAAGAAGAAATTACCCAGCAGGACCTGATCGAAGCCGGCCTCATTGGTGGATCGGGCTCCAAAGAGAAAAGGGAAAAACTCGGGCTGATCTTGAAAATTGGTTTTACCAATGGGAAGCAGCTGCATAAACGACTGATGATGTTTCAAATTTCAAAAGAGACTTTTAATCAAGCATTGATACAGATTAAACAGGAGGAAGGACATGCATAAGGATATTGCAACCCCCGTCAGAACAAAAGGAATACTGGAAAAGCATGGTTTTTCCTTTAAGAAAAGCTTAGGCCAAAACTTCCTTATCGATACAAATATTTTAAACAGAATCGTGGATCATGCAGAGCTAAGCGAGCACAGTGGCGCCATTGAAATTGGACCGGGAATCGGGGCGTTAACAGAACAGCTGGCAAAGAGAAGCAAAAAAGTAGTGGCTTTTGAAATTGATCAAAGACTGCTTCCGATTTTAAAGGATACCCTTTCGCCGTACGATAATATTCAAATCATTCACCAGGATATTTTAAAAGCAGATGTTGCCCAAGTGATTAATGAAGAGTTCCAAGGTGTTGAGGATCTGATGGTGGTCGCGAATCTTCCATATTATGTGACAACACCGATTATTTTAAAGCTGCTTAACGACAACTTACCTATACGCGGGATCGTTGTCATGCTGCAAAAAGAAGTGGCGGACCGGATTGCAGCTAAGCCGGGTACAAAAGAATACGGATCGTTGTCGATTGCCATTCAATACTATACAGAAGCAGAAACAGTAATGATTGTGCCTAAGTCGGTATTCGTCCCGCAGCCAAATGTCGATTCTGCGGTAATCAGGCTGATCAGGCGCGAAAAGCCACCCGTGGAAGTATTGGATGAAGATTTCTTTTTCATTGTGACAAGGTCCAGTTTCGCCCAGCGGCGTAAGACGATTCTCAATAACTTAACAAGCCAGCTTCCGGATGGAAAAGAAAAAAAGGAGAGTATTCTGGAGGCCCTTGAACAAACAGGTATAGACCCTACCAGAAGAGGGGAGACGCTCTCCATTGGTGAATTCGGCAAGCTTAGCAACGCCTTATTGCATCACTTCAAAGCGGAAAAATAGGTATAGTTTAGCATAGGCGAATTTTTTAGCTGCTGTGAAGGTTACCTTATTGCGGGTCTCGATGTTTGGACACGATGTGGCAGGTGTTAATCCATGTTCCTTACTAATAGGAAGCCTCCGCTTTCCTTTCTGCATCAGGGCAACTATGTCTAATCTCCGCCTTACGGCTCGTCAATCGACGAGTTTTCTTTAGACTCCTCACCATTTTATTAATCGATGCATAGCCTATCAAGAGTTAATTATTCTGACAGGGCTGTTAAGTGGGTATCTTGTCCAGAGGTGAGGCCATGAGATTACAAGTCAATGATATAGTCGGACGGAAATCGTACGGATGTGATGTTTTATTTCGTATTATCGATATCAGGGTAATTGAGGGTAAACAGGAAGCGGTACTTTACGGGGAGGATCTCCGTTTAATTGCCGATGCTCCATTTGAAGATTTAGTTCCGATTAATGGAGAAGAAAGAAGTGTCCGCCAAAAAACAAACGAAGCTCTTCAAGAACAATCATACCGCCTTTTTGCTCAGGATAAAGAATTATTGCAACAAAAGAGCGAATATCTATCCAGTGATGGCTATCGGTATTCTGGAGATTACTTCCAAATTCCTGGCAGAGTTCTTCATATTGATGGAGACCCTTCTTATCTGAAAAAATGCCTTACTCTATATGAAAAAATCGGAATTCCGGTAAAGGGAATATACTGCAATGAAAAAGAGATGCCCGGTCAAATCGGCGAGCTTCTTGAGCATTATCGCCCGGATATTTTGGTGATTACAGGGCATGATTCGTATTCAAAATCAAAAGGGGCAATAAAGGACTTAGATGCATATCGACATTCAAGACAGTTTGCAGAAACGGTTCAGGAGGCGAGAAAAAAGGTTCCAAGCCTGGACCAATTAATCATTTTTGCTGGAGCTTGTCAGTCACACTTTGAATCACTTATCCAGGCCGGCGCAAATTTTGCGAGTTCTCCCGAGAGAGTAAATATACATGCACTTGATCCTGTTTATATTGTGGCGAAAATAAGCTTCACCTCATTCAGGGATTATATTCATGTTTGGGATGTCCTAAGAAATACGTTAACTGGTGAAAAGGGACTTGGGGGAATCGATACAAAAGGAGTCCTCCGGACGGGGTTGCCTTATCGTATGTCAAAAGAAGAGTAAGGGCTGCAGGGAATATAATGCAGCCTGTTCTCATTAGGGATAAGCAAATTTTAACTTTCTATACATATTTTTCGACTTAAGTTTTATACTATATGCGAGTCAGTTTTGGAATAAATTTTGTAAATCGGCAAAATTTACGTGAAAAAACCATTGACAAACAAATTTAAGTGCTGATATAATTTAATATTTTGTTTGACTTTAGGTGGAAGATTGTGATATACTACACTCAGTGAGGTGGACCGAAATGCCAAAAACTTTAGCTGATATTAAAAAAGCACTGGACTCCAACCTAGGAAATCGGTTGCTTTTAAAAGCGAACGGCGGAAGAAGAAAAACCATTGAACGTTTTGGGACGTTAGCGGAAACTTATCCGTCTGTATTTGTTATTGAGCTCGACCAAGATGAGAACGCGTTTGAAAGAGTTTCATACAGCTATGCGGATGTATTAACGGAAACCGTAGAATTAACATTTTTGAATCAGCAGCAAGAGGTGTAAGTCTCTGCGAAGCAGTAAACTATGTTTGCTGCTTTTTTATTTGCCAAAAACCTCTTTGTTAAATAAAAAGCTATGTTAAATAACTTATTTGCTTTTTGGATCATTTTGCTCCCGATCCATGAACCAAAAATAATCGTTATCAACAATACTTAATAATAGAGCTAAATAAAAAGGGTAAAAAAGGAGCAAATGAAAACGTCGAAATTTGAAAAACTAATAATGTGTCAGCATGTGAAAGGGGTTGTTCTATTTGGGCAGAAGAAGAGGTATTATGTCAGATGAATTTAAAGAAGAACTGGCAAAAGAGCTCGGTTTTTACGATGTAGTCCAAAAAGAAGGCTGGGGAGGCATTCGGGCGCGTGATGCTGGAAACATGGTGAGGCTTGCGATTGAAAAAGCGCAAACCCAAATGATGAACAAAAGCTAACGCTTTAGCTCAGGTGAACTGGTTATCGATATAGTCAATTACTGCTCATGCTGAACACAATGCTTATATTTGGGCCAGATTCTTGTCTTTGCGCCACGGTCTATGGCGTATAGGAAGAGTCTGGTCCTTTTTCAATCCTTGGCTTATTTAAATTAAAAGGGAAAAACCTTTAGAATATATTCATATATGGTAAAATAGTACAAGAACTTTTAAGAACGTTAAAGTAGGTGGACATATTGAAACTCATGGAAAAAGCACCGGCTAAAATAAATTTAGCGCTTGATGTGCTTTTTAAGAGACCTGATGGATACCACGAAGTAGAAATGGTCATGACTACAGTGGATCTAGCAGATCGAATCGAACTCAGTGAGACAGGAAACGGAACTATTCAGATTATATCCCATAATCGTTTCGTTCCAGATGATAATCGAAATTTGGCTTATCAAGCAGCTGCTTTATTAAAGGAGCGCTATCAAATAAATAAAGGGGTTTCAATCGCGATTGAAAAAAACATTCCCGTTGCAGCCGGACTAGCAGGTGGCAGCAGTGATGCAGCAGCTACTTTAAGGGGGTTGAACCGGCTTTGGGGCCTTGGTTTGTCATTGGAAGATCTGGCGGAAATCGGTGCGGAAATCGGATCGGATGTGTCGTTTTGCGTCTACGGTGGTACGGCTTTAGCAAAGGGTAGGGGGGAGAAAATCACGCATTTGCCAACTCCTCCTAAATGCTGGGTTATTCTTGCCAAGCCGACGATCGGTGTATCAACAGCCGATGTTTATAAAAGGCTCAATCTGCAAGAAGCGGCTCACCCCAATGTAAAAGAAATGATATCAGCCATTAACAATAAGGATTATAGCCAGCTTTGCGGGAATCTTGGTAATATTCTTGAGCAAGTAACCCTTTCTTCATATCCGGAAGTTGCCAATATTAAAGAGCAAATGAAGACATTTGGTGCGGATGCAGTATTGATGAGCGGAAGCGGTCCGACAGTTTTCGGCTTAGTGGAGCATGATTCAAGAATGCAGCGGATTTATAACGGATTACGCGGGTTTTGTCATCAAGTTTATGCGGTAAGAATGCTTGGTGATCTAAATGAACTTGAATAATCACGTACAATAATGATATATTAGCTTTAATCATTCGGGTTTTACAAAAGGAGGTGCAGCCATGAAGTTTCGCCGCAGCGAGAGGCTTGTAGATATGACAAATTATTTATTGGAACATCCGGGTCAGCTCGTATCGCTAACCTTATTCGCGGAAAGGTACAGCTCGGCTAAATCTTCCATCAGTGAAGATTTAACAATCATAAAAAAGACGTTCGAATCTAGAGGAATTGGAACACTTCATACGGTTCCAGGTGCTGCGGGCGGTGTTAGATACGTCGTTAGCATTAATAGAGAAGAAGCTCTAAGCTTTATTGACGAGATGTGCGAAATCATTACAAGTCCGGAACGGCTTCTGCCGGGAGGCTATCTGTATATGACGGATATCCTGGGGAAACCTCAGATTGTAAATAAGGTAGGCAGGATCATTGCAGCAGCTTATGCATCCAAAAAAGTGGATGTCATTATGACAATGGCAACAAAGGGAATTCCGCTTGCTTACGCGGTCGCCAATCATTTGAACGTTCCTGTGGTAATTGTGAGAAGAGATAATAAAGTTACGGAAGGTTCCACTGTTTCGATCAATTACGTGTCCGGTTCATCAAAAAGGATTCAGACGATGGTTCTGTCCAAGCGAAGCCTCGCCGAAGGTTCAAATGTACTAATTGTCGATGATTTTATGAAAGCGGGCGGTACCGTCAATGGAATGGTCACTCTTCTAGAGGAATTTAAAGCAGCTGTAGCCGGAATTGCCGTTTTAGTTGAATCTGAGAATACCGAAGAACGACTGGTCGATCATTATTTATCGTTGATTAAACTATCTGATGTAGGTGAAAAGGATAAGAAAATTAAGGTCAGCCACGGGAATTATTTTGACTGATCAGAAAATATAAAAGGAGGCTTAAATCATGAAATACGTACATACAAAAGAGGCCCCTGCTGCGATTGGGCCTTATTCGCAGGGAATTGTGGTGAATAATCTGTTTTTCAGCTCGGGACAAATTCCGCTTACGGCTGATGGAGTAATGCTAACTGGAAATGTTAAAGAGCAGACACATCAGGTATTCGCAAACCTGAAAGCTGTCTTGAAAGAGGCGGGAGCCACTCTAGAAACAGTTGTCAAAGCAACGGTTTTTATTAAAAATATGGATGATTTCACTGAAGTGAATGAAGTATATGGGGAATATTTTTCAACACATAAACCAGCCAGATCTTGTGTAGAAGTAGCACGTCTCCCTAAAGATGCTCTGGTTGAAATTGAAGTTGTAGCACTCGTTAAATAAAAACTGTATCTTTGTCTTAAAAAACTCGCCAATCGGCGAGTTTTTTTTAACATGAAGAAATTTTTAATCAAAAAATCTTGAAAGCCCTTTATTATTCCTGATTAGAGACTAGGGAAAATACTGTCTATAAAGGTTTGTTGTAATTATTCAAAAAATTTTACAATTAATAGAAGGAGAAACTCACCTCTTTGTTGAATAAGTAGTTTACAGTTTTTATTATGTTCGAAAGGTGGTGAACAGAATGGAAGTGACTGACGTAAGATTACGCCGCGTAACTACTGATGGCCGCATGAGAGCGATTGCTTCTATCACATTGGATAACGAATTCGTTGTTCATGATATCCGTGTCATTGACGGGAATAACGGCTTATTCGTAGCTATGCCGAGCAAACGCACTCCGGATGGGGAGTTCCGTGATATTGCTCATCCGATTAATTCTTCAACACGCGGGAAAATCCAGGAAGCAGTTTTGGCAGAATACCACCGTTTGGGAGAATTAGAAGTAGTAGAATTAGAGGAAGCAGGAGCTTCCTAATACCAAAAGGTTTAATCGCATCAGGAGCCTACTTCCTAAGTAAGGCTCTTTTTATATGTTTTTTACCCGGCATACCTCGATATAAACCTCTAATCCACATATATAATCCTTTTTTTTGACAAAAAATTGTACTTAGTGTTGTAACCTTGAAAACATTCCACTTTTACTATAGTATTTTTAATGGATAAAAAGGTGAAAATGGAGGCCTATTAATGAGTAATCGCTATGCAGTAATTTTAGCGGCAGGACAAGGTACCAGAATGAAATCAAAGCTATACAAGGTTCTGCACCCTGTTTGCGGAAAACCAATGGTACAACATGTGATGGACCAAGTCAATGAACTTACTATAGAACAAACTGTAACAATCATCGGCCACGGTGCTGAATTGGTTAAAGAACAGCTTGGAGATGCAAGTCAATATGCTCTGCAAGAACAGCAATTAGGCACAGCACATGCAGTTATGCAAGCGGAAGGTGTATTGGCAGGCAAGGAAGGGACGACATTGGTCATTTGCGGAGACACCCCCCTTATTAAAGCCGAAACAATGGCCGCACTTATCAAGCAGCATGAAGAAATGAACGCGAAAGCAACTGTCTTGACTGCCACAACCGGAAATCCCGCTGGCTATGGCAGGGTAATCCGCAGTCACGAAGGTCTGGTTGAGAAAATTGTTGAGCATAAAGATGCTACAGACGCTGAAAGACAAATCGAAGAAATCAATACAGGAACATATTGTTTCGATAATAAAGCCCTATTTCAGGCTTTAAAGAATGTATCGAATGAAAACGTTCAGGGAGAGTATTACCTGCCAGATGTGATTGAGATATTGAAATCACAAGGTGAAACCGTTACTGCGTTTCAAACGGATGACTTTGAGGAAACACTTGGAGTAAACGACCGCGTCGCTCTTTCGCAGGCTGAACAAATTTTAAAAAGACGCTTAAATGAATATCATATGAGAAATGGCGTGTCGATCATCGATCCTGATAATACGTATATAGAAGCTGATGTAATGATTGGGCAAGATACGGTTATTTATCCAGGAACTATGATTAAAGCGAACAGCCAAATTGGTGAGGATTGCATCATTGGACCTAATTCGGAAGTTAAAGATTGTGAGATTGGCAACCGGACGGTGATTAGACAATCTGTCGCTCATGAGAGCAAAATCGGATCTGATGTAAACATTGGTCCATTTGCCCATATACGTCCAAATTCCGAATTGCATGATGAAGTGAAAATTGGGAACTTTGTCGAGATTAAAAAGACTACCTTTGGTAAAGGAAGCAAAGCCTCTCATTTAAGTTACATTGGAGACGCAGAAGTTGGAAATGATGTGAATATCGGCTGCGGCTCCATTACCGTGAATTATGACGGAGTGAATAAGCATGTAACTAAGATTGAAGATGGCGTATTCATCGGCTGCAATTCCAATTTAATCGCCCCCGTTACAGTAGGGAAGAACGCCTATGTGGCTGCCGGCTCTACGATTACTGAAGACGTACCGGGTGAGGCTTTATCGATAGCTCGCGCCCGTCAAGTGAATAAAGAAAACTATGTTCAACATTTAAATTTCAATAAATAATCCAGGTGGAGGTTCAGCATGTCGAATCAGTATTTAGATCCTAATTTAAAGGTCTTTTCTTTAAATTCCAATCTTGCTCTAGCGGAAGAAATAGCGAAATCAATCGGGGTAGAGCTTGGTAAGTGTTCAGTAACCCGTTTTAGTGATGGGGAAATCCAGATTAATATTGAAGAAAGCATCCGTGGTTGTGATGTGTTTGTTATTCAATCTACAAGCGCGCCTGTAAACGAACATATCATGGAAGTATTAATTATGATTGATGCCCTTAAACGTGCATCCGCAAAAACCATTAACATTGTTATGCCATATTACGGTTATGCCAGACAGGACCGTAAAGCGCGTGCACGTGAGCCGATCACTGCTAAGCTGGTGGCGAACCTATTGGAAACCGCCGGTGCAACCCGCGTTATTACGCTGGACCTTCATGCCCCGCAAATTCAAGGATTTTTTGATATCTTAATCGACCACATGATGGGGGTTCCGATTCTTGCTGATTATTTTAAGGCAAAAAGATTAAACGATATTGTTATTGTTTCGCCAGATCATGGCGGTGTAACCCGAGCACGTAAAATGGCCGACCGCCTGAAAGCGCCGATTGCAATTATAGATAAACGCCGTCCGCGCCCAAATGTAGCGGAGGTTATGAATATCGTTGGTAATATTGAAGGGAAAACGGCCATTCTTATCGATGATATTATCGATACGGCCGGCACGATTACCCTGGCCGCAAATGCTTTAGTAGAAAACGGCGCTTTGGAAGTCTATGCATGCTGTACGCACCCGGTTCTTTCCGGTCCAGCTATAGAACGTATTCAAAATTCAAGAATTAAAGAGCTTGTGGTTACCAATACAATAGCTCTGTCTGAAGAAAAGAAAATCGAAAAAATTGTGGAGCTGTCAGTTGCTCCATTAATCGGGGAAGCGATTATCCGCGTTCACGAAGAGCAATCTGTCAGCACATTATTTGATTAATAGTAGGCTATGTTAATCATTCTTGTTTAAGAAGCAATGATTGGGTAATTCATTTGAACATGACTGAAAATCAACAGAGAGATATACCTTATCTAATGGAAGAACAATCAGGCTTGCTCTGAACCAGCAAGCCTTTTTTATTGGAGAAAATTAACAGTTTATTATCAAAGTTTTCCAAAAAGATGTTTTGTTTCTATAGGAATAGGGTATAATTAATAATTAGAGATGTAGAAATATGTCGAATTTCGAATTTGAAAGGGGAAATACCATGAGTAGTGTACTTGCAGCAAAAGAACGTTCGAATACGAATAAGCGCCGGTCTTTTTTAACAGAGCTAAGAGGAAATGGAGAATTTCCTGCTGTCATTTATGGAAATAAAAACGATAGTACTGCCATCTCTGTAAACAGTGCAGACTTTCTAAAGACGATAAAAAAAGTTGGCCGAAACGGCATCATCTCCTTGGATGTCAATGGAAAAGCCTATAATGTCATGCTTACTGATTATCAAAAAGACCCTTTAAAAAATGAAATTTTCCATGCGGACTTTTTAATCGTCGATTTGTCAGCTGAATTGAACGCACAAGTTAGAATAAACCTTATCGGCGATTCAGCGGGCGTCAAAGATGGCGGAGTGATGCAACAATCTCTCCATGAGCTTTCTGTAACGGCTAAACCGCAGGAAATTCCTGAAGCAATTGATGTAGATGTTACTGAATTGCAAGTAGGACAAGTGATCACGATTGGTGAAATTAAAAAGAATTATAAGATAAGCATCAATCATGAAGACGAGGAAGTAATTGCTTCTGTCCTTGCTCCAAGACAAGAAGAAGAAATAAATACTGGCGAGCAGCAGGATGGTGGAGTCCCTGAAAATGAAGAGGGACGTGAAACACCCGCCTCTCCTGAATCAGAATCAGACGGAGAAACAAAATAATATGGTACAATAGGCGTAACCTAATCAGGTTACGCCTTTTCGCAGTTAGGAAAGTCTAACAATGCACATGCGCAACTATACCTAATTACTGCCTCCTGAGGCTCGCCAATCGGCGAGTTTTCTTTAAAGATGGCTCTGTTAAATTCCATTGTTGATTTTCAAATGGTCATGGAATCTACTCGCTTTCC
>NZ_QVTC01000073.1 GCF_003429085.1 Bacillus sp. V59.32b | reverse complement strand
TTCCGCAGGAGTCTCGCAGATTCCCTTCCCAAAAACAACATTATCGTTTAACAGAGCCATTTATTAAATACCCAAATAAACAGCAGTTTGAACCCTAACATCAAAAAAGATGTCGAAATTTTCCGCTATAAAAAATGGATGATTCACGAGTCGAATAATCATCCATTTTTCATGAGTCTATTAACTTATAAAACAATCAAAAAAATAATCGGCAAAGTAGCTAAGCTTAAAGTCGTGCTAATAAAAGTAGCGCTCGAGACAAAATCCGGTTCCGTATTGAACTGCAGGGCATACATTGTTGTATTGGCCGCAGTAGGCATTGCAGCCATAATGATCATGATCTGCTTCAACAGATCATCAACCGGCAGAAAGAGAGTGATGATGTAGGCAATGACAGGTGAAATTGCCAGCTTAAGAATCAATGAAATCGAAATTCTGCTCTTTTCGATTTGCTTAATCGAAATGTTTGCCAGCTGCATCCCCAGTGTAAGCATGATCGTCGGGATGGTTGCATCGGCGACTAAATCAACAGCCGACAGGACCGGGGCGCTTAAAGGAATATCAATATACTGAAAAACAAATCCGACCATCGCTCCATAAACAATCGGCATCCGTTTCACCGCATTAATGGCAGACCGAACCCCATTCCCTTCCGGACTTCCCTTTGCCGCATAATAAACCCCGACCGTACACATGAGCAGCTGCTGAATAACCATCAAAACAATCGCGTAATCCAGTCCGACTGCCCCAAACAACAGAAACGCGACCGGAGTCCCATAATTCCCGTTATTCATGAAAGAAGAAGCCAAAATCATGCCGCAAGTCTCCGGTATCGAGTATTTTTTAAGAAAAGAAACAAGATAGACAACAAGGATCAGGGCCATACACAAGCCGAACGTGTAAACAATCATGTAAACAGCTTCAAACGTAAACTCCGTCGTATAAAATGTCCGAAACACCAGCACAGGCGACATTAAATACAGCGCCATCGTGGAAATTCCCTTCGTATCAAAATGGAATTTCTTCTGGCCGATAAAGCCTAAAGCAAAGATCCCGAAAATGGGGAGAAGGACGCTGAGAAATTCCATTTTTTCACCTCGATTTATGTAAAGATTCTTCAAATAATTATACCTTAACTTTCGCATCTTGATAATTCTGAGAAGGATTTTACACTGGGAAAGTTGAGTTAGGATTAGGAGGATGTCCATTCGCTCCAAAGGCAGTCGGTAATGTATGCACAGAAGATATGGTCAATATGTTTCATGGAATGGGAATTGAAACAGGAACAGATCTGAACCGTCTCCTTGATATCGCTAATTGGATGGAAAAAAACATGGAGCGTTCTTTGGCAACAAAATAGCACTCAAGCCACAGCAGCAAATACAGCGAATTTGAATTCATTATCCCTTCGCATAGACTTTAAAATAAACAGATTGGCCACGGTGAAATTCGTGGCAGCAATTGAAATATTAAGCTCTTAAACGGTCAAATACCCATATAACAAATTCTCATCAAGCGCTCCCGGTTTTCCCTCAAGTATGATCGTCCCTCTATCAATGACATAAATATAATCTGCATTTTGTAAAAGAAAATCAATATTATGGTCGTGTAAAGAACTATGTATAACAGTACTGGGAAGAAAATAATTTTAAGACTGAAACACCGTTTATTAAAATGTTGGGATTAAAAAAGGTGGAAAGACAACAACTCCCGCTGTAGAAGGAATAAGCACATACATACAGAATGTATTTAATAAAGTGTGTCAAGGGAGATGATGTTTTTGGAACATTTAATTTTTCACCATATGGAAACGGTACGCGGGATTACTGAACAGGCAATCAACAAAATTCCAGAAGAAATTGCGGATATCATTCCGAACGGGTTTCGTAATAATATTCGTTGGAACTTCGGGCACATTGCTTTTACACAGGAGAAGCTCGTCTTCGAACTGTCAGGAGAGGAAAAGAATGTCCCTCAACATTATGAAAAGTTTTTTGCTCCGGGAACCAGTCCGGCTGACTGGGAACATCCGCCATCCTTTTCTGAGATTGCGAAAGTTTTGGCAGAACAAAAAGCCAGAATCAAACATTTTCTTCCCGGGCGTTTAGAAGAAAAACTCGTTACTCCATTCACGAACCGTGGAGGGATTACTTTTTTCGGTGTTGGTGAGATATTTTTGTTTAGCTTATATCACGAAGCTCTGCACATGGAAACGATCAAGTACATTAAGCGGGCTATATCTTCAAATTCAATGGGAAAATAATAAACACCAGAAGAACCGATTTTTTGTCTAATTGCACCATTTTGCTTCAATTTACAAAAAAGTGCCTGTCCCCTCTTTGCTGCGGAAGCAAAGAGACTCAGGCACGCTTTTTTTTAGGCTATTTTACAGGAACCAGGTTTGCGGTTGTTAATCACTTCTTTGTTTCTATATTGAACAGTTTTTTTATGGTCTTAGGATTTGGGTCTGTAACCAATTAAATGCAATCGGTTTCGGTTCTTTTTATTCTGGCAAAGAGGGGCTATAAGCCAGGTAAACTGAATTACGGAACAGTCCCTTCTTATAGTGGTTCAAATAACCCAGTTATCAACTGTGAAGCAGTCGAACTTCAGACAAAAGTACTTCTTTGATCTTTATAATGTCACATCTGCTTCTTTAGCCGTTTTCTGCGTTTTATAATATGGAAGATAGTTATATCCTGCCCAGTAAAGCACGGCACTGATTGGCAGTCCTACCATCCAGGATATGTCCAGGAAGAGTACACCGAAAATCCCTCCGATAAGAAGTGATCCAAGTCCCAGCCAGTTGTATTTAATCGTATTTTGATAAAGACTTTCCACGTGCAACTGTTGTTTTTGGACAAAATAATAATCTGATATCAATATGCCTAACAGCGGTCCCAGAAAAGCAGAATAGAAAGCAATGAAGGTATTGAACGCCGTGCTGGTTATTAATAACCATGGGAATGTCAAGATTCCCAATATTCCTACGATGATTACGGATACACCCCACGATAGATTAAATGTTTCCATTAAAACGAGCGCGGGTGGTTTGATGTTTATTGTTAAATTGCTTGTGAATTGGGCGACTACGATAAAGAACATCATGGCAACCGCTACACCGGGATTAGGAATAACAGATACAATCGCTTGAACAGGATCCCATATTCCAGTGGCGGCCGCAGCAAGAACACCGATGACAAGCATGGTTATATACATGGGAACAATCCCTACAAGATGGCCAATCCAGTTGTAGCCGGGTTTGTTTTCCAGGTACCTGCTTAAGTCACCATTATTTATCACCGCGGTGATTAACACCCCCACTGAGGCTGTAATCGCTGCATAAAAAGGCATGCCCCACGAACCTTCTGTATTCCAGTTATTTGATATCTGTAGACCCCCGACATTAATGAGCTGCATGGTTATATAGATTAAAAAGCCGAGTACAACCACAGAGAGCAGGGAGTCAAACCACTTTATCGAACTAATGCCAAAGTAGGCGATCAATGTTTGAATGACCTGGAACAAAATGAAATATAACCATATATTGCTGTAACCCCAAATGGTCTCGGTAATATAATCAATGGCAGCAGCTCCGATCCATGAGCCGATACCATACCAAAAAACAGCAGGCAACACCCTGATTAATGAGGCGATTCTCGCTCCATTATAGCCAAACGATGAACGAGCTTGAACGATAAACGGGATGCCATAGATCAATCCGGGCTTTGAATTAATGACAAATAAGATCCCGGTGAGAAAAGCAGATATGATTGTTACCACACCCGCTTGAAACAAATTCAATCTTCCTGCTGGAGGCAGATAGGACTGGCCAATCATAAAGATTTGAATTACTACCATTGATGAGATCCAAAGGGTAATATAAGTCGTGAGACCAAATAATCGATTTTCATTTGATACAGGGTTTAATGATTCTCTCTTTGAACTTTTCGTGATTTCTGTTACGCTTTTCCCCATATTTCCACCCCTCATTTCTTGATTATTATTAAAATGACTCACTATGCGTAATCAGAAAGGTTGCCTGTATAAAAATGCGGATATTTTTGAACAAAGAGGGGCAAACATACTAAAAGTACTATCTGCCCCGCAGTTAACGTCAGCATTTAATTAATTGAAACTTCCTCACTTCCAAAGCTGTCAAGCACCCCAATATATTTCTTTTTCTCAGGATATTTATAAGTTTTTAGCTTGCTGGTCTTCTTTCCTAAATCCACAATCGATTCCGCAAATTTCACACCTGCTACTACTCCATCAATAACCGGAACGCCTAGCTCCTTTTCAAGGCTGTCAGCAAATTCGGCCATTCCCGCACACCCCAGCAAGATGGCCTCAGCATGATCTTCTTCTACAGCTTTTTTCCCCTCCTGCCGTAACAATTCAAGACCTTTTTCAGGGTCTCTTTCGAAATCGAGAACTCCCATCGGCGTTGTTCTGATGTTAAGGATTCGCCTATGCATTCCATATGAATCAACGAGTTCTTCAATCATCGTTTTAATTCTTGGCAAAACGGTAACAATAGAAAATCTGGCAGCGAGCATGGATGCTAAATAAATGGACGATTCAGCTATCCCCACAACCGGTTTGTCCGTTACCTCTCTCGCTGCCTGCAGACCCGGGTCACCCCAGCATGCGATTACAAAAGCATCCGCCCCTTCTTCTTGTCCTTTTTTAACCTCTTCAAGTACTCCGGGGATGCTTAAATATTCGTCATAAAAAGATTCAATGGAAACGGGGCCCAGCTTAGGGCTCACCGCAAGTATTTCTGTGTCCGGCCGTGCTGCTGATAATGCTGCATGTTCGATTCCTTTTGTCATGGCCATTGTTGTGTTCGGGTTAATTACTTTAATTTTCATTTTTTTCCTCCTCATTTTTCAAACTGGGATTACTGCATGAAAAAGGACAGAACGGCATGCTCCTTTATTTGACCTGCCATTAAGCCTGCCTTTTCACTGCCTGGCTTGATATTTGAAAGTTTTCATCGGTAATTTCTGGTTGCTCGTAGATCTTGCAAATCCAATATTTCATCAAGGTATAATACAATACCGCTGCCACTAAGAGCGCTGAAACAAATCCATAATCAGGGAACAACAGAACGGAAAATCCGGCTGGAATATATGCTATAATCGCTGCTGGATTTACATTTTTCCAATAACGATACTGCCCGCCCGCTTTATATAGATCTTCTACATTCAGTCTTCGTTTCCGCAGCAGATAATAGTCTGTAAACATAATCCCGACAATCGGCGCCAGGGTTGCGGTTATGATCATCAGGATTTGCGGAACATACTCTGCGTAATTCCATGGCTGGATTAGCAGCCCGATAATGCCTGCTATAATGGCTCCCATTGCAAAGGTAATTTTCCGTGGGAACAGGTTAACAATCACATATCCAGGCGGCAGCAGGTTGGCACTGATATTGGTAGACCATTGGGCTAAAATGACAAAGATCAGACAAATGACCAGAAGAAGCGGATTATCCTTGCCCATCGTTTGGACCATCGCATCAATCGGATTCCATGTTCCCGTTGCAACGCCGCTCGTTAAACCGATAATAGTAAACAGCAGCATGGATCCGACCAACCCCAATGTATGAGCCAGAAAGCTTCCTTTATTGAGCTTCCACCATTGGGCCTTATCGCCAGCTGTCCCGGTTTTTAAAAAACGGGTAAAATCGGGTGCATTTAAAGCCATCGTGATATAGGTTCCCATCATGACAACGACAGCCGATCCCATCGATATACCACCTTCACCGCCACGAGCGAAAATCTCTGAGAAGGTTAAGTTATGCTGCTGCATAATATAGACTTGTAAAATGATACCAATGATGAGAATACTAGGCGAGGCCAGCCATTCAAACTTAGTGATGGCCTCCATACCCATAGCCGTATTTATGATTTGAACGATCCCAAACACGATAATCAATAGGGTAAGATTCGAGTATCCCGTCAAAAGTTCCATGATAGCATTTAGGGCATAGGCACCCATCCATGTCTGGAAACCAAACCAGAAAATTGCCGGAATTGCCCGTACCAGTGCAGGAATATGCGCTCCTAAATAACCAAATGAAGCCCTGATAAAAACGGCATATGGCACCCCATATCTGATTCCGATATCCCCGAGCAGTGTCAGGAGAATGGCGACGATGAGGTTGCCCAGGATACAAGCGACAATAATTTGCATGGGCGACAAAGCCGGATACAATTGAGCAGCAGCAATTGGAGTTACTAGTTGTACAGCAATCCCCACCCATAAAATAAAATAGGCGATGGGCGTCATATTTCTTTCGGTTTCCAATGTTGGCATGATATCCTTACCAGTTAAACTAATCCCTTTTTCATTTTCATGATTCAAAGAAGGTGTCCCCCTTTTTATTTGGATGGCGCATTACGAGAAATGTTCTTTGAAACCGGTTCATTTTGATAGGTTAACTGGTTGATAGTAGGTATGGGTGTGAGTGTAGTTTTTGAATGTGCGGCAAAGAGGCAATACTTTTTTATGAAGAAAGAAACGATAAGCGGGTTTTCCTATTTAACTCATCATAGTCGCAGGAAACGGATCATCCCCCTTCCATTTTTATTAAAAAAATTCTGATAAAATCAGATAGATATATCCAGCCGGCAGCCATTGCTGGCCGCCAGAATAAATAATTAAATATGTTTCAGAACTGTTTCATAAAGTACTTGCGTACCTATGGCAATATCTTCAATATCTGCCCATTCTTTTGGCTGATGGCTGATGCCGCCACGGCAGCGTACAAAAACCATGCCGATCTCTGTTATTTCCGCCAAAAGCATTGCATCGTGCCCCGCTCCGCTTACCATAACAGGCGCTTCGACTCCAACACTTTTGCAAGATTCCTGCAGGGATTGAATTAAATGTTCAGAGCATTGAACAGGAACAACATCTACGTTCCTTTCGATTTCAACCTCTAAATTTCTCGATTTGCACACGAGATTTAACTTCTCTGCAATTTTTTGGATAATGCTGTTGCGCCTTTCCAAATCAATATCGCGGATATCCATGGTAAATTCGACAGATTCAGGAATGATGTTGCTTCCTCCCGGAAAGGCCATAATTCTGCCGACTGTTCCAACGGTTGGTGCATCCGGATCCTGACCGCAAAGACGTTCCACTTCCAGCATTACTTCCGAAGCCCCCATCAGCGGATCTTTTCGTAGAGACATAGGGACCGTTCCTGCATGGCCGGCTTCCCCTGTCAGCCTCACTTTCAACCAGCAAGGACCGGCTATCCCGCTGACAATCCCAACTGGAAAAACATTCTTCTCCAAAAATGGCCCTTGTTCAATGTGAAGCTCAAAATAATATTGAATGTCACCCAATTTACGGACCGATTTCTCTCTCTGTTCAGGATCAATGCCGAAACCAAAGTTCTGGAGCGCATTAAATCTCGTAATATTGTCGTCATCGACTTTCTGCAAATCATCCTCAGTTACTTTTCCAACCATTCCCCTGCTTCCAAAAAGGCCATCATTAAAACGCGAACCCTCCTCTTCACAAAAGGCGACCACTTCAATCGGATGCTGGTGCTGCACTTCTGTGTCTGAAATCGCCCTGACGATTTCTATGCCGGCCAGTACACCAATCGTGCCATCAAATTTTCCGCCATTCCTTACTGAGTCGATATGGGAGCCAATCATGACCGGCGGAAGATTAGGATTCTGCCCTTCCTTCCGTCCGATAAGATTCCCAAAATGATCATGGGTCACCGTAAGCCCTGCTTCTTTCATCCATTCAGTAACTAGAAGCATGGCTTCGCGGTCTTCCTTAGATAGCGCAAGACGCTGTACTCCGTCATCAGCAGTCTTTCCTATTTCTCCCAATCGGGAGATTTGCTTGCTTAATCTTTCTTTGCTGATTGTAATAGTTTTCATAGCAGCCTCCATCGGTCAACCTTTGCTCTTCCTTAACTCTTTTGTTTTCCCGTAATCTATTTCTCCCGATTCCGTTACGACCACCCCGTATTCCTCCAAGGCCTGTTCCCTGGTGACAAATCCGTCCAAGACGTCTGACAACACCCTTTCCGGCTCCCGTTCAAATGGATTTCCGTATCCGCCACCGCCAGGACCGGTCAATTGAATGCGACCTCCTTCTTTCACGGTACGGTTTGGCAATTTGGACGGCAATTGGATTAGTTCATCTGTATCCGTTTCCTGAATGGATAGGCTGCCAACAGAACCCGATTTTCCACCGTCAAATCCCCAAGGGGCATATTTATGTCCATCTGCCTCTACAGAGAAGCTTCCATCGGCCAGGAAACTGATTTCACGGACGGATCCAATTCCTCCGCGCCATTTGCCTGGTGCACATTCATGATCCTTTAGCTCATAACGGTTTACTCTTAAAGGATAATGAGATTCAATATCCTCAATCGGGTTATTTCTTGTGTTGGCGTATAAAGTATCGACCGCGTCCATTCCATCTTTTCCATAACGGCCGCCATAGCTGCCTTCCATGATGTCCATGTATACCCAATAATTCTCATCTTTTTCTCCGCTGAAAGCTACCACCTGCAGATTGCCAACACCGGCACTAACCTGCTGTGGAACTACCTGGGCCAAAGCTTTCATTAACGTATCGGCGACAATATTCCCGGAGTTGAAACGGGCAATTGTTGGAGCCGGATAGATTGGATTGCATAATGTCCCTTTTGGCGCCACAATCGTTATAGGCCGGACTAAGCCTGAGTTTTGCGGGAAACTGCCGTAAACGGTCGAGTCCAGCAAAATAGAGCGCAATGTTAGATAGATGGCAATATCGACTGTTCCCATCAGAGGCATATTGACTGGCCTGTCTTTCACTTGTGGTGCAGTGCCGGTCAAGTCAACGGTCATATCACTGCCATTGACTTTGACCGTGACTTTGATTTTCAAATCTTTCTTTGCCGGATCTTCGCTGTCCAAATAACCATCAAGATAGCCCTCCGCTGAATATTCTCCATCAGGCAGCTTTTTAATGGCATCTCTCATCATTTTTTCGGAATAATTCATCAGTTCGTCACTGGCAGATTCGACTGTATCCAACCCGAACTTTTCAATGATCTCCACATATCGTTGAGCACCGATTTTTGCCGCAGCGATTTGCGCCTCCATATCGCCCACGACTAATTTTGGTGCGCGGATATTGTCTATCAACACATCCCAGATATAGCGGTTCTTCACGCCTCTTTCATATACTTTGATTGCCTTGAATTGCAGACCTTCAGCATAGGCATCTACTGCATCGACAATCCCGCAGCTTCCGGGCGTGGACGATCCGATGTCCAGATGGTGTGCCGTTGTGACAGAAAATCCGATCAGCTCATCCTGATAAAATACGGGGATGCAGAAACCTACATCCGGACCATGTGAGGCACCATGATACGGAGAGTTATGCATGATTACATCGCCTGGATAGAAGGTATCATTACGTTCCTCCATAATTTGACGGATTCCCTTGATATAACCTGGAATCGGACCTGATTGAAGCGGAGTACTGTGGGGGGATTCACATAATTGCTGCCCCTTAATATTAACCAGCGCACAGCCAAAATCCTCGGATTCCCTGATGATGCTGGAATAAGCCATCCTGGCAAGCTTATGTCCCATTTCCACCGCCACATTTTCTAATGCGCCAAGAATAACCTGAACGGTAACTGGATCGATTTTTTTGCTTTTTACTTGTGTCATGAATTTGCACCTACCTTAATAATCATATTTCCGTATTCCTCGGTATAAGCAGTACAGCCTGGCGGAATAACAGTGGTAGTATCTTTTTGCAGCACGATGCAAGGACCACTAAATTTTGTATTGGCAGGAATCTTTTCTCTTTGATAAAACTTGGTCTCCACTTTTTCAAGGTTTCCATTCACATTAAAAATAGTCTCGCCTGTCTTTAGCAATGCATCCTCCAACCGATGCTCATGATGGATCGCCTGCTTTTCAATTTTCGGCATGTAACCCGTACCGGTCACCCTGATATTGACAATCTCAATCGGGCTTTCCATGAAGTTATGTCCGTATTCTGCTTTGTGGCTGGCATGGAAATTATTAAAAGCTTCAACAATAGTTCCTTCATCCAACTGACCGGATGGCAAATCCACCCGCAGCTCATATCCCTGGCCAGCGTAACGGCAATCCGCACTGCGGTTAATTTGCATATCCCGATCGGCAATGCCATCCTCTTTCAACTGATTGACCAATTGGGTTTCCAGCCCTTTGAAATCCTGGTTCAGCACAGGGAAATTCATATTGGTGCTTAGCATAAATTCGGTTTTAATGACATCGTATTTCAAATCTGTTGTTAACAGCCCTGTTGCCGAGTTAATGCCGGGATATAATGGGACGATGACCTCTGGGATATTTAAAATCTGTGCGACCTCGACGGCATGGAGCGGTCCTGCTCCTCCAAAGGCCACTAATGAAAACTCCCTCGGATCCTCCCCTTTTTGGATCGTTCTTTCTCGAATGGCATTCGCCATGTTATTATTCATAATCTGAAGGATGCCTTCAGCTGTTCTTTCTCTGGATAATTCCAGTTTTTCAGCCAATTCATCAATAACTTTAAAAGCTTCATTTGAATAAATTTGCATCTCTCCGCCAAGGAAGTTATATTCATCGATTCTTCCTAGCACAACATTTGCATCGCTCACGGTCGGCTTTTGACCGCCATGTCCGTAACATGCCGGACCCGGACGGGACCCTGCACTTCTGGGACCGACCTTGAACGCTCCACCTTCATCAATATGGGCAATGCTGCCGCCTCCTGCTCCGATAGTGTGTATATCGATCATTGGCACCATGACTGGATAACCTGCGATCCATGTATCCCGTGCAGAAGATTCGCTATAGCCGCTGTCAGTAATAATTCCGATATCGGCACTGGTGCCGCCAACGTCAAAGGTAATTAGCTTTTGCCGGTTTGTTAATTCACCTGCCCATACTCCTCCTAGAATTCCTGCGGCAGGGCCTGATAAAAGGGTGTTGACAGGCTTTTCGGAAACGGTTTTCGGGGTAGCAACACCACCGTTTGAACACATGATGTGCAATTCAGCTGAGATTCCCGAATCCTTTAAACTTTGTTCCAGGTTTTGAATATAATTTTTCACTTTCGGCCCTACAAACCCATTAATGGATGCGGTCGTAAAGCGTTCAAATTCCCGGAATTGCGGGGAAACATCTGATGATACTGTAATAAACGCTTCAGGGTATTCTTCCTTAATGATATTCTTCACCCGTTGTTCATGGCCTGGATTGATATAGGAAAATAGGAAATTGACAATAATTGATTCAACGCCCTTCTCCTTCAAAGTAGCAACCGCTCCACGGACTTCATTTTCCTCTAAAGGAGTGATCACTTGATCCTTGGCCGAACCCATTCTTTCCTTTACGGACAATCGATGCCTTCGTTGAACCAATGGCCTCGCCTGCCATGGAATATCCTGCATGATGGAATGGTTTTGAGGACGTTGGTGCCTGCCGATATGTATGATATCCCGATACCCTTCCGTCGTGATCATTCCGGTTTTTGCACCGTCGTATTCAAGGATTGCATTTGTGGCAATGGTTGTTCCGTGAAAAACATGGTCGATTCCGGTTTTATCAATATTTTGGCGTTCACAAAGCTCGAGCATCCCTTGAACAACTCCAATCGAAGGATCCTCCGTAGTGGTTGGCACTTTATGAATCGCTGTCATTCTTGTCTCTGTGTCGGTGAAGATGACATCTGTAAAAGTCCCCCCCACATCAATCCCAAATAATTTCATATTAATTTGCCTCCTTTTCTGTTCGGTCACTTATTTATTATGCAATTGGCGTGCCAACCTTTTAAAACCCTATATATAAAGCTTGTTATCTTTTTTTGAGTGATAAAGAATTGCATTTTTGCAATATGAGAGAGGGAATAATTTTTAAATACTTCAGAAAATTCATATAATTAGCTATAAAAAAAAGAAATTGCAAAACTGCAATCAAACTTGCAATTTTGCAATAATAATTCCGTATTTTTTGACCTTCCTGGTCATTGTAGAAGCATCGACTCCCAATTTCATGCTGGCTTCCTTAAGGGTCGAAGAGGTTTCTAAAGCTCCTAAAATCATCTGTTTCTCAAATCTTTCCACTTCCTGTTTTAAATTTGTGTCCCCTTCAACTTTTTTCTTATCTTCAGAGAATGAGCTTATAAATTTATCAGGAAGATCGGCCAGTTTTATCCTCCGGGCCGGAACCGTGAGGACAAGTCGCTCAATTGTATTTTGCAATTCCCGTACATTCCCATTCCATACATAATCCGTGAAAATCTGGATGACTTCTTGTTCAAAACTTTTGAACTGTTTATATTTCTGGCCATAATAATCTAAAAAATGACTGATTAAAAAAGGTATGTCTTCTTTTCTTTCAGATAAAGGAGGAATCGTAATCGGTACGACAAATAAACGATAATATAAATCTTCGCGAAAAGTGCCCTGTTTAACCATTTGCTCCAAGTTACGGTTTGTTGCGGCAATAAACCGGACATCTACTTGAACAGGTTTTGTATCACCAAGCGGGGTAAATTGCTTTTCCTGCAAAAGCTGCAATAATTTGGCCTGTACATTAAGCGGCAATTCCCCAATCTCATCCAAAAATAAGGTTCCCTTATTAGCTGCAAGGGCAAGCCCCTTTTTCCCTTCCCGGTTCGCTCCGGTGAAGGTGCCTTTCGAATACCCAAATAACTCTGACTCCATTATGGTTTCTGGGATGGCTCCACAATTCACTTTCACAAAAGGAGCATCTTTTCTGTTACTTAACTGATGGATCTTCCTCGCCATGACTTCCTTGCCTACACCAGTCTCGCCATGGAGAAAAATCGTAGCATCGACGTCAGCGACTCGACTTACTAATTCATACACTTTTTCCATCGCCTTTGATTTCACGACAATCTCCTCGTCTTTTTTCTTCAAGCTATTCAGTTCCTGCTGGTAGTAATCAAGCACACTTGTTGTCTCGGCCAATTTTTCCTGCAGATCCTCAATTTCTGTTACATCCTTTGAGATATTAATAATCTTATACATTGTTCCATCCTCATTAAAAATCGGATGAGCGTGTACAAGCAAACGGCGTCCTGACTTAGTGACTTGGTTCATAGTGATGGTGCGCTTCTCTTCAATCACCTTTCTCGTAGAAGAAGCATTGACAATCCCGTTTTGTTCCAAAATAAACGCCGACTTACCGATGAAATCAAATTCCTTCACGCCCATAATTTGTTCACAAGCATTATTTACTCTGGAAACGATCCCATCGCCATCAGTAATCGTTACTAATTCACCCGTCAAATTCATCACTGCCTGAAGTTCTTGTTTGAGTTCTGCTACTTTTGGGGACTTGCTTATAATTTCCTCATACATATCGGCAGGAAGAAAGATCAAGAGGCCTAGTTTTCCCGTGATTAGGGGGAGGCTTATTACGTACATATCTCTATTAGAGAGATAACACGGAGTCTCCCATTTCCCTTCTTTTATGACCTTTATGATAGTAGTGGCTGGCAGAATATCCTTAATCAACTGCTGATTGAAATCATCCACATGAAATACCCTTTGGCAGACTGGGTTTCCATAGAGGATTTCACCTTTATAATTGACAAGAATCAGACCAACCGGAAGATAATTCCCTATAGAATCAAATTCACACAAGCTTATAGTCCCCCTTAATAAATTCTTTATTTTTAGAAGATTCAAATATATTAAATTATATAACTATATACTTGCTAGAAAGAGAAATCAAGGATTTACTGTTTTATCCTATAGCTTTTACTCTCTAGTCCTAAATAAAGGTATGTTTAACAAATTCTCTACTTTAAAATAGAAAAGTGCCTGGACTCTTTGCTATAGAAACAAAGAGACACAGGCACTCTTTTATTAAACTAGTTTACAGTTTTTGACGCGGTGTAACTGATATTGCCGGCTCGGTCTTGTACAGTAATCTTGAGTACGGTTCTTTTCTTCTGTGCTTTGATGGTTACTTTATATTTTCCGTACTTATCCGCTTTTGCAGTGCCAAGGGTTTTGGATCCTGCTTTAACCGTTACGGTGCTATAGGCTTCCGCAGTCCCGGTCAATGTTCGGGATGAGCTTTATACCGTATTGACTTTTGGTGTAGCCGGCCGAGATTTATCGATGAAAAATTTCAACGTTATCTTATTTCCTGCGGCATCAGTCACGATTAAGGTGTAAGTTCCTGCTGATCTAACGTAGGAACCGCTGCCGAATGATTTGCCATTCAATGTGGCTTTGCCCTCGTTGAAGGTGAGCTTGATATCTTTATTGTAGTAGCCGTTGTTTACTGCGCCGGTTACCTGTGGCGCCTTTTTATCAATCACAAATGCAATCGTGTTCTTTTTCCCTTCGGTATCCGTCACGACTAATGTATGCTTGCCCTCAGTCTTAACGATTGTACCACTTCTAAATACAATGATATTCAGCGTCGCGGTTCCCTCATTTTGATTATAGATGGGAATAATCGTATCGAAACCAAGGTTCCGGTCAATAATATCACCTGTCTGCACTGTGAAAGTCAGCTTATGCTGATTGAGAGTAGCGGCGGCATCCTTAAGTTTGCTTACCGAGTTACGGTAATAACGTGTACCGGGTCATCACAATCACAGTATTGTACATCGACGACAAGCCCAAATTCAAATGCCGGATTTTGTGTTCATTCTTCTCCGCGGATGCTGGTGTTGCTGCGACTAATGATAGTCCGATTGCAAATGCGGTGCCCCAAATCTTAAATTTTCGAGCAATTCCCGATCTTCCTTGATTCGTTCGCATGTAAAATCACTTTAAAGGAATGCTTACATGTTTTTACAATCATAGAATCCTTTCAAAAATCATGGGAGCAACCGAATCCATTTTAGAATGTTTGAAACGAAAAATCCCCCATCGCCTATAGCGATGAGGAACTGGCAGCAGCCACTTAAGCTTATAAAAAGAGCCTATGCTTCATATATTTCAATCGGCAGCCCATCCGGATCAGCAAAAAAAGTAAATCTCTTGTCCGTGGTAGAATCTACCCGGATTGGTTCGACAGTGATGCCATGCCGCCTCAATTCAGTTACGGTTTCTTCTATATTTTCAACTTCAAACGCAAGATGCCGAAGACCTGCCGATTCCGGATAGCTTGGCCGTTCTGGAGGATCAGGAAAAGAGAACAGCTCAATCTGATACTGGCCGCCGACTTCCAGGTCAAGCTTGTAGGAATCTCTTTCTTCCCTATAGCTTTCCTGGATTGGTGTTAATCCAAGAAAGTTAACGTAAAAATGTTTTGACCGTTGATAGTCCGAGCAAATAATCGCAACATGATGTATTTTTTTAAGGTTCATTCTTGTCTCCTCATCTCTTTTTTTCTCGGTAAAAACTTCGGCGTAACCGGGCAGATAGCAGTCCCACCATATTTTTATTTCTTCGCATCAGGTTCCAACTGTTCTTCCATATACTCCTTAATTTCCAATTTCACTTCTTCTAGTAATTCATCAATAAGTTCGCCGATGACCTTGCTGCCGGGGATGTTTTTTGAAATGGGTAGCCTTAAGATGACACGTTCAGATTCCCAAATATTTATGATATGCAGATCAATAAGTTCCCCATCTTCATCCACCGCTCCTGTTAAAATGGAAGAAGAATATCCAGGTTTAAAAGGATCCTGCCCCTCTCTATGGAGAGACAAATCAAGATTTCCCTCGGCAAAAACTGATTTATTCTCCCTTAAAACTAATTCAATATGATTTTTTAATACTCTTTCAGTATCTTCAATTTTCGCCCTCAACTCAGGTGTAAAATCTCTTTGCTGGTATTTCATAAATTGCCCCCAAGTGAAAGAACGTTTATCTCAATGGTCTTATCAGGTTGAGGGGATTACCGATTTTGAGCGGGTTGTTCAGGAATTCACACACATTAAGCCTGATTTAGTGATCATTGATATACAGCTGCCCATGTTTGATGGTTTCCATTGGTGCAGGCAAATCCGGTTGATTCCAATGTTCCGATCATTTTTTGTCTTGGAGGCGGCAGAAACAATAGGAAATACCTATACTTAGTTAGTTATTCTACTACGTTTGCTAAAACCTCACAGTCACAAAATCCACCTTGATTTTGCAGAGCTTTCGTAATTCCGGCTATTTTATTTTTAGTTTTTTTTTCTTTTAACCACTCTTTCGTGAAGGTAAGAGTATGGTCACAGGAATTTTCATTCAACTTATCTGCTATGTAATTTCCTAACGAATCCAGCTCTTCCGGTGAAAGGCCCAACTCGTCCCATTGGTGTTTATATTCTTCTAATTAAGCAATTTTCTTAAAATCTTTCTTGGTCTTTCCAGAAAGTTCAATGCCCCTTTCTAATGCATGCAAAGCTTCTTTATAATTTAATAATGTCTCTTCTGCGTGAGACAAAAAACGCCATGCAGTCCCATTTTCAGAATCATCATTTAAATATTCCTTTAATCCCTTCCTTGCTTCAATCAAAAATGGCACTGATTTTTTATCTGGTTTTCTCCTCCCATCAGATCCTTGCATTGATAACTGTTGTCCCCGGACTAAAACTTTTTGCAATTCCGATAAATCTTTTACCATGATATCTGTCTCCCGCATTAGTTTATTGTTAGGTTTTCAGTTCTTTTTCTTAGTTTATTCATAGTCCTAATCTTTAAAAAGAATTGTATAACATTACAACTTCATTTTACATTATTCACGATATGATTGCTTTACCTTAGGAACTAAAATAAAACAATTGATCGTGAGAAAGCAATTCAAGATGTTAATATAGGCGATAAGGTACTTGCAAAAGATGAAAATACTGGTGACATGGGCTATAAGGAAGTTGAATGGTTCTACCAAAGAGAAGTAAAACAGATATAAGAAATTTATATAGGGAATGAAATAAGAATGACCACTGATGAACATCCCTTTTGGATAGAGGGTGAAGGATGTGGTAACTATTTCCAATAAGATTTATTGAGGTGGTTAAGTTGCCAGAAAGAAAGAATACGAGATGGTCGTTTATACCGTCCTCTACTCGATATTTGGGATGCTATCTGTCCTTTATTATAAGAAAGTGATTAGGGAAGCTTTATGAACTCTGGAATAATAGATTGCTCAAATTAAACTAGTATTCTGCTAAACGAATAAAAAGAAAGTGCGTGTTTTGAACAGTTGATCAACGCATGCTCTTTCTTTATTCAGTTGAATTATGCTCTCACAACAAAGTCTGCTTCACTTTACAAACTGCCGTAGTTATCATTTCTTTATCTTTAAATCTTATATATAATATTTCAAGGTTTAATAATTTGCTCAATTTTGATTTTTTATCGATTTTGTTAGGTAGAGTAAGTATAATTATGGTATGAGATTTAGACAAATAGGGATGATCTGACAATTATTTCAAGCTGCAAATGGGACATTTTTTATGTAGATTGGAAATGATATAGTCTCCATAAGACATGGTTAAGCTTTGCTTTCAATGAATAGACTCAAAATCTTTTATATTAATATAACAGTGAGGTTATTGCCATGTGGAATTTAAATATAAAAAGTCTTTTTGCTCCCATCATAATTATTGTACTTGTGATTGTTTATTATTCTTACAATCAGTTTGCTACCCCTAAGACTTTGACTTCAGGAGAAGATAACTCCATAAATGAGGACAGTGCAGAAAAACCTAAAAAAATTAAGATCATCGTTGATACTGCTTTTAAGCCTTACATTGAGCAGATCAGTGCTGAATACGAAAAACAATACGGAATCCATGTAGAGTTACTTTCAACCGATTACAATAATTTACATCATAAAATCACAAAGAACCTTAGCGAACCTAATACAGATATCGATCTCACCCTAGTGGATACTGTATGGACAAAGGAGTTTGCCAAAGCAGGTTTTCTAGAGCCTCTTAACCAATACAATCAAACAGATTTAAGAGATAAGGTTATACCAATTTCTTATGAATCAGGTGCAGTCAGCAACGAATTGTACGCGCTTCCAGAGCTTTATGCATTCCCCGTGACTCTTGAAGGTAAATATCTGTACTACAATGAAAAAATGTTAAAGAAAATTGGGGTTTACGCTCCTCCAAAAACGTGGGAAGAATTAATGAATATGGTAGCCTATTTAAAGGAAAAAGAAATTGTTGATTACGGTATCATTTGGGGATGGCAGGATGCAGAAGGATTAGTCTGTGACTACACTATGCTACTTAACGCTTTAGATGGCCAGTTTAAAGACGAAAAAGGGAACTGGATTTTTAATCGGGAAAGTGGATTAGAAGCCTTGGAATTTATGCAAAGCTCCTTAACGGACAAGGAGCTATCAGACCCTGCTTCCTTAACTTTAGATGATACTTCAGTAACGAAAACATTTGCCGAAGGAGAAATACCGTTCATGATAAACTGGGCCTCTGCAGCGAGTGAACTGAAGCATAATCAAGATATAAAAATCGCTTTAGCACCTGGTTTTAAAGATCACCTTAAAAGCTCTACGGTAATGGGAGGCATGGCATTAGGTATTGCCAAAAGTTCAAAAAACAAAGATTGGGCTTGGAAATTGATTGAAATGGCAAACAAACGGAGAAATGACATTTTTGTTACTGATTACACTGGAAGTCTTCCGGTTTGGAACGATTTGATTGATAATCCAGAACTGAAGCAAAAATATCCTAGCTTGAATCTTATGGACGAACAATTTGAGTATGCTGTGAACCGGCCTAGTTTGGAGGCATATACCGACTGGTCTGAGATATTGCAGACATCCATAACATCCACACTCTTAACAAATAAAGCACCAAAGGAATCGTTAGATGAAGCAAAAAGGTTGTTAGATAAAAATGAAATCAACTAATATAACTTTTTTTTACAATCTCTTTGTAGTCAGAAGGAGTATACCCATAATATTTTTTAAATACTTGCCCAAAGTATTTACCATCAAGAAAGCCAACTCTATTTGCAATTTCGAGAATCGACATCCGATGATCTTCTTCTAGTAGTTTCCTAGCTCGCTCCACTCTTTTTTTAGTAAGAAACTCACTAAAGTTTACACCTGTTTCTTTTTTGAATAATCTGCTTAGATGACTTGTGCTTACATGGAATACTTCAGCAATATATTGAAGACTTATGTTAGGTTCATGGTAATGCGTATTTAAATACATTTTTATTTGATCTAATAGAGTTGCCTTTAAATCGGCGTTTCTTTGCCGGGCTTCAAGACAAACCAATTCCACTATGCGGATCATCTCATAATTGTATTCATTAAAGGTTCTCAGACTCGGTATGGACGTAATCGCTTGTGTGATATTCTGTTTCGCTTGCCAATCGGGAATAACTTTTAGTAATCCTACTAAAAAATCAAGACAGCTATTCAAAGCAAAGTTCTTATCCCTGTAAAATCTAATTTTTCCCATAAAGTTTTCAATAAAAATTTTTGACTCATTTAAATCTCCTTCGTAAATCACCTGGAAATGTTCTGGACTGAGGTGAGCGGCCACCTTTTTAAAACTATCTCTGCTTTTTATGTTTTGAGTATGATATCTATTCTTTCCCCAGAATATATGAGTCTCCAAATCTTTGATTGCTGACTTAAAAGAGCCATTTAGTTCGTCAACATCACGAAAGAATTTGCCGATTCCCGCGTTTATCTTTTTATTTAAATAAAGCTGAATATTCTCCTGACAGAGGTTTGTCACTTCAACTAATTGCTCTTCTGCGCTCTTTTGTTCGGAATTTGGATCAAATTTCACAATAACAACACTTTTGTTTTCGATATTAATCAATGTAATTTCCAAATTGAAATTTTGAAATGTCTCTTTCAGAATATTATTGGTCGCAAATTGAGATAATGAGGAGGATTCGTCAGAAGTGGAATCCAATGGTTTATAAAGTTCGAATACAACCGTCTGTCCGCTCGTAAAGTTAATATTAAATTGACTCATCTTTTCTCTTAAACTTGCTATATCTTTATTTCCATTAACAATAAGATCAAGCAGGATTCCTGATTCTACGACAGAATGGTTTACTGAATCCTTATTCTTCATATCATCGTCACCTGAACTGTCTAGTTGCTCAATAGCTCTTCTAATGCAGGCGTGCAAGTCGTGTAATTCTATAGGTTTTAACAAGTAATCAAAAACCTGATGACGAACAGCCTCGCGGGCATATTCAAATTCACTGTATCCACTGAGTAAGATACTAACCATATGGGGATAATTCCTATTTATATATTCTGCTAGTTCCAACCCACTCATTCCAGGCATTTTAATGTCTGTCATTAAGATATCCGGCTGGTAACGGTCGACTAATTCCTTCCCTTCCATACCATTGTTTCCTATCGCACAAACCATGCAGTTCAGTTCTGCCCAATCTACCTTCTCGCTTAATCCGCGGCTTACAATTGTCTCATCATCAACAATCACCACTTTATACATCTATAACCCCACCCTATATGGATTTAGAAGTCATTATGCTGTGCTTTATAGCCGGTAGCATTATTTCTACAATTGTTCCTGTATCTAATGAACTTTGAATTGATAAACCATATTCTTCACCAAATAATGCTTGGATTCTTTTATTTACGTTTTTGAGACCTTTCCCGGTTCCTTTGGCAATGTCTATATGTTCATCCTCTTTTGCTGATAACAATAACTGTGCTTCTTCTTGATTCATTCCAACACCATTATCGATAACCCTTATGGTTAAGCTTTGGTGACTCACTGAACCGCTAATAATTAAATTTCCATTTCCCACTTTCTTTTCAAGACCGTGGATAAACGAATTTTCCACTAATGGCTGTAAGATGAATCTTGGGATAAAGAAATTAGTGATATCTTCATCTAAATATATAGAAACGTTAATTTTTTCAAAACGGGTCTGTTGGATGAATAAATAAGCATTAATATACTCCATTTCAGTTTTAATCGGAATCATTTCTTTGCTTTCCTTCAAACTTGCTTTTAATAAATGAGCCAATGATATTGCTACTTTTTCTATCTTTTTAGATTCTCCATAAAGAGCGAGCCAGCGGATCGTATCCAACGTATTATAAAGAAAATGCGGATTGATTTGCGCTTTTAATGCCTTATATTCCGATTCTCGTTGGGATAGTTCCTTCTGATATACCTCGGAAATCAAATGGTTAATTTCTTCCATCATCCGATTAAAGCTTCGTCCTAGCCGTGCAAATTCATCATTGCTTTGAATATTCACATTTTGCTTGAAATAACCGGTTTCGACTTGGTCCATTACTTGTTTTAATTGATATAATGGTGCTATTAAGCGCTTAGTGCCCTTCCAAGTGATGATTATGCCAACCAAGATGCCTAGAAAACCAATTATCATGATCCACCAACCAATAAGTTCAGGTCCTTTAGCAATTTCTTTAACAGGAACAAGGGAAACTACTCTCCACTTGCCAAATTCAGAAATATTTGTGGTAAAGATCATCTTGCCAAAAGGTTTGATGTTTAGTTGTGTAGGTATACCATTGGGTTCTTGCTTCGCTCTGGAATATAACTCATCTAAGTTCAGCTCCGCTATCTTATTACTGCTCACGATCACATCCCCATTTTCGTTAAAAACGTAAGTATATCTATATTCCTCAGATTGCAATCGCTGCTTCATGTAATCTTCTTTTAAGGCAATAGTGATATAGCCAAGAATCTTGAGCGATTCCCGCTGCCGAATCGCCTTATCAATATAGATGACACCGTTTTCAATTCTCCAGGACGTTCTTCCAACAGTATCAAAACGGTACTTATTAAATGTTGTCTGGTTTATCATGTTACGATTAGTTTTATTCCCACTATTAAAATTCAGTTTAATTATTAATTTTTGATTATCATATAAATATAAATGTTCAAATATATTGGAGGAATAAGAGGTTTTGGAGAAGATTATCTTTTCTAAATTACTGACTGAAATTACGGAAGAATTGCTAAGCATGGACTGAATCTCTGCGTCCTGTGATATACTATCCATTAAACTGCTCATGTTGGAGATTGTTTCATCGATATTTTCAATAACAAATTGGACTTTGCGAGCATCATTTGCTTTTGCATCATTCATTTGCAGATTAATAGAAACACCATAGGTTACGATATCTATCATGCCAACGACAAAGATTAAAGTGACTACCACCATAACAATCATCTTTCGCTTTATGCTAGAGTCAAGAAATTTAATCATTGTACGCAGCACATCTTTCATTGCTTGCAACCCCTTATATCGAAATTTCCACATGATGATAGCGCATATACGGATGATTTATCCTATATTTTATTCTATTTCAAGATAACACAATAAAATCCTTCTTTTCGGAAAAGATCTATAATTGATGTATTTCACAATTAGGATCCTATAAGATTCATCGTTACAAAATATGCAGGCAAGTGCACTCTCTCAAAGGCATAGCGAAAAGTGACCGAGTACACTTACCAACATAAATTGGTATAACGGCTCCTAAGAAGTTTCGGGAACATTTTTAGTTTTGCCCATCCGTGAAATGGCCAGAGCAGCCAAAATGATAATCAAGCCGCGTACGATTGGCTGGATAAAAGACGATATATCTAAAAGACTCATGATATTCATAACGACAGTAATGATCATTAATCCAATAAATGTGCCTCCGATTGTTCCCCTTCCGCCCATCAGATTTGTTCCGCCGACAATAACTACTGCTATAGCCATCAATTCGAAACCGTAACCTGATCTCGGCTCACCCATTCCTATTCTAGCGGTAATTAAAGCTCCTGCCAGAGCTGCCAGAGTACCGCTAATAATATAGACGGAGATTTTCACTTTCTCCACTTTAATTCCAAAAAGCCTGGAGGTCTCTTCTCCTCCGCCCACTGCTAATACATGTCTCCCAAATGGTGTATGGTTTAGAACAATATAGCCGAGGATAAAGGCTACGATTACATATACAACCGGAAGCGGGATTCCTAAGAAATCATTTGCCAATTGTTTAAAGCTTGCTGGAATACTTTTCAGAATCGGACCACCATTGGTATACCAAAGCGTCAAGGCCCTGACAATAGCCATCATGGCAAGTGTCGCCATAAAAGGCTCGACCTTAGCTTTTGTGATCACGAGTCCGTTAATGAAACCTATCAGACCCCCTATTATAATGATAAGAAACAGGACTAAGCCCACACCTAAATGTTGCATATTTGCGCTTATAACCGCCGCAAAAGCCACAGTGGAACCGACAGATAAATCGATACCACCTGTAAAAATGACAAAAGCCATGCCAATGGAGATTAAAGCTATTTCTGCACTAAATTGGATCATATTGCTCGCATTTTTAAATGTAAAAAAATGATCGGACAATAAGGAGCCTAAGACGATCAACACGATAAGCGTGATGATCGGTACTTGGTTATTAATAATTTTCATATTCTCACCTCGGAAATGCGTGTTCCATAATTTTTTCTTCTGTCGCTTCTTCCCTATCTAGTTCAGCGGTTATTCTTCCATCCGAAAACACGAGTATTCGATCACACATCCCAAGAAGCTCAGGCATCTCAGAGGATACCATTATAATCGAAAGGTCTGTTTTCAATAATTTATTAATCTCTTGGTAAATTTCCATTTTTGCGCCTACATCGACTCCACGGGTAGGTTCTTCAAGAATTAATATCTTATATTTATCCAGCAGCCAACGCCCGATTAGCGCTTTTTGTTGATTACCACCGCTTAAATTCCTAACTTGCTTTGTTGAATCGTTGGGTCGAACTGATAAGTGACCAACTAAATCATTCGCGTCAGTGGTTTCTTTTTGACCATTAATAAACCCGAACTTTTTATATTTAGCAAGTGAGATAATTGACATATTTGTTTTAACACTTAGATTAAGGAATAATCCTTGAGTTTTCCTGTCCTCAGGTACATAGGAAATCCCTTTCCGAATGCACTGGCGTGGATTCTTAGGAAAAAAGGGTTCACCATCAAGTTTTATGTCCCCTGAGAAATCCTTAACAAGACCAAATAGTACTTTTGTTAATACATCTCCTCCCGAACCTGCAAGTCCGGCAAAACCCAGAATCTCCCGTTTTTTAAGATTAAAACTCACATTGTCTAATGTCTCTGGAACACTCAGATTCTTTACATCTAAAACGGTTTCCCCAATTGTTTCGGTATTTACCGGATAATACTCTTTTAATTGTCTTCCTATCATTAGCTGGACCAATTTGGTTTCATCCGTTTCTTCAATGGACATTGTTTGCACAAGCTGTCCATCCCTTAGAACGGTAACACGATCAGCTAAATTGAAGATTTCTCTCAACCGATGGGAAATATATATTATTGTCACGTTTCTGCTTCTCAATTGCTCTATCATATTAAATAGTACATTTAATTCATCTTCATTCAAATTTGCTGAAGGTTCATCCATGATTAACAATTCGGCGTTGATTGATACAGATCTGGCGATCTCAACCATTTTTCGTTGAGAAATTGTTAGTTCCTCCATGTTTTTTCGAGGATCTATAGGGATACTCAAGCTTGTTAAAAGTTCTGCTGCTTCACGATAGAGTTTTCTCCATTCTATAAAAGAAAGCTTTTGATGTTCCCTCCCTAAAAAAATATTCTCAGCAACCGTTAAGGCAGGTATTTCTTGAATCTCTTGGAACAAAGTGCTGACACCCTGATTCTGCGCCATATAAGGTGATGAAAACTTTACCGGCTTACCTTTAAAGTAAATGTCTCCTTCATCCGGTAGATGCACACCTGATAACATCTTGATTAACGTTGATTTACCGGCACCATTTTCACCAACAAGTGCATGGAACTCTCCTTTATTTATCGTCAGATTAATATCTTTAAGTGCATAAGCAGGACCAAATTTTTTTGATATGCTTTTTAGCTCAAGGATAGGTTTCTCCATTTCATTACCTCTTCATCATTAATTGATTTTTCAACTAACCTTACCGTCTAAATGCGGAAATAATAACGGCTGCCAGGATGATGATGCCTAATATGAATTGTTGAATATAGGTATTCATATTAAGAAAAACCAACAGGTTAAATAGCAGGCCTGCTAACAGGGCTCCTAGAAATGTACCGCCAATTGTGCCTTTTCCACCAGCCAAGCTGGCACCGCCTACAACGACCGCGGCAATCGCGTTCAACTCCATTCCTGTCGCTCCGCCAGGTTGAAACGCTCCTGTTCTTGAAGCAACAAGTAAGCCTGCAACCGCTGCAAATAAACCAGAAAAAGAATAAATTAAGATTTGAATTTTACTTACATTGATGCCCGAATTGAATGCCGACACCCGATTAGACCCCAGTGCATAGATATGGCGGCCGAATACCGTTTTAGTTAAGGCAAAGTAACCCGCCAAATATATTAAAACCATTATGATCACCGGAACCGGAATCGGCCCCAAGTAACCAGCGCCTATCATTAAAAATGAATCACTTACATCCCCACTGACACCTTTTCCTTTTGTAATTACTAGAGTAACACCTTCAATGATTACCATCGTGCCCAGCGTTACGATAAACGGTTGCAAGCGGCCGAATGTAATCAATACTCCGTTGATTAAGCCTAAGAATAAGCCAAACAGCAACCCTATTAATACAACCAGCCATACTGGAACTTGATTTTGCAGGAGTAAAATAGATGACAGGCCAACTGCTTGCATCATCGAACCCACAGATAAATCAATTCCTCCAATCAAGATGACTAGCAGCATCCCAACCGATATGATGGCCGTATAAGATATCTGCCTGAGCAAATTAAATAAATTATAGGTAGAAAAGAATTCCGGTGAAAAAATGGGGGATATCGCAAGAATGATAAGGATAACAAGAAACAGAAATGTCTCTTCCTGGTACTCCTTAAACATTGGCTGCAGCTTACCTTTTCTTACCGATTTACCGTTCAGATTCGTTTTTAATTCCATCGCAGTCGTTCCCTTTCATATTTCTTGAATTCAGCTTCATCATATAATCAAAAAGCTTTGCATCCCTTTTAAGAACTTAGTGGATTAAACTTCCCAGTTCTTGCAACAAAAGATGCAAAGCCAAGTAAGAAGCGTTTGCTACATGCTGATCTTCCCAGAAAAGCTAGTGAAATATATTAATATATTAATCTTGGTACCAGAAACAACGATGCGGGAAATTAGTAAGAGATTCTGCACCATCCTTGCGAATAACAACTGTATCTTCTACTCTGGTACCGCCAACTCCTGGTTGTAAAAGGGTAATTTCAAAGGCAATGGTTTGATTCTCAACAAGAACATCCTCGCTATCAGGTCCGATGACTGGAATTTCTTCCTCCGGATCCATTCCGGTTGAATGGGCGCAGCCTCTACCCTCTCCAGATGCATGGTCATATCCTTCACTTTTCAGCACTTCATTGGCAGCTATATCAGCTTCAGCGCCTGTCATTCCAGGCCGTAAACGTGACATCCCTTCTCTCCATGCCTCCAGGCAAACCTCAAGAAGCCGCTCTTTTTCTTTGGATACATTCCCGTAGGCAACACCCCTCGCCATATCGGAGGAATAGCCATTATATCTGCAGCCAATATCAATCAATACGGTGTCACCTTTTTGGATTCGGCGATCCCGCGGGCGGGCTAAGAAGTAGTCCGAAGAGTTCGGTCCTGACTGAACCATGATGTCAAAGGATACTGTGTCAGCTCCATGAGCAAACATGGAAGCATAAGCCTGCCGTGCAACTTCCCTTTCCGTCAAGTTTTCCGTTTTGAGCAGATCATGAATGGTTTCAATGCCTATATCAGCAAGTCTACCAGCGGCTTTCATGTTTCTAATTTCATTTTCACTTTTAATCGACTTTAGATACTCAATAATATTTGATTTCTCTAAGTGTACTGAGGAATTAAGGCTGTCTTGGATTTGCTCATAAAACTCCAGGGCTAGATATTTAGAGCCACTTAGACCAATTTTGCTATTAGGATGCTTTTTCTGAAAATCTTTTAAAACGTTTGGTAGCTCCTGGCGGATTCCCCTGACATCAGAGAACCAAGTTTCATCTTTCGCATAAGATACAAGACTTCCTTCTGCCATTAGTATGGGATCTCCTTCTAGCGGTAAGAACACCATCGCCGGGTAAGGAAACACCCCATCAAAGGCACGATAATTAGCCAGCCAACGAACATTACTCATTCTTGCGGCATCCGACCACACAAGCAGCCCTTCATAGCCTTGTCTTTCCATCATCTCTCTAGCTTTCTTGACACGTTCTTGATACTCTATAACCGGAATATCCTGCAAAACATCTTCGTAAGCGATTTTCATGTTAAAACCTCCAAATAGATTATTTTGTATAGACTAATTTTCAAAAAACTGATTTTGGATCATAAAATCCATCAACATTTTTATCATCGATAACCGGTGCGTCCAGTTCTTTTCTTTTTGGTACTTCTTGTCCGCGAACCGCATCAATCGCTAGTTTCACAGCTGTTTCTAAATCCCATTCATTTTTTACTGTCATGACATATTCATCAGTTTCCTTAATCATTTGCAATGCCTCTTTCTGGGCATCCATGCCAACCACTTTTATCTCATCCATGCGGCCAGCTTTTTTGATGGCTTCGATTGCGCCAAATGCCATTTCATCATTTTGGGCAAAAACTACATCAATCTTGTTGTTAGCCTGAAGAATATTACTCATGACTTCCATAGCTGGAAGACGCAGCCATTCTCCTGATTGTTGGGCTACCACTTTGATATCCTTATGCTTTTCAATCTCAGGCATGAATCCTTCACTCCGAAGTATCGAATTGGTAGATTCAGTAACCCCGTCTAGAATTACCAGATTTCCTTTATCACCCATAAGTTCTGCAATATACTGGGCCGCTCTTTGTCCCATTGAAACCTCATCAGTAGCGACATAGCTTATATATGGAATTTTCGGATCATCTGGAACACCCGATGCCCCAATGATTAGAGGAATTTGTGCCTGTGCAACCTGTTTATAAGCCGGGTAGATCGCCTTTCCAGACAGGCTGCTCACAATAATCGCATCCACATTTCTAGCAATTAAGCTTTCTATATTTGAGATTTCTTTATTCACATCGCCTTGCCCATCCGTAACAATAAGCTCGACACCCAGCTTCTTAGCTGCCTTTTTGGCACTCTCCACATTTGCAATCCTGAACGGATGGTCCATGACGGATTGTGAAAATCCGATAACAATATCGCCCTCTTCCTTTGTTTTGTAGCTATAGGAAGATTCATCTCCGCTTTTTTTAGATGTACTGCCTGACTTCAAATTCGGTTCGGTACTGCAACCCGCTAATACAACCATGACAGATAAAATGATTGTAATTATGAGTGCCACATGCTTTTTCAATTGGCTCCCCCCTTAATTACTAATTGACTGACACTTTCGATAAATTCCAAGACTAATTGTATCCGCTTTCAAAAATACTTTTTGAATCCCTCCTTTTGTTGTATGTGTGTTGCTACAAGTAAATTATACAATCATACACTACGATATTTAGGATGAAAAAATTGATAAAATGGATGAAATTTATGCTTTATAAGACAGAAAGTGTTTTTATTTAAATAGAATGGAACAGATAGTACTTATGAGGAGGATGCTGGAGATGTCAGTAAAAAGCTAAGAAAGATATCATTTATAAATGTTACAGAAGACATTTTGAATTTAGATACGCGGGTAACACACATTAACAAATTCCCAAATAGTTCTATACTTTGTGATGTAAAGCTGTCCATTAAACCCTCTATGAGAAAATAAGTTGCTTGACTTTGGACGCTCATAACAATAGCACAAAATAATGAAATAAAAGGCTGTATCAAGGAGAACACTCTCCTTTGATACAGCCTTTATATTTAAGAGAACAATTCAATTAAGAAGCTTAATAGCAATCCTAGGCAACCTTGATATCAGGCACACCTGCGAATGTTTTTTGGTTAAAATCATTCATATAATTTTAATATACTATGGATTTCATGAGGATAATAATGAAGTAGTTTCTTAGAAGAAATTTAGTGGAATTCTTAGTTAGCAAGTAATATTTATGTGCGCGTTTACACCTGATCTTTTAACTTCCTCTCGATTTTATATACCTTCCTGGCAAGTTCCTCTACTCTTTGTGCAAGATACCCTGTGTCAATTTCCATTTCTTCCTGCTTTTTCAGTATGTTTTTTTGCAGTTTCATAACTTCAGATTTTTGAGAGTCTTCCAGTCTTTCATCAATTTTATCGAAACGGCCGTTAAGTCGTTCTTCCATTTCTTTTAGTTCCTGTAAGATTGAATTCTCCATTCCTTTTCACCTCCTCTTTTGTTTATATTATATTGGATTCAATAGATTCAAACAATAAATGACAGTTTTTTAAGCTCGAGATTGTAAAATATTTTGTTCTGTATTTAAAAGCTTTTTGCATTAAACCAAGAGGCCCTTGTAGTTATTCCACCTCCAAAACAAAAGCATAAAAAGCATCGCCATGCGACAGATGTTCTTCCTCATCATCCATCCACCATACACCATAGTCATAGTAATAGATGCCTTTCTCTTTTGGAACAACGAAACGATTTTCTGTCACCGCAATCTCCGTTTGCTTACCCCCACTTGTCTGTATCAGATGAAATTTATTTGGTTTTGGTTCGTAATCGATGACGAATCGCACTTCCTCATTCGGTTTCACTTCTATAGGGACTTTGCCTTTTAACAACTCAACCGAACCGGCAGTGTCAGCACACGTCCCCTTCCAGCAATAAGATCCCGGTTCGGTCTGATATGATTCATCTCCAATGACAATCATGCCTTTAGGTGGTTTTTCGCCAGTCATCGCATCATCCGAACAGCCCATTAGAAGAAAAAACACAAAAACTAAAACCCCAACCAACCTTGTTTTCATTCCCTGCACCTCCCGTTTTATAAATAGACGATGTCAACTCCGGTTTGGTTCCAAAAAAAAGGTTGTAGTATTAATTAGTTATTTACCTCCAGCAGCAATGAGTTTTTGGTTAAGATTGCAGCAATAGTTTCTGAATGAACCTGATAAAGAAGCAATACTGGATTAACTATTTTTGAGCTTAAAATCTGACTACGTTTTACCAGCCCGACAAATTATTATGGAAACGGTAAAATGTCCTTTCACGGCACTTTACCGCGTCTAGTATTATTAACTCGTCGTCAACATCAATAATTTTGCAGTCGTGTAATTATACTTCTCCCGAGAAATATCGAAAACCACGCCTGTGTTTAAAAAGACCGTATTTTCCACAATTAAAGCAGGATCTCCAGACTCAAGTCCTAACAGCTCCGCATCCTCGTCATTCAGCTTTTCACAGGAAATGATTTTATCGGCAAACCCAACTTTCAATTTTAAATCGTCTGTTATGTATCGATAGATCGAACCACCTGCGATCTCTTTATCCAGCAGAGGAATGAGGTCCTTATTATAAAAGGACTCTTCGATCACAAAAGGTACACCATTTCGGTATCTCACTCGTTTGAGAAAATAGATGTTGGTATTCACTTTACATTTCATTTGCCCTGCCAATTCTTCGTCGGCCACCATTAATTCCAGCGCCAGCAATTTACTGGACATCTCGTCCTTTTCAAACTCTTTCGTTAAGCCGACCATATTCTTAATCGATATGCAGCCGGGCCGCGAAAATTCTCTTAAGAATACTCCACTGCCTTGAACTTGATAGATATAGCCATGCTCCACCAAGCTATCAATCGCTTTCCTGATCGTATTTCGGCTGACATCAAACTTTTTCATCAACGCTTCTTCCGTTGGCAGCTTCGTATTGAAGGCATATGTCCCTTCCAAAATTTCTTTCTCCATTTGCTCTGCAACGATTTTATACTTTACATCCATCTTGTGATTCCCCCTCTTATTTATAAATGATAAGAGAGGTTTCTTTACAAAACACCGATTGTAAAGAAACCTCTGATCCTATTTTTTATTTATCCCATCGGTAAGTACCCACTGATTTAGCCGGCAGCTCGCCTTTGATCTGTTTGCCATCACTGATCAGCTTGAACTTCTGCGGTTCGTACGATTGATTGATGACCACGGACACGACTTTCTTTTCATCCGGACTTAAGAATGTCACGTTGGTAACGGTATCTGCTGAGCCGTAATCGCTGTCAATGCGAATCGAACCTGGCTTCACAAACTTCGTAAAATGTCCGGTTAAATAGTATTCCGGAGTCAGCCAGTAGTTATTTCTGTCTGCTGAGTCCTGGATCAGCAATGTCGGATCCGGCTGCCCTACCCATTGGTGCGACTGGATGTCGCTATCCAGCATGACGACCCAGGAATTATAGCTTCTCGCCCAATTTCGGAAGTATTGGGCAATCCGATCGGCGCCATAAGTTCCCCACACGGCACGTTCTGTCAGGTAGACGTTTTTCTCCGGGAACAGGTTGTGCAATCTGGTCATTTCAGACAAGGAACCGCCATAATCGTGGAAAGCCGTGCCATCCAATGCATCATATGCCCGCTTATCCTTTAACAATTGTTCTGCGTAAGCACCCGTATCGCTTGGGTTATGGTCAAAGCCCCAAAGCTTGACATGCTCGAACCCATTCGTATCCAGTTCTTTTCTCAATAGCTGGGCCAATTCTGCAGCCTGGCTGTACGGCATGTTCGTACTCGGATAATCGATCTCCAGCATCGGTTCATTCTGCAAAGTCATCGCACTGATATCGATTCCCTGCTCTTTATAAGCCTGGAAATACTTCAAATAATATTTGGCGAGAACAGGCAAGTATTCATCTTTTACGCGTCCCCTGACCATGCTGTCTGTCGTCTTCATCCAGCCTGGCGGGCTCCATGGTGAAGAAAAAAACTGAATGTCCGGATTGATTTTTTTGGCTTGCTGAAGTGTTTCGATAATCTTGTAATCGATATCCTTTTGAATCGAAAAATGTTTGAGATCCACATCTGTCTGGCCCGGAGGCATATCGTCATAGCTGTAAAACTTTCTAGCCGTAAAATCTGACGTGCCGATTGTTGTCCGCATCAGGCTCATGCCGATCCCGTCTTTCGGGTCAAGCAATTTCTTTAAAACTTCCTGTCTTTTAGAAGGAGACATTTTGATCAGATTATGAATGGTGGATTCATCCATTGAAGAACCGATTCCATACATGCTCTGGTATTTTTTCGCTGGATTAATATTTATGGTAGTAAACTTGGATGCATCCGGCTTGGTAAGATCCAGTTTATCCTGTTCCTCCAGCTTTTTATCTCCTGATTGATATCTTGGTCCAAAATACCAGGCAACATCACTAGGGTCACGTTCATTGGTAATCCAGGATTCAACTGCATTCTCCTGGATGATTTCCGGTTTTACATCACCCACGGGCGGCGGTGTATCCGGAATGCTGCCAACCCGTTTAAAATCAAACCAGTTTAAATTCAGCGAGCCCTCAATATATTCGAGCCTAATCTTTTGCTTTCCCTTTTTCAGGACGACATTTTCGACGGTAGCTGTCTGCCAATTCTGCCACCAGCCTGTCGACGCCACCCGCAGCTTCCCTAAAAGCTTCTTGTCTTCACTGATGATGTTGACTCCCGTCTGGCCGCTCAGATTCGCAGCATAGCGGAAATCTATGTTATAGACTCCGTCCTCTGCGACATTAATATCGTACTCGAGCCAATCCCTTGCATCAGCCCAACCGACATCAAGCGTGCCTTCAGATGCATTTTCCGTCTGTAGTCCGTATTGATCGGAAAAATCCTCGGCTTCAATTTTCCCTGGCACCTTCAAGCCGGGTTTTTCGGGAAGCACTGGTTTCTCCGGCAATTTAGGGGTTGCCTGCTTTTTCGTTAAGCCATATCCATAATCAAATAAGAAATACTTTTTGTCTTTATTTTTATAAGCTTCCAGATAGAAAGGCCATTTGACCGGCAGCTTCCCTTTAAAGTCTTCGCCTCCAAACAGGACATCTGCGACACCGGCGCCTTCTGTACCCGGAAGCCAGGCTGCGACCAGTCCGGCCCAATCATCCATTTCTTCGGTCACGATCATCGGGCGGCCGGATACAAGGACAACGACGATCGGAATATCAGGATCAGCCTTGCGGACATTTTCAAGTGTAAGCAGGTCCAGACGATTAAGATTCAACTTTCTTGTGTCCCCGTTGCCTTCTGCATATGGTTCTTCCCCTACAACTACAACCGCTGCATCATGACCTTTTGCGCCCCTGCCATGCTTGTTATACGTGATTTTCTTTCCTTTTCCGGCCACTTCCCTGATTCCCTCGACAATCGTGGTACCGTCTGTTATATTGCCGGACTTGCCCTGCCAGGTAATCGTCCATCCACCTGACTGCTTGCCGATATCGTCGGCGCTTCTGCCCGCTACAAAGATTTCATCCATCTTGTTCAGCTGGGAAAGAATCGGTTTCCCCTTTACATTATCGTTCTTTAATAGGACGAGTGATTCGCTGACAGCCTGCCGTCCAATTTCCCGATTCTTTTTGGAACCAAAAGTTTTAGCCAGCTTTTGATCCGTTAATGGATGTTCAAAAGCACCGGATTCAAACTTCACCCGGACGATTCTTGAAACGGCATCATCCAAACGTTTTTCAGAAATTTTCCCTTCATTCACTAATTCTTTTGTCAGCTTTAATGTTTCCTTCCAATTCTCAGGCTGCATCAGCATATCTACTCCGGCATTAACCGATACTTCAATTTGCTGCTTTAAGCCGGAAACCGGATTGCCATCCTGGTCCTTCGTGATTTGCTGAATCCCGTACCAATCAGAAATCACAAAACCGGTAAAGCCCATCTCTCCCTTCAAAACATCCGTAAGCAGCCGTTTATTCGCATGCATTTTCAAACCATGGATGCTATGGAAAGAAGCCATCACCGTCCTGGCCCCTGCATCCACTGCTTTCTGATAGATTTGCCTGTCCATCTTAAGGATTTCTTCTTCCGTATACTCCGTCACGTCCCCTTGATTGATTCCGTCTTTCGTGTAGCCCTCGCCGATAAAGTGCTTAGCGGTAGCGACAACATTCGAAGTTTTCGCCAGGTCTTTGCCCTGGAACCCTTTAATATAGGCTGCGCCCATGTCTGCAACGAGCTTGGAATTCTCCCCAAACCCTTCGTAAGTCCTGCCCCATTGAATATTCTGGACACTGGCGACGGTCGGGGCGAATGTCCAGTTTACTCCTGAGGATTTAATCTCTGTCGCTGCGGCGCTTCCGATCTTCTCTACTAACCTAGGATTCCTGGTAGCCCCCAAGCCGATATTATGCGGGAAAATAGTCGCACCTTTTAAATTATTGTGTCCATGGACAGCATCTGCCCCATATAAAAGCGGAATGCCTAATCGCGTGGATAGCGCACCAGTTTGATAGGAATCTACCAATTGCGACCACTTTTCACGTGTACTGTTTTCCTCCTTTCCATCCGGAAACGAGCCACCTCCGCTTAAAACGGATTCTAAGTTGTACTCCTTCACATCATCAGGAGTTACAGAAGCCCGCTCTGCCTGGATTATCTGCCCGACTTTTTCGTCGAGCGTCATTCGTCCCAACAGATCTTTCACCCTTTTTTCTACAGGCGCTTTCTCATATAAATAAAATGGTTTGTCCGATTCCTTAGCTGTTGCTGTAATTGCGATATTACCTGCAAACAATGAAAGCAAACAAACAACTGCTGTTGCGATAGAAAGTATTTTTTTCATCGTATTCCTCCATCATCTGATATAGTTGGCCTGCACTTTACAGAGAACGAAAACGGAATGGTTCACCTCCTTTAAAAAAGAAAATTCAGTAGTTAAGCAAAGAAAAATACAATGATATTTAATAGATGGAGTAAGATTATCGTCATTTGTAATAGAGGTCTATTAATCACAAAGAATGGCTTCAATCCAGAAGAAAAAATGACTGCAAGAAAAATTGAAATATACTGCTGACCATAAGGATATTTAACGTGGGGAGCTGAGTTGGTTTGTAACAAAGGCAAACACAACTTAATTTGTTGGTACAAATCCAGTATAAGTAGTGCATCACAATATGTAAACGCTTTCTTTTTTAAGTGGATAAAACACTTCCATTTTCCTATAATGACGCACATCAGGTTGTGATACTACATTTTTTACAGAGTGTCCTAAACTATGGGTTTCTTTTTGACATGAAAACTCCTCTGATGCCGGCAAATGAAATTTCACTCATTCTTTAAATTCATAAACAGTTTCTTTGCATAGGCTTATTTGTCCCTTTTAACGCTCTTTTGTACTAGGTTGAATAAGATATTTTCCATAAATGAAAACACACTGGAACCGTAACATCCAGTGTGTTCACTTTTGCTATATTTACGTTGTGAATGAATCCCTTCATCTTTGGTACTTTGCTAACTTGGATGATATGGAGGCTGCCTGTTTCTCAGGTTTTTTAGTTCTCAGGTTTGATGCCCAGGATATTCGCGACTCATATTTCTGGGTATGTTCCGTGTTGACCAGGTTCTCTAAACGATCTTTGTTCTTCTCAATGGATTCCTCAACAGCCGACAGTCTGCGGGTTGGGAATGGCAGACCCGCTAAAATGGTGGTTATAGTAGGGTCAGATTCTAAGATATAGGTTCCTTCGAATAACTGCAGAGGTTCCCCGATTCTTTCGAAGATTAATGGCATATTAATGAGCCTAGTCATATTCTCCGGTCCTTCAAAGATAAGTCCAGCTCGAATTACGCCTGTTGTTTCAACTGGACAAAATACAGAATTGGCCCAGGAACGCTGAATTTTACTGGACACGTCTGCCGTAGACTTTGCGTCTGTAATTGTAGCTGAAGATATGATTGTTACCCCTCGTGTGCCCAGAATATTCATCAGATCCGTTTCATCGAAGTTCCCGTAAAAAGAACTCTTTTGCGTAACTTGCAGTACTCTGTTAATTGCCTCCATGACTTGATGATTTGAAGCAAGATAGATCTTCTGTTTGCTGGATTGCGGGTTACTCCTGCGCATTTGATCGTTGTCTACCAGGAATACAGAAGAGATCCCCTCAATTTTTGAAATCTCTTGGATACATTCAGCAGTATTGATTCGGTTGCCCGCTAACACGTTTCGTTCGGGTACAACAGCGATAGCACCTATGTTGATGTCAGGCAGCTGGTCTACTAACAGATCAATTAATAACGGACTCATACCAGAACCAGTACCACCATCTGTAGAAAAGGCCACCAATAAAAGCCTTATGTCCTTAAAGGACTGCTTTACAAAGTCAATGATCTCCCGATAGTTATCTTGAATAGCTCTTAATCCTATAGATCTATCTTGTCCTGCTCCCTTAAATCCTGGGACAAAATACTTCTTTTCCACCCTTGTGTTCACTAAGCCATCATGTTGGTTCGTGTTGATAAGGGCCGTTTGAAAGCCTAAGGCGGATGCTATTTCAGCTATATTCCCACCTGCCTGCCCTACACCCAAGATTCCTATTGATTTCACCAGATCGCCTCCTTATCTTAATATGATAATACTCAAGTTTTATGGATTTAGACTTTTTCATTTTAAAAATCAATGGAATAGTGTAGAAAAAATGCAGAAAGTTTACACCGCTTGACATTTATGCGATCCAAAATGCTCAAAGACTTCAGTCTATGCTGGATGAAACATTGGAAGGAAAAGTGACCGGGAAATTCACTGAGCTAATTGGCAGTCCTAGACAATGGTCACATCGAACTACACAATTGCGTGATAATAATTTATATATACTTATTAATGATCAATCAGATTGGAAGTTTATTGGTTGCGGATTTGAATTAACAGAGGATGAATACCCGAAATTGACTACTTTTTTAGAGGTACAACATAAATGTGGGCAAAAAGATGAAATAACAAAAGCTTTAGAAACCTTTTGTGAAAGTAAGGAAGATTGGACTTACCAGCCACCTTCCGATAATAATGATTATATTTGGGGATATACAGATAGTATTCAAGATTACTTAGTTGAAAAATTAGAAGAGCTTCATCAATTTAGAGTTGATAACCCGCAGCTTAAATGGAATTAATCAGAAAGAGTGTCAACACCGGTTTATTTCTCCCCTCGTATCCAATCATGCTAAATAAAAATAAGAAAAAAAGCGGCAAAATGTCTTGTCTAAGACACTTTGCCGCTTTTTAGAAAACCAGTTTTGTGTTGTATTTCGTAGCCTGACTTTTATGATAGGAAGCTTTTAATCGCAGCTTGGCAATTAAAGGTTCAGATAAACAATCCTCAATCAGAACTTCATTATGTCTCTGCTTTGCATAATGCCATACAAATCTCAATTTATAGTAGATCTTCTTCAAAGCATGTCCTCCCTTGAGACTCACATAAATCGTAGGAGAAATCGTATTCGGCAGCTGGCTGGCTTCGCAAGATTACTTTAGCCCCTTTAGCTTTGCGTCATTATCTTTCGATAACTTTGCCATTTCGTACGATTTATGTGCATATAATATTTTTGAAGTATACCAGAATAAATTTGGAAACAAGGGTATGAAAACCCATGTATAAAAATGTTACCATTTGTCGAAAAAGGTGTAAACAATGAATATTATTCTTTATAACCTTTTAATTATTAATCTAAACCAAAATAAACTCGATTCTTAATTTTATATCGGTTTTATGACTTATATATTTAGGTAAGAAGGAAAATTCAATACTAAGATTTATCATTGATATTGCTGTCGAATTACGCATGGGGATATCCAGAAAAATTTAATAAAATTATATGGGACAATAACTTTTGGGGACTATAAATAAGAAGATAATATTTTACGCTTACGGGGAGAAAATTTTGATTTTAAGAAGACCAAAGAGGGTAAGCCCTTAAAAGTGAGTACTAGAATTTAAATACACCAACTTGTGATGCAGTGACCAAAGGGTACATCCTTGGGTCTCACCATTTCAAGAGCTCTCTTTTGTTATATCCATTAAAAAAATTCTAACAGGACAACTCGTTAATTAAGGCTCTTTCACAGGAATAATAATTGAAAAAAAATCAATCTTTTGATAATGCAACACTCAAACAAGTTGAGAACTTTAAAAAACCACTCGCAATCAACTTTTATTAATTGACTCTATTGACGAAGCCAATATCGTGTTGGAGATTACTGATGTTCGGCAAAAAACAGCTTCCACCATTTACTGTTCTCAAATCGATCCCGGCGGATGGCATACGAAGTTGGGAAACGGTACCATTGCGGAATCCATTTAGACCGCATTGTCCATAATTCTTATCAATTCTTATTGGACGGTGAAACCTCCATGCGGGAGCGGCATGGATTAGGCAGTGAGGCCTAAAATATGGAAATATTGACCCTGAAAGATTTATGCAAGATGGAAGAAAACTATTATTGGACCGGTTAAAAAGAGTGGAGTCCTTTCCCTAAGAAATTAAAGAAAAAGCTTCTTAAAGTTTATGGGAAAGAACCTTTTCCATATACATGGACTGAACAGAACATTTATGAAGGATTAAGGAAAATCATAATAGAGTTCTTTAAGGGTTAACCAAAAGTTTTAAATCAAAAAAACTCCTCCATTATAAATTAGTAATGAGAGGAGTTTTTATTGGTAAAAGAGATTAGGCAATGACTGGTAAATTCTTTGACGAAGAGTGGTACAAAAGATGGCATAGCTGGTAAATTCCTATGGCCGTAATCATATATGATAAAAAGATCTTGAAAGAAAATTATGAAAATCCAAGACTTCTAATGGTTCAATGATTCTTACCCTATCGTTATTTCCTAGTATTTCATTGGCAGTTTCTCTTACTACTGGGTTCATATGAATTGGATATATTGCCTTAATATCCGAATGTTCATCAACAATCCTTTTAATAGCTTTAAACATATTTCTCATTGGTTCACCTTGATTTTCCCTGCGATGAGCCGTTATCATAATAAGTCTGCTATCTGCTACCCAATCGAGGTGCTTATGATAGTAATCATTTCTAACCGTTGTCTTAAGTGCATCAATAGCTGTATTACCAGTAACATGTATAGTGGAAGGATCTTTCCCCTCTTTTAAAAGATTCTCTTTAGACATCTCCGTTGGGGCAAAATTAAATTTCGCTACAATTCCTACAGCTTGGCGATTAAACTCTTCTGGATATGGAGAATAAATATTATATGTTCTGAGTCCAGCCTCTACGTGACCAACTGGAATTTGTAAATAAAAACATGCTAAGGACGTTACAAACGTTGTAGAAGTATCACCATGAACTAAAACTACATCTGGCTTCGCTTCTTCCAATACAACTTTTATTTGTTATAGAATATTTATAGTTAGATCGAATAGCGTCTGTTTTGCTTTCATAATGGATAGATCATAATCAGGAACCACATTAAATGCATCCAAGACCTGATCTAACATTTCTCTATGCTGACCTGTAACACAAACAACCGTATCCAATTTATCCCGTGATTTTAATTCTTTAACTAAAGGACACATCTTAATAGCCTCTGGCCGTGTTCCGAATACTATCATTACTTTTTTCTTCATTTCATATCTATCAACTTTAACTTATTTTCTTCTCTAAACTTTTTTGATATCTTTTTTATTTGATATATTAAAGCCAACGTTAAAACAAGCTCAGCAACTAATGCAGCAACTGCAATACCGTAAAGTCCCCAAATAAAGCCTAAAGCTACATTAAATAATATTAATGAAATAAATCCCCAATTAAAAGCAATACTATACTCTTTTTCATGCCCACTTGCTACCACTATTTGTACTCCTAGAAAATTATTTAAAATACCTAGTAACATCCAAAGTGTCAAAGGAATTAATAATACATAATATGCCACATAACTATCACCAAAAAGCAAATTAACCACATATTTTGAATTTAAGATTAGTATAATACAAATAATAACGACTATTGGCATAATTACCATACTTATTTTCTTTACCTTTTGTATTCCTTTTTCGAATGATTCAATATAATATTTACTAATGTAAGGATAAATTACTTGTCCAATAGGTGCAAACATCATCGATATTATTATCGGAATTTTCTGTATAGCAGAAAAGATACCAACGCTACTTTCCGTACTAGTGAATCCTAAAATAGTAATACCAAAGCCGCTAAAAACCTTGGTCATTGCTGAAGTTGTAAAAATATACCATCCATCTTGAAGCTCCGTTTTTACATCTTTAATTGATGGAATATGGAAAGCTATTCCCAACTTGTTTTTAATGATTATAACGCTAATAATACCGCCTAATAAAAAAGTAATTGCGTATAGTAGACAATATATATATATATCACTTGGTTCCTTTACGAATAAAAAAATTAATATAACAGATAATGTACGTGCAAATACATTAATAATCGTTATATATTTCATATCCTGCATTCCTTGAAATAACCATGTTTGCTGTAATGACAACCCTATAACCATAGAATAAAGGACTATCATACTAATAAATTGCATTTCATTTACACTTAAAATTTGGCAAATTAACAGCATTAAAAAAAATGTTGCAACACAAAGAATAACTTTACTAGTCATAATCGCACTATAAATTCTTTCCACTTCTTCTTTATCCCTAGCAACTGCTACTTTTCGAGATCCAGAAAGATTAAACCCATATTCAACAATAACCTGAAAATATCCAATCAAATTTAATGAGAATGAAAACACTCCAAACTGTGATGCACCAAGAACTCGGGTGATATACGGTAAAGTTAGTAATGGAGCTAAAGTATTAAATATTTGAAGAATATACAGCCAAGAACCATTTTTCATCACTTTTGAGGAAAACAAAATTTTAATCTTAGATACACTCAATGATTTTCATCCTCCACACAAACTCAGCACTCTTATCAACAATCAATTGAGTCAACAATTTCTTTTATTGTTCCTTTAATATCAACCTTATTATAAAATTCCTTTGATTTTGCTGCCATAAAATCATAATTTTTTTCTACAGCTTTAATAGCACTTATTACATTAGATTCTTCAAATGTTTCAAAGCATACTCCACAACCTGATGTATTGAAGGCATATGATAATCCAGGAACATCATTTCCTATCATGGGAATACCGAACTTGGAATATTCATACAGCTTATTTGGCGCACAATATAACGCATTTAACATAGAAAATTCATTGTTAGTGGGTACATAAGTTAAAACTCCAATATATGCGTGACTTGTTACCTCCAGATGGTATGGATTCGCTATATAAGGTATAAAGTAAAAATTTTCACTACCTATGTCTTTGTAAATATTTTCCCCTCCTGACATAACTACAAAAGCATAGTCTTCTCCAAGCTTGTTAACTGCTTTTATAAAAACATCTAACGGGCGCTCTGGACTTAATATTCCTTGATACAATATTATCTTCTTACCTTTAAGCTTATTTATTATAATAGATGCTTTTTGATTTGATATATGTGAATACTTTTTAATTTCATTGTTAGAATAGGGCTTATTCGGTAATATATATGGGAGTTTTTCTAAATCCCACCAAGCTTTTGAAATGTGTGCACGGTTATATTCAGCTTGTATTACACAGACAGCTTTCTTTGCATATAAAGCTGTATTTAAAGCTAGTAATGGTAACTTACGGTAATATAAAGTTTTTTCATTTAACTCAAACATATGCAAGATAAACCTTTTTTTTAATAGCCTTTTCCCGAGGTGTTTTAATGCCAAGTCTGAGAATACCCATATTGATGTTTCTGAATCATAAATATTATCTATTTCCTTCCAAAGTGCTTTTTTAATTTTTATTAGTCGAAAAAGTTTTAAAAAGGGGGAAATAGTCCTTTCATAATTAGCCACTATATTTTTGACTTTTACCCCACGCTTTGCACATAACTCTGCAGTCTGACTATCAATGTCTGTAGTACATAGGATTGTTTCAATACCTAAATCATTTAGATATTGCAATACTGTTAATGCCGGTGGATATTTGAAAATGGGACCTATGTGTACTAATAAGATTTTCATAAATATCACTCCATTTTTAATAACATCTTTAGATTTTATTTACCCCCGTATCGCTTAAGATTACTGGATTGTCAACACTAAACTAGACAACTTTTTTAAGGTGTTCAAGTTTATACTCAATCGGGCTTAAATATCCCAGTGTCCCAGAATACGAATGTGATTAAACCAATGAACATAGTAGTGCAATTCTCTTGTTAGATCTTCCAATGTATCGAAATCCCGGCCCTTCACAAACTCTGTTTTGAGGATTTTGAATGTTGCTTCAGCTACGGCATTGTCATAGGGACAACCCTTCATGCTAGGAGAACGTTGGATAGTAAACGTCTCTAGTGCATCGTCAATCAGCTTATTTTTAAACTCTCCCCCTCGATCCGTATGGAAGAACTGAATTTTGCGTAAATCCACCTTAATAGATGAAAATGCACGGCAAACCAGTGAAGCGTCTTTATTCGGGCCAGCGCAGTAACCAATGATCTCCCTGTTAAGGAAATCAACAAACACACATATGTATTGCTAACCTTCTTCGAATGGGGTTTAAATTGAGCCACAGTGTAGGTGGACACGAGTCCTTGTTCTTGCATATCCGACCAATTCGTCTTCTGGAAACAACTAGTCCACGTTTCTTTAATTCCACTTTAATTTTACGAGTTCCATAGTTTTGGCGGCTCTCATGAAATATTTCGATGATGTGGGAAGTGATGTTATCTTCGGATTTTCTTTCTTTCGCTTCATAATAATAAGTGCTTCTAGGCAATTGAAGGCCGTCGCACATAGCTGATATCGAGTATTTGTGCTGGTTGTTCCGAATCACATTTATTTTCGTCCTAGTATCAGCGCAGCTTGCTTTAAAATATCATTCTCTAACTGTTGTTTGAGTTCCTTACGGAGCTTTACCAATTCTGTTTCTTCCGGTGTTCGGTTATGGTTACTTTGACTGAACCGGAGGCCTTATGTTGAGAGATCCACTTATCCAGAGAGGAGGGTGTAAGATCGTACTCACGAATAATATCCTTTCTTGGCTTCCCATTCTGATACAGCTGCACCAT
>NZ_QVTC01000072.1 GCF_003429085.1 Bacillus sp. V59.32b | reverse complement strand
TTGTGCTCGATGAACCGGATTTGTGCTCGATAATCCAGATTTGTGCTCGATGAACCGGATTTGTGCTCGATAATCCAGATTTGTGCTCGATGAACCGGAATTGTGCTCGATAATCCGGATTTGTGCTCGATGAACCGGATTTGTGCTCGATTAGTCCCAGATACTAAAACAGGCAGTCACCAATGGGACTGCCTGTTCTTAATTATTCCGCAAGCTCAGTATTTTTCGTCTCTTTACCGAAGAACCACACGACAAACGCTCCAATTAAAACGGAAATCGTAAAAATAGTAAAGATAGTTGTAATCGATGACTTTTGCGTCACCATATAGCCAACTAACAGCGGCCCAAGCACTCCACCTACACGACCTATAGCAGCGGCCATGCCAGCTCCCGAGCCCCGGATTGAAGTCGGATATTGTTCCGGGGTGTACGCATATAATGCACCCCATGCGCCAAGATTAAAGAAAGAAAGGAAAATCCCGGAAATAATTAACCAAGACAAGTCTTCAGCATTTCCAAAGAAATAGGCACTCAGCGCTGTACCAATTAAATATGTAACAAGAACAAACTTTCTGCCCATTTTTTCAATAAACCATGCGGCTGTAAAATAGCCCGGCAGCTGGGCAAGAGTCATGATCAGTACATATTGAAAACTCTTAATCATGCTAAACCCCTTCATTGTCATAACGCTTGGGAGCCACAGAAACATGCCATAATAGGAAAAAACGACGCAAAACCAGAGGATCCACAGCGTGATCGTTTGCCTCCGGTACTTCTTCGCCCACACCCTTTTGATATTTTGCCATATCGTCGGTTTCTCTTGTTTTTGCTGTGAAAGATATTTTGGCGAATCAGGTAAGTTAAGTCTCAGATAAAGGGCATAGAAAGCAGGCAGCGCGCTCAGTACTAAAGCGATCCTCCAACCAAACTCCGGAATGACAAAATAAGAGATTAAAGCAGCAATTAACCAGCCGCCTGCCCAAAAGCTTTCTAATAGAACAACCACTCTACCCCGTTTTTCAGCCGGGACACTTTCCGATACGAGTGTTGAAGCGACAGGTAGTTCGCCACCGAGCCCCATCCCAATTATAAACCGCAGAATCAAAAATAGAACAAGTGAGCTTACGAGTGCAGAAACACCGCTGCCAATGGAAAATAACAAGAGAGTGATCATGAAAACTGATTTCCTGCCAATGCGGTCAGCAAGTATTCCAAACACAAACGCTCCAACGGCCATTCCAATTGAGTTAACACTCCCTATCCATCCTATCTCCTGGGGTGAGAGATTCCATTCCTGTGCAAGGGCAACAACAATAAACGAAAGCATGCCGACATCCATGGCATCAAACATCCAGCCCATGCCTGCAATGCCAAGCAATTTTCGTTCTGAAACTGATTTATTTTTCTTTCCCATAACATCCTCCTAAAGCAAACCTCAATAAAGTTAATCAATTCTTTCCTATTTTACCTATTATTTCTGCTTTCTACTATAAAAATATTCAGGTAACAAACATCTTGCGTTTGCTAGGGAGACCCCTACTTCCTATTACCTTAAATAAAACGAGTCATCTCCTTACTTTCTTAAACTTGTCGTTTCCTCACAAAATCTGTCGGCTTTTATTTATTGAAAATTTGAACTATTCGCGATATGATAGTTTAGGTGATTGAAAGCGTTTTCAGAAAGGTAGTTTTGCATCTTGGTTTGCTCAATACCATTACCAAAATTCAAGGAGGGTATTCATGACAAATCTTACATTGGAAATCAACAAAAAATTACAGCAGTTTTTACAAGGGCCCAAAAAACTCTATATTAATGGGCAGTTTATCGAAAGTGCCTCAGGAAAAACCTTTACTACTCCTAATCCAGCTACAGGTGAAACGTTGGCCGAAGTGTACGAAGCCGATCAAGCTGATATCGAATTAGCCGCCAAAGCAGCACGGCGGGCTTTTGATGAGGGTCCATGGTCCAAAATGAGCGCTGCCGAGAGAAGCCGGCTTATGTATAAACTCGCCGATTTAATGGAGGAGCATAAAGAAGAATTAGCACAATTAGAAACGTTAGACAACGGGAAGCCGATTGGCGAAACAACCAATGCAGACATCCCTCTAGCGATTGAACATATGAGGTATTATGCCGGCTGGTCCACAAAAATTGTCGGACAAACGATACCGGTTAACGGTAATTTTTTTAATTATACTAGACACGAAGCTGTCGGAGTTGTCGGACAGATCATCCCATGGAACTTCCCGCTGCTGATGGCGATGTGGAAGCTCGGTGCAGCTCTGGCTACCGGTTGTACCGTTGTATTGAAGCCTGCGGAGCAAACACCGATGTCTGCTCTTTATTTGGCAGAATTAATAGAAGAAGCAGGATTTCCTGCAGGTGTCATCAACATCGTTCCAGGATTCGGCGAAACGGCCGGAGAAGCGCTGATTAACAATCCTTTAGTTGATAAAATTGCCTTCACGGGTTCCACTGCCGTCGGTAAGCATATCATGAAGACGGCAGCCAACTCATTAAAGCGGGTGACCCTTGAGCTTGGTGGTAAATCACCTAACATCATTCTGCCTGATGCCGATTTCTCGAAGGCTATTCCAGGTGCTTTGAACGGCGTCATGTTCAATCAAGGTCAGGTCTGCTGTGCGGGTTCACGCGTATTCATCCAAAAGAAACATTATGATAATGTAGTAGCCGACATGGTATCCCATGCAAAAGATATCAAACAAGGTGCCGGGCTGAACCCTGAAACGCAAATCGGGCCATTGGTATCCCAGGAGCAGCAAAACAGAGTTCTCGGATATATTGAAAAAGGCTTGAACGAAGGTGCTGAAGTGCTGGTCGGCGGTGGAAAGCCACAGGACGATGGATACTTTGTATCCCCTACCATCTTTGCCGCGGTCAAAGATGAAATGGCGATCGCCCGTGAAGAAATTTTCGGTCCGGTTATCGCGGCCATGCCTTTTGAGGATCTTGACGAGGTCATTAAACGTGCAAATGAGAATGAATACGGCCTTGCTGCCGGCCTATGGACGCGCGATTTATCCAATGCCCATTATGTTGCAAGCAAGCTTCGTGCCGGCACGGTATGGGTAAACTGCTATAATGCCTTTGACGCAGCCTCTCCATTCGGCGGTTATAAATCCTCAGGTATGGGACGTGAAATGGGCTCCTACGCTTTGAACAACTATACCGAAGTGAAAAGCGTATGGGTAAATCTTGATAAATAAAATCAAATCGAAAGCCGTTCCCCTTTCTCGGGGATACGGCTTTTTTATTGGCAATCATAGACAGCATTCCTTTAGCGAAGGAGAATTGAAAGTTAAAATCTCATGAAGGGGCTGTTAAATACCTTGTTTTATTGGGTTGCTACTGACCCGCCATCAACACGTAAATTCACTCCGTTAATAAAGCCCGCGTTGCTTGAAGCTAAGAATAAAACAGCGGCAGCAACTTCTTCAACCGTACCTGGACGTTTCACTTCTACATGAGGGCGATTCTCTTTAAGAAATTGCTGAATGGCTTCGTCGTAGCTGATATTTTGCTTTTCGGCGTTGCCTTTCAAAAGGTTCTCCAACATCGGTGTCATGATAAATGCCGGCGATACAGTATTAACTAATATCCCCTGTTTTGCATATGCTTTTGATAAGCTTTTCGTGAAATTGATCAGGGCTGCTTTCGAAGCGTTATAATGTGGCATAAATGGGTCCGGTTGGACTCCGGATTCAGAAGAAATATTAATGATCCGACCATATTCTGCTTTTTTCATAAAAGGGATTACCGCTTTGGTGACACGCACTGTGCCAAAAAGATTTATATCAAAGAGATGCTGCCAGTCCTCTATTTCCAAGGATTCAAAATCATCAAACCCACTGGCTATTCCCGCATTATTAACAAGAATATCAATGGTTTGATAACGATCAATAGCTGATGAAACAAGATGATCCACATCTTCCTGCTTGGATAAATCAGCCTGAACGGCAAGTACATTTCCACCGTTTTTTTCTATCTCCTTTTTAGTTTCCTCCAATGCTTCTGCACCCCGTCCACAGATGACAACGTTGGCTCCTTCTTTCGCAAACGCCAGGGCAATACCTTTTCCAATTCCCTTACTGCCGCCTGTAACAAGTGCTGTTTTATTTTTCAGCTCAAGATCCATTTACTATCATTCCTCTCTCTTTTTTTATAGGTCATTTCATAGTCCAGATTAAACTTTAAAAATCTTATATGTCAAACGTTCCGGTTGGCCCTGCTTCCGTAGTATATTCTATTTGAAAAAATCTAATGTGTAGGGATTTTCAGAAAAGGTATAAGCTAATAAATAGACGGTCAAGTCAAAATCAACTCTCTAAGCCGCACATAGATATGTAACCCTATCCTGCCTATTGATCCAGATTAAAGATGTGGAAACGATGAACTCGGAATGAAAGGTAAACACCCTCCAATCAAAAACTGATATACGATCAAGTTTTAATCGGAGGGTTGGTTAAATTATTCTCTTGCAGCTTCGAGGATGGCTTCATAATCGAGTATCTTAAGTTTCCTTTGTCCGGTTTGCCCGATCCAGCCAAGTTCCTAAAAAGAAGAAAGACGACGGCTTAATGTTTGCTAACTCCCCTGCTAACGACATTCGATAATTTGAAACTAACCACATGGAAGCTAAAATTCTCCTAATTCCTTGAACAAACCAATTCTTTTTATTTCCTCCAAATGAATCTCCGACAATTTCTCCAGTATTTCACTTCCTTGAGAAGTGACTTCAATTAATACACTACGGCCATCCTCTGGATTCTGTCTTCGGGAAACCAGTTCAAGCTGTTCAGAGCGGTCTATTAAACCTACACATGCATGATGAGTAATTTGCAGACGCTCCGCTAACTCTCTAGGAGTAGCGCAATCACGGCCCGGGAACCCTTTAATAGCCAATAATAATTGATGTTGCTGAGGGGTGACGCCGTGTTTTTGAGCTGCAGAATCACTGAATTTTTGAAACTTTCTTAGTTGATATCTAAATTCTCCAAGGTATTCATAAACGTCTTTTGACAAAAGTGAATCCAAAAATTCGCCTTCTTTCCTATTGATAAATATATCTTAACACGATATAATTTACATATGAAGTATATCTTATTACGATATAAAAATCTGGTTTCCCTGCAAATAAAAATGAAGATCTGAGGTGGTGAACCATTATGGAATTTTTGCTATTCCCGTTTTCAAACTCCGTCACAGGAACGATTATATTTGTAATTGTATCCTGGATGACCATTTACCTGAACGTAAAAATTCATAAATTTGATAATGAATAAAACAACATTTTTACTCAGTTTGCGGCCGCAGGAAAATCATAACTAAACCTTTTTCGCTTTGCATATCTTTTATACCCTTCCTCTATTTTTGTTTCCTTCAGATGACCATACAAAGAAACAACCTTGATAACAATAAATTCATTCAATTAAACATTCGGATTTCAGTTCTTTTAAGTAGTGAAATTTCCTCCTTATTGATAAAATTAAGTCGAATATTGAAAAGGAGGATTTTTCCTATGTATGATATCGCGATAATCGGAGCTGGACCGGCAGGCGGAAGCGCTGCACTTTTTGCGGCAAAGGCCGGGAAAAAGACTTTACTGTTAGACAGTGACCAAAGCATTACAAAAAGGGCATGGCTTCAAAACCATTATGGCGTGAATGAAATCAGCGGACCCGATCTCGTTGAAATTGGTAAGAACCAGGCCAAAAAATTCGGAGCGGAACTTGTCCAAACAAAAACGGTCAATTTTGAAAAATCCAATGATGGCTTCAAAATTGAAACGGAGAACGGCGAATACGAAGCAAAGCACATTATCTTGGCCACCGGTATGGTAGTTGAACTCGCCGAAAAGGCTGGTATTAATACCAAGCCTGGCACAGAGCCAAGAATTAAGACAATCGTTGACTGCGATACCGTCGGAAAAACGAACATCGAGGGTGTCTGGGCTGCTGGAACCTGCGCGGGTGTCAGTATGCACACCATTATCACCGCAGGAGACGGAGCCAAAGTAGCGATCAATGTAATCAGTGAACTGAATGGCGAGCGTTATGTTGATCACGATATCTTAAAATAGAAGTTTTGAAATATTCTATACCTAAGGCATCCGATTTATTCGGATGCCTTTTTCTAAGTTATCTTCCCATTCATCAAATTGATTCTATTATTCTATCCATCATTATGATTTTGTTTCCCAACTCAAGGTTTTACAAACCCTTTTGCTTTATACACCGTTACCATTATCTTGAAAAATTTTTAAAAATTTAAAAATAAAGCATTCAAAGCAGAAAACAAATAACTCATATTAATTTACAAAACTGTTAATTATTTTTACAATATGGTAATATTTAATTATAAATGTATGGAGGGAAAATGTATATGCGCGCTACCGGTGTAGTAAGAAACTTGGATAATTTAGGAAGAGTTGTAATCCCTAAAGAAATTCGGAGAAATTTTAATATTAATGAAAGAGATGGGTTAGAAATCTTCACTGATGGTGACATGATTATTCTTCAAAAATATAAAGCTAGTAATTCATGTGTGATTACAGGCGAAATATCAGATCGGAATTTTGCTGTAGCCAAAGGGCAGCTTCGACTTAGTCCAGAGGGTGCAGAAAAACTAATACAGGAAATTGAGTCCCATTTAAAATAAAATATAATCATGATACCAACACCTTTAAAAAATAAGGGGTTGGTTTTTTTAATCTTCCTCTCCCTGCTTTTTACGCTCACCTAATCGACTCCTCTACCTCCAATTAATATTCATATCTTTCTTCAATTCATGATTATTTTTCAAAATTCTCTGTTAATAAGCGAGAAACTTTTAATACAAAACCAAAAGTGTTATAGTAAAATAATTGTTCCTTATATCATTTGAATTATTCTTACAATTTTTAAAAGGAGGATTTAGGATGCAGACAAGAAATAAGGACGTAATTGTTCAAAGTGTGCCTCAGACAGGCTTTTTTGGACATCCCAAAGGGTTATTTACCCTGTTCTTTACTGAATTCTGGGAACGTTTTTCTTATTATGGAATGCGCGCCATTCTGATTTATTACATGTATGATAAGATTTCCGAGGGAGGACTGGGCTTAGACCAAACTACAGCCAATTCGATTATGTCCGTCTACGGATCGCTCGTTTATATGTCCGGGATTATCGGAGGTTGGATAGCGGATAGATTACTCGGGACGACCCGGACTGTTTTTTACGGCGGGGTCTTGATCATGTTTGGACACATCATCCTCGCACTGCCGGGCGGTATTACAACATTATTTTCTTCCATGGCTTTGATTGTCATCGGTACAGGTCTACTCAAACCGAATGTTTCAAGTGTTGTCGGTGAAATGTATAGTGAGGAAGATCCACGGCGTGATTCTGGATTCAGTATTTTCTATATGGGGATCAACTTGGGCGGTTTTCTGGCGCCGTTGATTGTCGGAACGATCGGACAGGAATATAATTATCATCTCGGCTTTGGTATTGCGGCTATCGGTATGTTCTTCGGCCTTGTCACGTTTCTTCTGACGAAAAAGAAAAACCTGGGACTTGCCGGTTCCTATGTACCCAATCCTTTGTCCAAGGATGAAAGGTCCAAAGTATTCACCAGAATCGGGATCGGAGCACTTATAATCGCCGTCTTGGCTGCTATCACGATTCCGGCTGGGTATCTGACGATCGAACGCTTTATTTTACTCGTTACTTTATTTGGGGTATTAATTCCAACCCTTTATTTTATCTTTATGTACCGTAGTCCGAAAACCACAGAGGTTGAGCGCTCACGGCTGATCGCGTACATCCCGCTGTTCATCGCAGCTGTCATGTTCTGGGCCATCCAGGAACAGGGCTCTAATATATTAGCGACGTATGCTGACCAGCGGACACAGCTTAACTTTGCGGGCATCCAGATTCAACCTGCATGGTTTCAATCGTTGAATCCGCTATTCATCGTCATGCTTGCGCCTGTTTTTGCCTGGTTTTGGGTCAAGCTTGGGAACAGACAGCCTTCCACATCGAAAAAGTTTGCATTCGGATTATTTTTCGCGGGACTTTCGTTCCTTGTGATGATTTTCCCTGCTTATCTAAACGGGACCGATACATTGGTGAACCCGTTATGGCTGGTACTCAGCTTCTTCCTCGTGGTTTTGGGTGAGTTATGTCTGTCCCCTGTCGGACTTTCGGCCACGACGAAACTCGCACCGGCAGCCTTCTCCGCTCAGACGATGAGTCTCTGGTTTTTATCAAACGCGGCGGCACAGGCGATTAATGCCCAGGTTGTCCGATTATTTAATCCGGACTCAGAAATCCTGTACTTTGGAGTGATCGGTAGCATATCCATTTTGCTTGGATTCGTTCTTTTCATGCTTTCTCCGAAAATTCAGGGTTATATGAAAGGTGTAAGATAAACAAAAACTGCCTGTCCAAATTGGATAGGCAGTTTTCGTTTTAAATTCTATCTTTTTTGCGGTAAAATCGCTACAATGTAAATGAAGATTCTGGTAAAGGAGAGTAATGTATGAGTAATTTTCAAGGAAATTTAGAAAAGTACGCAGAGCTAGCCGTCAAGGTTGGCGTTAATGTCCAAAAAGGGCAAACACTTGTAATAAATACAGCTTTGGAAGGTGCGGCGCTTGTCAGGCTGATCGTTAAGAAAGCTTATGAAATCGGTGCGCGTAATGTAATCGTTAACTGGACGGATGATACCGTTAACCGTATTAAATATGATCTGGCACCGGATGAAGTCTTCACGGAATATCCAGAGCATCGCGCCAAGGAAATGATTGAATGGGCAGAAAAGGGTGCTGCTTATTTATCAGTGATTTCATCCCCTCCTGACCTGTTGAAAGGTGTGAGGCCGGAGCGGATCGCCAATTTCCAAAAAGCATCAGGCACGGCGCTTAAACAATTCCGTCAGTACATGCAAGCCGATAAGTTCAGCTGGTCAATTGTTGCGGTTCCATCCCAAGCCTGGGCAGACATGGTATTCCCTGATGCTGCTGCAGAAGAAAGAGTACATAAGCTATGGGATGCTATCTTTAAAGCGACCCGCATAGACACGGAAAATCCGGTTGCCTCCTGGAAAAAACACGACGAGTCTCTTCATGAAAAAGTCGATTATTTAAACGGCAAACGCTATAAAAAGCTTCATTACAAAGCTTCCGGGACGGACCTTACAATCGAGCTTCCTGAGCAACACCTATGGGTTGGTGCAGGCAGCATTAACGAACAGGGACATGCGTTCATGGCAAATATGCCTACAGAAGAAGTTTTCACGGTTCCTTTAAAAACAGGAGTAAATGGCACGGTTTCCAGCACGAAGCCCTTAAGCTACGGCGGAAACATCATTGATAAGTTTTCGATTACATTTAAGGAAGGCCGAATTGTCGAAGTGAAAGCAGAAGAAGGCGAAGCAATTTTAAAGCAATTAGTGGAAACAGATGAAGGCTCTCACTATCTAGGCGAAGTCGCGCTCGTTCCATTCAACTCACCCATTTCACAATCAAACGTCCTTTTCTTTAACACATTGTTCGATGAAAATGCTTCTAACCACCTGGCGATTGGCAGCGCTTATGCCTTCTGCCTTGAAGGAGGAAAAAAGATGTCCCCTGAAGAGCTCGCAAAGAACGGACTTAATGAAAGCATCACCCACGTTGATTTCATGATTGGATCTTCTCAAATGGATATCGACGGAATTAAAGAAGACGGCAGCACTGAGGCTATCTTCCGTAAAGGTGACTGGGCGTTTTAAAAAATATATGTTAAAGATCATGCTTATAATGAGCATGATCTTTTTATTTTTTCTAGTAGGAAACCTGTCCATACACTCCGTCTATAATGCGAATATGATAAATAAACGGAGAAAAGGGTGAATATATGAGAAAAATGAATCTAATCGGCTTTCGCACAAGAAAGGAAAAAACCGTAATCGCTACAGCCATAGCTATTGGGATCATTTATACGACGATGTTTTTCATGACGAAAAGCTAAAGTATAAACAAGGATCAATCTACCAATCATACAAATGGAAATAACCCCTTTGCCTTGTGTCAACAAGGCTATTTTTAATTGCTATTATAGACAGACTGGTTCGGGAGGCTATCGATGAAATTGGAGAATATGTTAAACAAAAGCTTGGAATTGAAATAACATTAGTACTGCCGAGCTTACTGAATGACTAAAAAAGATCATGCTTTTTTCTTCTTGAGCATGATCTTTAATTTACGTCTTTTACTATTGCGCTAAGTATTCATAAACGAGCTTGCCAATCTTGGCAAGCACTTGCCTTCCTTCTTCCTCTGAGGAGACACTCGTTAGTACGGCAACATATGCTGTTTTTTCACCATACGTAATGATTGCACAATCGTGGACAATGCCCGGCAAGCTGCCTGTTTTGTTTGCTACGGATACTTTTTCAGGATCCATAAGGGCCGGAAGTTTGTCGGTCATTTGCTGTTTTCTCATAATTGATAGTATCTGTTCATTGCTCTTTGACGAAAGAAAGGTCTCCTCTTTTATCGCTTTTAGGCAAACAAGCATATCAGTGGCAGTGGTTAGATTGTCCCTGCCTTGATTTATTGCTTCAAAGTCCATCATCCTTCGGTTTAAAACCGTCTTATCCAAACCTAAATCTTTGATACACCTGTTAATTTCATCCTGGCCCAAGAAACTAATCAATAGGTTCGTTGCCGTGTTATCCGAAACAATAATCATTAAAGTGATGATATCTCCTATCGTCATAAATACCTTATCCGTTAAAGCATATATGACTCCTGATCCCCCTACCCTCTCAGTCATCGGTATGGTAACAGGCTGATTCAAATAAATTCGTTTTTCTTCACTTTGGCGGAATGCTTCTATTAAAATAGGAATTTTAATTAGACTTGCAGATTGAAAGATTTCTTGACCGTCACTTTCTATGACTTTACCATCTATTTCGATGTGTAAACCGATCCTGCCGTCAGCATGATTTTTCAACTGCATGATCGATTCTTCCAAAGCAATCCATTCCATTTTCCACTTCCCCTCTATTTCGTTGCCGCCACTTGGGAGAAATCATGGTCACCTATCAGCTTTTTGTTATACAAATGGCAAGCAACGAAATGGTTCTCTTCAACTTCCTGCCACTGGGGCTTATGTGTGGCGCATGCTTCCATCACATACGGACATCTCGTTCTGAATACACATCCGCTCGGCGGATTTACCGGGCTTGGCAGCTCACCTTTTAAGATGATCCGTTCACGCACATCTTCCACATCCGGGTCTGGAATCGGAATCGCTGATAATAAAGCCTGTGTATATGGGTGAAGCGGATGATTATATAGTTCTTTACTTGTCGTTAACTCGACGATATGTCCTAAATACATTACAGCAATGCGGTTACTGATTTGTTTTACCATAGAAAGATCATGAGCGATGAATAAATAAGTCAAGCCCTTTTCCTTTTGAAGACGTTTTAGCAAATTAACGACCTGGGCCTGTACAGACACATCCAGTGCCGAAATCGGTTCATCTGCGATTATAAACTCCGGGTCTAACGCAAGTGCCCGGGCAATACCGATCCTCTGCCGTTGTCCTCCAGAGAATTCATGTGGATACCTGTTCGCATGATCCCGGTTTAACCCGACATCCTCTAACAATTGATAAACCCGCTCTAGTCTCTCTTGTTTATTTGGATACAGCCTGTGTACCTCCATCGGCTCAGAAATGATCTCATGGACGGTCGAACGCGGATTTAATGAAGCATACGGATCCTGGAAAATCATTTGCATGCTTCGATGATAGTCAAACTTCTCCTTCTCATTCATGTTGTGGACATCCTGCCCGTTAAAAATAACCTCTCCGCCGCTGCGGTCATACAACCCGATAATGGTTCGGCCTGCTGTAGATTTACCACAACCGGATTCGCCTACAATGCCAAAGGTTTCACCTTTATTGACATGAAAAGAGATTCCGTCTACTGCTTTTAGTGTTTCATTTTTTCCAATGGTAAAATATTTTTTCAAATCATTAACTGTTAATAGAACTTCCCTATTCATGTTTTACTCCTCCGTCTCTTGCCCATAACGGCTCGCTGAACAAAGTTCTTTTTCGTAAGTAGTACCTGCCAATTCGATAATTTCGACATGTTTCCCTGTTTTTGGAGAATGCAAAAGCTTTCCATCCCCATAATAAATACCTACATGATGAATGCTTCCTTTACCTTCTTCATAGGCAAAAAATAATAAATCGCCTGGTTGGATTGCATCCAACTCCACATTTTTCCCTGCCGCGGCCTGATCTCCGGCATCGCGCGGAATGAGGTATCCTATTGCCCGGCACAACGTATAGCTGAACCCTGAGCAGTCAAAACCAAATGAACTCATACCGCCCCATAAGTATGGAAGGCCAAGGAACCTTTCTCCCTCGGCAATAATATCCTTTCCGCTTCCCTTCGGCCTATCATCCCAAGATAGAGAAATAGCTACGTCTGCTGTTTTTAAATAACCAGTGCCTTCTGGTAATTTCACAATCACAGCATCAGCTTTTTCAGCAATAACTGGCAATATCGTTTGATAGCTTAATTCAAATAACGGTGACCCATTTTCGGAATAAAGCATCGCTCTCTTGCTTATTACAGTTGCGATCGAACCCTCACTTATATCCCATTCAACACCTTCAGCAAGCTGCGCTTTAGGGATCCACCCCGGATATCCTCGGGTGTCTTTGCCTGAAGGCTGTTCCGGCACGAAAATCTTGGCCCAGCCATTTTGTTCATCGGTGATGATTACTTCCTGTCCGAACAACACTTGTGATTGGACCAAATTCGCATTACAAAGTTCTATACGAGTTTCATAGGTTAATTTGCTGAGCCAGCTATCTATTTGCGCCGGGAATGAAGTGGCATCTGCATCAATTGCCCTGGACGATTTATATGTTGTCCATAAAGTTGCCACCGCAACGTTTACTACCGTTTTCTGATGGAACCCCACCTTAAGCCCCCCTTTCTATATCTACGTGGTCGAGTCCTAATCCATACCCATTTGGAAGGGTTATTTTCCTGCCATTATACGTAATTCCGCCTTCAACGATTTCCTTGGCGAGCATAAGTGGCGCATCGAAATCAAATCGGGTAATGTTCTTTTTGCTTGCCGCAAAGTGAGCGGCCGCCGTAATGCCAAGGCGGGTCTCAATCATGCTGCCAACCATGCATTCCACACCGCAGACCTCAGCCAGTTGATTAATGATCTGGGCCTGGTAGATGCCTCCTGCCTTCATCAGCTTTATATTGATTAAATCGGCACTTCGTGTTTTTAAAACCTGATAGGCCTGCTTGGGGGTGAAAATACTTTCGTCCGCCATAATTAATGTATCCACAGAGTCGGTTACTTGCTTTAGCCCGGCAATATCATCAGCTTTGACCGGCTGCTCAACTAATTCGATCTGTAAACCGTTATCCTCCATTTTGCGAATTGCCCGTACAGCATCCTTTGGATTCCATCCCTGATTTGCATCCAATCGAATCTTCACATTATAGCCGACGCGCTTCCTAATCTCCTCTATCCTTTCGAGATCAGTTGAAATATCATCTTTGCCGACTTTTACTTTCAGAACATTGAAGCCTTGCTTTACATAGGATTCGGCATCCTCACCCATTTCCTCAGGTCCGTTTACACTTACGGTAAAATCCGTTTCCAGTTCACTTTTATGGCCACCAAGAAATTGATAGAGCGGCAGCTTGCAATACTGCGCGAGACAGTCATAGATGGCCATGTCTACTGCTGCTTTCGCGCTTGAATTTCCAATCAATATCGTTTTCATTTCCTGGAAAATGGTTTCGTAGCTTAGCAGGCTTTTACTAAGCAAAGCGGGCTTCAACACATTGTGTATGGCGGATTCAATGCTAAGTATGCTGTCACCGGTGATGACAATGGTCGGGGGAGCCTCTCCCCAGCCGATAATGCCGTTATCACAGGTGACTTTCACAAAAACTGACTCTGCTGTTTCAACGGTTCGAAGCGCTGTTTTAAATGGTTTAATAAGCGGTACCGCTACTCGGAAGGTTTCCATTTTTGCTAGTTTCATTCTTTCTCATCCTTTATCTTTATGTATGCCCAAATTGGCGAGACATTGCACCAACACCTCTAAAAGCTTAATTTTCAGATTAATAGTATTTCTTTACAACTTGTTATCACTATATGCTTCTATTCAAAAAGGGATGTTCAAACGAACACCCCTTCTCTAGTTTTTTCAAAAAACTTAAATGAACCTAAAGTTTTTCGACTTCCCTCTAAGCAGCTTTGGAGGCAACGCATCCAAAGAAAACCCATGCTGTAAAACTTTATCGAGGAATTGGTATAAGATTAATTATTTTTTATCTGCCCACTTCAATTCGATATAACCAACCGGGTGACGGACAATTCCGTTCACATCATCATTTTGCAACTGAACGTGGTTGTAAAAATGAATGGGAACAATTGGCGTTTCCTCGAACAAAATCTTTTCAGCTTCATACATCTTTTCAAACCGTTTTTCTTCATTCGCTTCATTTTTTGCCTCTTTAATCAACTGGTCATATTTCGCATTGCTCCAGCCTGTGCGGTTCATAGAGTGGCCAGTTTGGAAATTTTCCAGGAAGTTGATCGGGTCAGCATAGTCTGCAAGGAACGAACTGCGGGAAAATTGGAACTTCAACGCTTTTTGTTCTGTAGCAAACGCGTTTGCTTCCATATTTGCCAATTTAACATCTACATCTAAGTTCTTTTTATACATTTGTTGCATGGCTTCTGCCATTTTTTTATGAACATCATCCGTGCTGTATGTTAAGGTTACTTCCGGAAGTTCTTTATAGCCTTCCTCTTCCATTCCTTTTTTCAGCAATTCTTTCGCTTGTTCTACATCTGTTTTAATCAGGTCACCGCTTACTTCACGGAAGTCTTTTCCAGAAGGATCTTCAAATCCGTATGAAACAAAACCATATGCCGGTTTTTGTTGTCTTTTTGTTACAAAGTCAACCATTTCCTTTTGATCTGCTGCCAAGGCGAATGCTTTACGGATGTTCGCATTTTGGAAAGGTTCTTTGTTAACATTTAATCGATAGAAGTATTGACCGGCCTGATCTTCCACCAAAACTTTATCTTCTTTGAAAAGTTTTTCACTCATATCTGCAGGGACATCTGAGACATCAAGGTCCCCTTTTTGGAACATTTGATATTGCGTATTTGTATCATCGATGATGGCCCAGTGAACTTTATCGAGCTTCACGCTTTTAGCATCCCAATACGTATCGCTTTTTTCCATCAGAATCTGGTCGTCATGTGCCCATTCTGCCAATGTAAATGGACCGTTGCCAACAAAAGACTCAGCCTCCGCGAACCATTTCGGATTTTCCGTTGCAACCTTCTCATTGATTGGGAAAAAGGCCGGATTGGAAATTACGCTTAGGAAATACTCCTGTGGACTAGTTAAAGTTACTTCAAACGTTTTCTCATCAACAGCTTTAACCTTTACATCTTCAGCTTTTCCTTTACCCGAATTGAATGCTTCCCCGCCTTCGATAAAATATCCGAGGAATGAAGCAGAAGACCCGGTGTTAGGATCTAACAAGCGTTTCCATGCAAAAACAAAATCATTGGCCGTTAAGTCATCTCCATTAGACCATTTTGCATCTTTACGAATGGTAAAGGTATAGGTTTTTTCATCTTCTGATACTTCCCACTTTTCCGCTGTAGCGGCTTCGGGTTCGTGATCTTTGTTTAAGCGTATCAAGCCTTCCATGATATTATTCAAAGGATCCCATGAAACAGCATCAAATCCGATGGACGGGTCCAATGAAGTAGGTTCGGTATTATTCTTTAAATATAATACCTTTTCTTTTTTCCCTTCACCGCCATTATCCTTTTCACTGCCTGCTTCATTGCTCGCCGTACAGGCTGCCAAAATAAATACAACGATTGAAACCATTAATAATGTACCTAGCTTTTTCATTTTCTTCCCCCTCATTTTTTCTATTGTTATAAACTGTCAACAATCCGCTTTAGCTGGACTACGGACAAGATTTACCGACTATTGCTAACACCATTATCATTACATTTCCTACTTTACTGCCAGAAGTGTTTTTGCCCTTTCATCTTGCAGCCAGCAATCGACATCATGCTCATTGTTCACATATGTCTTATACGGATAAACACGGTCGCATACTTCCATTGCATGCTCGCAGCGGGCAGCAAACGGACAGCCTGCCGGTGGAGAAAATAAGTCAGGAGGTGAACCGTTAATCGGCAGCAGCTCTGCATCTTCCATATCAAGGCGTGGCACGGAATTCAGTAATCCTTTTGTATAGGGATGCTGTTGATTATAAAAAATATCTCTCCTATTTCCAGCCTCGACGATTTTACCGGCATACATGACCGCAACACGGTCAGCCACCTTGGCTACAACACCCAAATCATGGGTGATCAGAATAATTGAAACTCCCGTTTTTTGCTGAATATCATTGAATAGCTCCAATATTTGAGCTTGAATCGTTACATCAAGTGCAGTTGTCGGTTCATCAGCAATTAAGACCTCAGGCTCACAGACTAGAGCCATTGCAATCACAATTCTCTGGCGCATTCCGCCGCTAAATTGATGCGGGTATTGCTTAAGACGTGATTCCGGATCCGGAATGCCTACTAAATGAAGCATATCAATCGTCTTTTGCTTTGCTTCAGCCCGCGATATTTTTTCATGCTGCATAATGCCTTCCATAATTTGTTCACCAACCGTAAGAGTAGGATTCAATGCAGTCATCGGATCTTGGAATATCATTGAAATATCAGCACCGCGGAGTTTGCGAAGCTCGGATTCTTTTAATTGAGTTAAGTCTTTACCCTTAAAGAGGATTTCTCCTCCAGTAATTTTGCCTGGCGGATTAGGAATAAGTCCCATGATGCTTTGAGTGGTCACACTTTTGCCGCAGCCTGATTCACCAACAATCGCCAAGGTTTCCCCCTTGTACAATTCAAAGCTAACCCCGCGGACTGCCTTTACTTCTCCGCCATATGTCGCAAATGAAACATGAAGGTCATTAACTTCCAGTACTTTTTCCATGATGCTACCTCCTCAGCTTTGGATCAAGAGCATCCTGCAGGCCATCTCCCAATACGTTAAAGGCAAACATCGTTGCTGAAATGAAAAACGCAGGGAAGAATAGACGCCACCAATGGCCTGATAGAATCGTAGACAAACCATCATTGGCCATCATTCCCCAGCTTGTATGCGGAGGCTGAATGCCTAATCCTAAGAAACTTAAAAATGCTTCTGCAAATATCGCAGTAGGAACGGTCAGAGTCATTTGAACAATGATCGGCCCCATTGTGTTAGGCAACAGGTTCTTTCTAAGAATGCGTCCTGTTTTTGTCCCGAACGTTTTTGAAGCAAGCACAAATTCATAGTTTTTAATTTGCAAAACCTGGCCCCTGACAATCCGTGCCATTCCAATCCACCCTGTAACAGACAAGGCAACAATAATCGTTGATAGGCCCGGTCCCATTACTACCATCAATAAAATAACAACAAGGAGATAAGGCAGTCCGTACAGCACTTCAACAATCCGCATCATAATATTATCTGCCCTGCCGCCCTTGTAGCCTGCGATGCCACCGTATATAACCCCTATGATGAAGTCAATCAACGCCGCAGCCGCACCGACAAATAAGGAAATCCTCGCGCCATGCCATGTTCTCGTAAATACATCGCGGCCCAGATCATCTGTACCGAACCAGTATTCACCCGAAGGTGGCAAGTTCTGCTTTGTCAGCTCCTGATCGAGGGTATGAGGTGAAATAAGCGGCCCGAAAATGGCCATAAACACGATCAAGACTAGAAAAACCAGCCCTCCGATTGCCAGTTTATTCTTCAAAAGGCGCCGCCACGAATCCTGCCAGTACGAGAGACTTGGTCTAACAACAGCTTCTGCTTCTTTACTGTTCTTAGGCTTGGGTACAAACCATTCATCAGGAACGTCTGGAGAAATACTTGATTCATGCTGTTTGCGAAGCTCCACTATTTTCCCTCCTTCTGATGCAGTTTAATTCTCGGATCCAATATTCCGTATACTAAATCAACTAGGAAAAGCATGACAATCAGAATGGAACTGTAGAACACAGTCGTACCCATGATAACCGGGTAATCGCGATTGGAGATGCTGTCAACGAAATACTTCCCCATCCCGGGAATGGCGAATATCTTTTCAATTACAAAGGTTCCTGTCAATATGCTCGCTGCTAAAGTACCCAACACCGTTACGACTGGCAAAAGGGCATTTCTCAGCGCGTGTTTCACAACAATTTTAAATGGCGATAATCCTTTCGCCTTTGCTGTCCTTATGTAGTCCTGTGTCAAAACTTCAAGCATGCTTGCCCTTGTAAGACGAGCGATAATTGCCATCGGCCCGGTTGCTAGCGCTAAAATCGGCAAAACCATGTGCATGGGGCTTGACCAGGTTGCAACCGGAAAGATAGCCCATTTAACAGCTAATTGCTGAATCAGTAAAGTCGCCATTACAAAGTTAGGAATTGATATTCCGATAACGGCAATCGCCATCGCAAGATAATCAACAATACCGTTGTGGCGGAGTGCAGCTATTACTCCAAGAGTGATGCCGGAGATAATCGCAACAATTAATGTCCACATCCCTAATTCAAAGGAAATTGGGAAACCCCTTCCGAGCATATCGTTGACTGTTTGGGAGGAATTTTTGATGGACGGCCCAAAATCCAGGGTAAGCAGTGACTTTAAATAGCTTCCATATTGCACCAGAAGAGGTTCATCCAAATGATAAAAGGCTTCGAGATTCTTTTGAACTGCTTCACTTGTCGTTCTCTCTTCGTTAAAAGGTGATCCGGGAATGGAATGCATCAGGAAAAAGGTGAGGGTAACAATAAGCCACAATGTAGCAATCATGGCCGCGAGACGTTTGATAATGTATGTATTCATATCCGCACTCCCTAACAGAATGTAGTTCGCATGGCAAGCTCTGTCATAACGAGCATTGCCTGGTAAGCTTCTAAAATATCCTTAGCCTGGAATTGTACAATTGTACTATCAGCCACCATCTCCGTTCCCGGCATCAAGTTTGCCCACTCCGCTTCGCCATAGTTCGTAAACTCTATTCCAAGCATAGGGCGATCAGGCGGTGTGAGTGGTTTCACATTATTTTTATTTAGAAGAGCAATTGCAGTTTGTTCGCGAAGCAATTGTCCTGCTTTTGCAGGTGTTAAGGATTTGGCTGCTGACCGGGAGATGGATTCCTTCACAATAGCGGTCGTTATATTGGGAATAAGCTGTTCTGCTTCATAAGCAGCTCGATCATCACCGGCAACCATTAACAAGGGAACATCATAATAACCGGCAACATAAGCATTAAAACCGAGTTCCCCTACGGCAACATCATTTATGTACATATTTCGAGCACCGAAAATCATCGAGTGGGACATAACACCTTTTAAAGCAGCTCGTGCATGGTACCCGACAAACATAGCTCCTGTAAAAGATTCATCAAGGCCCTGCACCATTGAGAATGGTTTCACATCTCCTGTAATCAACTGGGTTTCCGGATGAAGCCTTTCAATCAACAGGTTATTCATCTTGGAGTGGCTGTCATTCACTATTACTTCCCTGCACCCCTCATCTATGGCGGAGGTAATAACGTGATTGACTTCATCTGTCATAATGATGCGCCCACGTTCATAATTGTGTTTTCCTGAGTCTACATGCGTATGGTCAACCAGTCCTGTGATTCCCTCCATATCTGCTGAGATATATAACTTCATGTTGACCTCCTATTTTTGAAAAGTGAATATTTTCTTAAAATTATAAATTATAAAATTCCCATTTACAATTCCTATTTTGTCGAAATATGGATATATAGTGGAAAAGCCTTATAAATAGCGATATTCTGATAAATCCAATTTATGGTAATCACTAATATGATTGGCTCTTCACCATAACTGGTGATTTAAATTGATTAACATAATATCTCAGTTAATTTTGCAACAAAGTTGATTGGCGAGGATATACGAGACTCCTCGAAAATGCATACGCATTTTCTCGTGCGGTGCCTATTCATGGATGATGA
>NZ_QVTC01000071.1 GCF_003429085.1 Bacillus sp. V59.32b | reverse complement strand
ATCATCCATGAATAGGCACCGCACGAGAAAATGCGTATGCATTTTCGAGGAGTCTCGCACCCTCCACTCCAATCAACTTTGTTGCAAAATTAACTGAGATATTACGTTAATCAATATTAAACCACCAGTTATGGTGAAGAGCCTTTTTTTCTTTCAATTGGTACTCAGACTCATTGATAAGTGGCGAATTAGTAGCCGTTAATCAGTTCATTTTGTGCTTTGTTAATTATCCAGAATAATATTAAAACTTTAATTATTTTGCCGATATAGCAATTATACATATTTATATTATCTTGAGAGAAGGTACAACATGAAAATTCGCCATAAGTTATTTGTTTTGCTTGGAACCTTGATCGCTTCATTAATCTTGTTAGGGGCATTTTCGATCTTTGAACTGAACAAGTCCCATCGGGATAGCACCGAATTAAATGAGGATGTCCAACTCCAGAGACAGTTAAAGCATATTCAGTATCGTCTGGCTGGATTATCAAATGATGAAAGAGCTTTCTTAATTCAAGGAGATCCCAAGTTTCCTGAACAGATGAAAGAAAAAGCAGGCGAGGTTCAAGATTCGATTGAAATGTTAAGGGGAATGGCGCGCACCTCTGAAGAAAAGCAAACAATCGCTGAAATTGAAAAAGGGTTTAAAGAATATTGGAATGTAAGTGAGGAAGTAGTGTCACTTTATTCTTCAAGTTCTAAGGAAGCCATGGATCTTCATTTTGGTGAGGAACGGAACATCCGCAAAGAGATACTCGACCCGGCCATTGAAGACTATTTAGTGGACCTCACGAAAGAAACTGAAGCGGACAGCAAGCAGATGGACGACCGAATGAACAGTTTCGTGCTGATCTTGATCGTGATTACCGTTGGTGTATCTATTGCTTGTGCAGTATTTGGAACAATCATTATTGCTTCAATTGTTAAGCCTTTAAACCGACTGGGTACACAGATGAAAGAAATCGCTACAGGGGAAGCAGACTTGACTAAACAGATAATGGTTAAGAACAAGGATGAATTAAGTGAGCTAGCCAGTTCGTTTAACGATTTTATCCGTTCAATCCGTGAAATTATCCTTAATATCAAGTCATCTTCTGAACAAGTGGCTGCTTCATCGGAAGAATTTTCGGCAAGTGCTGAGCAGGCAAAAACAGCTACGGAACAATTGTCTCACTCTATGCAGGAAATTGCTGCTAGCTCGGGCAGCCAGCTTAAAATGACAGAGGAAAGCACGATTGCTTTAAAAGAGTCACTCGATGGATTAAATAATATCACATCAACTACAACGGGAGTTGCGGATACCACAATAGGCGTAAAAGAAAAAGCAGAGGGCGGGGTTCAATCAGTTACCCAGATCATTGGACAAATGCAGTCGATTCACTCGTCCGTCGAAAATACCGTCCAAGGAATCACGTCTTTGTCAGATTCTGCTGAAAAGATCAGCCATATTACTGCTTTAATCAATGATATTTCAGCCCAAACGAATTTGCTCGCGCTGAACGCGGCCATTGAAGCAGCAAGAGCCGGGGAACAGGGGAAGGGTTTTGCTGTGGTTGCTGATGAGGTAAGAAAACTTGCCGAGCAATCAAGCAAGTCAGCCAACCAAATAACAGAAATTATCGTCAGCATTCAAAAAGAAACAGAAGATACCGTTGATTCGATTCAAAACGTGAAGGATAATGTTTCTTCAGGCATGGCGATCACAACAGAAGCCGCAACTCAATTTAATGAAATTTTGCATTCGATTGAAGCTGTTTCTTCTCAGATACAAGAAATTGCAGCGACAGCCGGGCAGCTAAATTCAGGCTTTGAATTAGTAACAACTTCTGTTAATGAAATATCTGTCTTAACGAAAGAGACGACGTCAGGAGTTGGTAATATTGCGGCATCAACCGAGGAACAACTGGCATCATCCGAGGAGATATTACATTCGGCACGCTCACTATCTTCTTTAGCTGAAGAATTACAAACTATGATTACCCGTTTTAAAATTTAATTAGAAACGGCCCCACTGCGTATTGCGCAATGGGGCCGTTTAATATTTTTTTATTAAAACATACCAAAATATTATATAGGTGTGTTTAGAATACCAATCCTACGCCTAATTTTTTTAAGGCTTGTTGTAAATGGGAATGGGTTTGTATGTCTTTAAAATCCAACCCCAGTTTTACGGTTGTTTGAGCGAGTTCTGGACGTATCCCCGTGATGATTGTTTCTACACCAGTCAGTTTCAAAGCCTTGACAACTTGAAAAATTTTGTCGGCAACCATTGTATCAATCATTGCAACACCAGAAAGATCCAAAATGATTTTGCTTAAGTTTAGCCGTGCTCCTTCATTTAATGAAATGTCCATTATTAATCTAGCACGATGTGTGTCTATTTCACCTATAATAGGGATGACCGCAATTCCATCGACAATAGGAACAACTGGAACCGATAGGTCTTCTAGTGCAGTATAAGCGATCTTCATTAGGTCGTTGTTATAAGTCTCGTATGTTTCACCGAAAATATGGAAAAGGTGATCGATTAAAGGGTCGATGATTTTTGAAACGTCGAGCATGGTAATGGCAGCAAATTGCTTTTGTTCTAGTTCTTCAGTAAATGCATTCCAGATGACATGTCTTAGATTAGAGGTTGCCCTTAATGAATCGCTTAATGATACTTGATACTGAATTGCCGATTCAGCTGTTTTTTTACCCCATACCGTAATTTTTGGGGTCACAATATCCAAATCCTCGTACAATGCCTGTCCAAAGTATTTGATTAACTTTGCCCTGAAGTCGACACGTTCAGATAATTTAAAATCAGATTTCTCTACCTCTGGAATACTGATCACATTTTGAGCCAAGGTACGATGATTCTGGACGACCTTTTCCCCTATATATCTTAATTCGTCCTTCATAAGAATTTATTCTCCTTATAAAAACTACTTTATTTTCAGTATATAGCGGTTCAATATAAAAAAGAAAGTGTAACTTTCTTATTAATAAAAAGTGGCAGTTTAGTTGATTAAGAAAAAATCGTATAATCACAATCTAATCAAAATGATAGAATTGAAACATCTATTTGTATCAATGGGCTTAGGATGTGAAATCATATATTAAGAGTGGGAATGTCTTGTTTGAACACTAGGCAGACCTTGATCATCTCCTTTTTGTTGATATTTAAACGGATACTAAGGAAATGACTGTTAAAACAAGATGTGGAAAACTTCTCCCACTAAATTGACAAGAACGAATCGGATGAAGCAGATAAATTCATTTCCGAATAAAATGATATAAAAGGAGTGTAAAATATGAATCTAAAATATGAAATGATTCCTGATGAAAAAATTGAATACTGTAGAGATCTGTGTAATGAACTTATGGCCTTTCAAAAGTCGAAATCACACATCAAACCGGAATTGTTTGACAACATGAATTTTGACACACGGATGATTCCTTCAATACAAAATGCAATACATAATTATACTGTGATAGTTAGACATGATGATAAAATAGTTGGTTATGTATATTCCAATATCTCTTCTAAAGAAACCTATTCAAATGAATTTGCCACTTTTTTTGACCTTTCTACTGTTCGCGGAAATAACGTAGGTTGTTTATCACAATTTTATATTAAAGAAGATTATCGACAATATGGGATTGGATCTAAACTTTTTGATATGTCCATGAAGTGGTTGACGCAATTTGATGATGTCGAAGATTATTTTATCTTTGTCTCAAATGGCAATAATGACGCCTTAGAATTCTATAAACGCAAGGGATTTTCTGTCAGTCATGATATATTGGATGGGTTTATAACGGTGTTACGTAATAATAATCAGTTTGATTTATGAAGCTGCAAGCAGATTTTGTGAAAAATAGTGAATGGAAAGAGATGTTTTACGACGTAATAATAAACTGAATATAAACAAAAATAGTTTTGGTAAATCAAAGGTAATTTACATAATGGTGTGGAACATTTAATGGGTTCCTATAAATAAGGAGGACTTAAAATGAGTAAATTTGGACTGTACGGAAAGCTTACTGCGATTGAAGGGGAACGTGACACTTTAGTGGGAATTCTTTTAGATGCTGCCAAATCAATGGATGATATTAATGACTGTGAGTTATATGTCGTAAACATCTCTGATAACGACCCTGACTCTGTCTTTGTTTATGAAGTATGGAGTAACGAGAGTGCTCATCAAGCATCCTTATCCCTGGAAGCAACACAAACATTAATCCAGCGTGCGAAGCCAATAATTGCAGGGATGGAGAGAATTACTACACTGTTCCCAAAAGGAGGAAAGGGCATTTCCACTCAATCATAAAATTGCTAAAAGTTTCTTGGTGATATCCTTCATAAACCGGCTTCCCAAAGTAAAGACAGTATTCTGCTTATTAGAAATTTTCTAATTTCCCCTTGACCTCGGATACTATTAACGGTAGAGTTATAAAAAAGTAAATATAATTCTTATCCAGAGAGGTGGAGGGACTGGCCCTTTGATACCTCAGCAGCAGACTTTATCGTACTGTGCTAATTCCAGAAGCTTAAAGCTTGAAGATAAGAAGAGACATGGACCAAGCCGCCAACAACCTCTTCTGCTTCAAGAAGAGGTTTTTATTTTTTTGGTCTTACATTTTAGAAATAACGAAAAGGAAAGAGGTATTTTTTATGTCCATTACGTTGACAAAGGCACCATTCAGAGCAGATCATGTAGGAAGTTTATTAAGACCCAAACACTTGCTAGAAGCGAGATCCAGCTTCAATAACGGAGAGATTAGCGCCGAACAGCTAAGAGAGATAGAACTGGCAGAAGTAAAAAGAATTGTTGATAAGCAAGTTGAGGTTGGTCTTAAAGCGGTATCAGATGGTGAATTCAGACGTAACTGGTGGCATACCGACTTCATGGAGAACCTGCTGGGGATAGAAGGATACACTCCGGAAAAAGGTTACAAATTCAGCAAGATGGAAACGGATAAGCATGATGTACGTGCTGTAGCGAGAGTAGCATACAATCCTGAACACCCATTCATTCAACATGCAAAGGAATTGGTTGAAATTGTTGGTGACAGGGCGATTGCCAAAGTAACGATTCCGAGCCCTAACCAGTTCTTCAATGCCGGAGTTATCAACCCGGAAATCTATTCTGATTGGGAAGAGTTTGCTAAGGATATTATTGAAGCATACAGACAAACTATTAAAGCTTTTTATGAGGTAGGAGTACGCTACCTGCAGTTGGACGATGTATATATTGCTGGTCTTTCCGCCCCAGATATCCCTTTTAGTGACGCCAAATACTCACGTGAATATTTAATTGATTTAGCTTTACGTGTCGTCAACGGTGTTCTAGATGATAAGCCTGAGGACCTTTTTGTAACTACCCACCTTTGCAGAGGCAACTATAAGTCTGACTACGCATTTTCCGGAAGCTATGATATTATTGCGCCCACCTTGCTTAATAAGGAAAAAGTAAATGGATTTTTCCTAGAGTTTGATGATGAACGTTCAGGAACATTCGAACCTTTAAAGTATATCCCGACTGGGGAGGATGCACCACGAGTAGTGCTGGGGTTATTTACTTCTAAGTTTCCTGAGTTGGAAGATAAGGAAGCCATTAAAGAAAGGATCAAAGAAGCCTCACAATATGTACCATTGGAACAGCTGTGCATTAGCCCTCAATGTGGATTCGCATCTACACATCATGGCAATAACCTGACAGAAGAAGAGCAATGGAACAAATTAAAGTTAATCGTTGATGTGGCAAAAGAAGTATGGGGTTAATCTAAAAAGATACATGTATAACAATAAAGGCTGGTAGATAAGTAAGTTATCAGCTGCTTGAAAAGAGGGATGCTGTGCATCCTTTTTTTCTTGTAGTGCGCCCGGCATGGGTGCAGTCTATAGGGTGAAAGTCCTGAACCATGAAGGCAGAAGTCACAGATAGCCTAATGCAAGGATATCCATGGTAACGTGGAATCTGAAGGAACGAGCGGCAAACCTCTGGTCTGAAGAACACGAACTCCATATAGGCTAGGGATAATTGGGAGAGCCTGCATACTAGGGCAAAATCCTTTCTGCCAAAGGTGGTACAGAGTAAATGAAGCAGATATGCAGTGGGAAAGACTATACTCTTACCCGGAGAGGTCTGATTGTTTTAAGAAAGAATAAGCTATATATTTACACAAAAAACAAATAGTAATGACTATGGAATGAATATTGGGAGGTATTAGAATGAAGAAATATCAATTCCCAAAAGATTTTTTATGGGGAGGAGCAACAGCTGCTAATCAGATTGAAGGCGGGTTTGGCGAAGGGAATAAAGGGTTAAATATTGCCGATGTTCTTCCAGGTGGAGAAGAACGATATAATATATTACTGAATCCAGGATTTGATTTTGAAGTCCATCGGGACGGGTACTACTATCCAAACCATGAAGCGATTGACTTCTATCATCGATATAAAGAAGATATTGCGTTGTTTGCGGAGATGGGGTTCAAGACATTCCGTATGTCGATTGCGTGGACACGAATTTTTCCAAACGGTGATGAGTTGGAGCCAAATGAAGAAGGGTTAGCTTTCTATGAGCGTGTGTTTGATGAATTGCATAAACATGGAATTGAACCAGTGGTAACCATTTCTCATTATGAAATGCCTTTGAATTTGGTAAAAGAATATGGTGGCTGGAGAAACCGTCAAGTGGTGACGTTCTTTGAACGGTATGTAAATGCAGTATTCAATCGTTATAAAAATAAAGTAAAGTACTGGATGACTTTTAATGAAATCAATAGCGGCCTGGTTATGCCGATTCAAAGTCTTGGTTTTTCCATTCAAAAAGAAGAGGATAAATACCAGCCAACCTTTCAAGGGTTCCATCATCAATTTGTCGCCAGCGCCATTGCGGTAAAAGCCTGCCATGAAATCATTCCTAACTCACAAATTGGCTGTATGATTCTCTTTGCACCTGTGTATTCCTTTGATAGCAATCCTGAAAATGTAATGTATGCCCTTGAGGAAGAACGCCTTTTCAATTACTTTTGTGCAGATGTGCAAGTAAGGGGCGAGTATCCCGCCTTCATTAAGAGATACTTTAAAGAACATCATATCGAGTTAGAAATTCAAGATGGTGATTTAGAATTAATAAAAGAAGGCACAGTTGATTATATAGGATTTAGCTATTACATGTCCCGCACCGAGAAGTTAGTGAAGGCAGAGGGAGAAGCTGCACAAGGGAATATCATTGGCGGCATAAAGAATCCATTTTTAAAAGCAAGTGACTGGGGCTGGGAAATCGACCCGGTAGGATTACGTATTAGCTTAAACAAATTATATGATCGCTACCAGGTACCGTTATTTGTTGTAGAAAACGGGTTAGGAGCCTATGACAAAGTAGAAGAGGACGGATCCATCAATGATGACTATCGGATTGACTATCTTCGAGAACACATTAAAGCAATGGGAGAAGCCATTGAAGATGGAGTTGAATTAATAGGCTATACAAGCTGGGGACCCATTGATTTGGTCAGTGCTTCTTCAGGTGAGTTCTCCAAACGTTATGGTTACATTTATGTTGATAAACAAGACGATGGCAGCGGAACATTGACGCGGAAAAAGAAGAAGTCCTTTTTCTGGTATAAAGACGTAATTGCAACAAACGGGGAAAAATTATAAAGACGATCTGATTATTAAGATTGGTTTTTCAACAGAGAAATATCTGTTTTATTAAGGGCAAGACGACGGTAGCTCTTTTGGAATTAGAAATTGTGAAGAACATTACTAAAATGGGTGCTTTCATCAATAAGCTTACATGAAATCTTTAGCAACCAGGCGCATTTCTTTAATAAGGAATGCGCCTTTTAACAATGGGCCAGATTGTGGAACAACACGCGGGATATTGGATATTTATGTTAAAATACAGATAAGATTGTAAAGAATTCTGTTTAGACTAACTAGGCCGGGTTAATTTAATCATTTAAAAATTGAAATTCAATAGTTTGTGAAAGGAGAATTTTTAATGGGTACGAATGAACTATCACAAATACAACGGATAATTAACGCTTGATCAAACTCTTGGTCGTCAAAATCAAGTTCAAAATGGAGTAATGATGACCCTGCAAAAGGTCAGTGTGGGGTAACAACATTAGTGGTCAATGATATATTGGGTGGAGAAATACGGAAAACTAAGCTATCTGATGGCTGGCATTTTTACAATATTATTAATGGTAAACGTTATGATTTAACAACTTCTCAATTTAACGAAGATATAGTGTACATGGATATTCTTTCTAATAGAGAAGAGGCATTTCTGGATACCAATGAAGAACAATACAATTATTTGAAACAAAGTGTACAAAACAATATACATAATAGTTTAATATAGTAGTTTTCTATTACAAATGGGTGCGGGCCATTATCTTTAAAAAAGAGTATGGCCACAGTGCCATACTCTTATATGTTCTTCACGAGCAGAATATCTTTTTTGTGATACACACTTAAAATCAGGCCAAACAAGCAGGCGTTAATCATCGCTGATAAAGCACCATAACTCATAAATGGCAGCGATATGCTGATTATTGGTAATAAACCGAGAGACATTCCGATGCTGACAGTTACCTGCGCAGTGAATATGGCTAGACTGCCGGAAACAAGCATTTTCCCAAATGGGTCTTTCACAGCCCGGAATATACGGGACATTCGCCAGATGATCCATAAAAACAGCAACCCTATGAGCAAAGCTCCAGCCCAGCCAATCGTATAGGTAATCGTTACAAAGATGAAATCCGTCATCATTTGATTAAATAGATCAATCTCCCCGAGCGAACCAAAATGACCAAGCCATCCGGCATCCGCAATTAGCTTTTCCAGTCTCAAATACATATACCCCGATGTCTCACTGAATTTTTCAGGCGTGAAGAACGCATAAAGTCTTTCTAATTGATAGGGCCTTACATTTTTCAAGGATATAAGCAGAAGGGAAACACATATAGTAAGCAGGACCGATGCAGTGATAAGGATTTTCCTTTTATTTAGGCCGCTCTTCCAGACCATGACAGCGACCATCAATGAATAAAGCGCCACCGCCTGCCAATTGATTGTATTCAGAAACAGGAAAGCAGAACAAACGTATAGAATGGCGGCCAAATAAACATTCATCTTTTTTGATTGCAGAATTCCCGCCCAGCCAAGCAGAAAAAGCGGCAGAACCACAATGGAATCGACCGACAATACACCGAGAATATTAATTCGCGGACTGCCGTTCACCGTTACATTGGAAAATGGGAACTGAACGAGAATTAAACATCCCATCGTAAAGAAAACCCAGCCCCATCTCTGAATTTTTCGATAATCGAAAAAAAGAAGGACACAGGCCAAGATTATACTTCCTGTTACAGAATATACCTGCTTCAGCACTGAAAATGAATTACCCTCTTTAAATAAGAACGAAAACAAAACCAGGCCTGCGGCTGACATGAACAGAAACATGCTCATTAGTTTCCAATCAATCTTCGGCCTGTGCAGCTTGTCCATCTTCTGCCCAATGACAGAGGGGCTTCCCATATTTCTGACAGCTAGAATCTCTGCTTCATCCTCTGTATATCCTTTTTTGACCAGTTCAGTCTTAGCTTGATGCAAATGGGCTTTTAATTCAGCTTCTATATATTTTTTTGCTTCTTTTGATCGGATATAAGACGTAACCTCATCTAAAAAGTGATTGCTTCTCAATCGGTTCCTCCTCCTTCAAACGCCGTACGCAAGCGGGAAGCGGTTGAACCACTTTTAGATTCTGTTTTCTTTAGCCACTTTTTCGCACGTTCATCCAAGGAATAGAACTTCCTGTCTTCCGTTTCCCAAAAAGATTGGAGCCAGCCTTCCTGCTCAAGCTCATGCAGGACAGCATACAAGGAGCCTTCATTATCTTCAAAATTCCGGATGCCTTTCTGGTAAAGAGATTCGTTAATTTGATAACCGCTTTTCTCCTTATCCAATGATCTGAAAATAGCAATCATGATGTCTTCCCTGCTCACATCCTGCTTTTTGATAGCAGTATGGATGGAGTTTCTATGATTTTCCGTGAATTTCAAATCAGCAAATGTATGCTTTTTCATAGCCGATTTCAAGCGTGTTAATTTATCTTCCATCGGTGGATTCCTCCAAATAGGTTTTTAACATTCTTTTCGCCTGGCGCATCCGGGTCTTCACCGTTCCAAGTTTGATCCCGGTAATTTCAGAAATCTCCTGTAGCTTCATTTCCTGAAAATAATGGAGATAAATGACCTCACGATACTGGACAGGCAGCTCCATGACAGCAGCAGCAAGCTGCCTGTCTTCATCGTGCTGAATGACTGCTTCTTCCACATTATCGGTAGAAGTCCAGTCCTGCTGCCTATCAGCAGGCGAAACTTTTCGGAAGTACCAGCTTTTCCAATAATCCTTACAATGGTTAATAGCAATTCTCCAAAGCCACGTCCTTACATTTGATTGTTGGTTATACGCGGGCAATGCCTTATAGCATTTGATGAAAATCTCCTGAGTCAAGTCCTCTGCCACAACTGGGTCTTTCACATAGGAATAGACCAATTGCAGAATATCCTGGCCATACAGGGACATGATTTCATCCAGTAAGGATTCTTCATCTTTCGCTTGAGACCATTTCAACACAAACTCCTCCAAAACCGTTCACCCTTCCTTCCTAGATATATAGACGATCGTACTTATAAGAAGGTTTTCTATTTTTTTAAAATTCTTCGTATCCTAGGGTAATATCTATAATGTTTTAAAAGAATACAGAATATTATATAGAATTTATTTTACATTTTTATAACTTCTGTCATCTTATTTATCTTAGCGATTGTCTGTATGTATCTTTCCTGGCGCTATATTAGTAATGCTTATTCTTTTCTTGGTATGTAATTCGATCGTTATCTTATATGGGCTTGGGTAAAAGAAAGCAAAATGGTTATTAGTTTAACTACACTTTTCTTCTCATTCATTGATTTTGTGGGTATAATATATGAAATCAGATTAGAAGGGATGATGGGTGGCCGATGAAGAACTAATCTTATTTCAAACATTTGAAAATTGATTTTTCAAATTAAAAAATAGGATTAGTCTGCCCATTTTCCATATAATTTTTTAAGTTATTCATTAAATAGCTTATTTTCGTTATGAAAAATGCAACTAATCCTTCCAAATTCATTTGGGAGGATTTTTTTCTCCCTTGAAAAAGAAAGGGTGATACGATGCAAGAAATCGTTAAATTAAATCATATTAATTTAGAAATTATGGATCGTATTCTATTTAAAGATATTAACGCAACTATCGTTCGTGGAGAAGTGATTGGTCTAATTGGCCGTAATGGTAGCGGAAAGTCCACGCTATTACAAATTTTACTTGGGACTATAAAGCTATCTGAGGGACAGGTTGAATGGAAGAATGACAAAACCGATGTCTTTTTAGTGGATCAGGAGAAACAAACATACGCATCTGAGCATGTTACACAATTAGAAGCTACCTTGATGGCGAAATGGCATATTCCGGATGTTCCTTACGAAGTGTTAAGTGGCGGAGAAAAGCTCAAAATTCGTCTTGCAAAAGGTTTCGCGTTAGCACCAGGGTTACTCTTATTAGATGAACCAACAAACCATCTAGATATAGAAAGTACGCAGCTGTTAGTGAATCAAATAGAAAATTATACGGGTACAATCATTGTCGTTTCACATGACAGATATTTTTTGGATACTGTAGCGACAAAAATTTGGTCGATTGAAAATTCGAAATTAATCGAGCAAAAAGGAAACTATACGCATTATATAAAGATTCGAGAACAAAGAAGATTAACGCAGGCAAGAGAGTATGAAAAACAACAAAGAAAAATCGAACTCGTTGAAAATCAAATAAACGAACTGACATCGTGGTCTCAAAAAGCGCATGCACAATCGACGAAGCAAGAAGGTGCTAAAGAATATTACCGCCTAAAAGCGAAACGAATGGATTCTCAAGTCAAATCTAAGCGTAAACGTCTTGAGAAGGAACTTGAGAAGACGAAGGTTGAACGTGTCGAGGAGGATTATCTTGTTCGATTTTCGTTAGAAGCGAATACGAAGGTTGGCAAAAGATTTTTAGAGGTGAAAAATTTAAAAAAGGAGTTTGGGGAACGGATATTATTTGAACAGACGAATTTTACAATTCAACACGGTGAAAAAGTAGCGCTTATTGGCCCGAACGGTAGTGGGAAAACAACACTTTTAAATATCGTAATGGGCAAGGAGCAGGCTTGCGGGGACATTTGGGTTTCCCCATCTGCGAATATTGGTTATTTAACGCAGCAAGTATTTGACTTACCGCTAGAACAAACGCCTGAACAATTATTTAAACGTGAAACATTTAAAGAACGGGGCAAGGTTCAGAATTTAATGAAGCATTTAGGATTTACGGCAAGCAGGTGGTCTGAGCCAATTGAACAGATGAGTATGGGAGAGCGTGTGAAGTGTAAGCTTATGCTATATATACTGGAAGAAAAAGATGTACTAATTTTAGATGAACCGACAAACCATTTAGATTTGCCTTCGAGAGAGCAATTGGAAATAACGTTAGCAGAGTATACCGGTACGCTGGTCGTTGTTTCACACGATCAATATTTCTTAAGTAAAACGACTTCCGTTCAGTTGATTTTTGAAAATCATCGTATTCAAAAGAAATTAAAGCAATCAAATGAAAAGGTTGATTCACTTGCAGAACAGCGCTTAAAGCTTGAAACAGAGCGACAAGAAGTATTAGGAAAATTGAGCTTTTTATCATCCAAAAGCCCAGAGTATACAGAACTCGATCAAAGATTCAATGAACTTACAAAAAAGATTAAGAGATTAGACAATCAATAATTCAATAACGAACGGGCGATATGGAATGGCCAGTATCCCCTTTGCTGTTTCTTAAAGCAAAATTAAAAGACTTTATTATCTCTATACAGCTGCCAGTTTATCGGCGATTTGTATTACCATTCTGTTAGCTGTTCTTTATCTGCCACCATCAGGCGCATTTCTTTAATAAGGAATGCGTCTTTTCACAATAGGGTCAGATTGTTGAAGAACACGAAAATGATTTTATTATTTAGTTATATAAATGTTTGGTACTATAAAAGCATGAAAACAAATATGAGTATTGTTAGTTTTTTCTGAGCCTAATTTGTTTATTTGAATTAATGGTGAATAGTAAGACTTTAAGGATATAAAAGTAAGGGAGGATGATATGATGAATCAATTTGGCACACTACATAAGTCAAATGGTCGTTATGCTCTAAGATTTGAACGCTTTTTCACTTATAAACCCGAAGATGTTTTCCGTGTCATTACGAATCCTAGTTACTTCTCCCAATGG
>NZ_QVTC01000070.1 GCF_003429085.1 Bacillus sp. V59.32b | reverse complement strand
GGCTTGCCAGTTCGTCCGCGGAAAGCGAGTAGATTCCATGACCATTTGAAAATCAACAATGAATTTAACAGAGCCTTAAAGAAAAGAAAGAATATAATTTTCAACATGTATTGATGTCTAGCTTAAGCAGCCATGCCCCGACGCACAGGACGTGACGGATTTTAGCTGACGGTCCTTACTTGGCCCTCCTTCGAGGTGCGCCTTATGCTGGTCGGAGGCCCACAGGATGTGGGTCAGAACGACGAAGACATAACGATGGGGCGGTCTTAGTCGTTCTTCATTACTTGAGGGTGCTTGCGCTTTTCTGATATGAATGGTGTGGAAAAATCAGGGGAATATTTGATCATTCTGTTAATAATAAAGAATTTCATTGTAATTTCTTTCTTCCTTATAATAAAATGGGGAGATGATATACATATAATAGAGAGGGCGTTCTAATCGATTATGTCTTTACCACTACTTCCAACAATAAGTACAGCATTTATTGTATTAAGCGCGATAACTGTTGCGATCGGCTGGTATCAAATTAAGCAGCGAAAAATAGAGACGCACAAAAAAACGATGATTACGGCAGCGGTTTTTGCTTTGATTTTCTTTGTGATCTATGTTTCCCGGACCATTTTTATCGGCAACACATCCTTTGGCGGGCCGGATGATTTGAAAATCTATTACACTGTCTTTTTAGTGTTCCATATTACGTTGGCAACGACCGGGGCTGTATTTGGAATTGTAACTCTTCTAGCCGGGTTTAAGAACAATTTAGTTAGGCACAGGAAGCTCGGGCCGATCACAAGTGTCATCTGGTTTTTTACCGCTATTACAGGCGTCGCTGTTTACCTTTTGCTTTATGTATTTTATCACGGCGGGCAGACAACTTCAGTCATACGGGCGATCCTTGGTTATTAGGATTGAAGAAGCAGCGGATTTGGGAAAATCCCCTGCTTTTTAAACTTTCCTATCTACATCAGTGCAACTACGACTAATCTCCGCCTTAGGGCTCGTCAATCGACGAGTTTTCTTTATGGAAAGCAAAATAAAAAACGCATGAATACTCATGCGCCCTTCGAATTTCGCTTATAGTCCGGAAAATTGCTCAAGCTCTGCTTTTACTTCGGCGAGAATTTGTTCACATTGCTTAACAAGGGAAGCAGGGAAAGTTTCACCCTCTCCATATTCAACACCAAACGGGTAATAATGTTTACCAAGAGTTGGTGTCATAAGTTCGATAACCGCTTTGTGTGCGCCGACATCGCCTTCAACTGCAAAGCCCTGAACACGAAGATAAAAAGTGCCATCTTTCAATTCAAATTTACGATCATAGTTGACTCTTTCATAATCCCATTGTTCACCGCGAAATAAACCATGCTCTGGCATTACTTCGTCAAGTCGGTTTAAATCGGCTGTAAAATTTTCAAAACGATAGCTTTCAAATTTCACGAATATACCCTCCTATTTTGCAAATCCCATGGAGAAGTTGTCCGAATGACTCCCTGAATCCTCCAAGTATGTTACATATAGATAAATTTCCCTCATATTTTATAATAGTACGAAATTATACAAGTTGCAATGAAAGTTTGATATATATAAATGCGATACAAACAATGATATAATTGATATGTAACATGATTAAGGAAAAAAATCAATATTTTTCTATATAGATTGAGAGAGGGGGAGTCTTCCTCTGCGGACATTGGTAAAGATTATTGTGCTTGCAACTATTTTTTTCATCATCGGCATATACTTCAATATTGGCCTGAATAACGATGAAAACTCGATTCTTTTTGGAGAAAAGGGAATTAAGCCGGAAAATCGGGAAGACATACAACAAAACGATAAAGAAGATGATGAAAACGCAGGGATACTTTCCGCAAAAGGTGGAATTGCGGCCTCTATCGGAAAAAAAACGTCCGAGGTTGAAAAAATATATGGGAAACCAGCTAGAATCGATCCATCTTCTTATGGTTATGATTGGTGGATTTACAACTACGATAAAAACAAATATTTTCAGCTAGCGGTAGAAAACGGCAGAGTTGTTTCATCTTATGGAATCGGCAAGGATATAAATATAGCCCCATTCAAAATTGGCCAGACAATTGATGAGATTTATTCGAGTGTATTTGTGGAGACATCGGTTGAGATTGAATCGGAAGGCAGCTCTTATCGTTTTGAACTGTCTGAAGAGGATATGAACATGAGACCTTTGATAAAGCTGGGAAAGGTATATGTCCAACTTTATTTAGATAAGTTTACAGGAAAGGTTTCCAGTGTGCGATTTCTTAATGAAGATACCCTTCTAAAGCAGAGGCCGTATGAAATAACATATAGAGGCGAAATGCTTGAAGAGAATCCTCTCAGCGATGAGGAATGGACGAAGGTCGAAAACGGGAACAGACAGCAAATTTTTGATATTTCCAATATTATGAGAAATCGCTTTGATTTACGTGAATTGAAATGGGATGAACCAACGGCTGAGGTAGCTTACCTTCATAGTATGGATATGTCAGATGACGGTTTTTTTTCCCATACATCTCCAACGAAAGGTGAATTAAAGGACAGGCTCGAAAAAGGCGATATAGCTTATACTCTCGCTGGGGAGAACATTGCAGCAAAGTATTCGGATGCTATTTCGGTCATGGAAGGCTGGCTGAACAGTAAAGCACACAGGGAAGCGCTGCTAAACGAAGAATTTACTCATTTGGGCGTAGGCGTACATCAGAAATACTACACGCAAAACTTTATTGCTAAATCAGAATGAAAAAGGAGCCGTCACACTTTCGCTTTATAAGCATATGCTGGAATAGGCGTATGTCATGGTGTGAGGTGAACAATTGTGGCTCAGAAAAAAACCCGTCCGTCGGTTGAAGAATTTAAGCGGTTCGTAAAGAAGCACCCGATGCTAAGACAGGAAGTTAAAAAGGGTAACTATTCCTGGCAAGAATTATTTGAGGAATGGTACATGTTAGGCGGCAACCATGAACAATGGGATGCATATAAAGGGGAAATGGCGAAAGCTAAAGAATCCAATCAATTGAACGAAGAGAACAAGAGCGATTTTGTATCTCTCCTGCTACAATCCTTTAAAGATATGGATATGAATCAAATTCAGCAATATATTTCAAGTGCTAATCAGGCTCTCGGTGCCATTCAGGGTGTCATTTCTTCTTTTCAAGGGGATAAGCCGAAAGAAGAGGTACCGGAAGTAGACGAAACGGTACGGAGGCCACGGCCCAATCCATTTGCTTTTAGAAAAGATTAAAGGATTTTCTTCGGGAGGGATTATGAGACAGGATGTATTCGAGATAATAGAAGCCAACCAGGATTTGAAAATGTTTATCCGGCTCCAGCCGTATTGGTACAGGCAACTAATGAGAAATCCTTATCAACTCGATAAAATGGAGACGGAAGCAACCTTTTTCTTTAAGAAATCGATTCAGCATCGAGTTACAAAGTTTTCAGATGGAGTACAAATGACCTACATGCTGCTTCATATGGTTCAAGCAATGGGTTCAGAGACTTAAGCTGATCTGTTTTTTTTCGATATGGGTCAATCTCTTCTAAATTAGCCGCAGGAGTAAATTGCTTCTTTTTGCAAATAATAATGGCAAAAGGAGGCAGGGACTCATGAAATTGTTGATCAGCTTATGTGCATTGTTAATGATTGTTTCAGCCTGTGGTCAAAAAATACCCGAACCGGAAAACAAGAGTAAGAAAATAGGGTTTATTGAACATCCTGCTGCCCAGGTTGCTTCGTTCAAGATAAACAGTCTTGAAGAATTTGAAGTCAAACACTTTATAAAAGGCAACTCTATGTATGTAGAATGCTTTTTGAAGAATTTCGCTTTTTCTCAGTCGTCCAAAAAACGAAGGGCTTTCACCCGCATGTTTTTGGACGGGAGAAAGATCAATGATTATCGTACGGCCGCGTTCGTTGTAAAGGCAATACCGGAGGGCAAGCATGAAGTGAAATTGGAAATCTACGATGAAAACGGAAAACCGACAGGGCTGGTGAAAAAATTCATCGTTGAAATCCACTCTACCATCTAAGAAAAAGTTAGCATCTGTTTTTCAAAAATGATAAAATGATGGTGGAGGTGAGCTACTTCATGCTTGCTACTATGGAAAGTGTGACAATTATGCAATTTGCCGATACACTGGCAGGGATGGTCTTACAATCTGAGGCGGGAGATAATTACCGGCTAAGCTTATATAAAATGCAGAACGATCGGGAAGCCCAGCAAAAAATCCGCGCATTTGCTTCTCTTAAAGATCTTTATGAAGAGGTCCAGCGTTTCGGAAAGTATCATCTGGAATACAAACGGGTAAACCTTGAGATAAGAGAACTTAAACGGGCAATGGATCTTCATCCCACTATCGCAGATTTCAAGAGGGCAGAAACAGAAATCCAAGGCATTCTTGATGAAATTAGTATGAAAATCGGACATGCTGTATCTCCGAACATTAAAGTACCTTCCGGAAATCCGTTTTTTGACTCGCTTTCAAGCTGTAGTGGAGGATGTGGCTCCGGCGGTGGCTGCAGCTGCTCTGCATAATATAATGAGGGTTAACGCTTGGTTCTGGTAACCAAGCGTTTTCTTATTTGTTTTCAAATCTGATGCAGTCCGGACACAAATTCCCACAGCAAAACATTTTACGTTGGGGCACATAAAACCGGTGCCGAAAAACCATCATATTTCTCTCGACCCTGACGAAGACTGTCTTACTGTGCAGCTGTTTGCCACGCATCGATTTCGCCGAAGCTCTTTTTATCGAAGCTATCACTTCATCCATTTCCGTAATATCACTATGCTGGACGTAAAGAAAGGGAATACCAGCTGACTTCTTATATGAAACGTTTTCAATTCCCTCAAAAGCAGACAGCTTATTGATAAATGAAGACCAAATGCTTTCCAAATCCATTGGATTTACACCACCCATTCTTTAACCCAAAATATCTCTGCTTGAAAGAAAAGTTTAGGCTGTGCTACACTTAATAAAACAAATTACCCTTATACGGGCATAACGCGGTCAGAGCGAAGTTTTTAAAAAGGGAGTTACATTCTATGTTTGGAGCGAGACAGGGAGTCATCGTATATTTACATACATTGAAACAAGCGAAGATGCTCAGGAAATTTGGCAATATCCATTACGTTTCCAAAAAGCTGAAATATGTCGTTATTTATACGGACATGGAGGACGTGGAAACACTTTCTGAGAAACTAAGAAGCTATTCTTTCGTTAAAAAGGTGGAGCTTTCCTATAAGCCTTTTATTAAAATGGAGTATGAAAACTCCAAGCCTGACAAAGCAAAGGAATATGATTATAAGATGGGTATTTAAGAGGGAAGGGCCTGACTTTTGAAGTTCAGGCTCTTTTTTTGTCTTTATTTTAAAGGTGCCAAATAACGGTTCATCCGCAATATTCCGATTAGGTATTGATAATAGAGCTGTTTTTCCTTGAATGACTCCGATGCCTTAACATCCAATTCAATGATGGATTTATCCAGTTCACGTGCCAGCTCCTCAAAAAGTTCAAATCGCTTGTTCGGTGTGACCCGGGGATTAGGAATGCCCTCACGGCAAATATACAAAGGCTGAAAATCGCCAGGGCTGGTTGGCTCAAGCACAATTACCGGAGATGCCAGCTCTCTTTCGTTTATTTTTGTATGAAGGGAAAGCAGGCGGGCAACTCGATGGCGGTTTGACTTGCCGATTTCAATCAGTTCATATATATCTGTATAACCTTCCCCTAATTCGATAAAACGCTGAATCAAAAAAAATCTCTCCTTCTTTGCAAATAGATACTCCTACTTTATCATTTCCAAGACGCAAATAGATAGCAAAAAAAAGCCCCGCAGATTATTCTGCAGGGTCCTTCTACGTACCTTAAATAAGGCTAGAAGGCAAAGGGAGAGGAGAAACCGGAGGAAGAACTTATGGGGAAACGTAAGTCTTCTCCGCGGTTGGCAACAACACCTACGATAGTGATGTTGTTACTAGTATTATGGCCAAAATTATCCTTATTATTCAAAAACCGGCTACTTTTTTGTGCGCTATCTAAAAAGAAAAGGACTGCCGGGTAGCAGCATGTTTATGCCCGGGTAACAGGAATATACGCTCCATTAGACGGTTATCAGGATTGCAGTGCGAAAAGTTTTTTAAAATGTTGGCTGCCCATATGGATTATGGTAGGATTATTGGGTAACAGAAATTTGTCAAAAAATGTGGTGAGAAATATGCGGGTCGTTTCCGGTTCATGCAAAGGAAGGCCTTTAAAATCAGTCCCGGGTACAGGAACTAGACCGACAACTGATAAAGTGAAGGAATCTGTGTTTAATATCATCGGGCCTTACTTCGACGGAGGTGCCGTGCTCGACCTTTTCGCGGGGAGCGGAGGACTTGGAATCGAAGCGCTGAGCCGCGGCGTCGAAAACGCTATTTTTGTAGACAGGGAGCACCAGGCGATCCAAACTGTGAAAGCGAACCTGGAAGCGTGTGGATTCACGGAACAAGCCGAGGTATATAGAAATGACTCCGAACGAGCGCTAAAGGCGATCATAAAAAGAGAGCTTACCTTCCGGTTAATCATGCTAGATCCACCATATAAAAAACAGAGGCTTGTTTCTTTGCTGGAACAAATACATAACGCAAGGCTGCTTGACTTACAGGGGTATATCGTTTGTGAACATGGCAGCGAAGATGTTCTTCCAGATAAAGTGGCAGATTTCAAGAAGGTACGAAATGAAGTGTACGGGACGATCGCCATATCAATTTATCAATGGGATCAGCTGGATTTTGAATAGAGGGGGTTTAATATGTCTAAGATCGCCGTATGCCCGGGCAGTTTTGACCCGGTTACCTATGGTCACCTGGATATTATCCAAAGAGGTGCAAAGGTTTTCGATGAAGTATATGTAACCGTTTTAAACAATTCGTCCAAAAATTCGTTATTTACGGTAGAAGAGCGTTTAGCGTTGATCAAAGACGTGACGGCCCATATTCCCAATGTGAAAATAGATTCTTTTCAAGGGTTGCTTGCGGACTATGCCAACCGTATTAATGCGGACGCGATCATTCGCGGACTTCGTGCGGTATCGGATTTTGAATATGAAATGCAAATCACATCCATGAACAGATTACTGAACGAAAAGGTGGAAACCTTTTTCATCATGACCAACAATCAATATTCTTTCTTAAGCTCAAGCATCGTTAAGGAAGTTGCCAAATACGGCGGCGATATATCTGAACTGGTACCGGAAAAAGTGAGGCAAGCATTGCTCGTAAAATACCAACAGCAAGAAGGTAAATAAAACAAAAAGGGAGCGCATCAAAGATGGGCTTCCTTTTTATTTAGGCTCTGTTAAACGATAATGTTGTTTTTGGGAAGGGAATCTGCGAGACTCCTCGA